>DATEQS010000020.1:0-24149 GCA_035272385.1 Thermoplasmata archaeon
TCGGGTCCCGGAAGAGGACGAACCGTGCCTCGTCCCCGGTTGCGGCGCTCCGTCCGCCCGGCGCCTGTCGCTCACCGAAGCGAAAAAGGCATTCCCCGGCCTCCCGGACCGTGGGCGTCGCGCCCCGCTTTGCCGCGACCACTATCGAGAGTGGAAGAAGGCGACCAAGAAGTCTCGCGAGCTCGAACGAGCGACCTGGTAAGGGAAGGAAGGGGTTCGGTCCCGATCGCTCGGGACCCGACTACTGCTTTCGCATCTTCTGGGCTCTCATGCGGCGGCGCATTCGCTTCTTGCGCCACTTCCACCGCATGTGGCCGCGTTTCTTCCAAACGCGCGAAGAACGTTTCATTCCCTCTCAGTCCGGACGCGCCGCGGTACGGGCGACCGTTTATTAGGGTTGCCAACGGCGAGCGGCTGCCGCCGGCGAGCGGGAGGGCTCCGAACCGACCTCCCGGAGCCGCTCCCCGGCGGGCGAGGCCCACCCGGACCCCTTTCCCCAGCGTTATCTGGCGGACGGCCGTCGGTCCCGCGTGCTCGACCTCAGCGACCTCGAGATCAACGTCCTCGAGTTCCGACAGCGCTCCTTCCAGTTCGAGCGGATGATCGATGTCGGAGGGAACGAGCATGCGGTCTTCTCGCGGACCGAGACCGAGAGCGAGAGCCAGTTCCGCCCCCGGCTCGTCCATCTGCGCCTCGTGGTCCCCCGTGGCTGGGTCGTGTACGACGAACCCAACGACGTCTTGCTCCTGGCCAAGGACGGGGCCACCGTCCCAGTCCGCCTCAGCGAACCGGTGGTCGAGGTGCGGGCCGAGCGGACCGAGTTCAAGGAATGGGGGATCGACTGGCGCCGGGCGGAGGGACCCGAAGGGTTCCTCGTCTACGTTCCCGCCGAGTTCGCCGAGGAACTCCTGTCGCCGGCCGGCCTCGCTCGGATTGCCGACTCCTGAGGGAGGCGGTCCCGGGCCTACGAGGAGGAGCTCTTGAGCGCTCGGTCGACGAGCGCCGCGAACAGCCCACCGAGGATCGGGGCGACCCAGAAGACCCAGTCCTGACCGATCGCCCAGTTTCCGCTCGACCACATCGACGAGAGGACCGCGGGTGCGAAGCTGCGAGCGGGGTTGATCGAGGCGCCATCGATCGGGATCGCCACGAGGTTGGTCATCAGGAGGGTGAGCCCGATCCCAATGGGAGCGAGATTCTTCGCCGAGCTCGAGCTCCGGGTCGAGAAGAGGATCGCAATGACGAGCAGGAACGTGAAGGCAACCTCGACCAGAAAGACCGCGCCGAGCCCGAATCCCCCGCACGCGGTGGATCCGGACGCGTAGCACTGGGAGCCCAGGGCCGCCGTCTGGGCGGTCGGGAAGAACGTGGAGTTGCCGTAGGCGATCCCGGCGACGACCCCCATGCCCACGACGCCGCCGGCGACCTGCGCGAGGATGTAGGGTACGACGTCGCGCGCGGACATCCGTCCGGCCACCCACGCCGCAATCGTCACGGCGGGGTTGAAGTGCCCGCCCGAAATGTCGCCGAAGGCGTAGATGAGGCCGACCAGGCCAAAGCCGACCGAGAGACTGATCACCGCCACTCGGACGAGCGGATCGTAGTCCTCCGTGAGGGTAAACACGGCCGCGCCCCCGACCGCGAGCAGCAATCCAAACGTTCCGACGAACTCGGCGAGGTATTTCTGCCCCGAACTGTACGTCATCGGCCGGCGACCCGCCCGTCCCTTCTAAAACCTATCGGCGCAGGGGAGGAACAAGGCACGGGGTCCTCTACAGGACCCCCATCTCGGTCAACTTCTCGGGCAGGTAGTGTTCGGTCACGTAGTTGAGACCGTACTTGGCGAGGGATTGCTGTTCCGCCTTCTTCCCGTTCTTCAGCATCAGCTCGATCTCTGCGCGCCACTCGGCCGTCCCGAACCTCGGGTCGGTGAGTTCGGCCTGGAGGGCGCGGACGTCCTGCTCGGAGAGCTTGTCGGAGGGAAGGTCGTAGTTCTCGATGTCCGACGCCGTCACCCCGAGGAACTCCGCGGACGGCGTGGCGAGGTAGCTCGAAAGGTGCGCGGTCTTGATCGCCCCGTAGGCGACCGAGGCGAAGATTCGGAACGACCAAGGGTCGCCGTCGGTGAAGACGACCACGGGGAGCTTGAGCTCCTCGGAGGCCCGTCGTAGAAACCGCCGGGTCGAGCGGGCGGGCTGCCCTTTGAGGTGCAGGAGGATCGCGTTGTGCTGCTCGTCAAAGCCGTTCTCGGCGAGCCGGTCGACCATGCCGCCGCACTCGATCGCGATCAGGAACTTCGCGTTCGTGCTGACGAACTCGATCTTCTCCTTCTCGACGTTGAACGGGAGGGAATAGCCCCCGTCGCCGACGTCGTCCCGGCAGTTGATCTTCTTCACCACCCCCTTCCGATTCCGTTCCTTGATCGTGAGGTCGCCGATGACCGATGCGCCGTTTTCCTCGGGGTGCAGGCGGAAGTCCTCGCGCAGGCGCTCGCACATCACCTCGAGGTCCTCGATGAGGAGGTTCGACTCGTCCTCCCCGTGGAATTTCGCGTCCTCCCACGCTTCGCTGATGTAGTAGAGCTCCCGCAGGGTGGACGTCTTTCCGTCCCGGGCCATCTCGTTGATGAAATCGACGAGGTAGAACGTCCTTAGGAGCATGAGCGCGCCATCGAGCTTTCGCGCGCTGCGCGTCCCCATCGTGCGACCGAGCTTCCAGACCCCCTCCCGAGGCTGGAACATGATGTTCTGCTTCGTCCGGAGCGGAAGACGCATCCTCGGGATCTCCCCGCGGTCCAGCTGTTCGTAGATCTGCTCGGCGAGGCCCACGGTGGGCTTCAGCGCGTCCGCGCGAACCTTCACCGACACCTCGTCGTCACTCTTCTTCGCTGGCGTGCGCGCTCGCTTCGGCGGCATCGTAATCCACCTCCTCTTCGGCGCTCGTCCCGTTCGCGGCCGCATCCGCGGCGGCCGCCTCGGCGGCCTCGACGATCGTCCGCGGGAGCCGGACCTCCCAGTCGCCGGGAAGCGGCTCCGCGCCGAGGATATGGGACTCGTCGATACCGGCCACGTACCAATCGAGGTCGTTGGAATCCACGTCGGTCTTGGCGGGGAACGAGACAGTGAGGCCCGTGCGTCCGTTCGGCGCCAACTTGGGGAGCGTCCACCACGCTCTCCCCAACGGCGCATCGACCCCGTCGGGAGCGGGGTCGAAGGCGGCGACGGGGAAGACGTCGGGCGGGATCTCGACGAACAGCTCGAGGACCCTCGGGCGCGGGGTATAGTTCGTCACCTCCACCTTCGCGCGGACCCCTTTTCCATCGGACTCGAGAGGACACTCGACGTTGACGATGTCCATGATGCGGGTGATGACCGGGGTGAGGTCGGGAACCGGCTTTCCCACCAGATGGCTGGTCTTCTCCGCCAGCTTGGGAAGGATCCGCTGGATGATCGCGAATTTCTCGCTCGCGAAATCGCGACGGCTCTTCCGCGAGAGGTGGGTTCGCAGATGACGGGCCGCCGCCTGGAGGGCGAGGGTGAGCTCCTTGTCGATCTCGGGGTCCTCGGCGACCGCCTCCTTGGCTTCGCTCGTGAACGGCACTTTGGTCGAAGCCACGTGGACGAGGATGAGGGCCGGGCCCGAGGGCACCCCCGACCCTCCCTTCTGCTCGAGCCCGTAGCGTCGCCAGTCGAGGTTCGCGATCGCGTTCGTGATCGCGCACGCTCCCTGCTGGAACAGGAGCGGGACGCGGTTCGCGAAGCGGAGGATCTGGACCGGCTGATCGGCCGGAAGGCCCCCGCCGTAAACGAGTCCGACCTCGACCATGAACGGGAACCCCGCGTGGACTTTCGGCGGGCGGCTCACCGGAGGGCAGTAGAATTCCGGTCGAAGATCTCCGAGCACATTCCGGAGTCCTCGCTTGATGAGCATCGACCCGATCGGCGAGAGACCCTCCGGGGAGGGCGCGATGAGCGGCGCTTCGTGAAGGGCGTGAAGGAGTCGGTCCTGGTCGTCCCCGGCGACCGAGCTCGGAGCCGCGCTGGCCTTGAGTCCGGCGGCGGCGAGCAGCTCTTTCGATGTACGGACGCTCACTCCCTGCAGGTCCTTCGACAGGAATTCCGAGAGACTCGCTCGCTTCGAGGCCTTGAGGAGGTAGCCCAGCTCCCCGAGCTCGAGCCCGTAGGGGTGGGGCAGGGTCTCCGTCGCGACAGGGGGCAGGTCGGTGCTCGCGCGCTCGAACGTTACCCGGGTCCCGTCGGGCTCGACCAGGACGATGCGGGCATGGGGATTGACGATCGCCGTTCCGCGAAGATATTCGTACGGCGACTGGCGACCGCGGACGTAGCGCGCCTTCAGCACGAGCTCGACGCGGGTGCCGTGCTCGGAATCCCAGAGCGTGACGTCCTCCGAGACGATGCGAGGTTGATTCTTCTGCGTGTCAATCACGAGTTCGAGGACGTGTGCAGCCTCCTCTTCCTCCACCTTCGAGGTGATGCGGGCGGGTCGGGCCGTTGTCAGGTTGGCGTAGAGCACTGCCGCGGAGATGCCGATCCCCTGCTGGCCTCGCGCCTGCCGATTGGAGTGAAAGCGGGAGCCGTAGAGCAGCCGGGCGAAGACGTTCGGGATCTCGCGACGCAGGATTCCCGGGCCGGTGTCGGTGACGGCGACGCGAAGCCGGTCGTCGGTCTCCTTCGAGATCTCGACGAGGACATCGGGGAGGATGCGCGCCTCGTCGCTCGCGTCCAACGAATTGTCCACGCTTTCTTTGACCGTCGTGAGGAGGGCGCGCTGCGGATTGTCGAACCCCAGGATCTGACGATTCCGTTCGAAGAACTCGGCGACCGAGATCTCGCGTTGCTTCGCAGCCAGCTGCTGGGCAATCGTCGGGGGCGGCGACACCGTCCTTCCGGGGGTCCACGTCCCCTATAAGGGACGCGCTGGAATCGAACGAGTTTCGGAAGGTGACGGGATCGCTTGAGCTACTCCCGGCCGACCGGCCACGTCGCGCAGGACCGGGCGGAACGGTCTCCAGCGAACGGCCTCGGCCAGGTCCAGTTCCACGAGCGCCAGGGATTCCTCAGGCTCCGCGGGGGCGAAGGGGACCGGAGTCGTCCCCATCGGCTCGCCGCGGGGGTCCCAAGCTCCCGAGCCGCCACCGAAGACGATCCCGTCCTCGACCCCGACGCGGTTCACGAAGATGGCCGGCATGGCGTTCTCGATCGCTCGGGCCGGAAGCAGACGTTCGAACAGCCGTCGGCTGGTCGTCGGGGAGGCAGAGATGACGACCAAGAACTCGGCCCCGCCGAGTGCGAGCTGTCGCGAGACCTCCGGGAAGAACGCATCATAACAGATCTGCAGACCAACCAAGGCCGCCCCCAAGCGCACGGGCTGGCTCGTCTCCGTGGGAGTGAACGGAACCCCCTCCTCGAAGGGGCCGAACGTGGGCAGGTATCGCTTCACCTGGACCCGAATCGTTCCGTCGGGGAGCACCGCCAGCGCCGCGTTGTGGACTTCGCCGGCCCGGTCCGTCGAGGCGAGCGGGCCTCCCAGGACCAAGATGCTGCCGGAGTCGCGGGAGATCTCGCGCAACCGGGCGAGGGTGGGGTCGCCCTCCTTGAGGGCCAGCCGATGGATCCGGTCCCCGACCCGATACCCCGAGAGGTAGAGCTCGGGGAACACCGCGAGGTCGCAGCGGGTCGCCCGGAGTGCGGCGGCGACCCGGTCCGTGTTCTTCGCAAGGTCGCCCGGCACCGGGGCGAGCTGGGCGAGCAGGATCCGCATCAGTAGAAGTAACGACGCACGGAGATCAGGTAGACGAACAGGACCACGAAGATGAGGAAGAGGACCGTGATCGACCCCGTGAAGAACTGGTAGGCCGCCGTGGCGAAGACGAGGACGAGCGTCGTCCAGAGCGACCAGGTCTCCTGCCGCCAGAGCGCGGTGGCGATGCCGATGAGAGCCGCTCCGAGGATGGCGAGGATCGTCGCCCCGTAGAGGTCGATCGACTGGAAGATCTCGAGGGACGCCGGCACGACCGTGGTGGAGATGGTGGCGAGCAGGAAGAGGAGGCCCGCGAGAAGCATCACCACGCCGAAGGCCGCGATCAGGACCGAAACCACCGCGACGCCGATCGGAAGACGAGGCCGCACCGGGGTCGGTTCCCAGGCGGGCGGCAGGTGGTCGAACTGCGTGGGAGCGCCCCCCGAGGAGGAGGTCGCGCTGGCGTGGACCGTCGAAGAGCCGCCCATGCTGTCCTCTCGTCGCAGCGCCGAGTCCGGAATGGGAAGATGTAGCTTTCGCTCGAAACGCGGCGCTAGAAGCGTCGCTCGGCGGCCCCGTGGGCGAGACGTTCCAGGAGGTGGCGGTACGGCCCGTTCGGGACCGGCTCGAGCGCCCGGATCGCCCGGTCCGCCCAATCCATCGACTCCCGGGCGACCACGGTATCGACGCCGGCGAGGTCGGTGAGCTCGCGCAGGCGCAGGAGATGCTTCGTGCGCTTGCGCCGGTGCTGGAACAGTTCCTCGAACTCGGCCTGGCGCCGGGGGTCGAGCCGCGCGAACGCTTCGAGGGAGACGATCGTCGGGTTCCCTTCACGGAGGTCGGTGTAGAGCGGTTTCCCGAGAAGGTCCGGGTCCCCGTAGACGTCCAGGAGGTCGTCCCGGATCTGGAAGGCGACCCCGACAGCCTTTCCGTAGGTCTGGAGCGCGTCCACCGTCGAGGGAGGAACCTCCGCGATCTCGGCGACGGAGGCGAGCGCGGCTCCGATGATCGCCGCCGTCTTCCCCTCCACGATGCGGAAGTAGTGCTCCCGTCCCGAGGAAAGCTCGAAACGGCTCGCATCCTGCAGCACCTCGCCCTCGACGAGGTCGGCGCACGCCTCGCCGCATCGCAGGATGATCGACTTCGGGTATTCGGCGGCCAGTTCGAACGCCCGGACGAAGAGGTAGTCCCCGCCCACGATCGAGAGAGGGACCCCGAAGGCTCGGGGCATCGAGGGCCGTCCGCGGCGGGTCTCGGCGTGGTCGATGACGTCGTCGTGCACGAGCGTCGCGGTATGGATCAACTGGAACGCGGCGGCGAGGGAGTGGATCGGCCGGGTCTGGGTCGCCCCCAGCGCGCGGAACGCGGCGGCCATGAGGAGAGGTCGGACCCGCTTCCCTCCCATTGACACGGCATACCGGGCGGCCTCCGTGAGCGTCGCGTAGCGCGTGCCGAGGACCTGGTTCAAGCGCCAATCGATGTCCGAGAGGTCCCGGACGAGCACCGGGAGCAGCGGCGAGAGCTCCGCCGCGGTCTCCATGCCCAGCGTCTGCGTCACGAGCGCTTCGAGCGACGGCTCGAGCGGGTCGCCGGCTCCCGCCGTCGTCACGAGTTTCCTCGCAGGCGCGAAGGCCAACGCAGCCGCATCATCGAATCGAGACCCGACACTCCGATATATCGCATGCCTAGGGCCAGGAGCAGGTCCGGCCGCGCGAACCGTTCCCCGTACTGTTGGATCCGGGCGGCTCGTTCGAGCGGGACGTACAGCGCTTTCCGCCAGGCCGTGTCATACTCCGTCAGGGGGGAACCGTCACGCACGTGGCGGGCCGCCGCCTTTCCGGCCAGCCAGCCGCTCAGCATCGCCGTGGGAATGCCGCCGCCGTTCGTCGCCATGACGAGGTTCGCCGCGTCTCCCGCGAAGAGCGCCCGACCGCGGACCAGGCTCTCGGGGGGAGGTCCCACCGGCACCCACCAGGCGGTCTTCTGTCGACCGGGGCCGAGACCTTGCTCCGAAAGGAATCGGTCGAGCAGGCCCCCGAGCGACCTGCCGGAAGGAAGCTGGGCGACCCCGAGGCCCACGTTCGCGTCATGGGCCCGGGGAAACCGCCACGCGTAACCTCCCGGAGCGACGTGCCCGAAGAAGATGTCGATCTGGTCGTCCAGGGGGCCGTCGACGGTCGCTGTGATCATCCGGAAGAGCTCTCGGGGAGGGGCGAAGCCCATCGAGCGGCCGACCGTGGAGACCGGGCCGTCGGCCCCGACGACCACTTTTGCCTGGAGGCGTACCCCCCCGGAAGCTTCCACGATGTCGTCATGCACTCCGGTCACCCCGAGCGGGAACCGGAGCTCGGCCCCCGCGCCCTCGGCGCGGAAGGCGAGCGCTTTATCGAACGCCCGACGGGAGACCGTGCAGCCCGCGAGCGGGAACCGAAAGACGTGGCCGAACGGGGAGATGCAGGCCATCCGATGCGTTTCGCGCAGCACGGTCGACGCGGGCACGTCGAAGGCGTCCGCGACCAGCTCCGAACAGCCGAAGATGTCCGAGAGCTCGTGCGGCGCCGGAACGAACTCCCCGCATTGGACGGGATGCCCCAGCTCGGGGCGGTGGTCGACGAGCAGCGTCGTCGCGCCCGCTTCCGCCGCGGCGCGCGCCGCGAGCGACCCCGCCGGGCCGGCCCCGACGACGACCACGTCGTAGCGCTCCACGGCCTCACGCCCCGACGTTGATGAAGTGCTGGGCCGCGGTCTGGATCGCCCCGAGCACGGGCTGCGGATAGACCCCGAGCGCTACAATCGCGACCGCGGCGAGAGCGATCGCGATGGCCCGGGCGTACCCGAAGCCCCCGGCCCGGAGGAGGGGCGGTTCCGAAGCGCCGACCACCGCCCCCGCGGGCAGCGAGGAGGGCCCCGGCTGGTCGAAGAACATCACCTTGAGGACCCGAGCGTAGTAGAAGACCGAGAGAGCGCTGTTGAGGAGTCCCGCGACCGCGAGCCAGACGAAGTAGCCCTGGGCCTGGACCGCCGCGCTGAAGAGGACGAATTTCGAAACGAAACCGATGGTGAGCGGAACGCCGGCGAGCGAGAGGAGCATGAGACCGAAGGCGACGCCGACGAGCGGGCGGCGTACTCCGAGGCCCTTCCAGTCGTCGATGAGCGGACCGATCCCGAGCGCGGCGACGCCAGCGACCACGAGGAACGCCCCGGTTTTCATGAAGACGTGGGCGAACATCTGCAGGGTGGCGCCGGCGAGCGCGGGCGAGGTACCAATCGCAATCCCGATCAGCATGTAGCCGGCCTGGCTGATCGAGGAGTATGCGAGCATTCGCTTCATCTCCTTCTGCAGCAACGCGAGGACGTTTCCCACGGTCATCGTCACGACCGCGAGGATCGAGAGCGTGATCTGCAGGATCGGACCGAGGTCGATCGTTCCGCCCGAGAACGGGCTCCCGCCCGCGCCGGGGGCCACGAACAGGACCGGTCCCAGAAAGACGAGGAAGAAGGCGAACAGGCCGACCTTCTTGGACCCACCCGTGAGGAACGCCGTGACGTCGGTCGGCGCTCCGTCGTAGACGTCCACGGCCCACGCGTGGAACGGGACCAGGGTCGCCTTGAACGCGAGTCCCGCGATGAGGAACCCGTAGCCGAGCAGGACGAGGACCGGGTACCCGACCGCCCCCGCGACCGCCCGGATCGCGTAGAGGTTGGTCGTGTCGTACGCCCCGAAGAGGAGCGACGCTCCGAAGAAGGAGAGGCTCGTGGAAAGAGCGCCGATGATGTAGAACTTCATCGCCGCCTCGAGGGAGCGAACATCGCGTCGCGTGTAGCCGACGAGCAGGTACGTCGAGATGCTGGTGATCTCGATCGCGAGGAGGAGGAAGATCAGGTCGGAGGCGATGGCGACGAGGAGCATTCCGAGCGTCGCGAGCAGGAGAAGCCCGTAGAAGATCGGGGCTCCGCGTTCGCTCGACGGCCGGCTCATCGAGGCGAGCGCGACGAAGAACGCCGCGAGGAGGAAGATCCCCTGGAAGATGAACCCGAGCGAGGTGAACGCGTAGAGCGGAGTCGCCCCGGGCGCCACGACCGCGTCGACCTGACCCGCGGGGATCGTGGCGAGGGCGCTCAGGGGACCCAAGCCGAGGTCGGCCACGACGAACAGGAGGGCGAGCGCCGTCGCGCCGACCGCCACGGCTCCCGTCGTCTCGATACGACGGACTCCGACCACGTCGAGGAGGAAGATGAGGAGCGTTCCCGCGAGCAGCAGGATCTCGGGAAGGAACGGTCCGGCGAACGAAGAGAAGTCCATCGGTCTAGGTCCCCGGGAAGCCCTTGATGGGCGAGCTCATGATCACGTTCACCAGAAGACCGGGGAGGATCCCGAACAGGATCGTGAGGGCGACGAGGATCCCCATCCCCGCGCCCTCGTACCAGGGAACGTCGTGCGCGGAGGAAGGGATCCCTTTCGCCGGGCCGAAGAGCATCCGCTGCATCATCCAGAGATAGAACCCGGCGGTGACGACCAGGATGACTAGCGGCACGATGACCCAGTAGGCGAGGGTGTTCCACGTGGCGAGGAGCGCGGTGAACTCCGCGGGGAAGCTGATGAGGGCCGGCAGGCCGAGGGAGGCGAGCGACCCGACCATGATGAGGGTCGAGAGGGTCGGGGTGGTCGGAGTGATCCCTCCGACCGCGGGGATGTCGCGCGTGCCGAACGTGTGGTGCACGCTGCCCGCCGTCATGAACAGAAGCGCGCTCACGATCCCGTGGGCGAACATCAGCAGGACCGCCGCGAGCAGACCGAGCGAGGAATCGAGCGCGATCGCGAGCAGCACGATCCCCATGTGGTTGATCGAGGAGTACGCGATCATGCGTTTCAGGTCCCGTTGCGACAACGACAGGACCGACCCCCAGACGATCGAGACGAACGCGACGACGTAGAGGATCGGCTGCACGGTGTGGAGACCGTTCGGTAGGAGCTCGACCGCCCAGCGGATCAATCCGTACCCCCCGAGCTTGAGGAGCAAGCCCGCCAGCAGGACCGAGCCTCCGGTGGGGGCTTCTACGTGGGCGTCGGGGAGCCACGTATGGAACGGGACGATCGGGAACTTGACGCCGAACCCGAAGAAGAGCGCGAGGAAGAGGAACGACTGCACCACCGAGGAGAGGCCCCGGGCCGACGCGTAGATCGCCGAGAAGTCGAACGAAGGAGCCCCCGAGTAGAACACGAGGGCGAGCAGGCCGACCAGCATCACGATCGACGCGACGTGAGTGTAGATGAAGAACTTCAGAGCGGCATACCGGCGTTGAGGCCCTCCCCAGTATCCCACCAGGAAGAACATCGGAACGAGGACGGCTTCCCAGAAGAGGAAGAACAGGAGGACGTCGAGCGCGATGAAGACCCCGAAGCAGCCGAGGCAGGTGAGCAGGACGAGTCCGAAGTACGCCGCCGGCCGCTTCGTCTCCGCCCAGGAGTAGACGACGGTCGCGAGCTGAAGGACCGCGGTGAGCAGGATCAGGACGAGCGAGATCCCGTCCACGCCGACCGTGTAGTTGACGTGCATCCAGGCGATCGAGATCCAGCTATAGGACTCGCTGTCCGCGAACCCGGGAACGAGCGCGCTATTGTAGCCGGGCCAACCGGGGAACGCGAGGAACAGGAAGGCCACTTCGCCGAGGAACGCGACCGTGGTCGCGAGCGCCACCCAGCGCGCGCGGTTCCCGGCCAGGAAGGTGAAAACGGTCCCGGCCGCGAGGGTCGCGACGATGATGGAGAGCAGCGGGATCATCTAGCCGCCTCCCAGGCGCGCCACCACGTACGGCGCGACGATCAGCAGGATCACGAAGAGGGCGATCAGCCCTCCCACGACGTACGCGGCATAGTCCGAAACGACTCCGGACTGGATCCGGCGTAGGCGGTCGCTCAGGGCGGCGAACATCCGCTCGAAGCCGTGGACGGCTCCGTCGATGACGTATCGGTCGAAGAAGTCGGCCGCGCGCGCGATGGTGTAGATGCCCTTCTGGCCGATCCAGTCGTATCCGACCTTGAAGTAGTAGCGGTTGAGGAGCAGCCGACGCATCGGTTGAACCGCGCTCGTTTCCGAGAGCGCGTAGACCCGACCGTTGCCCCAGAGGGTCCACGCGAGCGCGATGCCTCCCACTCCGAGAGCCACGCTCGCGGCGGAGAGCAGGAGGTCGGTCGTGCCGTAGACGGGAGGGATCCCTCCCACACCGGCGCCCGACAGAAGGAGGGATTGGAACCCGGGAACGAAGATGAGCAGCCCTCCCCCGAACGCGAGGCTCGAGAGCACGACGAGAGGCACCTGCATCGTCCACGGGCCCTCGTGCGGGTGCGAGAGGCTCGGGTCGCGGGCGTGGTCGCCCGAGAAGGCGAGGAACCAAGCCCGGAAGATGTAGTAGGCCGTCAGGAAGACCGCCGCGAACGCGAGCAGGAAGAACGGCCAGTACGCCGGGTGGCTGCCGAGCTGGGAGTAGACGGCGGAAAGGATGTCGTCCTTGCTCCAGAAACCCGCGAACGGGGGGATCCCGGCGAGCGCGAGCCCTCCGATCGCGAACGCGACAGCGGTCAAGCGCATCGGCTTTCGGAGC
This sequence comes from Thermoplasmata archaeon, assembly GCA_035272385.1. Classification (GTDB taxonomy): domain Archaea; phylum Thermoplasmatota; class Thermoplasmata; order Lutacidiplasmatales; family UBA184; genus Lutacidiplasma. Next base: position 12,364 of record DATEQS010000020.1, read on the forward strand.
CCGCCCATCTTGAACAGGTCCTGGGTGCCGACGGCGTGGATGACCGAGCCGGCCGCGAGGAACAGGAGGGCCTTGAAGAACGCGTGCGTGAACAGATGGAAGAGCCCCACCATCGCGAACCCGGCGCCGACGGCCATGACCATGTAGCCGAGCTGGCTGATCGTGGAGTACGCGATCACCCGCTTGATGTCGGGGTGCACGACGGCCATCGTCGCCGCGAAGAAGGCAGTGAACCCTCCGATCGCGACGATCGCGAGCTGGTCGCTCGACGTGAAGCCGAGGAAGAGGCTCGAGACCGCGAGAAGGTAGACGCCCGCGGCGACCATGGTCGCCGCGTGAATGAGGGCGCTCACCGTCGTGGGGCCTTCCATCGCGTCCGGCAACCACACGTGGAGCGGGAACTGGGCGCTCTTACCGGCCGCACCGCCGAGGATCATGATCCCGGCGACCGTCAGTAGCGTCGAGTTGCCCCCGAGGCCGAACCCTTGGAGGTAGGGGACGCTGCCGTTCGTGAAGAGGAACCCGTTGGCCGCCCAGCCGCCCGAGCCGGCCGGTCCGGCCGTGCTGAAATTGTAAAAGTAGAGGAAGATCCCGAGCAGGAACATGATGTCCCCGACTCGGGTGACGATGAACGCCTCCTTCGCGGCGCTCGCCGCGCTCGGCCTCTCGTAGTAGAATCCGATCAGGAAGTACGAGCACACCCCGACCAGTTCCCAGAACACGAAGAACTCGAGCAGGTTGTCGGCGAGCACGAGCCCGCTCATCGCGGCGAGGAACAGCGAGAGCTCCGCGTAGTACCGGGGGAGTCCCCGGTCCTGGTGCATGTACCCGATCGAGTAGAGCATGACGAGGAATCCGACCACCGTCACGACGATGAGCATCAGGGCGGAGATCGGGTCGACCAGCGTGCCGATGACGAGCGAGAATCCGTTCGGGAACGGCCCCGGGGCCGGGGCCAGATGCAGCCACGTATACCGGACGTCGGTGTAGGTTCCCGGGTTGATCATCTCCCCCACGCCGATGAGAACGCCGATGACCATCGCCGCCCCGGAGAAGGCGACCGCAACCCACCCGCCCCATTCGAGGCGTCGCATGCGCGTCCCGGCGAGTCCCACGATGGCGAAGGCGAGAGCGCTGAACAGCGGGACGAGGAACGCCCACCCGTAGAGGCCGTCCAGAACGCCCGTCGATCTTCCCCCCTACAGTTTGAGGTCCGTCGCCTGCGCGACGTTGATGGTGCCTTTTAGCCGGTTCAGCGCGAGAACGATCGCGAGCCCGACCGCGACCTCGGTCGCAGCGAAGCCGATGAGGACGACCGCGATCGCTTGTCCGGAGAGGCCGCCGGGGCCCCCGGAGAACGCCCCGAAGTAGACGAAATTGAGAATCGCCGCGTTCATCGCGATCTCGAGGGCGATCAGGATCAGGATGAAGTTCCGCCGGGTGAGGATGCCGAAGAGCCCGACGGCGAAGAGGGCGGAGGAGAGCGCGACGAAGCCGACGAGCGGAAGGTCCGTCATTCGCGTCCCTCCCGGACGAGGTAGATCGACCCCGCCACGGCGCCCATCATGATGAGCCCGAGCAGAAGGAGCCACGGACCGTTCGTCCCGAAGAGGTTCTCGGAGAGGAGCGTGGGGTCGTAGGACCGGACCGGCGTGCTCGTCTGCGGGAGCTCGCCCACTACCGCGATGACGAAGATGAACGTGACGACCGCGAGCGCGAGCGGCACTTCGCTGATGCCGGTGGCCGCCTCGCGCGCGAAGATCCGCTTGCGCGTCACCATGATCCCGAAGAGCAACAGGATCGTCACGGCGCCCGCGTAGACCCCGAGCTGCAGGACGCCGAGGAACGGCGCCTGCAGCAGGAAGTAGATCGCCGAGATGTCGACGAAGAACACCGCGACCCAGAGGATGGTGTGGACGAGCTCCCGGACGAGGAGCGCGGCGACCGCCGTCACCAGGGCGACGACGGCGAGGGCGAGGAACGCCAGTTCCTCGATACTCACTTTCGAGTCCCCCAGAACAGGCATTCCTTCGGGCAGACGCTAATGCACGTCCCACAACGGACGCAATCGGAGTCGTTAACGACCGGTTCCTTCCAGATCCGCTTCGGGATCTTCTCCCCGGGCTTCGCCTCCGGTTTCGGGATGTCGAGCATCGTGATGCATTGCGTGGGACAGTCGCGCGCGCACGCGTTGCACCCGATGCAGAGCGGGACGTCGAGGAGGATGGCGTCCTCGTTCGCGGGACGGGCGAGCCGGATCGGGTTCATCGGCAACTTCGTCCGGAAAACCTCGTTCAGTTTCTGCGGCGAGTAGACCATCTCCGAGCGTTTCGGGGTCGAGAGCTCGTAGCGCGTGGTCATCGTGAGGCATCCTTCGGGGCACGCGTCCGAGCAGAACCCGCAGTAGCTGCATTTCCCGTAGTCGATCTCCGGGCACTTCTTCGGGTGCTTTGGGTCCCCGCCGGGGACCGTCACCATCTCGATGCAGAGGTCGGGGCAGGAGAACGCGCACAGGTTGCAGCTGATGCACGTCGCGATGTTCAGCGCGTGCACGCCGCGGTAGTTGTCCCAAACTTGGCCGAGGCCGATCGGCTTTCCCGATTGGACGGCGACCTTCTCCCGGAACTTCGGGTCCTCGAGCCGTTCGAACGGGTAGACGATGGTCGATGGACGAATGAGGCTCTTCGCAAATTGGCGGGCGGCCGTCGCCATCGGACGTGCTACCCAGAGGATCGGGTTCTCGTTGGGTTTCTCCGTCGCGGTTATCTCGGCGGCCATTCGTTTCTTCCCCCTAAATCCCCGGTGACGGAACGCATCCAAAGACCGGCAGGCACTTCGCCGTCACGAGAAGCGCCGCCAGGAATACCGAGAGCAGGCTCAACGGGATCATCCGGTTCCAACCGACCCGAAGAAGCTGGTCCGTTCGCACGCGCGGGAGCGAGGCGCGGATCCACACGAACAGTCCGAACACGAGGTACGTCTTCAGCATGAACCAGAAGATGCCGGCGAGCGGGAAGGAGGTCGCGGCGCTCGGCACCCAGCTCGGGAGCGTCCAGCCGCCGAGGAAGAGAAGCACGACCAGAATGCTGCCAACCAGGGCCCGCAAGTAATCGCTGAGCATGAAGAACGCGAAGAGCATCCCGCCGTACTCGGTGTTCCATCCTTCGACGAGCTCCGCCTCGGCCTCGGGGAGGTCGAAGGGGATCCGCTCCATCTCCGCGAGCATGGCGGCCACAAAGACAACGAGCGCGAGGAAGAGCGGTCCCCAGAACCAGTAGTTCTGCTGTTCGTAGACGATCGTGTTCAGGTCGAAGCTCCCGGCGACGATCACGACCGCGACGACCGCGAGGAGGAGCGGGACCTCGTAGGCGATCATCTGGGCCGCGGAGCGCATTCCGCCCATCAGCGAGTACTTGTTGTTGCTCGACCAAGCGCTGATGAAGATGAACAGCGGGGCGAAGGAGAATATCGCGAGGGCCAGAAGGAGAGTGAGCGGGAGGGCGCCGGTGTCCCAACCCGAAGAGATCGGGAGGATCCCGAAGATGGCGAGTGAGGTGACCATGTACGATGTCGGGCCGAGGTAGAACCCGAGCGCGTCTGCTTCCCTCGGCTTGACCGTGTTCTTCCGGAACAGTTTGAAGCCGTCCGCAAAGTTCTGGAGAAGCCCCGCATAGCCCACGTGCATGGCCCCCCGCCGGTCCATGAATCGGCCGAGCAGCTTCCGCTCCCACCAGATGAGCATGATCGTGTTGAGCATGCTCGCGGCGAGGATGACGACGGCGAAGATCAGGACCGCAAACCCGGTCACGACGTCGGAGCTGGTGACCACGGTCCGGGCGCCGGCCGGGAGAATCGACCCGATCGCGGTGGCGATCAGGTTGGAAATCCAGTAGGAGACCGAGTAGAGAGTCGCCTGCCCCATCGTGCCTTCCGCCTAGCGGTCCACCTCCCCGACGCACACGTCGACGCTTCCCAGGATGGGGGGGATGTCCGCTACGCGATACCCCACGAGGTACTGGCGAACGGCGGCGAGGTTGGCGAAGACCGGGGAGCGGAACTTCACCCGGTACGGGTGCTCCGAACCCTCGTTGACCACGTAGGCTTGGGCCTCGCCGTGGGGCTCCTCGACCGAGGAGAAGCCGACGCCCTTCGCGTAATTGCGTTTCAGGAGATACCCCTCGCGGCCCACGGGAGCGTACGGAGCTCCGAGCCAGCGCGGGAGTTGGTCCGCCATGACCGGGCCCGGATGCTGTTCGAGCCAATCGACCACCTGGCGCAGGATCCGGATCGACTGACGCATCTCTTCCATGCGGACGAGGTATCGGCCCGTAACGTCCGCGCCGTCCGCCACCGCGACATCGAAATCGACGGCATCGTAGCGCGCGTAGGGCCGGTCCTTGCGCAGGTCCCGCTTCACGCCCGCGGACCGCAACATCGGGCCGGTGATGCCGTGGGTGACGCAGTCGTTCGCCTTCAGGACGCCGAGGTTGTCACAGCGTTTGTGGAAGATCGCGGAACCGAGGCAGAGCTGGTCATACTCCCGGAAGCGCTGTTCGAGCCAATCGAGAATCTTGCGCGCGTGTCCAGTGAACGTGGGCGGGAGGTCGTTGCGCACCCCTCCGACCCGCATGTACTCGTAGGTCAGCCGGGCGCCGGAGAAGCTCTGGAAAAGGTCAAGGACGAGGTCCCGGTCGCGCATGCCGTAGAGGAACGGGCTCATCAGGCCGATGTCCTGGACGAACGCCGCGTACCACATGATGTGGGACCCGATCCGTTGGAACTCGTCGCACATCATCCGGATGTACTCCGCCCGCTCGGGCGGAGTGATGTGGAGCGCCTTCTCGGAGGCGAGGACGTAGAGGTGCTCCCAGGCGAGTCCGGCGACGTAACAACATCGGTCCATCAGCGTGACGACCTCGTTGTAGTGGCGGTCCTCGCTGATCTTCTCGATGCCGCGGTGCAGGTACCCCATCTCGGGGTCGGCGTCGAGGATCAGCTCGCCGTCGATCCGTACGCGCAGGTTCCAGAGGCCGTGCGTCATGGGGTGCTGCGGCCCCATGTTGATCCACATCTCAGACATGGCGCGATTTCACCTCGAGCTCCTCGGGTTCGTGGAGCTTGAACGAGCGCAGGAGCGGATGGAAGACATAGCCGTCCGGCGTCAGGAGGTGGCGAAGGTCCGGGTGATGGTCGAACGTCACGTCCACGAGCTCCCACGTCTCCCGTTCGTGCCAGTTCGCGCTCGGCCAGACCGGTGTCGCGGACTCGAGGTGGGCGTCCGTCGCCGGCACGTCGGTGGAAAGAAGAACGTACTGGCGGACCGAATCCGACCACGCGACATAGAACACCTCGCGATGGTCGACCCAGTCAATCCCGCCGACCATCGAGAGATGTGTGAACGTGAGCTCGTCCCGAACGATGCGGAAGAGCTCGAGAGCCCCCTCTCGACGAAACCGAACGCGGCCCGCCATGCCATCGAACGGTTCGACGACGAGCAGGTTTTCCCCGAGCTTGGGGGCGAGGATCCGAGACAGGTCGTCCGGTTGCATCCTTGACTACCCCCGATGCTCCGGCGGACCTTCCGCCTATTCCTTCCTCTCCCGAATCAGCTGTTCCAATCGCAGGATTCCGTCCAGCATCGCCTCGGGCCGAGGCGGGCAACCGGCGATGTAGACATCGACCGGAACTAGCTTGTCGACCCCCGGAACCACCGAGTAGGCCGTACGGAAGGGTCCGCCCCCCGTCGCGCAGTTTCCCATCGCGATGACCCACTTCGGCTCCGGCATCTGCTCGTAGAGCGTGATGAGTTTGTGCGCGACCTTCCAAGTGACGGTTCCGTTGACGATCATAAGGTCGCATTGCCGGGGCGAGGAACGGGGTACGACCCCGAAGCGCTCCGCATCCCATCGGGCGCCGAAGCCGGCGGCGAACTCGATCGCACAGCACGCGAGCCCCCAGTGGAGCGGGAAGAGGGAGTTCCGCCCGGCCCAGTTGAACACGGGTCGGATCACCTTGGTCTGACCTTGTTCCGCGATGAGCGAGCTCAGGGCTTCCTTCGCCGCGGGGATGAACTGCCGGACCCTCAGGGTCTCGATTTCCACGAACGGCACCGCCGGTTGGGTGGCCATCGGAAGTTCGCTGGACGCCGGAATCTCCGACACGGCCGGAGTGCCCTTCGGAGTGGGCGGAACCTGGGCAGGAGGGGTCGTCATACGACCCACCTCTTTTCGCCGCTCAGCGCGTAGTAGATTCCCGTGATCGCGAGGCCGGTGAACGCGACCGCGATGAACACCGGGAGCCACGCCGAGTTCGCTCCGCGGAACGTGAGGCCCCACAGCGCGAGGACGAACCCGAGGACGTCCACCGCGACGAACACGATGGCGAACGTGTAGTGCTGGGTCGGGAAGTCGATCTGGGCTTCGCCTTCCGGCTCCTCACCGCACTCATAGGTGGTGAGCTGGAGGTAGGAGCCCCGTCGCTTGGCCCCGAGCATCTGGTTCGCGATGAGCGTGCCCCCTGCGAACGCGCCCGCAATGATCGCGAAGACCAGGAATGTGGTGACCCCGGCCTCCATCCGACCCTTCTCCCGCTAACCGACTAACCCTTCGGACTCTTTGACGTTATTTAACCTCAACCGGCTGACGAGCGACGCAGCGATGAAGAACGGTGCTGCCGGCGCGTTCGCGGGTCGTCGGCGTTATGCGCCGGCACGGCTCGAACACGTCGGTTGCTGATGGAGAGTTTCCGCACCCCCGTGACGCTCACGGGCCGCTGGATCCGGCTCGTCCCCCTCGCTCCCGGTCACGCGATCGCGCTTCGCGCGGCGGCCCGGGATCCCGAGATCGGGAGGCTGATGTTGAGGGGACCCGGGGAAACGCTCGACGAGATGAAGGAGTTCATCTCGCTCGTCCTCGAAGGGCAGAGGGCAGGCACGGACCTCGCGTTCACCACCGTTCTGCGCGCCGAGGACCGTCCCGTAGGGATGACCCGATTTCTGAACATCGAACGAGAGAATCTTTCGGTCGAGATCGGAGGGACCTGGCTCGACTCGGCCCTCTGGAGGACTCCGGTCAATACGGAATCGAAATACTTGCTCCTCCGACACGCGTTCGAGACCGAAAAGGTCCATCGGGTGAGCATCCAGACGGACCTCCGGAACGAGCGAGCCCAACGGGCGATCTCGCGGTTGGGGGCGGTTCGCGAGGCCGTCTTCCGGGACGACAAGCTCCTTCGGGACGGAACGTTTCGCACCTCCGTCGTCTACGGGATCCTCGTCTCGGAATGGCCTCGAGTGAAGGAAGGGCTCGAAGCGAAGCTCGCCCGGCCGTGGTCTCGCACCGAGACGGGAACCTCGGCGAGCGGCCGAGAGCCCCACGGCACCGCGGGTCGGACATGACCGGCAATCAGTTCCGGCCTCCGGTCACGTTGAGAGGCCGGTATCTCGAGCTCGTGCCGCTGGAACGGGCGCATGCGGCCGGACTTGCCGACGCGGGTCGCGACCCCGAGGTCTGGCGGTACCTGCGGATCGGGCCGGGTCACCCTCCCTCGGTCGCCGAGATGGAAACGTTCATCGACCAGCTCCTTGAGTTCCAGGCCGCCGGTGAACTCCTCGCGTTCACGATGGTCCTCCTCCCCGAACGGCCCTTGGTGGGGATCATCCGGTTTCTCGACATCGACCGAGCGAACCAGAGGGTCGAGCTGGGCACGTGGCTCGACTCCCGGTATTGGGGCAGCCCGCTCAACGCCCAGGCCAAGCTCCTCATGCTGGCCTACGCTTTCGAAGAGGAGGGGGTCCACCGAGTCCAGCTGAAGACGGACTCGCGAAATCTCCGTTCGCAAAGGGCGATCGAGCGTCTCGGAGCCGTGCCGGAGGGCAGCCTGCGAGAGGCTCACCTCGTCCGGAACGACTACTTTCGTACGTCGCTCTACTACAGCATCCTGGCCCCCGAATGGCCGGGCGTGAAACGTCGACTCGAGGAACGTCTCGCGATTCCCTGGACCGGACGGCCCGCCGAGTGAGAACGATCAGGGGGACGGGAATTTCGGCTTCCGTTTCTCGCGGAACGCCCGGATCCCTTCGGGGAGTTCGTTTCCCTGAGCGGCTTCGACGGCGCCTCGACGTTCGAGGGTCATCTGGGATTCGATGCTCTCGCTGAACGCGGACACCATGAGCCGCTTCGCCCAACCGTAGGCCCGGGTCGGTCCTTCCGCGAGCTCCCGAGCTCGCTCTCGGGCTCGACCGGGAAGCTCGGAGGCGCTCACTACTTCGTGAACCAGCCCCATTTCCCGGGCGCGGGGAGCGGAAATCCGAGCATTCGAGAAGATCAGTTCCTGCGCGCCGCCGACTCCGAGGAAGTGGGGAAGGAAGTACGAGAGGCCCCCGTCGGGCACCGTGCCCAGCTGCAGGAAGGCGGGTACCAGGATCGCGGTGTCGCTCGCGATCCGCCAATCCGCCGCGAGGGCGAGCGAAAGGCCCCCGCCGGCCGCCACACCGGGAAGAGCGGCGATCACAGGTTTCGGCATGCCGAGGATCTCGCGGACCATGTGCTCCTGCTCGGCGGTCAGCCGGTGGAAGAGGTCGGGAAGGGCGCCTTTGGCCCGATACTCGTCCATCGCCGCGACATCTCCTCCCGCACAGAACGCGGTACCCGCCCCCGTGAGGAGAACCGCGCGCACGTCGGTCGCCACGGTCGCCGCCTGGAGAGCGGTGCGCAGCTCGACCATCGTGGCGACGTCGAGCGCGTTGAGGCGCTCGGGGCGGTTGATCGTGATCGTAAGGACGGCTCCGCTTCGTTCGGTGAGCACGGCGGGCATCGAACTCTCCGGCCAGTCCAGGGACCGAACGGGCTTATAGGCCGAACGGCCGCCGGGCCCGTTCGTCGGAATGCGTTGGAGGAGTCGGGGCGCGGGTCGAGGAATCTAGCTCTGCGAACCGTTGGTCGGGGGTCGCCGGCGGGCGGGCCGCCCATCGTCCGGCGGAGGACCCGGTGGCGTGGCGGTGGCCGACGAGTCGGCTGTTCCCGAGGAGAACGCCGTGCCGGGAGAGTCGGCGGTCCCCGAGGAGAACGCGGTCCCGTGAGGTTGGGCTCGGGACGGGGGGGGCGGTGCGAACGCATCGGCGGGAGGTAGTACGGCGACGGGGCCGGCCTTGGACCCTTTCGACGAGAACGGATTGACCATCGAGGTCGACTCTTCGGACTCGGCCTTGATCTCCTCCTCGATGGTCTTGATCTCGGTCAGGAGCTCTTCCTGGCGCGGGATCGGGCCCAAGATATCGTCCATCGTTCCGATCTGCTTTTCGAGGTCGGCGAGCGTGTTGAGGCTCCGGTCGGGCACCTGTCGGCCCGTGCCGAGGTACTCGGAAGCGCCCTCCATCAAGCGCGAGAACTCGAACGGGAAGAGGATCTTCGTGGATTGCCCGTCGCCCATCTTGGCGACGGTGTCGAGCGAAAGGACGGTCAGGGCCTTCGCGTCCAGGACGCCGGCTCCGAGCGACAGGATCCGCAGACGCTGGGACTCTCCCTGTGCCTCGAGGATCGTGGCGACCCGGGCCCCCTCGGCCTCGAGGATCTGGGATTGCCGGACGCCCTCGGCCTGCAGGATGCGGGACCGCTTCTGCCCCTCCGCGACCAGGATCGCGCTGCGCTTCTCTCCGTCGGCGCGCAGCACCGCCGCCCGCCGTTGACGTTCGGCGGAGGTCTGCTCCTCCATCGCGGTCTTGACCGGTCCGACGGGGTCGACCTCCTTGATCTCCACGGCGTCAACGCGCACGCCCCACTTGTCGGTGGCCTCATCGAGGATGTCGCGGAGGCGAGCGTTGATCCGCTCCCGGTTGTAGAGGACCTCGTCCAGTTCCATGTCGCCGATGATCGAACGAAGGGTCGTCTGCGCGAGGGCGAGGGTGGCGACCTGGTAGTTCTGGACCTGGAAGATCGCCTTCGGCGCGTCCACGACCTTGATGTAAATGATCGCGTCGACGTTGGTCGGCGAGTTGTCCTTCGTGATCACTTCCTGGCGCGGGACCTCGAGGACCTGGGTACGTAGGTCGATCTTGAGGACGCTCGCGAGCGGGCTCACTAGGTTGAACCCCGGGTTGATCATCCGCTTGTACGACCCGAGCAGCGTGACGATCCCTTGCTGGTACGGTTGGATCGTGTAGATCATCCGGGTCAGCAGGACGAGAATGATCACGAACGCGAGGACGATCCCCACGATGACGAACGTGTAATCCATCGGAACCTCTCGGGTGCCCGTCGTGCTCGGACGACGACCGGCAGGCCGAACTCCACGAGAGGGTTAACCCTTTCCGTCGGGTCAGGGAAACGGTTAGGCCGGCTTCGGCGGTTCGATCGGAACGACCGTCACCGAGACCCCTTCCCCGTGGACGACTTTGACGTGGGTCCCCTCCGGAATAGGGATGGAGGCGCGAGCGGACCACACCTCCGATCGAACGCGAACCTTCCCCTTCAGCGTGTTCGGAATGATGGGGACGATGACGATGGCCTCCGCGCCGACCAGCCCGCCGCTCGTGGTACTCAGCGGCCAATGGGTCGGGGCGACCCAGCGATAGTACGGGATCTCGATCAGGGCGGCGACGATCGCGACCACGATGATGCCCACCGGGCCGATGTAACTGTCGAGGAGCACGTTGGGCAGGAACAAGTAGAGGAACCCCGCGACGAGCAGGATCGAGCCCGGGATCAGTAGCAAGGCTCCGGGATGGACGAGTTCGAAGGCGAGCAGGCAGACGCCGGCGATGACGAGGGCGAGGCCGATCGTGGGGTCGATTATCGACACATTCGTTGCCGAAAGGGAATGACCGGGCGGGGATTAAAGGTCGGGGGTCAATCTCACCGGATGTATCGGTCCGTCGTGTCGAGGTCAAACTTGGTGACGACCTTGAGGCGCCGACCGTTGCCGCCCGAAGCATAAGCCAGGAACGGGTAGAGACGCCAGAGATCGCCTTCCGCCATCTTAGTGGCGGGGTGGTCGGGACCGAAGGCGGTTCGAGTGACCCGCGCCGTGACCGCGCGGACCGAGCCCTCGTCCAGGTACCCGAGCGAGTGGAGGTACTCGTGGGCGAGAATGACGTAGACGAACGAATTGAGCTCGGTCGGACTCTCGGCGTTCGCCCGCATGGCGTTCACGAGGCCCTCGTTCATCACGATGAGGTTCCCGGTCACTTGCCAGTAGGCGCCCAGTTGAGGGGGGAGGTTCGAAAGTCCGAGCCCCAGGCCCGGGCGCTCGATCCCGAGCACCTGGCGGACCGCGTTGCGCACCACGCGGAACACCGCGTCGTAATCGGCCGGGGCGTCCAGGGTGCGAGCCAGCGCAAAGGCGGAGGGCGTCGGCGAAGGCGTGGGCGCCTCCGAGCGTCGCGGAGGGTGCGATCGGGCGGGCGAGAGGGCGAGGGGCATGACCCACTCACCCGCCCGGGAGGGATATAGGGTCGCTTACCGAAAGGAAATGAGCCTACCCAGCCCGTGGTCGGCGGTCGAGCCGAACTCCGCGGGCCGCCCGAGAGCCTAAGAGCGGACGCCCGCTTTCTGCCCTACAATGCCCAGCCCCCACGACGTGGTCTTTCCCCGGCGCCGAGAGCGGCTCGAGGACCGGCGCAAGGAAGGCGAGCACCGGAAGCTTTTGGACGAGTTCTTCGACCATTCGACGTTGCTCGCCGTCTCGCGCCTCGTGAACCGAGGTCAGTTCGATGCGGTCGATTATCCGATCTCCACCGGAAAGGAGGGAGGAGTGTTCCGGGCGACGAAAGGTCCGGAGTTCCGAGCCGT
>DATEQS010000021.1:0-27087 GCA_035272385.1 Thermoplasmata archaeon
GACGCTCTGTTCCGCCGGGCCGCGGGTGTTGCGACGGGCGCTCGGAGGAGCGCCCTAGCGGCTATCCATCACGGGCATCGGGTCAGGTCCTGACGGGAGCAGCCTTACCGTGACCCGTCGACGCTGGCGGGGCGACGGGGCTGAGGGGCACGCGGGGTCTCCGTGCGGTTCGTCCGGATGGCAATCCTGCTGGCCTAGCACTCGCGCCGGGGTTCGCCGTCCCGGCGGGACCTTTAAGTAGGAGAGAACCGCGTTTTCACGATGCGCTTCCCGCCATGCACAGCTACGTGGACCTCTACTTCACGCCAGAAAGCCGCTCCCCGATCGAGATCTCCACACGGTTGAAGGCGGTCGCCGGACTCTCGTTCATCATCGGCCCCCACGACCTCGTCTTCGACTGGGAGCATGAGTCGGATTTCCAAGAACGCCTTTCGAAGATCCACGAGGCCCTCAAGGGCACGGGGGTCCTCTACCGCATCGAGACCGTCACGGAAGAGCCGGGGTACATCGAGCCGCTTCCGTGGCCCCCACCGATCCCGCGTCGCGACCCCGTGCACCCGGCGTATTGACCGGGCGTCCCCCCCACCCCCCCATTTCCAGTGGAAGGGATCCTTACCAGCCTTCGTCCGCCGGGTCGACCGCATCGCGCTCCAGGACAGCGCGACGCTCCGGCGGAATCTCCTTCTTGGTCCCTTTCGCGTAATCGTAGACGACGTTGATGGTACGGCCGCGGGAAGTGACGGTGGACGTGCCGGCGAGGGTGAAGCGGTAGAGTAGAGTGAAGCTCGTGCGACCGAGCGGGCGAGCGGGTGCGACCTCGCCGAGGAGCTCCGAACCATACGCTACGGGAGCGAGGTAGCGGCAGGTGGCTTCGGCGATGATGATGTCGATCTGCGTCGGGTCGGGAGAAGGGAGGAGGGGGAGGTAGTAGTCGCATCGGAGAGTTTCCATGTAGGGAAGGTAGGCGGCGTGGTTGAGGTGGTTCAGGACGTCAAGGTCGTGGTACGGTACGTAGAAGCGTCGGTGGACGGGCCAGGGACGTAGAGGGGTCGAGGAAGCCGGTGAGGGCATGACAGCGCCGGGACGGGCACGGTCCATATATGGCCTCGAGGAGGTGAGGAGGCCCGGTCGGTTCGAGCGCGAGGGTTCATGGCGGGTCGTGGGGCAGGGACGGGTTCCAGTGGCAGCGGGGGGGTGGGGGGGTCGACGCCCCTGGCTCCGAAACCCGGAGAGATGGCCGCGACCGTCGAGCGCATCCGCGACGCGGTGAAACGCCACTCGAAACGCTTCGAGGCCGCGATCCCGCTGATCGCGAGCGAGAACCTCCTCTCGCCGTACGCGAAGGAGCTTCTCATCAGCGATTTCCATTCCCGGTACGCCGAGGGGCTTCCCGGGGAACGGTACTACGAAGGCAACGAACAGGTCGACGAGGTCGAGGAGATCTGCCTCGCGCTCGCGAAGCGGCTCTTCCGCTGCTCGTTCGCGGACGTCCGCCCGACCTCGGGCACCGTCGCCAACCTCGCCGTACTGAAGGCGCTCACCGAGCCCGGCGACCTCGTGGGGACGAGCCGTCTCGCGGACGGCGCGCACATCTCGAGCGCGTCGTTCGGCGCGTTCGGCCTGCGGGGCGTGAAGCCTGTCTACTACGCCTGGGACGCGGAGCGGATGACGATCGACGTCGCCCGCACGCGCGAGATCCTGAAGGCGGTGCGACCGAAGGTCTGCCTGTTCGGCCTCTCGCTCTTCTTGTTCCCCATGCCGCTCGAAGAGCTCCGACCGACGCTCGAGGAGATCGGCGCGCGGGGTTGGTACGACGCGGCGCACGTCCTCGGGCTCATCGCCGGCGGGGAGTTCCAGGACCCGCTGCACGAGGGCGTTACCGTGATGAGCGCCTCCACGCACAAGACGCTGCCCGGCCCGCAGCACGGTATCCTGCTCGCCTCGACCGAGGATTCCGAGGTCGTGAAGCGCCTCCAAGGCGGCGCGTTCCCCGGCGTGACGAGCAACCACCACCTGAACGCGATGGCCGCCCTCGCGGTCAGCCTCGCCGAGCATATCGAGTTCGGACGGGAGTACGCGCGCCAGACGGTCGCGAACGCCCGCGCCCTCGGCCAGGCGCTCCACGACCGGGGGTTCGACGTCCTCGCGCCCAACCTCGGCTTCACGCGTTCCCACACGATCGCCGTCCGGGTCGACAAGGAGGGCGGCGGCGAGGCGGTGGCGAAGCGGCTCGCGGACTCGGGCGTGATCGCGAACAAGAACCTTTTGCCCGGCGACAAGAGCCCGAAGCACCCGGGCGGGGTGCGCCTCGGTACTCCCGAGGTCACTCGCGTCGGGATGCGCGAACCCGAGATGGATCGGATCGCCGAGCTGTTCGACGACCTCCTCCACAAGGGAAAGTCGGAGGCGGACGTCCTGCGCGCGGCCGCGGAGCTCAAGAGCGGTTTCACGACCCTCAAGTTCTGCTTCGGCGCGGGCGAGGCGGCGTACCGCTACTACGACCTCGTCGGCCGGGACCCGTCCTAGGGGCGGGTCGTCACTTCAGCGCTTCCTTCTTCCCCCGGTAGAAGTCCCGCGCGGGGCTCAGCAGGTCGAAGACCTCGCGGTCGATGAGCGGCGTGCCCCGGGCGACGAGGGACGCGAGGTTGCGGCCGACGCCGGGGCCGAGCATGAACCCCTGACCGCACATCCCGACGCCGAGGACGAACCCGTCGACGTTCGGAGCCTTCCCCACGACGGGGCTGCCGTCCGGGGTCATCGGGTAGAGCCCTCTCCACACGCGACGGATCGTGAGGTTCTTCAATCGCGGGATCACCTCCACGAGCCGCGCGGCGATGGTCGGCATGAACTCGTAGGTCGAGTTGCGGTTCGTCCCCGAGATCGGCACCTTCGGAGTGTAGCAGAAGATGATCTGGCCGTTCGCATCTTGCCCGAAATAGAAGTTGATCGTCTTCCCCTCGGGTCCCGGTCGCAGGTCGACCACGAGCGGGTCGAGGAACGGCGCGACCGGGGCGGAGATCCCGCCCTCGTGGCTGTCCGGAAGGACCGGAATGTCGAGGCCCGCCATCTTACAGACCTCGGTCGCCCGTACGCCCGAGGCGTTGACCACGGTCGAGGCCCGGTATTCTTCCTTGTCGGTGCGGACCCCGACCACCGCGTTCCCGTTCCGGACCAGCGATGTCACGGGCTCCCGGTAGCGATACACCGCGCCCAGTCGGACGGCCTCCTTCGTGAACGATTCGGCCGCGAGCAGGGGGCTCACCTGACCGTCGTCCGGCGAGTAGGTCCCGCCCCGCAAGCCGTCCTCGTTGATTCCGGTCACGACCTTGCGGATACCGTCGGCCTCGAGCCAGTCGATGTTGAGGCGATGACGCTTCTGAACCGGGAGCAGCCCCTTGATCGTCGTCTCGACCTTCTCGTCGAAGGCGGGGAAGCAGTACCCTCCTTTCTTCCAACCGATGTCGGTCCCCGTGGTCTGCTTCCACTCGGAGAAGACCTCGAGGCTCTGCTGACAGAGGCCGATCTTCGCGGGGTCGGAGTGGGTCGCGCGGACCCCGCCGATGGCGGCCTTGTTCTGTCCCTGGCCCGAAGAGGCGAACTCGTCAAGCACGAGGGTCCGAAGCCCTTCGCGCTCGAGGAAGTACGCGGTAGGATTCCCGACCGACCCTGCGCCGATGACGATGACATCAAACTGCGCTGTCGCCATCGCTTTCCACCAGGAACGCCTTCATCGGGACCTCCTGGGTGAACGGCCGGTGCACCGGCGGAGTGACGGTCTTCAGGTCCACTCCGAGCTCGCGAAAGATCCGGATCGTCAGTTCGGCGCACGTCTTCCCTCCGCACGGCCCCATCCCGGAGCGGAGCGCGGCCTTGACGGCGTTCAAGTCCCGGCTGCCCGTGCCCTGGATGAACTCCTCGATCATCTGCTTCGTGACGCGCTCGCAACGACAGACGATCACCTCGTCGTCGCTCACCGGAGAAGTGGACAGCGGCGCGACCGGGAGCTCCGGCGACCGGATCCGCACCCCTGCCACCTTCTCCGCGTCGGCGAACGGGACTTCGAGCACCAGCAAGCGCCGGCGGTTGAGGGACTTCCCGGAGAGGATCCGGATCACCTTGCCCGTGCCGATGGCATCTCCTTCGTTGCCGGTGGTCGACACTTCCTGCCCGACGTGCACGAGCTCCTCGGGCATCTCCCATGGGAGCGTCACCCTCGCCACCTTCGACGAGGGGTCGTGGCGCTTGTCGACGAGGCTGATCGCGAGGCCGGGGCAGATCGCCACGCATCGCAGGCACCCGACGCAATCCCCGACGAGCCGTGGTCGCCCAAGGAGGTTCCCTTCGGGGATCGCAATCCCGTCCGTGATGCAAACATCCGTGCAGGGATTGCACGGGATCTCCTGGGCACAGCGGAGGATCGGGTAGACGCTCATCCCTGACGGAGGTGGATACGCGCCGAGCACGGGACCCGGATGCGAGCGCAACATCGCCTGGATGCTGAGCCACTCGGGAGGGATCCCCGTCGGGATCCCGAGGTCGTTCAGGATCGTCCGGGCGACGATCTTGCCGGAGAACATCGCGGCCGACGCTTCCGCGATCTCGTTCGCGTCGCCCGCGGAGTAGACCCGCATCCCGAGCCGGCGCCCCTCCTCGAACAGCTCGTTGACCGGGGAGAGTCCGACCGCCACCAGCACGGTGTCGACGGCGAAGGACTTCTCGGAGCCTTCGACCGGTCGGAAGCGACCGTCGACGCGGGCGATCGTCACCCGCTCCACCCGGTCCTTGCCTTCGGCTCGTAGTACCGTGTGGGAAGTGTAGACCGGCACGCCGAGACGGAGGATCTTGTCCCGGTGTACTTTGTAGCCGCCGCACTCCGGCAGGACCTCGGCGAGACCCACGACGTCCACGCCCGCCTGGAGGGCCTGGTAGGCGACGATCAGGCCGACGTTCCCGCCGCCGATGATGAACAGTCGCTGGGAGGGCTTGATGAGGTCCCGATTGACGAGCGTCTGGAAGGCGCCCGCCCCGTAGACCCCCGGGAGGTCCGCGCCGGCGAACGCGAGCGCCTTCTCGCGCGCCCCGGCGGCGACGAGCATGCATTTCGGCCGGACCAGGGTGAACCGGCCCTGCCTCAGGACCCCCACGATCCCGTCCTGGAAGATCCCCACGACCGGAGAATCGGTCCAGATGTTCACGTCCTTCTGCGCGCGAGCTTGTTCCTCGAGGGTTCGGCCGATGTCGATGCCTCGCTCCCCCGCATAGCAGTCTTTCACCGAGCCGAAGAAGTTGTGCGTCTGCAGGCTCAGCTTCCCGCCGAGAGCCTGCTTATCGTCGCACAGGACGCAGCTCACGCCCTTCGAGCCGAGCTCGACCGCGGCCGTCAATCCCGCGGGCCCGCCGCCCACGATGAGGACGTCGGTCGCGACCTCGGGGATCTCTCGGCGCAGCTTGAGCGGCGCGTCGTCGGCGAGGAGTTGGGGTAAGCCGTCGAGCGGGCGAACGTCCATGTTCGGACGGACCGCCGTGATGCATGCCTTCACGGGAAGGCCGTCCGCGAGCACCAGGCACTGCGCGCACTGGCCGTTCGCGCAGAAGATCCCCTGGGGCGAGCCGTCGCGCCGATGGCGACCGAAGACGCGGACCCCGTTCGCGAACAGGGCCGAGGAGATCATCTCGGACTTCCGGGCCTCGAGCCGCTGCCCGTCGAAGGTGAACTCCACCCTCTCGGGGTGGGCGGGCACCTCTAGGATGGGGTGTCGTACGACCCGGTCCGACGTCATGACGGTCCTCTCCGCCGGATTTGAGGGGAGGGGGCCGTCTTTAAACCCGTATCAACGGCACTTCACGAAACCGTTAGGGCCGTTCGGCCCGTCGCGGTCTCCATGATCTGGAATGTCGAGCGGCCCAGCAACGACGTGAACACGATCCGCTCGTACAGCGCGAACACTCCCGAACGCCGGAAGCTCGAAGAGGAGCTCGCGGCGATACGGAAGATGACGCTCGAGATTCCGCTCGTGATCGATGGGCACGAGGTACGGACCGGCAACACGGTCGACGTGCGGTGCCCGGACGACCACTCGACCGTCCTGGCCCGGGCCCACGTCGCCGGAGCGACGGAGCTGGGGAAGGCCACGGAGAGCGCCCTCGCCGCGCACGAGAGCTGGTCGCGTCTGGATTGGTATCACCGGGTGGCGGTCTTTGAGAAGGCCGCAACGCTTCTCGCGGGTCCCCGCCGAACCCGCAACATCGCCGCGATCATGCTCAACCACTCGAAGAACCCGTACGAGGCCGAGATCGACCTCGCCGAGCTCGTCGACTTCTGGAACTTCAACGCATACTTCACGCGCCAGATCTACGAGATGCAGCCGAACCAGTATCCCGGCGAGACCAACCGGTTCGATTGGCGGCCGCTCGAGGGGTTCGTGCTCGCCATTCCTCCGTTCAACTTCTACTCGATCGCGGGGAACCTCCCCACCGCGCCCGCGATGGTCGGCAACGTCGCGGTCTGGAAGCCGGCCCGCTCGGTGATCTTCTCGAACTACGAGATCTACAAGGTCCTCCTGGAGGCGGGCCTCCCCGCCGGCGTCATCAACTTCGTCCCGTTCCCGAGCCAGGAGGCGCCCATCCTCCTCGACCACCCGTCGCTCGCCGGCATCCACTTCACGGGCAGCTACGACACGCTCGTCCAGATCTGGAAGCGCGTGGGCGCGAACCTCGAGAAATATCGCAACTTCCCGCGCATCGTGGGCGAGACCGGCGGCAAGGACTTCCTCTTCATGCACCCGTCGGCCGACGTCCGCGGCACCGCGCTCAACCTGATCCGTGGGGCGTTCGAGTACCAGGGCCAGAAGTGCTCGGCGTGCTCGCGCGCCTACATCCCCGAGAGCCGGTGGCCCGAGGTGGAGCGGGTCCTGAAGGAGGAAGTCCCGAAGGTCCCGATGGGCCGGGTCGACACGCTCGGGAACCTGATGGGCGCGATCATCGACGAGCCGGCGTTTGAGAACATCCAGCGGTATCTCGACTTCGCGCGGAAGAATCCCCGCGACTACTCGTTCGTCGTCGGCGGCGAGACCGACGGCGCGAAGGGTTGGTTCGTCCGTCCCACGGTGATCCGGACGAGCGACCCGCACGGGAAACTGATCTCGGAGGAGATCTTCGGCCCGGTGCTGACCGTCTACGTCTACCCGGACGCAAAGTACGAGGAGACGCTGAAGCTCTGCGACGCCACCTCGCCCTACGCCCTCACGGGCGCGGTCTTCGCCCGGGACCTCCGGGCCGTCACGCTCGCCGAACAGACGCTGCGATATAGCGCCGGCAATTTCTACATCAACGACAAGCCGACCGGTGCGATCGTGGGCCGGCAGCCGTTCGGAGGCGCCCGGCGCTCGGGAACGAACGACAAGGCCGGCTCGGTGCTGAACCTCCTGCGCTGGCTCTCTCCGCGGAACATCAAGGAGACCGCGGTCCAGCCCGACGACTGGCGCCGCCCGTTCCTGGGATGAGGTCGAATTCGGGAACGGCCGTCGTCACTCGGGCGTCTTCTCTTCTTCGTCGCCCACCGCCGCATCGCGCCGCGCGATCTCGCGGTCGAGCGCGGCCTCGTCGAACGTGACCTTCGGCTCCTCGACCGGACGCTCCGCGAGGGCGAACCGCGCGCGGCCTTCCTCTCCGAGGGCCGCGGTCAGCGTCCCGTCGGTCACGAGCGACGCGACCCAGTCGGCGACCACCGGGGGTGCCGGAGGAGGCTCCCACGCCGCCTCGATCTCCGCGATCCCGAGCGGACCGGCCCGTCGTAGGATCTCGACGACCGTTTCCCGGCCCTCCGCCAGGCGCCGGAGCTCCTCCTCTCCGTCGCTCGGGGCGGGCGCCGGCCGCCTCCGGCCGCCGAGGGCGAGAGCCGCCATTCCGACGACCCCAGCGAGTCCGAGCAGAACGGTCGCGACCCGGGCGAGGGAAGAGAGCGAGGCCGTCGGAACGGGGGCGGCCACGGGAGCGGGACCCGTAACGGCCGGAACGGAGACCGGCCCGAGCAAGGTCGCGTTGGCCGCGTCCGTGACCCGGAACGTGCCGTTCCCGGTTCCGGGAGCCGAGTAGTTCACCCACGCCCCGGTCGTGCCGGCCGACGTCCAGTTCACCGGTACGACCGCCTTGCTCACCGAGGTGACGGTGGAGTACTCGACGATCAAGAAGGCCCCCGGAGTCGGGTCGCCGAACCGGTCCCGGACGTGCCAGAAAGTGTCGTTCGTCCGATTGCCGAGGACGTACGGGTCGTGTCCGTAAAGGACGAGATGGTCGAGGTCCGGAAGGATCGTGAGCCCAACGGAAGCGGGAACTGACGGAAGGAGGGGTCCGAACAGCCGGACGGTTACGGGGACCGCGGACGCGACGCTGACGGTCAAGTTGAGGACACCATCATTCCATGCGGCGGCCGGCACCGAGAAGGTGCCGTTCGTGGCCCGGTGTAGGGCTCCCGACGCCGACGCGTTCACCCACGACCGCACGCTCGACCCGTTCGTGCTGTCCGTGACCGTGAGCTCGCATCCCACTGCGAAGGTAGCTACCCGGCTTCCGCCCGGGCCGAGCGCCTGCCACACGAACGAGATCGATGTACCCACTACGCCCTCGCTCGGGACGGGGCCTACCTCGCCGACCGAGGTGGCCGAGGCCGGTTCGACGAGGAGGTCTCCCCGGAACGAGGCCGAGGTCGAGGTCGGCGACGGGTCCCGGGGGTGGGCGGTCGGCCCCGCGAGCAGGGTCGGCGTAGCGAGAGCCGCGGCAAGGAGGGCGAGCGCGACGAATGTGAGGAGGAGGACTCTCGGCGCGAGCAACGCGGATAGCAGTCGGACGACGGTCACCCGGCCCCCTCTCCCCACCCCGGGGAGCGGGCGAACGAGTCGTGCCGCGCGGGATAACGGTATCGTCGTTCGACCGGAGGGCGGCACCTGCGGCCTCTTAGGGGGCGCCGCTTCCCGTCCGCGTGGGTCCCGCCACGGTCACCGCGATCACTCCTCCGCGCCTCGCGTCGCTCCCCGCCGAGCGGCAGCAGCTCGAGTACTCCTCGCGTTCCATCGTGTTCGCGGAGGACGGGGACCGTCTCCTCAGGGCCTGGGGACCTCCCGAGGCACCCTGGGTCCTCTCGGTCGAGCCGAAGGGAAGGCGATGGCGCGTGCAGGCGTGGGGGGCGGACGGACCGGCCGCGCGCTCCGCGGCGCGGGCGCTCTTCTCCCTGGACCACCCGGTCGAAGAGTTCTACCGGCTCGTCCGCAAGGAACCGACCTTGGCCGGTACCGACCGTCGGTTCCGAGGGCTTCGGATCCCGCGCGACGCCCACGTCTACGAGGCGCTCATCCACGCGATCCTCGGACAGCAGCTCTCGGTGCGGGCCGCGAACACGATGAAGGAACGCCTGCTCGAGAGCACCGGCGCGTTCCTCGAGGTGGACGGGGTCGAGGTCCCGCGCGTGCCGACCCCGAAGGAGATCCGGTCGCTCGGCCTCCCCGGGCTCCGCTCGACCGGGCTGAGCACGGCGAAGAGTCGTTCGCTCCTCGCCCTCGCCGACTCCGCGGAGGACGGGACGCTCCCCTCGGACGGTCTCGCCTCCCTTCCTCTCGAGACCGCCGTCGAAAGCCTCGACCGGCTCCCCGGGGTCGGTCGATGGACGGCCGAGAACGCGCTCCTGCGCGGAGTCGGGCGGACCGACGTGTTCATCGCGGGCGACCTCGGGATCCGGGTGGCGCTCGAGGAGTACCGCGTGCTCCCTCGTTCGGCGCCCGAGGAGAAGGCCCGGGAGTGGGCCGAGCGGTACTATCCCGGCTGGGGCAGTTACGCCACGCTCTACCTGTGGCGGAAGCTCGTCGCCGACCGTGCGGCGGTCGAGTCGGGATGAGTCGCCCGTCTAGACCCGATCGGGCGACGCGCTCGAGAGCGGGAAGGTCGCGACCGTCCGGTGGGTGGCCCCCCGCGAGGAGAGCTCGCTCTCCTTGAGGACGAACTCGCGGACGCGGACCTGACGGGGGGCGGGTGGGGGGAGGCGGCCGGTCAAGAGTTCCTCCGCCCGCCGACGATCCGCGACCGAACGCACCCGGAACAAGGTGAGGTGCGGGAGGAACGTTTCCTCGTGAGTCGTTCCGGCCGGAGCGGTGAGCGCCTTTCGTACGAGCGCGGCGAGTCGGTTCAGCTCCGCGGCACCCTCCGTCGCGCCCACCCAGACGACCCGCGGACGTTCGGGCGACGGGAACGCCCCGACCCCCTCGAGCGTGAGGTCGAACGGCGCGACGGCGGCGCCGAGAGGCGTTAACGCCTCCACGATCGCCCCGACCCGCTCCGTCGGGGTCTCTCCCAAGAAGAGGAGGGTGAGGTGCTCCGGAGCCCGGACGCGGGAAGACTCTCCGAGAGAGGAGGGGATCTCGACCGCCACGAACGCCCGCATGGGGGGGGCCGAACGAGCGGCCGCACTTACGGATTCGTTGTCGGCCGGCGCGCGGACGACCCGGCCGGCAGGCGAAGCGTCCAGACCTGGGCCCGGTCCGGGCCGAGGCCCATCTCGCGGAGCACGGAACGCACCCGACGCGCGCGCCGAGCATCCCCGACGACGAACAACACGAACGCTGCCCGAGAAACGGCCTTGCGAATCCCGTGGCGCACTCGTTCGGAGCGCAACGCGCCCGAGACCTCGGCCTCGACGTGGACGTCCCGACCTCCGAAGAACCGCCACGCCCAGCCCGTCCTCGCTCGTTCGATCGCCCGGGCGAGGTCGGCGGGTGCGGGAACCTGACTTCGGTCGGGGAGCTGGAGAAACCGGGCATCGGGCAGGGTGGTGTCGTACCGACCCTGCCGGAGGACTTCGAGGCGGTACCCCCGACGAGCGAATAGGCGAAACGCGGCCATGAGCAGCGCCCGATGTTCGGCTGTCTCCCGAGTCGCTTCGGTCGGGGCGGTGAGCCCGATCCGCCTCTCGCCGGCGAGGGTCAGACGCAGCTGTTCCTCCACCTCGTGGAGATACCCGTCCCGCAGGAGCGTCGCAAGCCGGTCGGACACGAGGGCAGGGTCGAGGCAGGGTCCGGGGAACGCTAACGCCGCGCGAACGATATCCTCTCGACGCCCCGTCGAACCCAACTCCGCGCTCGCGAGCACGGCCAGCAGAAGCTGCTCGGTAGCGGCTTCCGTCCCGTACCCTTCGCCCTCGGACCGGTCGGTGACCCCGAATTCGCGGCGGGTCGTCTCGGCCCCGTCCTTCCACACGGCCGGGTCGAGGGCGACCGGAGATCCCTCGGGAGCGGTCGGACGGAGTTCCTCGGCGGCCGGGTCGAGGACCAGTCCCTGACCGGTCGGGAGATTCGGGAGAATCTCGGCCGCGTCCTCCGCCCCGAGACCGAGCCACGCCCCGACCTCGGCGGCCGATGGTCGAGGGACGCGGAACGTGACGAACCCTCGGAGGGCGCCCCGAGCGGCGCTCTGCAGCTCGCGGGCAAGGCGGTCCGGGTACTGCGTCGCGACGATCGCTCGGAGACCGAACTTGCGGCCCTCTGTCAGTACCTCGGCGACCAGCCGAGGGGAAAAGGCGTGCGCTTCATCGAGCACGACGGAGACCGGGATCGGACGACCGCGCCGCTCGGCCATGGCGGCGATCCCGAGGTAGACTCGTCCGAGCACGAGCGTCGCCGCGAATGCGCTCGCCTCCGGCCCGAGGCTCGCGAACGGTAGCCGAACGAACAACGAGCGTCCTGCCGCGAGCAGTTCCTCGACCGGCAGTCCCCCCTCCTCGGGTGCTAGGAGTTCCCGCAGGGCGGGAACGAGCACCACCTTGGAGAGGCGGGTGGCCGCCGACCACAGGAACTCGGGGTTCCGGCGAACCACCGGGGAGAGCTCCTCGAGGAACCTCGCGGCCTCAGGAGATCGCGTCGCCAGGCGGGCCGCATCCCTTCGGTCCGGGTTCGTGAGAAGGTCGTAGATGTCGGTCAGGGACCCTCCCGATTCGAGCGCGAGGCGCGCGAAGGTGTCGAAGACGCGTTCGAGGCGGAACCCCCAGTAGAGCTCGGTCCCGTCCGGAGTCAATCGCTTGAGCGCGGCGACCAGATGCGCAGCGGCTCGGTCCCGAGGTCCCTCCGAAGTGAGTGCCGCGACCCCGGGCACGGGGGGGAGCGTCGCATCGACCACCACCGATCGCCGACGACGTTCGGGAGTTAGTCGGCCGAGGATCGCGGGAGTGAGGTCCCCGTGCAGGTCGATGGCGACGAGGGACCCTCCTCCCTGGACCGTTCGAGCGGCCCAGCGGGCGAGGTAGGTCGTCTTGCCGGCCCCCGACGCGCCGAGGACGATCGCGGGCGTTTCGACCCACCGCTCTGCCGGGTAGCGGTCCGCGTGTTCGAGGGCAAGGACCGAGCGAGCCGCGGATTCGGGAGGTCGCTCGAACCAGCTCTCCGGCGGAACCGAGCGGAGTCCCCCCCGTTGCCAATCTCGACGGTGCCCGAGAACCGCGGCCCGGAACGTGGCGGGAAGTCCGATGGCCCGACCCCACTCGGCCGCGACCGCAGTGCCGAGCACGGGGAACCGGACGTCGAGATCGACACGAGACCGGCTCGCGCAT
The DNA here is from genome assembly GCA_035272385.1 of Thermoplasmata archaeon. GTDB lineage: Archaea > Thermoplasmatota > Thermoplasmata > Lutacidiplasmatales > UBA184 > Lutacidiplasma. The sequence continues at coordinate 12,587 of DATEQS010000021.1, forward strand.
CGGAACCGTCGGGCGATCCAGAGGGTTCCGTGGGGCGCGGGCAACCAGAACGTCTGCAGTCCAAGCCAGGTTCCCGAAGGAACCGCCGGGGCAATTCCGACCCGGTCGATGTCCGTCCTCGCCTCCTCCGGCGGTCGTCCCCAGGACCCCCCGACCCGGACGAGGAATCCCATCCGCTCGCATCCGAGCGAGGTCGGCGGCGCGGGGGCTACTCCGGCTTGTTCCTCGACCCGAACGCAGGAACCCGCGAGGCTACGCCCGAGAACGCGGACGAGTGCCCTCGGCCGAACCGTCACCCACGGGTGAGGGCGGTCGAAAGCCTCTTCGAAAAGCGCGGCGGCGGGAGGTGGCGCGGAGGCGAGGAGCCGGGCGAGCTCTCCGAACCACTGGCGCCGGAGCGGCGGAGTCGCGTGGCAGACGACCGTGACCGCATCCCGGGTGCTCACGGTCGATCGCCGGCCGTCGCCCGGTCCACGAGGGCGTCGACCTCGGCGCGCAGGCGCACCAAGCGGTTCAGGCGCGCGAACTCGTGCAGCACCGCGGTGGAGACGAGGTGCGGCACGACCCGGTCGCGCTCCCAGAGACGGACGAGCCACAGAAGCCGTCCGTCCGGGTATTGGTAGAGGCGCGCGCGCGGACGATACGGGCCGGCGAGGGGGAGCCGCAGCTCTCCGACCTTACGGACTCGCGGCACCGATCGTTCGGGAACGGGTTGACTCGGAACGGGTTCGGGCGACGTTACGACGATGCGTTTCGCATCCACGTTTTCCAAAACTCCCCCGTTCCCTCCCGCGGGTCCCGGGCGGAACGGAGTGGTGCGCGGGGCGGCCCTCGGGAGAGGGCCCGGGACCGTCCTCCCCAGGACCCGCCCCACGGCCGGAGCGCCGCAAGGCTGGGGAGGGCGGGCTCCGGCGTTCGGCCGGGAAGGGGCTCAGGGCCGGCTCGCGCCTCCGCGCTCAGGACCTCCGGCGCGTCCGGCCGGGCGTCCGCTCGCGGGGGGCGTCCTCGAAGGACCCCTCGTCCTTCGGGGCGACGCCGGTCACTGGGCGGTTAGAGCCGTGAAGGGGTCACGGAACGGAACGCCGCTCGTGCGACGTCGAGGTTCGGGGCCCGCTCGGCTCGGGGGTGCGAGCGAAGCACGTCGGGGTCCACCGGGGTCCGCGACCTGACCGAGCGGTCGAGTGCGGAGTGAGGCGGAGGGGACGACGCGGGACGCCACATGGGATCGTGACTCGACTCGCGGTCCGGAAGTAGTCGGTTCGCGCGTCGCTGAAAACTGAACACTGAAGCGCATCGACGTTCGCCGCGGGGGCCGTCCATCCGATGGCCCGGGACGCAGCGGGCTCGGCGTTCAGGTTATTTCGAGAGGTTCTCTCTCTTCCGTCGTACCGTCATGAAGGCGGGGCCTCGGAGCGGTGGCGAACCATGAGATTGGATGTGGGATGCGGCAGCCACCGGGACGGGGACGTCGGGATGGACCAATTCCCCTCCCCGGCGGCGACGGTCGTCCACGACATTCTGGACCTACCCTGGCCGTTCCCGGATTCAACGTTCGACTCGGTCGTGGCGCATCAGGTGCTCGAGCACCTGCCGGCCGGGGGCGACGAAACCGGCAAGGACCACATCTTTCGCGTTTGCGATGAAGCTTGGCGGGTCCTCAAGCCGGGCGGGACCCTAGAGATCGACGTCCCGCACCTGAACGGTCGGACCGCCTTCCGGGACTTCACGCATCGCCGGTTCTTCGTGCCGATGACCTTCAGCCATTTGTGGGACGGTCAACGGGACCCCTGGTACCCGAGGAAGATCTGGAGGCTCGAGTACTGCCATGTCCTCCAAGAGGTGCCGTATCAATACCACATGCGGAAGTATCTCCCGAAACTGACCGGCGTGCTGGAGTGGCTGCCGATCTCCCGTCCGCACAACATCTTCGTGAAACTGAAGAAGGTGTGAGGGCCGTCCCGACCCGGAAGAGTCGGGCACGCTGAGTGGACTCAAGAATTCGTGTCACTCCCCTCGTCCGGGAAGTTTTTGGAAAGGTCCCTCGCACGCCTGGGACACGGTGCTGTCCCCTAGTGGCGATATGGAAGGACCTTTCCGGGGTGGTTGCAATTCGAAGAGGGTCAACCGGGGTATTTGAACCGCGGCCGGGAGGTCGTGAAACAGCTCGGGAACGAGCCGTTCCGTCTATCGGGCCCGGTGCGTGTCCGGCTCGCCGATGACGATCCGTGGGAGCTCTCCCTGGATCGCCGGCGGTCGGCGGGCCGACGCGGCGGCCGCGCGGCTCGCCTGCGCGGCCCTCGGCAACAGCCACCGCTCGCCCCACGCCCGCAGTTCCCGGGCGGCGGGAGCCAGGCCGAGGCCCATTTCGGTGAGCGAATAGACGACGGAGAACGGTCGAGTGCTGACGACCGTGCGCTGTACGACGCCTTGGCCCTCCAGGAACTTCAGGGTGGCGCTCAGGGTCTTCGCGTTGAGCCGCGGGTTCGACTTCAGGATCTCGCTGAACCGCTGCGGTCCCTCGAGCAGACGATGCACGATCGCGAGCCGCCACTCCGTCCCGATGACGCCGACGGCCGCGAGGACCGGGCACAGGTGCCGTCCGTCCGCCGAGTCGCACGTGTCGGCCGACGCCGGGTGAGCGGGGATCGATCGCCGAGAGCGCTCCGTTTCCATCGGCCTCGCCTCGCAGGGTCTAGGCCCGCGGGCCTTTTTATAGTTACCGTGTGAAAGCAAGTGAAAGGTGGTAACTCCTGAGGTACACGGAATGCGCCGCCTCTCGCGGGAGTACCTTTTCTCCGTGTTCGACCGTTCGGCGTCGTGTCCCTGCGTCGGCGAGAGATCGAGCTTACGGTCGAGCGCCCGCTCCGCCCCGACGCCCCCTCGGCCGGGACGGTACGGCTCTCGGCCAAGTTTGAGACTCCCTCGGACGGTTCGGGGCCGAGCCACTCGGAACTCGCGCGGGCTCTCGACGAACTGCAGGCCGACCTCGACGGTCTCGTCGGCCCACTGCTCGCGGCCGCTCCGTCCGCGCGCCCCGACCGCGACCTAACCGAACTCGTGGGGACCTATCGACCTCGCCAGCGGGAGCTCGTGGACCTCCTGCTCGGAGAAGGCGAGCTGACGGCCGGCGAGCACACGCGTCTCGTCGAGTACCTGGGGGCGCCGTCGGCCCCCGCCGAGGCGCCTTCCGTCCCTCGGGAGCGGCGGGTCGATACTCCGCTCGCGGCGGCTCCTGCGCTCGCCGGGCGCCCGGACGAGGGAGCCCGTTCCGTCCCCGAGCTGCTCCGCCTCTACCGGATCGATTCGTTGAAGCAGGCGGGAGCCGTTCGCGTTCGTCGGGAGATCTCCTTCGCCGAGTACATGGCGCTCAAGCGCCATTTCCAGGAACCCGAGGGGTCGGTCGAGCGCCGCTCGGTCCCGGAGAATAATCGCTAGCGCGCCCGGGACCCTCGCTTCTCTGCTACCGGAGTGGGGAAGAGGGCGACCGCGAGCACTCCCACATCCGTGATTCCGCGACGCATTCCCACCACCCGCGCGCGGTCGGGGCGAACGGGAGAATCCGTATCGGTCGGAGCGCCGACGACGGCGCCGGCCGGGTACTCCGGGGCGCCGATCGCGCCGGCGGTGCGGAACAAACCCAAGCTCATCTCGCGTCGACGCATCCCCGATCGAGCCGCGGTCAGGAACTCCCCGAACGCCGGCCCCTCGTCCACTCCCTCGGGGAGACCGAGGGTCGTCATCGCGAACGCCCCCACGCCCTTCGTCCGGCTATCGGTCGTGAGCCCCTCCGCGGCGTAGAGCTCGTCCGCGCGAGCGAGAAATCGCCCGGCGGCCGCGGCGGGCGCCTCCCGGAGCGAGAGGAACGCGAGCCGACTGGTCCAGCCTTTGTCGAAGACGGCATCGGCCGCCGCCTTGAGCGCGTCTCCCGGGCTGGCCACCACCACCGGTCGGGCGATCCGGTCCGGCAGTGGAGCCGCGGAAGCCGCTTCCGTTCCGGGCCGGATAGAAGGAAACGTCTCCGATAGCCCCAGACGGACGAAGAGCTGTCGGCACGCCTCGCGTTCGCCCTCATCGATGGGGTGCATCGGACCGCCCCCAAGCAGTCTCGCGCCGTCGCCTCGATCAACGATCAGGGTCGCCGTGTCCGCGCGGGGGATCGCCTTCGCGAGCCGACCGCCCACGGCCCCTTCCCCGAGCACCCGGTGCAGCAGTCCGACCTCCGCGCCGGTCGCCCCCCGTTCGTAGGCCTCCCGCAGGTAATTTCCGAAATCCGCCTCGCCCATCCCGTCCGGGGGACGGGAAAGGGAGCGAACGGCACCGGCCGAGAGGAGCACGAGCAGCAGGTCTTGTTCCGAGAGTCCCGCGACGAGCTCTGTCGCCGCGGCGACCGCGGCCTTAGCCTCGGGCGCCGAACCCCAGCCGGGGGAGACTCGGACCCCGCGGAACGGGAGCTCGGGGATGACCGGTTCCGGACCCGCGAGGAACCCCTGGGTCAGTCGGTCACCGATGGCGTGCAAGGCCCCGAGGGCCATCGAGTTCGCCGCGTTCCCGAACGCGAGGAACGCCACCTGTCGGTACCGTCCGTCCGTAACGAACCGGTTGCCCACGCGAAGGGTCCCTCCCTCGCGACGGAGCCCGAGCCGAACCGAGCGGTAGGCGTCCGCCGTCGTGACGGCGGCCCGGAACGCGATCGTCTGGACCGGATCCGGTCCCTTCGGGTCGGGTTCCCCCGAGGGCGGGAAGGGGTCCCACGGGAACTGGCCGATCACGGGAGCGGGAGTGGGCTACCCGTTCAATACCGTAGCGGAGCCGAGCGCCCCTCAACCGAGCTGAAGGCGCTCCACCGTCGCCGGGGGCACGGGCGCGTGGAATCGGTTCGGGGAGAATTGCGCGGGGTCGAGGTCGGTCGGTTGACCGAGGGCAGCGAGAGCGATGCGTCGCGAGGTCGCGGGGGCGAGCATGAACCCGTGGCCGCCGAAGCCGTTCCCGTGGACGAAACCGGGGAGGCGCGGGTCCTCGCCGATCACCGGGAATCCGTCCGGGGTGTCGTCGTAGAACCCCGACCACGCACGCAGGACGCCGACCGCGCCGAGCCGGGGGATCAAACTGACGAGCGCTCGGGCCATCGCGGTCAGGAAGGCCGTCGAGCTTCCCTGACCCCGGGCGGTTCCGGTCCGGTGGGGAAGCGTGACCCCGCCGATGATCTCCCCGCGCATCGACTGGCTGAAGTAGAGTCCGTCCGAAACGCGGACGACCATCGGGTCGAGAAACGGCTTCAACGATTCGGTCGCGAGGATCTCGTGGCGGGAGGCGACGTTCGGCACTTCAAGGCCCGACCGGCGCGAGAAGTCGCCCGACCAACCGCCGGCCGCGTTCACGACTGTCGGTGTGGCGACCGGGCCTTTCGAGGTCAACACCCCGGCCACTCGGTCATTCCGGACCTCGATCCCGAGCGCCTCGACCCCGAGCGCGACCTCCACCCCGAGGGCGCGCGCCGCCTCGTAGACTCCCCAGATTGCCGGGAACGGGTAGAGCGTCCCGTCGCTCTCGAGGTACGTCCCTCCGACTACCGACCCGGGAGCGATCCCGTCGAGGAAGCGCGCAACGCCCGCGGGATCCAGCACTTTCGAGTCGAGTCCTTCGGAGGCAACGAGCGCGTGCACGGTCTTGAGCCGGGCGAGCTCGGCCTCATTCTCCGCGAGGAACAGATAGCCGGACTGCCGGAACCAGATGTTGAAGCCGAACTCGCGGCCGAAGCGGCGGTACGCCTCGACCGACTCGCGGGCGAGCCGGACCGTTCCGCGGGTCTCCCACTGCTGACGCACGCCGCCTCCGTTGCGGCCGGACGCGCCGCTCGAGAGAAAACCGCGGTCGACGACGAGGACCGGGCCTCCGCCGGATCGGGCGAGATGGTAGGCCGTGAAGAGACCGACGATCCCGGCTCCGACCACGACGCTGCGGTAGGAGTTCCGGGCTAGCGTCATGGTACGACCTTCTCGGCCGGGTCGACGGGCAACGAGGCGAAGGCGGCGAGCGGAGTGGGGACGACCGGCGGACGCTGGGTGATGTACCCGACCTCCTGAGGCGGCCGGTCTTCAAGGAGCGAGAGCAGGAGAAGCGCGTCGGGCAGGCAGTAGCGACCCTGGCAGATCCCCGTCCCGAGGCTCGAGCGCCGCTTGACGACCTCAATGCCGCGGTATCCGGAACGGACCGCCTCCTCGACCTCGGAGACCAACACGTCCGCGCAGGGGCAGGCGACCCACCGTCCGTGGCCGGGGAGGCGAAGGAGTTCGCGGTAGTAGCCGAGGAGTTCCGTTGGAATGTCGTCACGAGGACCGGACGGCGCCGGCTCGGTCGCGTTGGCTCCCCGAGCGATGGCCGCGGCCAGGGCGTCGGCACGACGATCGAAATCGGACCGAAGAACGCCGGCCACCGAGCCAGCGGCAAAGAGACCCGGAACGCTCGTGGCCCCGCTGGCGCTCACCGACGGGAAGTATGCTCCGACGTTCGCCTTCCATTCCATCGCTGCGCCGGACTGAAAGAACAGTGGTGAGTTCGGGACCCGGCGGTGGGCAAGGACGACCGCGTCGCATGCGATGCGTGTCCCGGGACCGTTTCCCCGGGCGCGAAGACGGACCGCACGAACGTGATTTCGCCCGACGGTCCCGACGACCAGAGAACGGGGGTACAGCGGGATCCCGAGGTCGGTGACGGCCCGGACCACCTCGGGGCGGATCTCTCCCGGAGCGACAACCGCCTCGACCGCCTCGCCGCATCGTCCGAGCACCTCCGCCGCACGGGAGCCACCGCCGACCACGACCGCGTGCCCAAAGGGAGGTGATCGAGGTGGGGTCGAGAGCGATATGGCTGCATCTGCGGTGAGAACGCCGACTCGGTCGTTCCCCCGGAAGAGGAGCGAAGCGTCGTACCCCCCGGTCGCGACGATGACCGACCGCGTCGTGAGGCGAACGCCCTGCGCCGGCTCCCGGAACGCGAGGAGCGTGAACGGTCGTTGCTCCGTTTCGGACGGAGGCGGTAGGAACACTGCGGTCGTCGCCGCGAGCAGCTCGGCACCGGTTACGGCGGGGGCTCGAAGTTCGCGTTCGAGGACGATCGGACGGATTCCCGCGGCCACGAGCGCGCCCGCCACCGCGCGGCCGGCTGCGCCGGCCCCGATGACCACCGTGTCGCAGGAGCGCTCGATCGGGGGAGCTCCGAGCGCGAGGGTGGCCGCGTCGGTCGGCGGCGCGCCGGTGCCGGCGAGCCGACGGACCAACCGCTGGTAGAGCCCGGTCGCCCAAGCCGGGCGCCGGAGTCCGTGCAAGGTGTCGACTCCGCCGGGGGCGAAGAGGCCGATCGCACCGAAGAGGTCCCAAGATGGGGACGGCCACGCGTTCTCGGTCGTGACGGAATCTCCCGCGACGGGTTCGTAGCGGCAAGCCCGCACGTTGGGTCGCCCGTTGACCCGGACGAGACAGCCGGCGCAGTGTCCGATTCCGCAGAACGGACCTTGCGGCCGGTGGTACTGGATCGAACGGCGTAGCAGAGGAATGCGGTCACGTGAGAGGGCAGCGAGGAGAGTCTCGCCCTCTCGAACCGGACGCGGACGGTTCCGGAACGAGAAGGTGCGCTCGGGCTCCCCCATGGTGAGCGACCCCCGCCACCCGCGCCCGGCGTATTTAGGGTCCCCGAGGGAAGTAGGCACCGACCCGAAGTTCGGCCGGAATGGATGGTTCTTTGGCCGAGGCTATATAGAGAATGGTCAGTCCGCCCAACTACAATCAATGCGTACCAGCGGCGGATTTCACGGACGGCGAATCCAGAAGACGGGCGGGTCGACCTACATCATCTCGCTCCCGAAGAACTGGGTGACCGCCCGCGGCCTCGGACCGGGGGATGTGCTGTTCTTCACACCGCGGGCGGACGGTTCCCTCACGGTCTTCGCGGAATCCGCGAACCCCTCCGAGATGGAACGCCGGGTGGTCGAGGTCCGCAACGAGATGAACGAAGAGCACCTCTTCCGGCGTCTCATCGGAGAGTACATCGCCGGCTACCCGCTCCTCGAGGTGCGCACGCCCGGCCGGATGGGCGCGCGCACGCGCGAGGTGATCCGTAGCTTCGCCCAGCGGATGATCGGTCCCGAGATCCTCGAGGAGACCGCGGAGTCGGTGATCCTGCAGGACGTCGTCGGTCAGAACCCCCTGCCGATCCCGTCGATCATCCGGCGGATGCACCAGATGGTCCGTGCCATGCAGACGGACGCGATGGCGGCGTTCCGTGCCCGCGACGCCGCGATTGCGCGGGACGTCATCGAGCGCGACTGGGAGGTCGACCGCCTCCACTGGTTCCTCGAGAAGCAGGTGACGAGCGCGCTCCGGGATGCCCGGATCCTCGCGACGGTCGAACTGACGTTGCCCGAATGCTCCACGTACTTGCTCGCCTCGCGCGTGCTCGAGCGGATCGCGGACCACGCGGTTCGGATCGCCGAATCGGTCACGATCCTCGGCCGGGAGAAGACGCCCGAGCGTCTCGTCGCGCAGCTCGACGGCATGGCGGCGGCGGCCGCGACCGCGCTCGCGGACGCCCTCGATTGCCTCGACTCGAGGAACATCGAGAAGGCGAACGAGGTGATCGATGCCGCCCACACGCTCACCGAGGAGCGGGACAGCATCCTCCACGAACTCACCTCGAAACGCGGCCGCTTGGCGGTCGGTCTCGCCTACGTGCTCGAGAGCCTGGAGCGCAGTGCGTTCTACGCGAGCGACCTCGCGGAGATCGCGATCAACCGGGCGGTCGAGTCACCGGCTCGGGTCGAGGACCTGACCCCGGCCCGCCCCGGAAAGGTCCCCGCCACGACCCCGACCGCGTGAGCCGGCCGAGGGGTCCGCCCCCCGCGGGTCCGTCCGTCACCGGACGGTGGCGCCGACCATCACGCTCGTGAGCAGGGCCTCGAGCTCCGGGGCCGACGGAACCCGAGGATTCGCGAGAACCCCGGGCAATCGGAGAGCGTTCGCCACGATGCTCCCCCGATGCGCGTCGAGCTGCTCCGGTAGGATTCCCGCCGCCTTCAGGTCGGTCGGGAGACGAATGTTCTCGTAGAACTTCCGCACCCGGGCGGCGATCGGAAGCGGCGAGCTCTCGTCGGGCCGGCGCACCGACGCGCCCAGTGTCTCGAGGCGGTCCCGGGCGGAGGGGTGGTCGAAGTCGAGGGCGTACGGTAGGACGATCCCGAGGAGATGAGCGTAGGGAAGGCCGGTCGGACCGACCAACGCGCGCGCGAGCGCATGCGCGACGCCTCGCTGGGCGTTCGACGCCGCGAGCCCGGCGAGCGTCGCCGCACCGTGAAGGGCCTCCTTGGCATCGGGGTCGTCGCTCCACCGGAGCGCATGGGGCAGTCGCTCGAGGACCGTTCGGGCCACGGAGAGCGCGAGCGCGTCCGAGAATGGGTTCGCCCAGGCCGAGAGGTACGCCTCGACCGCCTGCCCGAGCGCCTCGACGGCGCCGTCGCGGCGGAGGTCGTTCGACAACGTCTCGGCGAATCCCGCGTCGACGATCGCCCAGTCGGGGACTAAGGACCGGTGCGCAAGTTCGACCGGCTCGCCCTCCATCGACCGGAGGTCCACGCTCCAGCTTGCCTCGCTGCCGCTGCCGCTCGTCGTGGGGATGGCCACGATTCGACATCGCGGCGGTTCCGCAAGCTCGAAGACGGGTGTGAGCGCGGACAAGGAGAGGTCGGGTCGCTCGAACCCCAGGCGGGCGGCTTTGGCGCCGTCGATCGTCCGGCCCCCGCCGATCGCCACGAGCCAATCCGGGGCGAAATCTGTCAATCGTTTCGCGAGCTCCCCGACCGAATCGAGGCGGTCGACCTCGGGGCCCGCTTCGAAAACCTGGACCGTAGTCTCGGACTTGGCGAGCTCCTCCACGACCCGACGATGCCCGCGCTGCGAGGCGACCGCGGGGTCGACCACGAGAAAGGCTCGTCGCGCACCGAGGCCGCTCAGCTGTTCGACCGCGCCGGGACCGAAAGCGATCCGGGGCGACGTGAAGAAGCCGGTCATTCCGTTGCGGGCCCGGTCAGCGGCCGGTTCACGGGCGAGGGCCTTCGCGGCACCGGCGACAGGCTCCCATCAAGGAGAACGCGATCCCGTCGACGCTCCACCCGTCGGGGTGATGCCCGGCGAGCTCGGTCAGAAAATGCCGGTCGAGCTCGGTCAGCTCCACGGTCTGGATCCGGCCGCAGGCCCGGCAGACGATGTGGGCGTGAGGGTCCTCGACGAGGTCGACTCGGATCATACGCGGGGTCGGCGCTTCGATCCTCAGCTCCGGAGGCACCCGCATTCGAGCCGGCGCTTTTCGACTCGAAGCTCGGCGACGGACCGCCATCGCCGCGCGGACCGCGCTTCCGTATTTAGGCCCGCTGTGGCGGGGCGACGATGGAACGGGGGCGGACTTATCTGAGGAGCCGGGTAGGGCGGCTTCGTGTCGAAAGCGTCCCCGGCGGAGAACGCCCCGTCGGCTCGCCGAGCCGCGGAGCGTCTCCGCCATCTCGGCTGGGTCCTCTTCGGGCTCCTGGTGGTCGAGTGCGTGATCGGGATCGCACTCGCCCTGTACGTCAGCCTACCGTCGTCCCCTTCGTTCTTGACGGTGTTCACCTCCGTTCCCCTACTGACCGCGCATATCGCGCTCGCGTTCCTCTTGACGATCGTCGCGCTCTACGCGACGCTGCTCGCGCTGCGACTTCGGGTGCCCGGTGTCGCCGGGTGGGAAGCGCTCACGACCCTATTCCTTCTGGTCGCGGTGCAAGAGGGGTTTGCCTTCACCTTCGATCAAAACAACCTCTACGTCCTCGGCATGGTGGTCGGCTTCCTCGGAGCGCTGGTCGTGCAAGGGGTCGTGATCTACCGCCTTTCCCGGAAGATCAAGGGGGCCGCGAGCGAACCGGCCCCGTCACCGGGCGCGTAGTCCGAACGGGTGCTGCGAGCGCGGGGGTCGTCCGCTAAGGGACCGTCCCGTCAGGGACCAACGGCAACGAGCGAAGCCGCGTCCCCGTGGCGTCAAAGATCGCATTCGCGATCGCGGGAGCCACCGCGATGAGCGGCGTCTCGCCTCCGCCCTGCGACGGGAGGTCCCGACGGTCGAGCAGGACCACCTCGATCGGAGGAACGTCGCGGAACCGAGGGACCCGGTACTCCGAGAGCCGCGGGTTGAGAATGCGGCCCCCCTCGAAGTGGATCGCCTCGAAGAGCGCGCCGCCCAACGCCATGACCGTGCCCCCCTCGATCTGGCTCTTGAGATTCGACGGGTGGACGATGGCTCCGCACTCGAACCCGGTGACGATCCGGACGACCTCGAGGCGTCGATCCTCGTGCACGAGGACCTCTGCGAACGTGGCGACGCGACCCTCCTTCTCGAGCCCCACCGCGATGCCCCGGCCGTGCCCTCGAGCGCGGTTCCGGGCGACCGCTCCGGCGCGGGTCGTCCACCCGGCCCGGTGGGCGACCGCCCGCAACACAGCGGCGAGCCGGTAGTCGGCGAGGTGACGGAGCCGATACTCGACGGGGTCGGCCCCGACCCGGGCGGCGAGTTCGTCCAGGTGTGATTCCCGGGCGAAATTGTTCGCCGTCGCGGCGAGAGCGCGGTAGGATCCCTGGGGGAGAGGAGAGTCCACGGGTTGGTTGCCGATCTTCTGGTTCGCAACCTTGTACGGGAGGCGAGCGGCCGCGGCGCCGGCGTTCAGGTTGTGGAACTGCCAGGCGGTGAGGGTACCGTCCTTCTTCGCCCCCGAGCGGATCTCGACGACCGCCATGGGCCGGAAGTAAGCCTGGGTAAACTCCTCCTCCCGAGTGTACGTGATGCGGACCGGATGTCCGGCGGCTTTGGCGAGCCGGGCGGCGCCGAGGGCGAGATCTCCGGCGTGCTTCCCTCCGAAGCCGGAACCCGTGGGAGGCACGATGATGCGAACGTTCGCCGGGGAGAGGCCGAGGGCATCGGAGAGGGCATCCCGGGCCCGGAACGGAGTTTGTCCGCCCAGCCAGACCGTGAGTCGCTCCCCCTCCCACGAGGCGAGGACGGCGTGGGTCTCCATCGGGACATGAGCGATGTACGCCGTCGTGTAGGTCTCGCGCAGCGAGACGGGCGCGGAGGCGAGCGCGGCGTCGACATCCCCTGTCTCGTGGTGGACCACGTCCCAGAAGTCCTCCCCCTCGACGGGGTGATGGCGGAGGTAGTCGACGATCTCCCGCTCGGAGGGTTGGGGGCTCGTCTCCCACTCGGCTCGAATGGCCTTCCGGGCGGTGCGGGCGGTCGGGAGGTCCGGCGCGGCGACCGCGACGAAATCCCCTTCGTGCACCGTAGTGACCCCGGGCAGGGCTTGGGCGCGGCGGAGGTCCACCGTTCGAAGTTTCGCCCCGTACGAGGGCGGGAAGAGCACCTTCCCGTAGAGCATGCCGGGCGGATGAAGGTCCGAAGTGTACCGCCGAGTACCGGTCACGATGTCGTGCCCCTCGACGTTCACAGTGGGCTCGCCCGCTCTCGTCCACTCGGACGGAGAGGTGGGTCGCGTTGAAGGAGGCACCATTTCCACGCGACGAAGTCCCTTCACGAGGACTCCGTAGGGAACCGGTTTTGGCCCCTTCGCATCCCGGACCCGCGCCCGGCCGTCGGAAAGCTCCACACGCTCGGGAGCCACGCCGAGCGTGGCCGCGGCGAGCTCGGTGAGGACGGTCCTCGCGGCGGCGCCCGTCACGCGGAGATGCTCGCCGGCGTCGGGCATCGACCGGCTACCGAACGTTCCCATATCCCAAGGGGAGACGTCCGTGTCTCCCATGGTGAGCTCGACCGACGAGAGAGGGAGACGCAACTCCTCCGCGACGAGGAGCATGAGCGCGGTCCGAGTGCCCTGTCCGACGTCGGCTTTTCCGGTGAACGCCCGCGCCTTTCCATCCTCGCCCAGATGGATCCAGGCTCCCCCGTGCGGCGGACCTCCTCGTCCCCATCCGGACGGACCCGGTCGCTGGGCGGCAAGGACGACGACCAATCCGTTTCCGAACCGGTCGAAGTAGGGCCGCTCGGTCGGCGCGAGGCGGTCGAAGGGGAGAGATTCCCCGGACAGCTTCACGGTGCACCCCCGCCGGCTCCTCGGGAGGGTCGGGTGGCCCGCTGGACCGCCTCAAGGATCCGGAGGTACCCGCAACAGCGGCAGATGTTGCCGTCCATGGCCGTTCGGACCTCCGGTTCGGTCGGATGGGGGTTCGTCGCCAGCAGGGAGACGGCGGCGACGATCATGCCGGGAATACAGTATCCGCATTGGAAGGCGCCCGTATCGGCGAACGCCTGCTGAACCGGGTGCAGCCGGTCGCCGTGAGCGAGACCTTCGATGGTCGTGATCGACCGGCCGACCGCCTCCGCCACGGGAGTGACGCAGGAACGGACCGCGACCCCGTCGACGAGGACCTTGCAGGCTCCGCACTCGCCTTCTCCGCAGCCGTACTTGGCGCCGGTGAGCCCGAGCTCTTCGCGAAGCACGTAGAGCAGACTTCGGTCCCGGTCGAGCCGAATGGGATGGTCGACCCCGTTGACCCGGAGCTGGGGGAGGGCCGGAGAACGAGCGGGAGTCTTTGCCGACTCGCGGCGGCCGGTCGATGGCCCGGCGACCGGTTTTCGACGTGCCACGAAGACCCGCAGGGTACGGTCCTAGTTGGGCATTTGCCCATCGGCAATCGTGTGGGAAGCGCGACCGCCCGACCGCTGTCGAGGTCGCGAAGGTCGGTCCGGGGAAACCCCGCCGTGGGGGTCCGCCCGATGTTCAAGGAGCGGGGGAGGTCCGGGTTTCTCCGGTGCGCATGGTGTCGGGCATTTCGACCGCCACGACCTCACCGCGCGCCGTGACCTCCTCCCCGACGGACAGCGTGATCTCGACGACCACCTTGCGCCCGGTGACCGATCGCACCCGTCCGCGCAGAAGGAGCTCGGGACCCAACGGTGTAGGCCGAAGGTAATCCACCCGAAGGGACGCCGTGACGAACCGGTGGGGCGGTGCGGAGTCCATCTCCCGACCTTCCGCGCGGTACGCCGCCGCGGCGGCCATCCCTGTACCGTGACAGTCGATCAGGGAGGCGATCAGGCCCCCGTTCACCCATCCGGGGATCGCGATGTGGAAGGGTTCGGGCGTGAAGCGGGCCTCGGCCGTGTCCCCGACCCAGAAGCTGCGAAGGTGGTGGCCGTGCCCGTTCAACCGTCCGCAGCCGAAACAGTGGGCGAACTCGTCCGGATAATAGTCCTGAAAGGCCTTCATGGTCGCTCCCAACAGGTCCTCGCCGTCATGAGCTGTTCGAGAACCAACCCATCTGAGGGCGGACGCGGACGAGCAACAACCACGACGCTCGCAGCGTGGCTAGACTTAGCGCCGGCCTGCTGGCCTCAACAACCTCATGCCGAACTCGCGATTACCCATCGAGAATACGAACCATGGTGGCGACGCGTGGTCCCGGCCTGGCGGCTAC
>DATEQS010000022.1:0-54216 GCA_035272385.1 Thermoplasmata archaeon
ATTTCCTTCGACCAATTCGTCGGGGAATTCGACGCCCCCGCGTTCCTCCCCGAGGCTTGGTTCCTGGCCTATGACGGGGAGACGTATGTCGCGATGTCCAATCTCGAGAAGAGCCTCACCGAGAGCGACTCTCTCCGAGTGGGTTTCACTGGAACTCGTGCGGCGTACCGGGGTCGAGGCATTGCGTCGGAGCTCAAGCGAAGAGCGCTCGAGTACGCCCGCGGTAAGGGCGTGCGATACCTTCGGACGGTGAACGACTCTCTCAACCTGCCGATGTGGGCGATCAATCAGAAACAAGGGTTTGTCCGGACGTTCGAGTGGAGTGCCCAAGAACGGCGGTTTCCCACCGTCGAAGGTCTGTCGGAGTCGAGGGCCGCGGGGTGAGAGCGGGAGCCTTCGGCCCGCTCGGAGTTCTCGGAGCGTCTCGGGAATTGGCTCGAAAACGCTTTTAACGAGTGCTCACCTCGTGGGTCTGAATGCCTTGCTTTCCGTCGGAGGCGTAGACCTCCTTTGACGCCCACAGCTTGATTCTTTCTCGGTCGGTCGTCATGGACGTCCTCGAGGCAATCCGCTCCTTCCGACCCTGCACCCAGTATAACCCACGTCCCGTCGCGCCGGAGAAGCTGAAGGCGGTCCTCGCCGCGGCGCGGCTGGCCCCGAGCCAACGCAACATGCAACCGTGGCGGTTCGTGGTCGTCCAGGACGACGAGCGCAAGCGGCTCCTGGCCCAGGCTTCGAACCGGGGCAAGTTGATCGCCGAAGCGCCGGCGGTCATCGTCGCGTTCGCCGTCGAGGAGGACATTCCGGTGACCATCGGCGGGTACATCTCGGCCTATCCGCTCGATGTGGCGGTCGCGATCGCGCACATCCAGCTCGCGGCGACCGCGGAGGGTCTCGGCACCAACTGGATCATCGAGTTCAACGACGAGAAGATTCGCTCCGTTCTTCATGTTCCCGAGGGGATCCACCCGATCGCGGTCATCCCGATCGGTTACCCCGTCGAGGGGAACGGCGCGGCCAAGCCGCCCGGTGACGGACGGAAGAGTCCGGACGAGATCATTGCCTACAACGAATACCCCTGGTAGGCGTGACCGACGTAACCTTCGTCAGCACCAATCCCGGGAAGTTCCGGGAGGTGCGTGAGCTCCTCGCCCCGTTCGGGGTCCGGACCCGATGGCGTCGCCGGGTGCTCCCGGAACCACAGGCCGAGACACTCGAAGCGGTGGTCCTCGCGAAGCTCGCGGCCGTCCGGGATATTTCGGGCTACGTCCTCGTCGAGGATTCCGGACTCTTCATTCCGTCCCTGAAGGGATTTCCGGGCGTCTATTCCGCCCACTTCCTGAAAGCCTGGAAATTCGGGCCCATCCTCGAGCTGCTCGAGCACCGGGGGCGGCGCGCCTACTTCCGCACGGTGGCGGGGCTTAAGCGCGGTAACCGCCGTTGGACCTCTCTCGGTGAAGTGCGCGGACACATCGCCGAACATCCCCGGGGACGTCGAGGGTTCGGGTACGACCCGATCTTCATCCCGGAAGGCGAGACTCGGACTTTCGGCGAGATCTCCGCCGAGGAGAAGAATGAGAACTCGCACCGAGCGCGGGCCGTCCGTCAGGTGGGAGAGTTGCTCCGCGCGAATCGTCGTTGAAGTCGCCGACGGCCCGAACTCAGGAGCTGTTCGAAGAGAAATCTCGCGTCCCCGGGGTGACCCCGGGGACTGGAAGAAAGGGTTAGTTCGAGGGTCGCGCGCGCCCTAGTCTTCGCCGAAGTCGCCGCCGCCGCCCATGCCGCCCATCCCACCCATGCCGCCGCCGCCGCCCGGGCCGCCGGAGGGGGGTGGGCTCGACTTGGACGCGATGACGTCGTCGATCCGCAGGATCATGACCGCGGCGTCGGTCGCGCTCTCGATCGCCTGGCGTCCGACTCGGATCGGCTCGATGACGTGGAGTTCGCCCATGTCGACGGTCTTGCCCGTCGCGAGGTTGACTCCGGCCCGCGTTTGGCCGCTCTTGTGGGCCTTGCGCAGTTCGATCAGCATGTCGATCGGGTCGAGTCCCGCGTTCTCCGCGAGGGTCCTCGGGATCGTCTCGAGCGCGTCGGCGAAGCTCTCGAATGCGATCTGTTCCCGCCCACCGATCTTGGCCGCGTGGTCCCGCAGGCGCATGGCGAGCTCTTCGGCCGTCGCTCCGCCGCCAAAGACGTACCGTCCGTCCTCGACCGCGACCGCGACCACGTTGAGGGCGTCATCGAGAGATCGTTCGATCTCGTCGATCACGTGCTCGGTACCGCCGCGGATGAGGATGGAGACGGCCTTCGCCTTCTTGGCGCCGGTGACGAAGGTCAGGGAGTCCTCCCCGATCTTCCGCTCCTCGACCAGGCCCGCATGCCCGACGTCTTCGGGGGTGAGCTCGCTGACCTTCGAGACGATGTTCGCCCCGGTCGCCTTCGCGAGCTTCTCCATGTCGGATTTCTTCACGCGCCGAACGGCGTAGATCCCTTCCTTGGCGAGGAAGTGCTGGGCGAGATCGTCGATCCCCTTCTGGCAGAGAAGCACGTTCGCGCCGGATTTCTTGACCTGCTCGACCATCCGTCGGAGCATGTTCTCCTCCTCCTGGAGGAACGCGTTCAACTGGGAGGGGTCGTTGATCTCGATCTTGGCGTCGATCTCGGTCTTCTTGATCTCAAGCGCGGCGTCGAGCAGAGCGATCTTCGGGTTCTCGACCCGGGTCGGCATGCCCGAATGGACCTTCTCCTTGTCGACGATGACGCCCTCAATGAGCTGAGTGTCGGTCATCGACCCGCCCTGCTTCTTGATGAGCTGGATGTTGTCGAGGTCGACGTCGTATCCGGTGCCCTTCGGCTGGGCGACGGCGGTCACCGCCTTTACCGCGATCTCGCCCATGTGGTCGCGGTCGAAGGAGACCGACTTCGAGGCCATCGACGTCACCGCGATGCGGGTGAGCAGCTCGTGGTCCGCGATCGTAACCGGCTGGCTGACCTCTTGAAGGATTTCGAGCGCCTTCTGCGACGCCAGCCGGTATCCTTGCGAAATGATCGTGGGGTGGATGTTCTGGTCGATGAGGCCTTCGGCTCGCTTGAGGAGTTCGCCGGCGAGAACCACCGCGGTGGTCGTTCCGTCCCCGGCTTCCTGGTCCTGGGTCTTCGCAACCTCGACCAGCATCTTCGCCGCGGGATGGTCGACGTCCATCTCCTTGAGAATAGTGACCCCGTCGTTCGTGACGACGACATCGCCCATCGAGTCGACCAGCATCTTGTCGAGACCGCGCGGGCCGAGCGTCGACCGCACGGCGTCCGCGATCGCCTTCGCGGCGGCGATGTTGTTGCCGAGGGCGCCCTTGCCCTTCTCGCGCTTCGTTCCTTCTCGTAGCACCAGGATTGGTGTCTGCCCAGTCAGCATCGTTCTTCCCTCCGAGATTACTCTCGGCTGTCGAGTTTGGTAGAAAAGCGGTTCTATTTAAAACAATCTATCCCCTCCGATAGTGGTGGGTCGCGCTCTTCCCGAGTACGTCGCGTACTTATCTGACCCTCTCTCCTCACCGCCAACCGCCCATGGAGAACCCGGCTCCGCCTCCCCGAGCATACTCCCGCTTGCTTTCAAACCGGAGTTTCGCCCGCGTATTCTTCGCGGGTCTCGGGTCGATCGCCGGGTCGTCCATCGCCTCGGTGTGCCTCGTGTGGATCGTGTTTGCGGACACCGGTTCACCGCTCGATGTCGGACTCCTCGGGACCTCCTGGTTGGTCGCCGGGATCCTGTTCAGTGTGTTCGGAGGGACACTCGTGGACCGATACGACCGTCGTCGACTGATGATCGGCGCGGATGTCGCCCGGGCGCTCGCGATGGGGATTGTCGTGGTGGTTCTCGACCTGCACGGGTTCGACCTCCTTACCGTCCTCGGGTCCTACTTCGTCATCGGTGCGTTCACCACGATCTTCAGCCCGGCCGAGCAGGCGATCATTCCGGCCTTGGTCGAGGCCCCGCTCGTCGCCGACGCAAACGGTCTCGTCCGTTCGAGCCGCTCTGCGCTCCAGTTCGTCGGAGTGGCGATCGGTGGCGTCCTGATCGTGAGTCTCGGACCGGTTTGGGGCGTGGCCGCAAATGCCGCCACATTTGCGCTGTCGGCGATGCTCCTCCTGGGCATGTCCGTCCGACCGGTTCCCGCGCTGGCGGGTCGTCTGAAGCCGAGTTATTTGGCCGACGTGCGCGAAGGGTTCCGTTGGCTTTGGAGGGCGCGAGGGTTCCTCCAACTGACCCTTTCGGCCACGTTCTTCAACTTCTGTTCCGGCCTGGTGGGGGCCTTCATCGTGGTCTTCGTCACCGTGCTCCTCCACGGGTCTGCGCTGGTCTTTGCCCTCCTGCTCGCGCTCGAGGTGGCCGGCACCGGGATCGGCTCGTTGCTCGTGAGTCGGCTCCGAGCGGTCCGTTGGGCCGGACGGGCGTGGACCATCGGCTACGGGTCGGCCGCCGGAGCGGTGGCGGTGGTCCTTGCGTTGTTCCCTTCCGTCCCGACCGCGGCGGTGTGCCTCTTTGCGATCGGGGCTCTGCAAGGATTCGCGGGAACGGCTTGGCTCACAGCCGCCCAACTCCTCGTACCCCCCGAGATGCAGGGTCGCTACTTCGGGATTGACGCGCTCGGAAGCATCGCGATCATCCCTGCGGCACAGATCGGCGGGGCCCTTCTCATCCAGGGATATGGCGTCCAGGCGACCTACCTATGGACGGCGGTGTTCTGGGTGGCCGCGGGACTGCTTTTCCTCATCCCGAGGGCTCTCGCGACCCTCGGGTTTCCCCCGCGCGAGGTCCCGGGGGTTACTCTCCGTAGCGACGGCGCCGCAGCTGGTACGAACGGATCGCTCGGAGAAAGTCGAGCTTCGTGAGCCCGGGCCAAAGAACGTCCGAGAAGTAGAGCTCGCTGTAGGCGGCCTGCCAGAGCAGGAAGTTCGAGATCCGTTCCTCTCCGCTCGTACGGAAGATGAGGTCGGGGTCGGGAAGGTCGGCGGTATAAAGGTGGCGAGAGACCGCTTCCGAGTCGATCTGCTCGGGAGTGAGTCGACCGTCCCGGACCTCGCGGGCCAAGGTTCGGATCGCCTCCACGATCTCGTCGCGACCCCCGTAGGCGAGTGCCACATTGAACCGGTAGCGCGTGTATTTGGCCGTGGCCTTCTCGGCTACGTCGATTGCTTCCTGCACCCGCTGAGGGAGGAGCAGCCGGTTCCCGATCATCCGAACGCGGATCTCGTGGCGGTGCACCCGCTCGTCGACGGCGATGTCTCGTAGCGCCTTTTCGTAGAGATCCATCAACGCTTCCAGCTCCTCCGGAGACCGGGAAAAGTTCTCGGTGGAGAGCGCGTAGATCGTTAGGATGTTGACACCAACCTCGAGGCACCAGTCGAGCAACAGTTCCGCGGTGTCGCGACCCTTCGCGTGACCTTTCGACACATCGAGCCCCTGGGCCGCGGCGAACCGACGGTTGCCGTCCATGATGATCGCGAGATGATTCGGTACCGGCTCGGACCGGACGAGCTCGAGGAGCCGCTTCTCCGTGAGGTCGCGGATGGCGTCCCCGACCGCGTGCGAGAGGTAGGGAGACGTTCGGCCTCCCTTGGGGGGTTTGGCGTCGGCCACGCCAGCATGACGCCGTGACCGAGGATAAGCGGTGGGGGTTGTGGGGCGAATGGCCCCGGGCCCGTGGTCGGCCCGGGGCGGGGAGCGCCCTGGTCGGGAGTTCCGGTCCGGGGGTGTCGGACCCCCGGCTCCTTCGAACCCGAGTCGCAGGCTCGACAGACCTACATCCTAGACCACTAGACTACCAGGGCAACCCCGAGGCGCTAACCGCTCCCCGCTATGAACGTTGCTCCGAGCTCCGCTCCTCCGGGTCGGGAGCGACCCCCGGTGGCCCGCGAGAGATCTCCGTCGGATTGGGACTTCGCGCGGGCCCATGCGGGCGTGCGCGCGCGCGTTCGGCCGGGGAGAGTCGCGGGTTCGAGTCGACCTACTCTGCGAGTCGAAGTTCCGGTTTATGTAGCGCGAGCCAGGATTTGTTCCTTTGCCGACGAGGGGACAACGATGACCGCGGTAACGAGCTGGGCTCTCTCCATCCTGGGCGTCTTGGGATTGGTCCTTTTCCTGAATCAACTCGGGGTCGACGTCACGGCGGACATCGGCACGATGTTGCGCGGGACGGAACACTTTCTCGGGCAACCACTGTTCGCTCTCTGAGGGAGTAGGGACGCGCCGATTAGGCGCGTGAGGAACTGCGCCGCCCGAGGGTTTTCGCGAGGCTCGAGGGACGGACGACCCCGCGCGGGGTGACGAACGCGGTGACGTACTTTGCGGGCGTCACATCGAACGCCGGGTTCCGGGCTCGACTGGACCGCGGCGCGATCCGACGTCCGGCGAGCTCGAGGACCTCCTCTTCCGCTCTCTCCTCGACCGGGATGGTCGCTCCGTTCGCCCGTTCGGGGTCGAACGTGCTCCACGGCGCCGCGACGTAGAACGGGATGCCGTTCTCGCGGGCGACGACCGCCTTCTCGTACGTGCCGATCTTGTTCGCAAAATCCCCGTTGCGAGCGATCCGGTCCGCCCCCACGATCACGGCGTCGACCTCGCCCGCCCGCATGTACGGACCCGCCGCATTGTCGACGATGATGGCGTGGGGAATCTTCTCGCGGGCGAGCTCCCAGGCCGTGAGGCGTGACCCTTGAAGCAACGGTCGCGTTTCGTCGACCCAGACGAACAGGTCGGCCCCCTGGTCCCGAGCGACCCGGATGGGGGCGAGGGCGGTGCCCCATTCCACGGTCGCGAGGGCGCCGGCGTTGCAGTGGGTCAGGACCTTGTGGGCGCGGGCGAGCAGCGGCGCGCCGGCGATACCGATCCGGTGGCACTCCTCCACGATCTCCTCTCGATATCGGTCGGCCGCCGCGAGCGGGTCCTCCTTCGAGGCCCAGGCGGAGCGGACGGTTTCGATCCCGACAAAAAGGTCATGGGCGGTCGGTCGGGTGGCCCGAAGGAGTTTCGCGGCGCGTTGGGGGGAGTAGGACCCCTCGCGATGGGCGAGCACCATCCCGTACGCGGCCGCGACCCCGATCGCGGGGGCTCCGCGCACGGCCATCGAACGGATCGCGCCCGCCACTTCGCGTACGCGACGCAGGTGTCGGATCACCAGCCGGCCGGGCAGCTCGCGCTGGTCGATGAGATGGAGCGTCCCGTTGCGGTACCAGAGGGCTCGAACCGCCATGGACCCTACGCGTCGAACGTGTGGAGGAGGTCGAGCCAGTCGGGAGTGACCGTCTTCGGCGCGCCGAGCGCTTCGTCGAGCGGGATCCCGGTCACCGTCGGGCCGCGGAGCACCGCGACCTCTCCGAATCGACCGGCGATTGCCAGGTCGACCGCGCACGCTCCGAGACGAGTTGCGAGGATCCGGTCGAACAACACCGGTGGGCCGCCCCGTTGGATGTGTCCGATCTGGGCGCTCCGGGATTCGACGCCGGTCCCCGCTTGAATTCGCCGGGCGAGTTCGACACCGACCTCTCGCTCGCGGAGTAGCTCGTGCCCGAACTCGTCCTTCGCTCCGGCCGAGCCCCGTCGCGGCCCGAGGTCGATTCCCTCGCTGGCCACGACCAGCGCGTACCCGCGGGCTTGGATGGCAGCGCGGACGTGCTTCAGGAGCGCCTCCTCGTCGTACGGTTCTTCCGGAACGAGCGTGACATCGGCTCCTCCCGCAAGACCGGTGGCGAGAGCCACCCACCCGGCGTGTCGACCCATGACCTCGAGGACGATGGCGCGGTGGTGGCTGCCGGCGGTGTCGCGCAGTCGTTCGAGAGCGTCCACGGCCACCGCCGAGGCCGAATGGAATCCGAACGTCCAGTCGGTGCCCGCGACGTCGTTGTCCATCGTTTTCGGGACCCCGACGACGTGTCCGCCTCGACGGTGAAGCTCGCGGGCGGCCGAGAGCGTATCGTCCCCTCCGATCGCGATGAGCGCGCCCAACCGATGTCGAGCCAAGGTCTCGAGGAGCCGGGTCGCATCCGTCTCCTTGGCGAACGGATTGGTCCGCGAACTCCCGAGGATCGTGCCGCCCTTTCCGAGGATGTCCGCGACATCCGCGACGCTGAGCGCTCGGCTCTGGTCGTCGCGAACCCCCTTCCAGCCGTCCAAGAACCCGACGGTCTCGTGCCCCAACTTGGCCGCGCGACGGACCACAGCACGGATCGCCGGGTTCAGGCCGGGGCAGTCTCCTCCGCCCGTGAGGACTCCGAACTTCACGCCGGGACCTCGAGATACGAGCGGGGCGCGGTCGAGAGGAACTCGAAACCCGTCTTCGTAACCACGACGTCGTCTTCGATACGAACCCCGCCCTTTCCGGGGAGGTAGATACCCGGCTCGACCGTGAACGCCATTCCTTCCCGGATGGGATCGGCGACCTTGGGGCCGTAGCCCCAACCGTCGTGGACCGCGAGTCCGATCGAATGTCCAACGCCGTGGGTAAGCCGTCCCTTCCAGGGGGACGCATTGATCACCGCTTCTGCGGCGAGATGGATCTCGCGGGCCGGGACCCCGGGTCGGATGACCGCCAGCGCTGCGTTCTGGGCGGCTTCGACGGTCTCGTGGACGGCCTTCATCTCGGCGTCGAGCGGACCGAAATGGAACGACCGGGTGATGTCGCTGACATAGCGCCGGTGGATCGCCCCGTAGTCGCACACGATCGATTGCCCGGGCTTCAGCCGAGTCTCTGCGGGCTCGTAGTGCGGCTCCGCCCCGTGAGCGCCAAACGCCACAATGGTGGCGAAGGACCGCCCGCTCGCTCCACGGAGATTCATGCGGTGTTCCATTTCGGCGGCGAGCTCGAGCTCGGTCACGCCGGTCTTGAGAAGCGAGGGGATCTCCCGACCCACCTCGGACCCGATCTGCGCTGCCTTTCGGAGCTTTTCGATCTCCCCGGGTTCCTTGATCAGTCGGGTGTTGCGGATGGCCGCCGAAGCATCGACCCAACGGGATCCCGGAAGCACCCTTTCGAGCCGGACGAACCATTCATGGGTCAGCTCCGAGAAGTTCAACCCGACCGTGCCGACGCCCTGGAGCGTCTTTTTGATGACCGGGTCGGATTCGTCCCGATCGACGACTTGGACACGAACGTGCGGGTCCGCTTTCGCCGCGCGGAGGGCGGTTTCCGCTTCGAGGGGCGGGCTCAGGACGTCGAGCTCGCCGTCCGGATGGGCGATCGCCACGGATTTCTCGAAGAGACCGGCTGGCACATCGAACAGGTAGAAGAACGACTGGTCGAGGTGCGGCTCGGTGGCGTTCGCAAGAAGGAGAGCGTCGGGGGCCGGGTCGAGCCGGCGGAAGACGTTCTGAACGCGGGTCTTCATCGGCCGACCCAGCCGTTAGGGGGTTTCAGCTTTTTCGCCTGCGGCGCGCAGGTCCTTCCACGAGAGCAGCGGTTCGCGAGCCGCTCGGACCTCGTCGACCCGGGTCACCGAGAGCGAGCGAGGCGCCGCGTGCAGGTTCTCGGGCGTGTCCGCGAGGGCGCGCTCGAACGCCGCGATGTACCCGTCGAGTTCGCGCTTGCTCTCGGTCTCGGGGAGCTCGATCATGAGCGATTCGTCGACGAGCGACGGGAAGTAGACGGTCGGCGCGTGAACGCCCTCGTCCAGGAGGCGCTTCGCGAGGTCCAGGGTACGCACGCCCCGCTCTTTGAGCGGAGCGCCGGAGAGGACGAACTCGTGCTTGACGAGCGGACGGAATGGACGGGGGAGAAGCTTCCCGAGCCGGGAAGCGACGTAGTTCGAGTTGAGGACCGCCCGGCGAGAGATGTGCTTCAATCCCTCCTCCCCGTGCGAGAGAATGAAGGCGTAGGCCCGCAGGTCGAGCCCGAAGTTCCCGTAGGCGGTCTTGATCTTGCCGATCGATTTCGGTCGGTCGTAGTCGAGCCGGAATCTCCGTCCTTCCTTGACGATCCGAGGGACGGGCAGATACGGGCCGAGCTTGTCGTTCGCGGCGAGGACCCCCGCCCCCGGCCCGCCCCCGCCATGCGGAGTGGCGAACGTCTTGTGGAGGTTCAGGTGGGCGACGTCGAAACCCATCCGGCCCGGATGGGTGACCCCGAGAATCGCATTGAGATTCGCCCCATCGTAGTAGAGCATCGCCCCGGCAGCGTGGACGGTTTCGGCGATCTCGAGGATTTCACTCTCGAACAGCCCCGCGGTGTTCGGGTTCGTGAGCATGAAGCAGGCGGTCTTCTTGGATACAGCGCGGCCGAGTTCCTCGACGTCGACGCATCCCTCCTTGGAAGGGATCTCCCGAGTGGTGAATCCCGCCATCGCCGCGGAGGCCGGGTTGGTACCGTGGGCCGTGTCGGGTAGGAGCACCTCAGTGCGTTCGGCGAGTTCGCCGAGGTCGCGGAAGTACGCCCGGACCATCAACATCGCCGCGTACTCCCCGTGGGCGCCCGCCGCCGGTTGCAGCGAGACCTCGGGGAGCCCGGTGACGCGCGAAAGGATTCGCTCGAGACGCCAAAACACCTCAAGGGAACCCTGGACCGTCGCTTCGGGTTGGTACGGGTGGACCTCGGCGGCGCCCTTGCGCCGAGCGAGGAGCTCCGAGACCTTCGGGTTGTACTTCATCGTGCACGAACCGAGCGGGTACGGTGCCGTGTCGATCCCGAAGTTCATCTGGGAAAGCCGAGTGTAATGCCGGACCACCTCGAGCTCCGAGAGCTCGGGCCACCGGACCGCGTTCTTGCGACGGAGCTTTTCCGGGATCCCCGAGATCTGGGGCGGGGCCTCCGCGTTCCGCGGCGGCGCAAGGTCCCAGACCGACGGTTCGTCCCATCGGGCCTGACGGAACGTCATGCGGACCTCCCGACCGCCTCGATCGCCGCGCGGGCCGCCTTCACGTACTTCTGAATGTCCTTCTCGCTCGTCGTCTCGCCGAGGCCTACGAGGATCCGCTCGGGCCCCCGGGCGGATGCCGGCCTCGGGTCGTGAAGAGGATGACCGCCGAGGATCCTGCGGCGGCGCAACCGGTCGAGGAACTCGTCAGCGGTGCCCCGGCCCAGCTCGACCGTGAAATCCCCGAGATACGGAGCATCGAACCGGGGGGCCTTGAGGCCCTCGATCGCACCGAGGCCGCTCGCCAGGGTCCTCGCCTTTTCCGCGAGCGAAGCTTGGAGCCGGGCGAGACCACGCGGTCCGACCACGGTCGCGTACACCACGAACGCGAGGGCCATGAGCGATTCGTTGGTGCAGATGTTCGAGGTGGCCCGCGATCGACGGATGTGCTGCTCGCGGGTGACGAGAGTGAGGGCGAATGCGCGTCGCCCCTCCGTGTCGAGCGTCGCGCCGACGATCCTTCCCGGGGCCGAGCGCACGTGCTCCTTGCGGCACGCGAACAATCCGAGGAGGGGTCCTCCGAACGAAGGAGCGATCCCGAACCCCTGGCCCTCCCCGACCACGACGTCCGCCCCGTAGTTCCCCGGCGCCTCGAGGACCGACAGCGACAGCGGGTCGGCCGC
The DNA here is from genome assembly GCA_035272385.1 of Thermoplasmata archaeon. Classification (GTDB taxonomy): domain Archaea; phylum Thermoplasmatota; class Thermoplasmata; order Lutacidiplasmatales; family UBA184; genus Lutacidiplasma. Next base: position 11,526 of record DATEQS010000022.1, read on the forward strand.
GATCACGAGCGGCACGTCTCCGAGAATCGATTTGAGTTCGGACCCGCCTTCGTCGACGTGCCCGAAACCGTTCGGTACATCGGCCAGCAGTCCGAAGACGTCTTTCTTCGCGACAGCGGTCCGGACGAAGTCAAGGTCGAGGCGGCCGGTGCGGTCGTCGTAGGGAATCTCTTCCACCCGGAGCCCGGGTCCGCTCGCGTAATTCTCGAGGACACTGCGTTCTTCCCACGGAAGGCTCGCCGGGACGAGGAAGCGCGCGCCCTCGTGCAACCTTCGGCAGAACAGGAGCGCCTCTCCCGCCGCGGTCGCGCCGTCGTAGAGGGAGGCGTTCGCGACATCGAGCCCGGTCATTTCGACCCAGAGGCTCTGGAACTCGAACAGGGTGCGAAGCATCCCCTGGCTCGCCTCGGCCTGGTACGGCGTGTACGCGGTGTAGAACTCGCTGCGGGACACGATCGAATCGACCGCCGCGGGCGAATAGCGGGACGTGAGCCGTCCCCCCATGAAGCTCGAGAAGTGCGAAAGCGGCCGGTTCCGTTCGAGAAGCCGGTCGACTTCGGCGACCACGTCCGGCTCCTCTCGAGCGGCGCCCACGCCCATGCGTCCGATCCGGGCGCGTTTGGGAACGTCCGTGAACAGCGCGTCCGTCGAACTGATGCCCAGTCCCTCGAGGAGCGCGGCCTCCTCACCCGATTCGTCCGGAATCCAACGTGCCACGGAGGCTCACCGGGCGCGTGAGAGCGGTGGTAGCCATAAATCGCTTCGCGTCCCCGCGCGCGCACAGTCGATGGGCCGGGCCGAGCTCGACCGGACCCGAGAAGGGCAAAGGTATTCGGGGGGGCCGTCTCCCGGCGACCGAGACATGACGCAAGTCCACGCTCGGGCAGGGAAACACCGGAGGGCGCCGGCTACTCCCCCGCCCTCGGTGGCCATTTTGGACGTCGCCTTCCATCGGGCGTCCCTCGCCACACCGCGCGGGGATACCAAAGCCGCTCGCGACCGACTCCGAGCCGAGCTCAAGATTGTCCGAAGTTCCGCGACCGTGGTCCGACACCTCCGGCTCGAGACCCGGCGTTTCGTGAAGAGTCCTCCCACGCCCTTCGAGGCCACCCTGGTGTCCCAAACGTTCGGGTCGGGCACCCTCGAGCGATCCCTCACCCGAATCCGACGCGCGGAAGAACGGATTCGGGGCCTCGCTCAGGCAGCCGAACGGGCCACCAAGGCCGCGTCGGGTTCCGAAGAGCTCGGCGACCAGATACGGGCCTTCTACGGTCGGCTTTCGAGCTTCGTCCGGGAGGTCGATGGTGATATCGACCGTCTCCGAGAGATCGGAAGGTTTCTCGAGGATCGGCCCCACCTCGACCCCGCCGCCCCGACCCTCGTCGTCGCCGGTTTCCCCAACGTCGGAAAGTCCTCGCTCGTGGCCCGCCTCTCTTCGGCCCATCCGAAGGTCGCGGACTATCCGTTCACAACCCTGTCGATCGCCGTGGGCCATGCGGACCTCGGGTTCGACCGGCTACAGGTGCTCGACACTCCCGGGGTCCTGGGACGACCCGGGCGTTCCAATCCTGCCGAATCCGAAGCCCGGTCCGCCGTGAGGGGTGCGGCGACCGTGGTCCTCTTCGTGATAGACCCTTCCGGGAAATCGGGGTATTCGGTCGAGGAGCAGGAACAGTTGCTCGCTCGCTGGAAGGAGGAGTTCCCGAACCTCCCCATCATCTCGGTCGAGACCAAAAGCGACCTCGTACGGCGCGCGACCGACCGGCTCCAGGTATCGGCGACCACGGGAGAGGGCCTTGCGACCTTGGAGTCCATGGTCCGCACGCTCGTTCGCCCTCAAGGGGACCTTCCTCCGATGCAGGAGTCTCTCTCCGAGGAAACTACCGAGGTGCCCGAGTTCGAAGAACGGCCATCGCGTCGGGCCACCGCCCACCGAGGAAGGACGGGACGCACGACGTCCTCCGGCGGGCCATGACGTGGAAGGCGACGGGGATCGCCGCCGACACTGTGAAGCCGGGCTCAATGCGCGAGGTCATGATTGAGACGACCGACGTCCTCGTCTCGCGAGTCGGCCCCTTGATCTTCGCCGTGGACGCGGTCTGCCCGCACCTCGGAGGCTTGCTGGCCGACGGGTCGCTCGCCGGCCGTCGGTTGACCTGCCCCGTCCATGGCGCGGTCTTTGACGTGGGCACCGGAGCGGTGGTGGCGGATCCCTTCGGGGTGGAGCCTCCGGAGGGAGGAGTAGCGCCCGTCTCGAGCTATCCGGTGCGAGTCGCCGCGGGCATGGTCGAGGTCGACCTGCCGTAACGAGGGACCGGTCTCAGACCCCGAAGGCCTTCCCGTTCTCGGGAAGGATGACGGTGCAGGTGGGTTCGAGGGCGTCCCGAAGGGCCTCGCGCTGGTCCCCGTGCATCAAGACGACGGTCTCCGCTCGCGATTCCTTCGCCACGCGGACGAGGTCGGAGTGCCCGGCGTGGGCGGAGAAGTCGAACTTCATGACCTCGCAGGTCGGGTGGATCACGGTATCGTCGATCGTGAGAGTCCCTTCGTCGAGGAGCTGGCGTCCGTTCGACCCTTCGACCTGGAAACCGGTGAGCAGGATCGAGCTGTTGGCGTCCTTGTACAATTCCCCGATGTAGTAGAGGACCGGACCGCCGTCCAACATCCCGCCGGTCGTGACGATCACCTCGGCCTCTCGAAGCGCCTTCCGCCGGTCCCCCGGGTGCTCGACCACGTGAACTCCCTCGAGCGCTCGACGGAATCGCCGCGCGTCCGCGAGGTACTCGGGGGCGGCCTCGTAGATCTCGTTCACTTTGCGCGCCATCCCGTCGAGATACGTTTCGAACCCTGCCGAGGCGAGGGACATCAGCACTTCCTGGGCCCGTCCGACCGCGAACGCGGGCACGATCGCCTTTCCGCCCCGCTGGATCGTCTCGTCGACCTTGTCGCGGAATCGACGTTCGGTCTCGCGCCGGTCCGGGTGCTCCCGACCCGAGTAGGTCGACTCCATCACGAGGACGTCACACTCGACCGGTTCGGCCCCTCCAACGAGGTGCGTTGGGATCGTCTGGAGGTCGCCCGTGAAGAGGACGTCCTTCTCCCCGCGGTAGAGGATCATGGAAGCTCCGGGAATGTGCCCGGCCGGAGTGAACTCGACCTCGATCCCCCGGTGGCGGAATACCCCGTGGCGTTCGACCGCGGTGAAACGTGCATGGAGAGCGTGGATATCGGAGGGCGTGTACGGAGCGAGGTAGCCTTCGATCCGGGCGATCTTGAGCGCATCCTTCGTGAGGAGGTCGGCGACGGCAATGGTGACGGGCGTCGCGATCAGCCGGGCCTTGGGGAGCCGGCTCAGTAGCGGGGTCATCCCCGAGTGGTCCAGGTGGGCGTGGGAGAGGAAGGCGAGGTCCACGTTCGTCGGCGCCGGCCGCGGGTAGGTCGGCGGGTCGGTGGGCGTCAGTCCGTAATCGAAGAGCAACGTTCGGCCCTGGTCGCGGACGACCAGACCGAGCGAACCGACCTCTGACGCACCGCCGAGGAATTGAAAGTCCATCGGCGGGCCGAGCGGTTCTCCCACTTAACGTACGGTGCGCCTTCCGGGAGAGAAGGCATCTTTAACGACGCCTCGGTGCGGGAGGCGTGACCGGACCGGCCCGGGCCGAGCTCGAAGTTCTCTACCGGATCAGTGTCGCGGTCCAGCAGGTCGTTCGGGACGCGGAGGGGTCCCCTCACCGGGCCGACGTCGTCGCGATGGGAGCGGACGGCTCTCCGACCGAAGAGCTCGACCGACTCGCCGAAACGGAGATCCTCAAGGTCCTCGACGCCGAGGGGGTGGACTGGAACCTAATCTCGGAGGAGATCGGTCACGTGGCCCGAGGCGGTCAAAGCACGCTCGTGGTCGACCCAATCGACGGGACCGCGAACGCGCTCCGCAACCTGCCGTTCTCCACGGTCTCCCTCGCGCTCGGCCATCGTGATCTCGCCGGCATCGAAATCGGTCTCGTCCGAGACCTGCATCGCGGCACGACCTACTGGGCCGTCCGGGGCCAAGGAGCGTTCCGCGACGGGCGACCGATCCGGACTCGGACCTGGAACTCCCGCAGCGAGATCTTCTTTGTGAACCTCGGCCGGCCAGCGACGGAACGCGCCGGCCGCCTCGCGATGAAGTCACGGCGGATCCGCTCGCTGGGGTGCGCGTCGCTCGAGGTGCTGCTGGTCGCCCAGGGGAGCGCGGACGCTTACTTCTTCGAGAATAGTCCCGAAACCCGCAACTTGCGGGCCACGGACGTGGCGGCCGCGTATCGGATCTTGCTCGAGGCGGGCGGGGGCATGAGCGATGCGAAAGGAGAGCCGATCGATTCGTTCCCGCTCGGGGTGGAACGCCGGACCAGCGTTTTTGCCTGGGGCGACCCGAGGCTCCGCGAGCGGGCCTCGGAGGAGGGATACCTCTGAAGATCGGGTTGGTGGCGAACCCCCGCAAACCGGCGGCGATCGAGCTCGCCCGACGAGCGGTCGTCCTCATCGGCGACCGCGCCGAGGTTATCCTGAGCGACGAATCCGCGGGCGTCGCTCCCGAGCTCGTCCACCGGCCTCTCGAGGACCTCGACCCGGACGTTCTCATCGCGATCGGGGGGGACGGTACATTCCTCTACGCCCTCCGCCGCTCGGACGCTCCGCTGCTTCCGATCAACGCGGGAACGGTCGGGGTCCTCGCGGAGGTCGAAGCGCACCGGCCGAACGAGTTCGAGGGCGCGATCGAACGCTTGCTGAAGGGGTTCTACTTCCTCGAGGAGCGGATGAAGCTGGCCGCGCTCGTCGGCACGACACCCGTCCCGGACACGACCAACGATTTCGTCCTGCACTCGGCGCAGGTGGGCAAGATGGGACTCTTTGAGATCGCGTTCGACGGCCACGTCGCCGGGCAGATCCGCGCCGACGGACTGATCGTCGCGAGCCCGACCGGGTCGACCGCGTACTCGCTGAGCTCGCTCGGACCGATCGTGGATCCGGGACTCGATGCCATCGTTCTCACGTCGATCGCGCCGTTTCGCGTCGAGGCCCGCGCGGTGGTCCTCGAGCCGCTGCGCACGGTTCGCCTTCGCCCGATCGAAGCGGGTCGGGGGGCCGTTGTGATCGCGGACGGTCAGGACGAGTACCCGCTCCCGACCGACTCGGCGCTCACGGTGTACCGTTCGCCCCGACGCGCGACCTTGGTCCGCTTCGGGTCCCGGTTCTTCCAGCGCCTGCGCGGCAAGCGGATCCTGCCGTGGACCGAAGAAGGGTCCGAGGGAGGGACCTCGGGTGCCGATCTTCCGCCCCGCCCGTAAGCGACCGCCCGGGTCGGCTCGCCTCGGCGAGACCCCCCGGTCGATCACGCGAAGGGCTCTCTCGAGCGCTCTCGCGAGCGGTCGGTCCGCCTACCCGAACGAGTTCGGGGGCGTGTTGCGCGCGGACCCGCCGGGAGTCATCAGCGAGCTGCTCCTCCTCCCCGGAACGACCGCCGGGCGACGCCATGCGAACTTCCAGCTGTACATGCTCCCGGCGGACCTCACGGTGGTGGGAACGGTCCATTCGCACCCCTCGGGAGCCCTCCACCCGTCGGACGCGGACGTGCGTCTCTTCCGGAACTGGGGGCGCCGCCACATCATCCTCGGCGCCCCGTTCGGACCGGGTTCCTGGCGCGCCTACGACAGCAACGGGGAGGAAACCCGTCTGCAGGTGCTCGAGACTCCCACGGCCGTTCGTCCTACCGATACGCTGCCGCAGTACCGGCCGCGGCCCCTTCAGCGGTCGGACGCCGTGGACGTCGAGGGCTTCCCCGACGACGAGGCGTGAGTCGAGGTCTTACTCTCGGACGGGGATCGTCGGAACCGGCAGGCGGTCGGGCGTTCGGTTCGGGTCGACAATCTCGCGTCCCGGGTGCGCCGGCTGGCTCGTGAGCCCGTGCATCTTGGCGAGCATCTCCAAGAACTCGATGAATCCTCGGAACGCGCCGCGGTAGAGATTCGTGTGGTTGCCCTCCCAATCGAAGAAGTCGTTGAGCATCGACCTCGACTGCCGAAGTCCGTGCGTGAGGGCACGCTTGAGGAGTTCCTGCTGGAGAGGGCTCAAGCGGTCCCGCCGGAACCAGTCCCGGGACTTGAGGTGGCCGAGCGGCACGAAGAACATCGGCACGAGCATCGCCTTGAACTCCCAGAGGTCGTCGATCAGGTCGATCGTTCGCTGGACATCGTCCTCCGTTTCCTGGGGGAGTCCGACGATGAAAGTGCACGCCGGGAAGACGTGGTTGTCGTTCATGAGGCCGGCAGCCTGAACGACGAGCTCGGGCCACTGGGACGCCTTGAACGGAGCGACCTTCCCCGGCATCGCGGCGGTGATCATGCGCGGGGACCCGGTCTCGACGCCGACCTCGACCCCCCACCAGTCCTGCTTCTCATCAATGAGGATCTCGGCGCACTTCGACAAGAGCTTCGGCTTGGTCATGAGGGAGGCGATGGCAACGTGGCTCCAACCGACCTGGGCGTAGTGCTGCTTCGCGAGCTTGAGGAGCGGGAGCAGCTTCTCCTCGTGCGGCATGATGTTCGGGCTTCCGTAGAAGTAAACGTCGTCCGAGTGAAGGAGTCCCTTGCGAATGCCGATCTTTGCGTTGACCTTGAGTTCCTCCTCGATCTTCGAGAGGGGGTACCACCGAGTCGGTCGGGTCGTGACCGAGCAGAACGAACAACCGCGGCAGCAGCCGCGGCCGATCTCGACGAGGCCGTTCACGCTCGGGAACCGGATGGAGGAGATCTGCTCGACCTTAGGAGCCTCTTTCGCCGAGAGCACCACGTGGGGCGGGAGGAACTCGTCCCGGAGCGCCTTTCCGACGATGTCCTTGACAAAAATGTCCGCCTCCCCCTCCACCACGCTGTCGATGCCGCCGAAGGAGTCGACGAAATCCTGGATCCAGGGGAGCTTCATCCGGGTCGCCGGCGAGAGTTGCCAGGCACACGGGCCACCGGCGATGATCTTGAGGCCCCGCTTCCGGGCCTCGACCACGGCGGGCTGCGAGAGCATCCGCTTGAAGTTGACACAGTTGAGCGTCTCCTTCTTCATGACGCCGCCGAACGTGGAGCTCGGAGGGTTGAGCCCGAAGTAATCGTGGCCCGAGATCAGGAGGACCTTGGCCTCCCCCGGCATGTACTTGTCAAGGTGGCTCGGGTGGACGATCCGAGCGTCGAATCCGGCGTCCATCAGGGACGCCTCGATCTTCCGCATCCCGTACGGGGCCTGGAGCGGGTAGCCGTTCTCGTCGACCGGCATCTCGGGGAAGAAGAGTCGCTTGTAGACACTCTCGGGCAGGATGTAGGCGGGGGTGGTGGTCCCGAAGCCCAGGAACTCCTTCCCGTGGTGGTTGCTCATCATCGTCCAGTCGCAGGTGATGACCACTTCCGGCATATACTGACCTAAACCCAGACGGTGGGACAGGTCGACCACGTGAAAAGCCCTTCTTATCGGTTACGAAGCCCTCGAAGCGACAAATCGCCTCTTGATGGCGTGCGGGAACGGGCCGGAAGCGCCCTAATCGAAATCGGTCTCGTCGTCGTCCCGAGGAAGGACTCCGTCCAAGGGGTCGCCCATCTCCTCCGCGGGCTCCTCGGCATCTCCGGACTCCCGGAAGGCCGGGTCCCGCTGGAGGAGGTGGATCCGGACACAGTCACGGTGGGCCGGGTTCCCGTTCCAGGAGCTGGTCTCGGCCGGGTCCCCGAGGGGCTCCTTGCACAGCGAGCAGATCTCGGGCGGGGAAATGATCCAGGCAATCCGGCGAGGGGGAGATTCCATCGCGACCGGGAATGAGATAGTCCGCGGAGGTCCTTTACCTTTCGGGACGAACCTTTTCCAAGCCCGCCGGCCCCGCCAAAGTGCCTTAACCCGGTCGGGCGGTCCGCCTGCCGTGGACACCCTTACCGAGATCCGCCGTCGCCGGCTCGCTCTCGGCATCCCGCTCGGGGAACTCGCCCGAGCGATCGGACGAAGCGACGCGACGCTATCGCGCATCGAACGAGGTCAGATCCGGCCTTCCTACGAGCTCGTCCAGCGGATCCTCACCTACCTCGAGACCCAGGAAGGACTGACCGCGCCCCGACTGACGGTCGGGGAGCTGATGCACCGACCGCTCGTGACGATCGAATCGAACGCCACCCTCGCGACCGCGGCCCAGCGGATGGAGAGCGGGGCGTACTCGCAGCTGCCGGTGGTGGATGACGGGCGCGTGGTCGGGTCGTTGTCCGAGTCGGCCCTGCTTCGAGCGCTGGCGCAGCCGACCGCGCACCGCGTCCGGGTCCGTGACGTTCTCGAGCGCGCGTATCCGGTGCTCGATGAAGGATTCCCCGGCGACTTACTGCCCCCGTTGTTGGGACGGTATCCGGCCATTCTCGTCGCCCGCCGAGGAGAGCTTCAAGGGATCGTCACCAAGGCGGACCTGATCCGAGGGCTTCGCGGCGCGTCGTTGCGTCGGGCCCAGGTCGGCTAGGGTTCCGCGTTAGCGGCCCGAACCGCCCCGAGCGCGGCCCGAACGGCGAGCTCGCCCGCGAGGACCCCCAGTCGGTCGGCCGTACCTCCGGGACGATCTTCCCGGGGAGCCGGTCCGGCCGATCCGGTCGACGCGCCGAAGAGGACGTCCCCGTCCGTCGCGCTATGAAACGGGGTGATCGCAGAGGCGAGCCCGACGTGGGCCATCGCCACGACCCGCGCGAGCGTCGGTCGGTCGACCTCGAGGTCGGTGGCGACCAGACCGAGCGTGGTGCCCGTAGTGGAGCCCGGAGAGGTGCTGGACCGAGGCGGCGTCACCCGGCCCCGATTGTCGCGGGCTCCGGCGACCCAGTGCCCGGTGCTCGGGTCGCGGAGCGCCCCCACGGCGTTCACGGCAAGAAGGACCCCGACGGTCCCGCGCGGGCCGATTCGGACCGCGGCGGCCCCGATGCCGCCGTGCATCGCACGGTCCCGACCCAGGTACTTTCCCACGGTCGCCCCCGCGCCCGCTCCGACACGCCCCACCGGCACCTCGTCCCGGCTCGCGCGCGCGGCCGCCTCGTAGCCGAGCGGAAGGTAATCCGGGATCGGGCCGGGCACCCTCGGCAGGTCGAAGAGGGCGGCTCCCGAGACCGGCGCGACGAGGTTCGGATTGCGAAACGCACGGTGGCCCCCGCCTCGCTCGAGGACACGGAGACGGACCCCGCGAGCCGCATCCAGGCCGTAAAGGCTCCCGCCGGCAAAGAAGAGAGCCCATCGTCGCCCGAACGTCGAGTCGAGCGAGAGCGAGGCCGTATCGTAGGTGGCCGACGCTCCCCCACGGACCTCGACCACGGTGGGGGCGGCCGAATCGAAAAGGACCGCGGTGACACCGCTCGATGCGTCGGGAGTCTCCGCATGACCGACCGCGAGTCCCCTCACCCGGGCGAAGTCGATCGTTGATTCTCGCACGAGACCGCGAGGTCTCCCACGGAAAAAGCGATTCCGCCATCTCCGCGCGATGGATTCTTGTATTCACGCGAGGGTGTCCCTCGACAGCATGGCTTCGTCCCACGGTAAATCGCGTACCGAATCGCAGCCTCCGAAGGGCTTTCGAGTCTCACGCGACCTGCCGGCGGGCCGCCATCCGCTGCTCGCGGCCTTTCCCGGATTGGACCAACTTCCCGCCGCTCTCCGCCTCCAACCCGATGCAGTCGCCCGGGCGAAGTTGTTCGATGAAACCTGCGTTCAGGTGGTCGACCAGGACCTCTGGATGTACGTCGCTCCGTGGGACATGCCTCCCGGTGCTCGGCGAGAATGGCGACCGGTGCTCTCGCCCGGATCCGATTGTATCGTCGTCGGAAAAGGGCACCTCGCGGAGAGCCCTCCGATCGTGCTCTACCTGGACATCTTCCACGAACTCTGCCACGTCATCCAACGCCACGGAGGCGCGAACCTCTGGGCGCCCGGGGTAAGCTACGTCAAGCGTTGGACGGAGGTCGAGGCCTATCGGTTCGTCGTTGAGGAAGGACGGATGCTGGGCGTCTCCGACGAATTCCTCCGGGAGTACCTCCGAGTCGAATGGATCTCCGAGGACGAGCACAAGGAGCTCTTGGAGCGTCTCGAAGTCCCGCCCGGATAGGCGCGGGAGGACTCCGGCCGGCCCCCGGGGCCGGGGAGTCGGCGCACATCGATGCGTGAAGAACCGATTCTTTATCCCCCCAAACCCCGAATCGAACTGCTTACCGGGGGGCACGCCACACGTCGATGGACATCAAGGCCCGCCCGATACTCCGACCGTCCACCAGTGACCTCTGGTTCCTGGCCTATCTTCCCCTCGCGGTCTCGGACGGGATCGCGACGCCCCTCATCCCGCTGCTCGCCCTACAACACTTCGGCGCGAGCGCGTTCGTTGTCACGATCATCATCGCGGCGAGCGCGATGAGCCAGGTGCCGTTCACGATCCTTTGGGGGAACCTTTCCGATCGGGTCGCGCACCGGAAGTACTTCCTGGTCGGCTCGTTCCTCGCGACCGGCGTCAGCATCATCTTCATCGCGCTCGCCAGCAACCTGCTGACGTTCTTCTGGCTCAACGTGGTCGAGGGCCTCGCCTCCGCCGCGAGCGCGCCGATCGGCACGATGCTCCTCCTCGAGACCCGCCACAAGCGATGGTGGCCCACGGACATCGGGCTCTTCGGACTCATCTCGGGCATCGGCACGACCGCGGGGCTCGCGCTCGGGTTCGTCTGGCTGTTCGTGATCGGCTATTCGCAGCCCGCGATCTCGGTGATGACCGCCCTGCTCCTCGTCTCGGGGGCGCTTGCCCTCGTATCGGCGGTGATCGCGTTCGCCTGGATCGAGGAGCCGACGACCCGCGTCGAACGAAAGTCGGTCGCGACGCTGATCAACTTGAACCGCGGGGTCGTCGAACGGATCCGTCGCGTGCGGGCCCGGGTCGTCGGCATCGTGGACCTCACCCGTTCGAAATCCGAGCACCTCCCGGGTCGGGAGCTTCTCTTCCTCGCCGCCCTCGGGGTGATGAGCGTGGGGTTCGACATCTTCTACGGACCGTTCCCCGTGTTCCTCTGGCAGAACGCCCAGCTCAACGACGCGGGCGTCTTCATCGTCTACCTCGGGGCGTCCGCGGCCTCCACGGCCCTGTTCTTCCACTCGGGGAAGGCGGTCGACACCCATTCTCCGAAGACGGTCTTCCTCCAGTCGCTCGGCGGACGCGTCCTATTGATGCTCTTGTTCCTGTGGGGCCCGATCTACATCCTGTTCGGGCTGGGATCGCCGGCGCTCCTGGCCTGGCTCACGCTCCTCAATGCGCTGCTCGGCGTTACCTGGGCGTTCGTCAGCACGGCGAGCACCCTCTTCCTCGTCCGGCTGGTCGGTCGGTCGGCCCGCGGTCGGGCGCTCGGCCTCTACAACGCGGTCGCCGGGGCGGGAGGCCTGATCGGGACCCTGCTCGGCGGCTGGATGTATGCCTCGTACGGGGTGCATTTCGCCTACTCGATCGCGGCGGTGACAGTGGCGGCGGGCGGCGCCCTCCTGCTTCCGATCCCCTACCACATGTTCCAGCTCCCGCACTCGGCAGCGGCCCATCATCGTCATCTCGTGAGCAGCGCCCGGGCCGTGACGAGGCCCCCGCGTCGCTAGGTTCCGGTCCGTCGCGGGCCTACTATCCGAACATCTCCCAGGTGAGCGTCCGGACGACGTAGCCCAAGGCGAGGTGGGCGAGGAACACCTCGAGCGCCGGAGGGTACTCTTCGATCACGCAGGATCGGAATCCCAGTCGTCCGACCCCGACCGGGTCGGTTCCCCGGAGCACCGCGAAGCGTCCCGTCAGCCGCTCGTTGATCGTGTACTCCACTCCTGCGTAGAGAACCGTCATCGGGCCGAACACCGTCGAGCGCGTCTTCCAGAGGTCCTCCCCGACCTGGATCCGGATCTCGTCCGCCTTCGCACGGTAGGTGACGAGGGACTTCCCATCGGTCAGAGCACCGGGTCGCTCGAGGAAATACTCGGTCGAGAAGAGCGCGGCGATCTTCTGGCCGAGTCCGGGGTTCTGGGACTCGACCGGCCGTCCGGTCCAGGTCTCGGAGCCGACCTCGATCTCGATGATGTTCTTCAGCACCCGAGCCGTCGCTCGAATCATCGACCGCTCGACGCAGTATCCGGCCGTGACGTAATAATGGCGGCGACGGTCGGTGCGAGGTGGTGGAGACCTTTCCCCGACCCCCCTTGCGGGACCGGACCTTCGGCATGGAGTTCTACGCGACCCAAACTCCGGGGGTCGGCGGTCGCACCAAGGGCTCGCCTGACGACTTCCGGGTGAACGAGATCTCGAACTACCCGGTCCCGGATTCGGCGGGGCCGTTCTCCATCCTCCGCGTTCAGAGTCGCGACTGGGAGCAGCACGAGCTCGGCCAAGCGATCGCCCGACGCTTGGGCCTTCCGTCCGCTTCCGTCCATTGGGCGGGAACAAAGGACCGGCGAGCGGTGGCGGAACGGCTGCTCTCGTATCGAGGCCCGCTTCCCTCGGGGGACTTCGGTCTCCCCCGGGTCTCGGTCCTCGAGGCGTACCGGGCCCGGGACGGCCTCATGCTCGGCCACCATTTTGGCAACGCGTTCGAGGTCCGCCTGGACGAGCTGGCCCTCCCGCTGCCGGAAGCCCTGGACGCGTTCCGGGCGACCGAGCAGGAACTGCGGAAGGCCGGGCTCTGGCCGAACTTCTTTGGGCCCCAACGCTTCGGGGAGGTGAGACCGGTCACCCACGACGTGGGTCGCCAGGTGGTGCGGGGCGACCTGACCGCCGCCGTGGAGACCTATCTCACCGCTCGACCCCTCGGAGTCCCCGACGGGGTCGGAGACTCGGCTCGGAAGACCTACGCCGAGACCCACGACGCGGTCCGCGCCCTTCGCGAGTTCCCGAACGAGTACCGATTCGAGCGGTCCCTCTTGGACCGCCTCGCCCGGGGCGACCCCGCCGACCGGGTCTTCCGCGCCCTGACCCGGGAGCTCCGCCTCCTGTTCGTCCACGCGTTCCAGGCGCTCCTCTTCAACCGGTGGCTGAGCCGTCGACATGCGGCGGGGCTCCCCCTCGACCGACCGGTCCCGGGAGACCGCCTGCTGCGGCTCGGCCGAGATGGGACGGTCCGAAGCCAGGAGGGGATCCCCGTCGCCGACGACAATCTCTCGGAATGCGCGGACCTCGTTCATCGGGGAGGCGGTCTGCTCGCGGGGCCGTTGGTCGGCTACGAGACCCCGATGGTCGAAGGTCCGCTGGGGAGGATCCTCGAAGACCTGCTCCGCGAAGAAGGGGTCGACCGTTCGATGTTCCGTCTCCCCGAGACGCCCGAGATCGCGAGTCGGGGAGCCTGGCGGCCCGCCCTCCTCCCGGTACCTCCGCTCGGCATGACGGTGGAGGGAACGGGGATCCGGTTCCGGTTCGCCCTTCCGAAGGGAGCGTACGCGACGGTTCTGCTGCGAGAGTTCCTCAAGACGGGCGCCGAGTAGTCGTCGAAGGAGCGGGTCCACGCGAGGCTACTAATACTCGGCGCTCGGCTTCGACCGCCGATACCGTTCCCCATGCCTACCGAGAGTCCTCGACCGTTCCTCGTCCCGTTGCGCACTCCGGGACCCAGCGCCGTTTCCGAATTCCCGGAGGGCATGAGTCGGGTTCCGACCGGGGTGCCGGACTTCGACTATCTGACCGGCGGCCTCCCTTCGGGGGCGGTCGTGCTCCTCTTCGGAGAGGCGGGGTCGGGCCACCAGGAGTTCGCGCTCACCTCGGCGGTCCACCTGATGCTGCACTATGACGACCCTCGGCTGCATCGCTTCTATCTCGGGAATGCGAAGGGACCGTTCGTCTACCCACAGGGGGTCGTCTACGTCAGCACGAGTCGCTCGCGCGAACAAGTGCTCGCGGAGCTGAACGCGTCCTTCGAAGAGACCTACTCCGAGGTGCTCGCCCGTCACCTCAACTTCCACGACCTTTCCCCCTCGTACTTCCAGGACACAGTCGTTCCGTCCGCGTGGGCCTCGCTCTCCAGTCCGCTCCTCTCGGGGGCACCGGTGAGCGCCGCACCGGACGACGGGGGTCCTCTTCGAGCTCTTGCGGACGCGGTCGACCAGGACGGACGAAAGAATCTCGTCATCGTGGACTCCCTCACGGACCTTCTCGTCCGCCGCGGTGTGGAGCCGTCGGATATCGTGACCCTCCTGAAGGGACTTCGTCGCCGGGCGAAAGAATGGGACGGCGTCGTCTACCTCCTCCTCTCGAAAGGAGTGGCCCCCGCGGCGGTGGAACAGGCGGTGATCGACTCGGTCGACGGGGTCCTGCACTTCAGTTGGGTATCGAGCCCGAATCAGGCGCACCGGCAACGGGCGATGCTGATCGACAAGTTCATGCCGATCCTCTCTCGCCTTCCCGTCGAGTACCACGGTCGGTTCATGATACGGGTGAACGCGGCGAGCGGATTGGTGACGACGCAGTATGAGCGCATCTGAGAAGAACCGGGCCCGGGTCCCGACGGGGATCGCGGGACTCGACGACATGCTCGGGGGCGGTTTTCCGGCGGGCCACGTCGTCCTTGTCACCGGGCTTCCCGGGACCGGGAAGACCTGCTTCGGCCTCCAGTTCCTCCTCGCGGGAGCGGCCGCGGGCGAGAAAGGCGTGTTCCTCTCGCTCGAGGAAGACGTCCCCCCACTCCTCGAGAGCGCCCGCCAGTTCCACTGGCCGGTCGACGCAGCGGTGAGCTCGGGAATGCTGAAGATCCTGCGGATCGACCCGAAGGAGACCCGGCAGAGCCTGCACCGCATCCAGGGGGAGCTCGGGAAGGAACTCACGACCCTCGGGGCCCGCCGCATCGTCGTCGATTCGGTCTCGCTGCTCAACATGTTGAGCGATGACGAGTCCGGACGGCGGTCGACGCTCTTTGCGCTCGCAGCGGCCTGCCGGGAATCGGGGGCGACGACCGTGCTCACGGCCGAGGCGGACCCGCTGCACCCCGAAGTGAGCCGGGATGGGCTGAGCGAATACGTCGCGGACGGCGTCCTGCTGCTCGGGTACCGCACGGGAGCGGACGGGCACCGGGTGGGGTTGTCGTTGCGCGTACTGAAGATGCGAAGGACGGCCCACGTGCGGACGGTGCAGCCTTACGCGATCGGTCCGAACGGGCTCACGGTCGATGCGAAAGCGGTCGACTTCGGTGGTCCCTAGATCTCCTCGGGCCGGCGCGAAGGCTCGGCGCGTCTCTTAGTACGACCCTGCCTTCGGAGCCCCGGAAATCCCTCCATGGCCCCGGCGGACCATCCTCGAACGCCTTCGGAGCTCGCGACGCTCCCGGGAATTTCTCCGGTCGTCCGGTCCTCGCCTCGGTGGGTGCTCTACGTCGACCTGGACGCCTACTATGTTTCGTGCGAGCTTCGAGACCGTCCGGAGTTGCGAGGGCGTCCCGTCATCGTGGGGCCTCCTCCCGCCGACGGACCGACCCGGGGGGTCGTTCTCTCGGCGAGCTACGAAGCGAGGCCGTCGGGGGTCCGAAGCGCCATGCCGGCGGCCGTGGCCGCCCGTCTGTGTCCCGAAGCGGTCTGGATCCCCCCCGACTTCGCAAAGTACGAGCGCATCGCCCGGGAGGTGCGGGTCGTGTTGCGTCGCCATTCTCCCGTCGTGATCCCATTCAGCATCGACGAGGCGGCAGTGATCGTGGAGGGGGCGGACGCGCAGCAGGCCCGGAGTACGGCCGCGACGATCCAGCAGGAACTCCTGAAGGAGCTCGGCCTACCGGCGTCGATCGGCGTCGCCTCCTCTCGAACGGTCGCGAAGATCGCCACGGACCGGGCGAAACCCGCCGGGATCCTCCTCGTCACACCGGAGGAAACGGCCGCGTTCCTCGCCCCGCTCCCGGTGCGCGCCATCCCCGGGGTCGGTCCGAAGACGGAAGAGATCCTCCACGGCCGGGGGATCGTCACGATCGGAGACCTCGCCGCGCGCAAGCCCTCGGAACTGGCTCGTTCCCTCGGTTCGTTCGCCGGGGACCTCATCGCGCTCGCCCGCGGGGTCCCGCACGAGGAACCCGAGGGCTCGGACGAACCGCGGTCCCGGTCGACGGACCACACCTTCGCGCGCGACGTGGACCGCTGGGAGGAGATCGAGGAAACGGTTCGAACGCTCGCCGCCGAGCTCGCGGCCGCGCTCGACCAGGAGAACCTGCGGTACGGCACCGTCGGGGTCGCCTTCCGGTGGGCCGACTTTTCCCGTTCGCAACGGAGTCGCTCCCTCGGGGCGGCGCGCGAAGGCCCGCAGCCGCTCTCGGAGTCCGCGGTCCGACTCGCGCGCGAGCTCTGGGACACCGAGCGATCCTCGCGTCGTCGACCCGTGCGCACGGTGTCGGTCCGCACGGAGCGGTTCGTTCCCCGCACCCAGCGACAGGTCGTTCTCGACGAGTTCCGGTGACGTCCGCTCGTTTCGGGCGGGAGTTAAGTACGGTTGCCCGACTTCGAGCGCCTGTCGAGTGGCTCGTCGTGACGGAACCCTCCGGTCCTCCACCGAACGCCTCCTCCCGCTACGAGGGAGAGGAACTGATGGTCCCGGACCCGCGAGTGGGGGTGCCGATCCCGGCCTACCGGGGTCGATCGCTCGGAAACCTGACCTCGTCGCTCTGGGCGGCCCTCTCCTCCGGACGGGAGGGGGACTCGCCTCCGCTGCCGCCCCTCGACGGCGACCTCGACCCGTTCGGGGGAGGGCGCCCGACCGGGCCCGTGGTGGTCCTTCTACTCGATGGACTCGGTTGGACGGCGCTCTTGGGGTCCGCCGAGCGCACTCCCGGGGGCGTGGCCTCGCGGTGGGTCCCTCAGGCCCGGCCGCTCACTTCGGTCTTCCCGACCACGACCACCGTCGCACTCACGAGCCTCTCCACCGGGGCGGCTCCGGGCCAGCACGGGGTCCTCGGCCACCGGCTCTACCTTCCGCGATTCGGTACGGTGGTCGAGATTCTCCGAATGTCGCCGGTCGGGGTGGCCGCGCCGGAGACCCTCATCGGCCCCGACTGGTCCCCTTCGGCCGTCTCGGGAGTTCCGAGCATCTTCCGTCGGGGAATCCCCGCCGTGGCGCTCTCGCGAGAAAGGTTCGAAGGCACCGGGTTCACCCGACTCATCTATGATGGCGCGACGTTCGTGGCCTATTCCACGGGCAGCGACCTCGCGCTCTCTCTCGTCGAGATCCTCTCTCGCGACGACCCTCCTTCCCTCGTTCTCGCCTATCGGGATGACCTCGACGTGGTCCAGCACCTGAGGGGCACCCGTCCCGAGCTCGTCGACCTCGAGCTCGAACGGGCGGACGCGATCCTCTCGTTCGTCGCGCGGCACGTGAAACCGGATCTCGCCGATCGGACGCACGTGATCGTAACGGGCGACCACGGCCAGGTTCCCTTGGCCGCGGACCGGCAGTTGGCGGTCGACCGAGAGCCGACATTGCTTTCCCATCTGTCTCGGCCGCCGTCGGGGGACCGTCGTGCGGCCTACTTCGTGGCCCGTCCGGGGCATCTCGCGGCTCTTCGCGAGACTCTGGAAGCCCGACTCCCCCGAGGGGGTCGACTCCTCGACATGCCCGCGGCGGTCGAGGCGGGACTGTTCGGACCTCCTCCGTTCCACCCCGAGCTCTCCGAGCGGATCGGAGACCTTCTCCTTCTTTTGCCCAGTCCGGGCGGAGTGAGCTACTCGGTACCGGGCGCACGCTCCCGACCGCATCGTATGATCGCGACCCATGGGGGGCTCGAGCCCGCAGAGCTGCTCGTGCCGCTCATCTCGGGAATCCTCTCGGAACTCGCTCCTCCAGGCTTTGCGATGGCTCATCCGCGGCCGGCTCTTGACTCGGGAAGAGGCCGATGACCGAGTTTCGTAGCGACCCGATCACCGGGCGGACCGTGATCGTCGTCCCCAGCCGGGCGGCCCGTCCCAACGAACATGCCCCGGTGGCTCCCCCCAGCCCCGCTGCCGCCGATTGCCCTTTTTGCGAAGGCAACGAATCGTGGACTCCTGCCGAGGTCGCGGCGGTGGGACCCCCGGGCCGCCGACCGAACGAACGCGGATGGTACGTCCGGACCATCCCGAACAGGTTCCCCACCGTCGTGGCCCCCGCGCCCGAAACGGAGCCTCCGGGCCGAGGAACCGTGTTCGAGGGTCATCCCGGATTCGGCTATCATGAGGTCGTCATCGAAAGTCCGACCCACGCTCCGCTCCTGCCGTTCCTTCCTCCCGAGCAGGTTCTCCGCGTGATCCGAATGTGCCGGGAGCGCGTGCGAGACCTCTCGCGACGCGCTCGGGTAGGCTCGGTCCACTTGTTCGAGAACGCCGGTCCGGATTCCGGAGGGTCGCTCTGGCACCCTCACTCTCAACTGGTCGCGACGCCGGGACTCTCTCCGTCCCTTCGGGAAGAGATGGAAGGAGCCGAACGATACCGACGACGGTCGGGCGGCGACTGCGCGTTCGAGGAGATAGGGCGCGCGGAAGCCCGTGATGGCGCGCGCGTGCTGTTCGACTCGGGAGGGTTCGTCGCCTTCGCCCCGTACGCCTCGGCCTTCCCGTACGAGGTCCGCTTCCTTCCGGCCCGTCACGCCCCCTCGTTCGCGGAGGCGACCGACCGGGAGGTCGAGGTCCTTTCCGAAATGCTTCCGAACCTCCTCCGGGCCCTCCTCACGGTCGTCCCCGGCGCATCGTACAACTTCGTCGTGCGGTCGCCCGTTCCGGGCGAGAAGACCTACGACCAGTATCATTGGCATCTCGACCTGTATCCCCGTCTCGTGCGCCCGGACGGATTCGACCTAGCGTCCGGTTTCCACGTGAACTCCGTCTCCCCCGAGGACGCCGCCCCGGCGCTTCGAGCCGCGCTGGGCGCGAAACGCTAAGGTCCCAAGGGCGGTCCGCGCCCTCGTGGGCGAGCTGAGAGAGCCGATCGTCTCGCTGCTCGGGCACGTCGACCACGGGAAGACAACGCTGCTCGACCGGATCTCGGGAAGCGTCCGGGCCGCCAAGGAACCCGGCGGGATCACGCAGCACATCGGCGCGATCGAGGTCCCGGGTTCGACGGTCCGGCGACTCTGCGAGGGGATCCTTCGGACCGACCAACTCCGAGTCCCCGGGCTTCTTTTCGTGGACACCCCCGGTCACCGCTCCTTCGAAACCCTGCGACGGCGAGGCGGTGCGCTCGCGGACCTCGCCATCCTGGTGATCGATGCCCGGGAAGGGGTCATGCCCCAGACCCGCGAATCCGCCCAGATCCTCCGCCGGGAAAAGACCCCCTTCACGATCGCTCTCACCAAGATCGACCTGCTGGGGGGCTGGCGTAAACCCCAGGGTCCGGTACCGCTCCTCGAGCAGATCCGCCGTTCGGGACCCGAATACCTCAAGCTCCTCGACCAGCGGGTCTACTCTGTCGCCGAAGAGCTCGACGGGCTCGGGTTCAGCGCCGAGCGCTACGACCGGGTGAGCGACTTCACGCGGAACGTGGGGATCGTCCCGATCTCGTCGAAATCCGGTGTGGGCGTCCCGGAGTTGATCGCGCTCGTCGTCGGCCTCTCCCAGCGGTTCCTCGAGGAGGAACTCGAGCTTATCACCGAGGGGGGAGAGGCCACGATCCTCGAGCGCAGCGACCAAAAGGGGGTGGGCCCAGTCGGCAACGTGATCGTCTACCGGGGGCGGCTCAAGGTCGGGGACGAGATCGTCGCGACCGGTCGCGAGGAACCGTTCGCGACCCGCATCCGGGGGATTTACCGTCCGGTGCCGCTCAAAGAAGGTCGCGCGACCAAGCAGGTGCGCCTCGATTCCCTCTCGGAGGTGCATGCCGCCGCGGGGGTCTACCTGTCCGCCCCGGGGATCGAGGATGCAATGCCCGGGGGTCTACTCAAGGTGGTCCGAAGCGAGGAGGAGAAAGCTCGGGTCCAAGAGGAGTTGGCCCGGGAGAGTCAACCGGTGGCGGAGGTCGCCCTCACCGGGGTCGCGATCTACGCCGACACGCTCGGGGGTCTCGAGGCGTTGGCCTTCGAATGTCGGGAGCGCGGCATCCCAATCCACGAGGCGGGCGTCGGCCCCGTGGGCCGACCGACGATCATGCGAATAGCCATCGTGAAGGATCCCACGCATCGCGCCGTCCTTGCCTTCGCGGTTCCGATTCTCCCCGACGCGGTCCCCGAAGGCGAGGCCGCCGCGGTTCGTGTGTTCCGCGCCGACGTGATGTACCGGCTTATCGAGGAATACGACGCATGGAGGACCGAACGCAAGCGCCAGCTCGAGGTCCAGCGGCGACTCGAGCACGTCCATCCCGCCAAGCTCGAAGTCCTATCCGGGTTCATCTTCCGGGCGTCGAAGCCGGCGATCGTCGGCATCAAGGTCCGAGGTGGAACCTTGCGTCCGGGCGTTCGGCTCATGCACCCGGACGGCACGGAGGTCGGGGTGCTGAAGTCGCTCCAGAAAGAGGGCGAGTCGGTTTCCGAGGCCGAAGAGAACGCCGAGGTCGCCGCATCGATCGACGGCGCCGTGGTCGGCCGAAACCTGAAGGAAGGGGACCTGCTCCTCGTGGCGCTCACGGAGAGCGCCGCGCGGTCCCTCCGAGGTCAGCCGCTTTCCCCCTCCGAGCAGTCGATCCTGGACGAAGTAATCCGACTCCACCGGGCCAGTCAACCGTTCTGGGGCCAATAGCCGCGCCTCCTCGGCCCGAATTTCAGGGCGGCTCTTCGGAGGAATCGAGCTCGGGATCGTCGGGAGGCAGGCTCGGGTGGCGGATGGCCACGGGCCCGGCATCGGGGTCGCGGTACACCCCCGTGGGAAGGTAGAGTCCGAGGAAGAGGGCGACCCCGCCGATCGTGAGGAGCACGATCCCGCCGGCCGCGATGAGGCCCCAACTCCAATCGGGCACCGCGGACCCCGGAGAGTACGTCACCGAGATCAGACCGGTGAATCTCAGGTCGGTGTTTCCGGAGTTGGTCACGATCAGGATATAGGCCGACCCGGAGGCCGAGGAAACGGTCCCTTGGCCGAATTCGGCCGCGGTCCAGTTGAGGAGCGGCACGCCGGTCGGACAGAATCCGCCGGGAGCGGTGCAGGTGCTCGTGGGCCAGAGGGCTACCCCGGCGGAAGAGGAGCTGGTCCAGGAGACCGACATCGACCCCGACCCCCCGATCGGACCCGGAACGATCCAGTTCTGGGAGAAGCCCGGAGACAGGCTCGGGTCTTGGGGGCGATACTGCGTCGTGACAGACTGACCGCCGGAGAGGATGAACAGCGTGAGGACCAGCCCTGCACCCAGCACTGCGATAACGACACCGATGACGACCAAACCGGACCGCACGTCCGGTCGGAAGGGAGACCTCCCCATAGAGTTGCGGGGGCTGAGGGCTCTTCTCGGGCCCCGCTGAGACGCGTATATACTACCCGGGGTTCCATGTCATACCGTGACAGAGGCCGGGGAAAGGGTCCCTGCCCGGGACGAGGCGCCGCCCGCCTGCCCCCTGTGCGGCAGCGCTCACCGGATCGTCGACCCGGTTCTCGCGGAGACTCACTGCTCCGAGTGTGGTCTCGTGTTCGACGGCACGCCGATCGTCGCGACCCCGCCCGCGCCCACGGAGGCGACCGGGTCCGAGGGGAGCGGCCGAGGGATCGGACCGTTCGTTCGCCCCGGAGGGACCAAGCGGGCCCTCGGGTCCACGCTCTCCCTCGCTCGCGATGGTCAGGGAAAGCGGCTCGACTGGCACCGCCGCTACGAGTTCCAGCACCTCAAGCGGGTGATGCAACGGCAAACCTCGAGGGCGGTCGACGGTCCGCTCGACCGAAGCGCCGCCCGGGGGGAGATACAGGCGGCCGGAGAGTCGATGGGGTTGCCCTCGGTCGTCTTGGCGGAAGCCGAGCACGTTTACCGAGAAGCCAAGGTCCGTGGGTTGTTCCGAGGTCGAAGCTTGCCCGCCAGCGTGGGGGCCTGTCTGTACGCAGCGTGCCGACGCTACTCGATTCCGCGAACCCTCGGCGAGGTCGCTCAGGCGGTCGGTACCCGTCGCTCCGACGTCGGGCGGACGTTCAAAGTGGTTCAGCGAGGGGCGGGGCTTCCCATTCCGGGAGTCGGGACCAAGGCGTTCCTCACTCGCTACGCCCAGGAGCTCGCGCTGTCGCCCCGGGTCCGCTCCACGGTCGAGACGATGCTCGACCAGGCCCGAGAAGACCCCGAGCTCTCCGGCCTCAGCCCCCACGGGCTCGTGGCGGCGCTGATCTACCTCGCCGCGGAGCAGAACGGGGAGCACCGCTCTCGAGCTCAGGTCGCCCGAGTGAGCACCGTCACCGAAGTGACATTGCGTTCGACCAGCCGTCTCGTGGAGAAGGTCTGGGGTCGAGCGGGCGCCCCGCGCGAGACGCCGTAACCGGGCTATTTCACGAGATAGTAGCCCGCCGCCTTCTCGCGGACCTTTCGTCGGGCCCAGCCCTTCGACTGGAGCTCCTGCAGGGCGTTCATGACCATCGTCTTCGGGAGCTTCGCGCCTTGGGTGACCCGCTCGGCCGTCCCCATCTTCTCCTCGGAAAGCCACGCGAGGTCCTTCATCGTCTTGTAGACCTTCACCGCGTTGGGAGAAACCTCATCCTCGATCCCCATCGAATGCCTCTCCCACGCCGACTCCGCGGCACTCATAATGATGGCGGCTGCGCGGGGCTTGGCCTCCGATGGCTTATTTCGCGACCCCGCCTCTCGGGGCACGAATGTCGTTCCGCGACCGTCCCGAATCTCCCCAACGGAGTGCTGCCCAGACCCGCGCTCCCTCCCTCGACCGACCGGGGATATTTTTGATCCGACCCGGCGGGAGTGACCCGTGACGACCGCGCGGGCCCACGCCGTCTGGTCGGACCGATTCCTCGAGTACGATTTCGGCCCGTTCCACCCGTTCTCCGAGCGAAGCCGTGGACTCGCGGCCCGGCTGCTGCAGTCGACCGTGGCGACGGCACAACCCGGTTCCCTCGGTTGGTCCCGTTCGGTCGAAGTGGCGAGCCGTCCGACCCTGGAGTCGTTCCATCGGGCCGACTACGTAGATTTCGTCCAGAACGCGAGCGGTCTCGAGAAGGAGGTCCTGCTCGATGCCGGCGACACGCCGTCCTTTGGCGGGTGCTACGAGGCCGCGGCGAGACTCGTCCAAGGAGCCGTGGATGCTCTCGACTTCACGATCGAGCATCGACGCCCCGCGTTCCATCCGGGGGGCGGCCTCCACCATGCGCATCCCGGTCGCGCGAGCGGATTCTGCATTTTCAACGACGTCGCCATCGCGGTGGCGCGCGGTCTTCGTCACCGCCATCGCGTCGCGTACGTGGACATCGATGCGCACCACGGGGACGGCGTGATGTACGGCTTCTACGAATCCGGCCGGGTCCTGGACATCGACTTCCATCAGGACGGGCGGACGCTGTTCCCGGGCACCGGCTTTCCGCACGAGGTGGGCCGGGAAGACGGCGCCGGTCTGAAAGCGAACATCCCGCTCCCTCCGGGGGCCGGCGACGAAGCGCTCCTTCCGGTCTTTCGCCGGGTCGTGCCGACGCTCCTGCGATGGTTCCGGCCGAACGTCATCGTGCTCCAACACGGGGTCGACGGCCACTACGGCGACGAACTCGCCCGCCTCCAGTATTCCCCCACCGCCTACGCCGAGATCGATCGAACGATTCTCGCACTAGCCGAGGAGTTGACCGAAGGTCGTCTTTTGGTGACCGGAGGCGGCGGATACCGTCCCGAATCGGTCAGCCGCGTTCTGGCTCGCACCGGTCTGATTCTGGCCGGCGTTCCGGTCCCGGCGGATCGTTCCCCCCTTCCGACCGCCTGGCAGAAAGAATTCGTCGCCACCTTCGGAACCGACGCCCCGAAGACCTGGATGGATTCGCCCGCGCTCGACCCGTCCCCCTGGACGGTCGACGACGAGAGGAGCCTTATCGGGCAACTTGAGGCCAA
Organism: Thermoplasmata archaeon; assembly: GCA_035272385.1. Classification (GTDB taxonomy): domain Archaea; phylum Thermoplasmatota; class Thermoplasmata; order Lutacidiplasmatales; family UBA184; genus Lutacidiplasma. The sequence continues at coordinate 35,488 of DATEQS010000022.1, forward strand.
GCTCGGCGAACGGTTCCCGGCCCCCTAGAGCCGGCTCCCCCAGGTCGGTCGGTCGAGCCAATCCTGGTCGGTGCTGCGAATCCCGAGCTCGACGTCGGCGATGGAAAGGCGATCCCCGTCCTCACCTCGCAGCTTCGCACGGATCGCGCCTCGGGCGAGCACGGTGGATCCGATCGAGTGCAGGTTGTCGAGCGCCGCGTCGACTACCGTTCCCTCACCGCTCGACAGCATCTCCAAGTGGACGGCCCCGAGGAAACTGTCCCGGGCTAGCCAGTAATGGAGGTACCCCGACAGCAGCCCCTCCGCGTTTCGGTCGAGGGCCGGCGGGCGGTCGGGAGGGACCGCGAGCCCGACCGGGTTCGCGCCTCCCATTGCAGAGAGCTCGAGCACCTCCCAACCGCCGAGGCCCTGTGCGAGAGCGACCGGTCCCGCGCGCCCGTCGTAGTACATGGGAAGGAGCTCGAGGCCTTCGTCCGCCTCAGGGAGTACGTCGGGGGAGTACTCCTCGACCCGCGGGATCAGGCGGCTACCGTCGAGTTGTCGTCGGACCTCGTCTTCTTCGACCCACCGACCCTGCGTCTCGAGCTCTCGCACAATTCGTCGCCGTCGTCGTTCGGCTTCGGTGAGAGTCCGCGCAAGCGCGGGCGTGACCCGACGACGCACGGAAGCGAGCTCCGCATCCAGGCCCGAGGCGCGCAACGGTGGATGGGTTGCCGCGAAGGACCGGAGTGGTTCGAGGGAGAGACCCGGGCACGACAGCACCACGGTGGCCTGGAGCCGGCTCCCGGCATGAACCGAGATCGGGAACTCCCGGCACGGGGCCGGGCGGGCATCGTGCACCCCGCAGCGGAGGTCGTTCAGGAACTGGCACGCCCCGCCGTCCGGCCGAGCGGCCAAGCGTCGTTCCCCCTCGAGGAAGACGACCGACACGTCCGGGGCCGCGGCGCGAATGCGCGGCTCATCGTCGCGGTCGAGGCGCGGGGAAGTGAAACAACACAGGCCGCACCCCGGAAGACAGGCAAAGGAGAACCCGGAAAGTAAGGTGACATCCAGCTCGGGAATCGGAGGCCGGGGGTGGTCCGCAGAATCCATTGCTCACCGACCACCGATTTTAGGGCGCGTCCTACCCGAGGACGGTGCAGGACGCGGCCACATTCTCATAACCTTCGCGATGTTGGCCGGGTCATGGTGCTCCTGGCCAAGAACATCATGGACGCGGCCATCTTGACGGTGGACGAAGAGACCGATGCGCTGACCTGCGCGCGGGCGATGGTCGCGCAACGAAAGGGCTACGCGATTGTGACCCACGGGGGCCCGAAGACCGTCGCGGGCATCGTGACCGAATGGGATTTCTTGGAGAAGATCGTCGCCGCGGGCGCGGACCCGTCCCGGCTGCTCGTGAAGCAGCTGTCCTCTCCGAATCCTCAATCGTGTTCACCGGATACTCCGACCGACGAAGTCGTCACGACCATGGTCAAGCTCGGAATCCGCCGTATGGTGGTACGCTCCGGCGACCAGGTTCTCGGAATCATCACGACGAAGAACATCCTGGCGAGCTTCCGTCAGTATATTGACAAGTTGAGCTCGGAGATCGCCGGCTACCAGTCGCCCTCGAACGCGCTCGGTTGACCTACCGGTTGGGCTTGTTCGCTCACCGAGCGCCGTCCGTTCTGCGAGGTCCGTAACGTTGGACGACCCCGAATTGCTCGACCGAGTCGGGGGCATCGGGAGCGTCGCGGAGGGTGGGTAACGATGCAGTACAAATGGCTCGTCCTATCGAATACCACGGTCGCGACGCTCATGTCCGCGATCGACACGAACATCGTCCTCATCTCGCTCCCGACGATCGGTCGGGAGCTCCCGGGGACGAACGCGAGCCTCCTTCTCTGGATCCTCATCGGCTACTCCCTGCTCACCGCGGTGGTTCTGGTCAACTTCGGCCGTCTTTCCGACATGTTCGGCCGAGTGCGTCTCTACGTCCTCGGCTTCGCCGTCTTCACCGGAGGTTCTCTCCTGTGCGGGTTCTCCGGCACCGGCCTCGAGCTCGTGGTCTTCCGCCTCGTGCAGGCGGTCGGCGCGGGATTCCTTTTCTCGAATTCGGCCGCGATCATCACCGACGCCTTCCCGCCGAACGAGCGCGGGCGGGCCCTCGGGGTGAACCAGGTCTCGATCGTCGTGGGCGCCGTGTCGGGCCTCGTCCTGGGCGGAATCATCACCTCCACGATTGGCTGGCGATGGATCTTCTTCGTGAACGTGCCGATCGGGCTCATTGCCACGTTGAGAGCCTACGTCGACCTTCATGAAATCGCCAAGCCCGAATCGAAGCCCCATATCGATTGGGTGGGGAACATCCTGTTCGCGGCGGGGCTTCTGATCCTCCTCCTGGGGGTTACCCTCGGCGCGCTCGGGCAGGTGTCGGCAACGGTCGCGGTCGCGAGCGTCATCGCGGGCCTCGCCCTTCTGATCGTCTTCCTCTGGACGGAGCGGTATGAACGTTTTCCGATGCTCGACCTCTCCCTCTTCCGCAACCGAGAGTTCGCGGCCTCCGGGCTCTCGATGTTCCTAAACGCCCTTTCCCGGGGGGCGTTCACGTTCATTCTGGTGTTCTACCTGCAAGGACCGCCTCGTTACTTGAGCCCGCTCACCGCGGGGCTCTTCCTCATTCCGACCTCGGCGTCGTTAGCGGTTTTAGGACCGATCAGCGGATGGCTTTCGGACCGGTATGGCCCCCGTCCCTTCCTCGTGACGGGTCTCGTGGTGTCCGCCGCCGGGTTCCTCTGGCTCGCGACCATCGGGCCGGACGACTCGTTCTTCGCCCTCGCCCCAGCCCTGGTACTCGTGGGGGCGGGCATGGGGCTCTTTGCCTCCCCGAATCGGGCCGCGATGATGACCGCCGTCCGACCGGAACGTCGAGGGGTGGCTTCGGCGATCGGCGCTACTCTGCTGAATACGGGCTCGACGATCAGCTTGGGCATCACGCTCGTCATCATGAGCACGGTCCTCCCCCTGTCCGCAATCCAGGCCATCTTCCTGGGCGGTTCGACCCCCTCGACTCCGTTCACCGAAGGTGCGGGCTTCCTCTCGGCGATCCACCTGATCTTTGTGATCTCGGCGGGCCTTTTGTTGGTCGCGCTCGTGCCGTCGATCCTCCGGGGTTCCTCGGTTCCCCCGAACGGCGAGCCGGGCCCTGAAGCCGGCGATTAACTCATGTGAGCCGGGCTCGACCAACGGCTTATCTAACCCCGGTCGGTCGTACGCCCATGACCTCTCAGAAGATCGTCATCGTGGGCGCCGCCGGTCGGGATTTCCACAACTTCAACGTTCTCTACCGCGGTCGATCGGATGTTCACGTGGTCGCGTTCACGGCCGCGCAGATTCCCAACATTGCCGGCCGGGTATACCCCGCGGGTCTCGCCGGCCCGGGATACCCCACGGGGATTCCCATCGTTCCCGAGAGCGAGCTGGCCGACCTCGTCCGTAACGAATCGGTCGACCTGGTCCTCCTATCGTACTCCGACCTGCCGAACACGGAGGTCATGCACAAGGCGGCCATCGCTCTCGCCGCGGGCGCGAGCTTCATGCTCGCCGGTCCGAAGGCGACCATGCTGCCTTCCTCGAAGCCCGTGGTCAGCATTTGCGCGGTGCGCACGGGAGCCGGGAAAAGCCCGCTCACCCGGTTCATCTCGCGGTATTTCCGCGACCACGGCAAGCGGGTCGCGATCGTCCGTCACCCGATGCCGTACGGGGACCTCATGGCTCAGGCCGTCCAGCGATTCGCCCGGATGGAGGACCTCGATGTGGCCCGCTGCACGATCGAGGAACGGGAGGAGTACGAGCCCCACATCCGGGACGGCGCGGTGGTCTTCGCGGGCGTCGATTACGAGCCCATCCTCCGCCGCGCGGAGTCCGAAGCGGACATCGTTCTCTGGGACGGAGGAAACAACGACCTGCCATTCTACGCGCCGAACCTCCAGTTCGTCGTCGCCGACCCGTATCGGGCCGGCCACGAGCTGGCCTATTACCCCGGGGAGGCGAACTTCCGAATGGCGGACGTGATCGTGATCAGCAAGACCGACTCGGCGCCTCCCGAGGGGGTTCGGACCATCCAAGCGAACGCGGCCCGGGTCAACCCGAAGGCGACGACGATTCTCGGGGGTCTCAAGCTCATCGCTCCCGACGCGGAACGTCTGCGCGGTCATCGGGCGATCGTGGTGGAGGATGGCCCGACGGTCACGCACGGAGGCTTGGACACCGGGGCCGGGACCCTGGTCGCCGAGCGTCATGGGGCCGTCGTGATCGACCCGCGCCCGTTTGCGGCCGGGAGCATGGTCGGTGTCTATCAGCAATACCCGCACCTCGACCGCATCCTGCCGGCGATGGGATACGGCGAAGCCCAGGTGAAGGACCTCGAGGAGACGATTCGTCGTTCGAACGCCGAGTTCGTGGTCGACGGAAGTCCCGTGGACCTCGGCCGACTCGTTCACGTACCGCAGGAGATCATCTCGGTGCGGTACGAGTACGACGACCTCGGGAACGGCGTCTCCGCGACTCTCGACAAGTTCCTGAGCAGCGTCGCGAAGTGACGGAGGTAGCTCCACTCAAGCGACGCTGGCCGGAAGGCTCCCGGTCTCGACCCCCGTCAGGTGGGTTAGGGCGGCCACGAGGGTGTCCGAGTTGAGCGGAAGCCCGAGCGAGCGGACATTGGGCGGCCACTTTCGGCCCCCCTGCAACGCGCGTTGACCGACCACGAGCAGCGGAACGGCCCGCGCTTCCTCGGGAAGGGACTCGGGATACGAACGCAGCGTCTCACTGTAGGCCTGGTTGCAGGCGACCACGATCGCACCGATCGGCTCCGCGCTCCGGTCCACGATCCTCTCGAGCGCCGGAGAGAGAGAACCGAACGAGAGCACTCGGAAGCCCACCGTCTCGAGCAGGATCTGTACGGAGTCCGCGAGACTCGGGGTCTCCCGGACGACCAGCACCAAGGGGCGGACCATTGTCAAATCCATCGTTTCGGGGGTATTGCTCTCGCCGTGAAATCGTCTTGACAAATCCCCTAGAGCGGAGGGAAAGCCCATAGCCACGGGGGGCCCTAGCGCCCTTCGGAGATGACCGACCGGGGCTGGTTCGAAGCGACGTTCGAGCGCGGCCCGATGGGCGCGCTCCTTCTCGACCCGCAGGGACGGATCGAGCGGGCCAACCGCGCGTTCCGTGAGCTGATCGGACTGGACGAAGAGCTGGCCGGAAGGCGGCTTGGAGAGCTTCTCGCGTCGGGAGACGAGCGGCTCGAAGCAGCGCGTTCGCGGGCCCAGGACGAACAGAAGTCTCGCTCATTGCACGGGTTCACGCTCGAGGCACTGGACCGGAAACGTCGGCACGTGGTCGACCTCGAATTCTATCCGCAATCCGACGAATCCGGCCGGGTCACCGGGATCCTCTTGGTCGTCCACGACCGGACCGGCACACCCCAGGACCCCGCGGCCTCGTCCCGGTTGTTCTACCAGGCGTTCCTCCATTCTACCAATGCGATGGAACTGACCGACCGGGACGGTTTCCTGATCGATGTGAACCCTGCCTTCGAGAGGATCTACGGATACCACCGGGACGAGCTCATCGGTCGGCGACCGAACGTCGTGGCGAGTGGAAAGACCGACCAAGCGACGTACGCCCGGATGTGGAAGGACCTCCTCGACTCCAAGGTCGGGGCTTGGTCGGGCGAGATCGTCAACCGGGACCGCTCCGGGGTCGAGCACCCGGTGTTGCTCGCGATCAGTGCGATCCGAGGAGAAGACGGGACGATCAGCCATTTCCTCGGGGTAGCGGTCGACCTGACCGAGCAGCGCCGATTGGAACGCCAGGCGATGCATTCCGACCGCCTCGTTTCCCTCGGTCAGCTCGCGGCCGGGGTCGCCCACGAGATCAACACCCCGCTCGCGAACATCACCCTCATCGCGGAGTCGGTCCGCCGGCGCACCTCCGACCCGTGGACTCGTGGCCGGGTCGACTCCCTCCTCCATCAGACCGACTCGGCCGCGCGGATCGTCCGCGGCCTCCTCGACTTCGCTCGGCGGCCGGAGCCGAAGACGGGCGAGGTCGACCTCGGGGACTCCGTTCGTGTGGCCGTCGCCTTTCTTCAGGGCAAACAGTCGGCGGGCGTGGAGCTCTCCGCGGAGTTGCCCACCGAGCCCTTGCGCGTTCACGGCGACCGTGACCAGATCAATCAGGTGATCACGAACCTTTTGAACAATGCCTACGACGCGCTGGATGGTCACGGACGCATAGAGATTCGACTCGAGGCCGACGCCGAGTGGGTCCACCTGAGCATCACCGACAACGGAGCCGGGATACCGGCCGACGTCCGCGCCCATCTGTTCGAGCCGTTCTTTACGACCAAGCCCGAGGGTCGAGGGACCGGCCTCGGGCTCGCCATCTGTCACGGGATTGTGCAGTCGCACGGCGGAACGATCGACGTCCAATCCGAGGAAGGCAAGGGAGCCACGTTCTCGGTCCATCTCCCCCGGGTGACATCGAAAGAGCCCGCGGCGGCGGTCGACCGCGGCCCGTAGTTTCCGGCTTTCGGCCCGAGGTGGGGCCTCTCCATCTCTCCTTGCCCAGAGTCAGGGTTATGGCGGGGCAAGGAATTCCTCCCGCATGCGTCTGCTCGTGGTCGATGACGATGCCGTCTTCCGCGAGGAGCTCGGCACTCTGCTCTCCGACTGGGGGCACAAGGTCGAGACGGTCTCCTCTGGAGCCAAGGCGCTCGAAGCGCTGGAAGCCAGCGAGTACGACGTGATCTTCTCGGACGTCCGGATGCCGCGGATGAACGGGATCGAGCTGCTCCGTCAGGTGCGGGAGCGTTGGCCGCGGGTCTACGTCATCATGATCACGGGATACGGCACGGTCGAGGCCGCCGTCGAGGCGATGAAGCTCGGCGCCTTCGACTACGTCCGCAAGCCCTTCCGCTCGGAGGCGGTCGAGCGGATCGTGTCCCTGATCCAGGACCAGCGGGCTTTCTCCATTCCGAGCGGCGGGGAGAAGGACCCGGTCCGTCTCGCCGACAAATGGGCGAAGGCCGGTCACGAGGTCCTGCTCCTGGGGGCGACGCCCCGAAAGTCCGTGGCGGGCGTCACGGCCGTCGACTTCCCGGCCGAAGATTCTCCCGCGGGTCTGCAGGAAACGGTTCTTCGGTTTATCGAATCGCACCCTCGACCCGGAGTGATCATCTCCGGAGTCGAACGACTGTTCGCGACGCACCGGACCGAGGACGTCGCCCATACCCTGAGCGAGATCGTCCAGCAAATGTCGGGAAAGGGTCCGATTGCCGTGGGGTTCGACCCGAGCGTCCTCCCCGACGCGGCGGTCCTCCAGGTCCGGGCGGCCATCTCGGCCATCCGCGTCCAGGGAACCCTCGGGGCGCTGGCGAACCCGTTGCGGCGCCACATCCTACGCCGGCTTTCCGAGGGTCCGACCTCGTTCACCGAGGTGATGCGCGCGGCGGGAATCGACGACTCCCCCAAGCTTTCCTTCCACCTGAGGACCCTCCAGGAGGAGGGGCTGATCAGTCACTCCTCCGAGGCGTACCACCTCACCCCGACAGGGAAGGAAGCCGTTCGAGTCCTGCACGAAGTCGACGAGCTCGGGTCGGGCGAGGAAGGACGGGTGCTCGTCTTCCCTACGTCCCGCGCGGCATCTCCCCACTAGGGGGGGCCCCGCTTCTCGAGGAAAGAAGGCCTCCGAGAAGGCCTTGCCCGATGCCGGGAACGGTCCGGAAGGCCCCCGATGGCCCCGCGACGGCGGCCCGACCTCCCGGACTGGGTTCAAGAACCCCTAGGTGTTGGGCGGAGGCGAGGGGCGAAGGTCAATGCCAGCATCCAAGACGAATCCTCCCAAAACTGAATCGAAATCCGGACCCGCGAGTAGTTTTCTCTCCGTCACCGACGAACGGACCGCGACGAACTACCGGATCCCGATCCTGGACGGAGCGATCCATGCTACCGACCTTCACCAGATCCGGACCGGGGCGGACGATTACGGTCTCTTGAGCTACGACCCCTCTTTCGCGAACACCGCCTCCTGTCGCAGTGCCATCACGTTCATCGATGGGGACCGGGGGATCCTGCGCTATCGCGGTTATCCAATCGAGGAGCTCGCCGCGTCCAAGACCTACCTCGAGGTCGCTTACCTCCTCATCCACGGGAACCTGCCGAGCAAGAACCAGCTCGCGGAGTGGCTCCACAACATCACCTTCCACACCATGCTCCACGAGAACGTCCAGAAATTCATGGACGGGTTCCACCACGACGCCCACCCGATGGGGATGATGGTGAGCACCCTTGCGGCCCTCTCGACCTTCTATCCGGATGCGAAGAACATCTCCGACGAACACACCCGTTACCAGCAGGCCTATCGTCTGATCGCGAAGGTTCCCACCGTGGCGGCCTTCGCTCATCGGCACTCGGTGGGCATGCCGTACATCCACCCGAGCAACGACCTCTCCTACGCCGAGAATTTTCTGGCGATGATGTACCGTCCGTCGTGGACGACCCAGTACACCCCGGACCCAGTGCTTGCGAAGGCCCTCGATACGCTGTTCGTGCTGCACGCGGACCACGAACAGAACTGCAGCAGCAACGCGATGCGGGCCGTGGGAAGCTCCCATGCGGACCCGTACAGTTGTGCGGCGGCGGCCGCGGCTGCGCTCTACGGCCCCCTCCACGGTGGGGCCAACGAACAGGTGGTCCGAATGCTTCAGGAGATCGGGACGAAGGAGCACGTCCCCCAGCTGATCCGCCAGGTGAAGGAGGGCAAACGCCTCCTCATGGGGTTCGGCCACCGCATCTACAAGAACTATGACCCGCGCGCCCGGCTCGTCCAGCAGCTGGCCGAGGAGGTCTTCGCGGTGACGGGGCGCAACCCCCTCATCGACGTCGCCCTCGCTCTGGAGAAGGTCGCGCTCTCGGACGAGTATTTCATTCAGCGCCGGCTCTACCCGAACATCGACTTCTATTCCGGTATCATCTACCAAGCGATGGGGTTCCCGATGGACATGTTCCCCGTGCTTTTCGCGATCCCCCGGATGTCCGGGTGGCTCGCCCAGTGGATCGAGATGGTCCAGGACCCGGAGCAGAAGATCGCCCGGCCCCGTCAGATCTACATCGGACCGCATGAGCGACACCTCGACGTTTCGGGAGCGAAGGCGCCGGTCCGCAAACCGTCCCGGACGATCGACACACGGCCCAAGCCGGCGGCCTAGTTCGGACGCCCCCGTCCTCGGAGCCGGGTCGTCGTCAGAAGCCGACGCGTTCCCGCACCGTCGCCCAGCGGGTCGGCTCGACGTGGGCGGCGCCGACCCCGGCCACGAACTGCAGGAGTTCGGGGGGCGCCCCTTGTTTGATACCGATCAGCATGCCAGTCAGCTCGTCCAGCGTGAGCGAAGGGAGCATCCATCGGAGGATGGAGGCGAATCTCTCCTTGGGCATCGCCCGCATGATCGTGGACCGCATCGTCCGCATCTGCTCGTCGGTGAAGTGCTCCTTCATCGCGGGAACGATCGTGACCTCCTCCTTGTTCATGTGCGTCAAGTAGTACGCGAAGAAGGCGTTCACCTCTTGATTGACCCGGCACCCCCTCTCGATCCGCTCGGCCGGGGGTTCAACGGTGGAAAGTTCGCGGGCCATATTCGTGATGGTCGCGAGCTTCCGACCGATATCGTGGTGCTCCTCGATCAGGGTTCGGACCATCGCGGCATCGACGGGTTGCATCGCTGGGAAAGGAACCGCCTCTTCGTCGGCGGCGTGACCATGGAGAAGGCACAGAACACAGCCAGCGGAGACCGCGTTCGAGAATTCGTGCTCCAAGTCGGATAGGACGATTGTCGAAGAGGCTCGGTCCGCGAAGTCGGTCTGCTGAAGCCGACCTCCGAGGTCATAGATCATCGATCGGATCGCCTTGTGGATCGGGGTGAACAGGTCCTCGGTCGCGGTCAATCGGTACTTCTCTCCCGGCTGTCGGGCCGAATAGTGGGATTCCTCCCGGAATATGAACCCTGTCGGCCGATACGGTCCATCGATCGGCACGGTGTCCTCGGGTGCGAACCGCGGCCCCTGCTCGAACTGCCCCGGATTCGCTCAGGGCGCTCCAGCCGGAGACCCCGGAAACGGCAGGGGCAAGGTTTTTCCCCGATGACCGTCTGGGCATTTCCGGTCGGCCAGGCCATGCAGACAAAGTCGGTGAGCAAGGGGCGTGTTTCCTCGGCGAAATCGGGTATCGTACTCGCCGTGGTAGCGGGGATGGTCCTGGCGATGATGTTCCTCGTTGCCCCGGCACGCGCCTCCCCGGTCGCCCAGTTGACACCGACGAACGGAAACACCCAACAGTGGGCCTTCGGAGGGTCTGCCTCCGGCCACTTCAGCTGTTCCAATCAGAGTTGCACCGGGAACGTCACGGTCAACGGCACGGTCAGCCTAAGCTACCAGTACTACATCGAATGGGTCGTGATCTACACCGTGACCAACGTCTCCTCAAAACAGACGATGATCGAGGTTCAGACGGCCCTCAATGCGTCAGCCAGTTTCTCCCTTTCGGAGTGTATCAATAACGGTACGGCTCCCTGCCAGCCCTTGTCGGCAAGCCTGAACCTCGCCGGCCAAGAAACGGCGGCCGGATTCACGAACGTCACCAGTGGCACGGTCAACCTGACCGCCTCGCTATCGAGCCCCCTCGGCACCACGGCCGCCCAGGCCATTCAGAACGCCGCGTCGACCGAGTCGTTCAACTTCAGCGGAAGCGAGTCGTACTCGGGCGTTGCCGGCGGCGGGGGCCTCGGTCAAAGCGGGGCCGTCAGCTTCGATTTCGGTGCGCACGAGACCTCCTCGGTCACTTTCACGACCCCGCTGGGGGTCGTGCCACTGAACCCCCAGCCGGGAGATTCCTGGACCGCGAGCGCTCCCTTCTCGGCCACGGGGTCCTGGACCAGCGGCTACACTTTTTCCTCGAGCGGGACGTTGTACCATGAATCCAACTGGACGTCCGGGACGGTTTCGCCCTCCGGGATCGAGACGGTCAACGGCACCGACCTCGGCCAGTTCACGCTCTACGACAACTACACGAACCCACCCACCACCATCATCGCGCAGGAGATCCTGCTCGACTTCGGCAACGGCGTGTTCGACGGCGCGGACGGTTGGTTGATCGTCCCGTCGACTCTGTATGGAGGTGTGTATGGAGGACTCTTGGGGACCGGACTCGCGACCCCCGAACCGGGCCTTTCACCCGCGATCAGCCTCCAGCCAAGCGCCGGGAATACCACTTTGACTTCCGGCGAGTCCGCCTTCTACCAGCACGGCGTCGGATTCATCGGCGCGGCCGCGTCGGGAAGCGCGGCAACTGGCGGCGCGACCGGGCCTACGATCAACCTCAAGGCCGGCCCTGAGCCAGTCTCCGTCGCCCAGCAGCAGTATGGCGCCATCACCTCCTCCTCCAGCGGAGGGTCGTCCTCGAGCGGGTTCCCCTGGATCTACGTGGTCGTCGCGGTCGTCGTCGTGGTGGTCGCTGTCCTTGCTGCCGTCATGGTCCTCCGACGCCGGCAGCGACACCCACCCGCGGCCATGGCCGCCGCGGCGGGCAGCCCCACGATGGGGGGTCCCACTCCGGGGGGCGGTCCGCAGGCTCCGACCCCACCGAGCCAGACGGCCGGGGCGACGCCGCCCGCTGCTCCCGTCTGTCCCGCATGCGGTCAGCCCGGGATCTACATCGCTCAATACGGGCGATTCTACTGCTACTCCGACAAGCAGTACCTGTAGGATTGCTCGAAGGCCCGGCCGGCTCCGGCATAGGCGCACGGTCGTCGCGTCCAGCTACGACCCCGGCAGGTGCGTTCCCGTCGGGCTCGAACGAAGCCGGCGTGGGAGGGCGGCTACCTAGCCGGGGGTTGCCTCCCGTCCCGAACGAGGCAGGATAGAACAACATGAAGCTCGTCACGTACGACGAACTACCAGAATCGTGCGACTCGGATCGCGCTCTCGTGCAGCTCGCCGCCTTCGGGGGATTCCTCGACCGGCGAAGGATAGACCTTTGGCGTCGGCGCACGTCCGTGTTCGCCGATTACTTCGGTATCTTTGCCGTCGACGCGGGCACGGTCGTCGGACAGACATTCGTCCTACGCATCCCCTACACCTTCCCGCACGGTACCGAGACGGTCAGTGGAATCGCCGGCGTGGCGACCCGCCTCGACCACGCGCGCACGGGTGTGGCCCGTCGCATCCTCGAAGAGGTCCATCGTCGCGAGCGTGAGGCCGGAATCGGGTTTTCGACGCTGTGGACCAACCGGTCCTGGGGCGCCCACCGCTTGTACGAGAAGCTGGGGTACCGGGACGTCTACGCCCCTCCATGGGCCGTTCGTGTCCCTCCGGCTCGTTCCTCGAGCCCCCCCGGAAGGAACGTGCGTCCCGGACGCCGCTCGGACCTTGAAGCCATCGAAGAACTCCATCGTCGGTATACCGAGGGACGGTGGGGATTCACGCAACGGCCCCCGAACTTCGCGCGCGTCGCCGTTGCGGCGGGAGATCTACGACCTCGAGAAGAGATTCTCGTGGCCCACACCGACGGTCGTCTTTCCGGATATGCAGTGATCGACATGAATCAATACCGCACGATATGCGGCGAGCTGGTTGCGACGTCCGAACCCGTCCGGGCACGGCTCGCTACATCGATCGAGGCGCGAGCCCGCAAGAAGCCCGTCTCTTTCCGGGATGGAATCGTGGGGGACATGAACACCTGGCTGTGTCGTCGGGGGTATTCGATCGCGACGGCCGGATGGTTCGGTCTAATGGCGATGGCGTACGGAAGGGAACGAAGCCGTGCCCAACTCGAACGGGAATTCGGTACGCGCGACCCCCGTTTCGTCTGTCACGACGGAGATCATTTCTAGAAGGATCGGCCGTCTCTACGGGGTAAGGGAACCGACACGCTTACCAATAGGCGGTCGTACCGAGTTTGTGAATCCGACTGAGGCCGATCCGAAACGGCCGACCTCGCTGCCGTCGTTGACTCACGACGACCGCCGCTGGCTGCACGACAAATACGAGCGGCTCGCCTCCGAGGAAGGCCAACTTTCCTCGGTGAGAACATCCTACTATGCGGCCATCGGAACGGTGCTCCTCACCGGACTCGTCGTCGTGATTGCGGACCTATTGAACGAACCTTCACTCTTGGCTTTGGTCGTCACGTTCCTGGCGACCTTGGGCATCTTGATCTCGATCGTGTGGGCGGTCCTGCTCCACCGGACCAACGATGCGCAGAACCTCTGGCGAGAAGCCGCTCTTCGACTCGAGGAGAGCGAACCTCCGATTGAAGGAGAGTTTACCGCCCCGATCACGCTGCGCTCGGGAGCGAGCCTGAACCTGAACCTGCTCCGACCCTTCGAAGCCCACGCCGAGCGGTTCTCGCGCGAGCGGTCAATCTCGCGAATGGACCGCGTCAACCCCTCGACCCTGACCGAGATCCTCCCGGTCACGTTCTTCGGGATCTGGGTCAGCGTGCTCGCCATCGTGTGGGTCTGGTTCCTCCTCCTTCGGTGATCGCGGCACGAGCCCAGGACCCGCGAGGCCGCCTTCAGACGTCGACTTCGGCGGCCACGCGACCGTTCTTGATCGCCTTCAGGAGCTCCCGATAGTCGCGTTCTGTCTGGTCCGCGTAGGTTTCCGCAAAGAGTGTGACGGCCTCGTCGAAGAGGCCCTTGCTCCCGAGGTACCCGCTGATCCGCGCGGGGTCCCCTGTCCGGGCATGGGCGCGGGCCAGCGCCGTTCCGCAGAGCTTCGCCTGGCCGACGAACTCCCGAGGGCCTAAGGTAGAAATGTCGTACGAGAATTTCATGTCGCGCAGCTGGCGGACGTAGAAGTCCCGATTTCGAAGCCGGCTCCAGCCCAGGAAGATGTCGCTCGCTTCCTGGATCATGTGTTGGCCGACCACCACCCGTTGGGCGTGGTTCGGATACGCACTTCGTCCCAGAAACGGCTCGAGCGCCGAGGCAGTCGCCTGTTTCAGTTGGAGGAAGAGCGGATCGCCCACGTCCGGGTCGGCCATGAGCAAGAGAACGGAGCAAGCGAGACCGACGCTCCCTACCCCGACGACTTTCTGGGCTACGTCCACGATGTGGTATCGGTCGAGCAACATACGCCGCTCGTCGGGAAGGGTCGACAGGTACCGCTCGTAGAACGATCGTGACTCTTCGAAGCCGGAGGGGTCCGTGTAATGCACGATCAGCGGGGCGTCGTCGCGGATGGAGGTCCGCTTGCCCATCACATCCGTGAGCTTTGGAAATGCGGTCAGGCTGGTCTTTCGGCGCGCTCTCACCATGGCACGGCCGATCAGCTTTTGCGCGTCGCGCCCGGCTTGCAGGGATTGGCTCTGCGGGTCGAGGTGATAGTACCAGACGTCGAGGTAGCGCATGGACGCGAACTCGGCCATCATCTCCCGGTACGAGCGCACGGCCGCGCGAGCAGCCTTGCGGGTCTCGGACCGGCCGAACCTATTCCGGCGACCCGCCACCACGAAGCTCGTGGCGAGACGCTTCACGTCCCATTCCCACGGACCGGGCAGCGTCTCATCGAAATCGTTCACGTCGAAGACCTCGTTGCGCTCGGGAGTACCGAAGATTCCGAAGTTGCTCACGTGAGCATCACCGCACAACTGCACTTGCAGTCCGGTGACGGGGGTCGTCGAGAGGTCATGGGCCATCATTCCGGCCGCGCCCCGGAGGAACGCGAAGGCCGAGAGCGACATTCGCCCGTAGCGGATTGGTAACAGTGCCGGAATCCTCGCTCGATCCGATGCCTGCAGCAGTCCGACCGGGTCCGGTCGATCCCGCGCCGGGGACCAGTGCGCGTGGCTCGATCGAGGTACTCGCCGACGCAGCGCCCGACCGGCCGCCAATCGTGCAGCCCGGGAGGCAAAACCAGAGGAGGTCTTCGAAGTCAAGGCCGGATCAGTTATCTCCCATTTTCTTTCTTATCGTACCGGCTATCATTCGAAGACCAAGGTCAATGTAGAAGCCCGTCCTACAGGGACCTAATCGGAACCCTCGGTCCTAAGGGTTTCTGCGTCACCCCGAGGGGGCGACCCGTTCCCCCCGGTGACCGGACGCGCGGGCGGACCCCCGCATCTAAATACCCTCGAACTCGCTTCGCGGGCGGGCCCCTCTGTGTCTTGGACGAGCTACCTTCCTACAATCCTGCCCTTCGCGGCGGCCGTAGTGCTTGCCGCAGGCGGATACCTCTTGTCCCGCACCGCCGCGCGTTGGCTGCGGAGTCGAGGTGCTCCCCCCGCGGCCGTGCGAGGAGCGCGGTTCGCGATCTCTCTGACCGGCTTTCTCCTGGCCGCCGCGGTACTGTTCGTCGCGTTTGGTCCTCTCACCATCGCCGGGGGTCTGACGCTCTCGGCCGTCGTCGGGCTCGCCGCCACGCTGGCCCTCCAGACGACAATTTCGAATGTCATTGCGGGGTTCATCTTGCTGCGCGACAAAGTACTCCGGCTGAACGACCGCATTCTGATCGGAGGGGTCAGCGGCACGGTGGTGCGGTTGGGGTTGGTGACGACGTGGCTCCGACTCGACGACGGGAGCTTGGCCTCCGTGAGTAACTCGAACCTGCTGAGCGGCCCCCTCGTGAACAAGAGCACGGGGGAACGCCTGAAGGACGAGTACTAACCTCGCCCTGCGGAGAACCTAGCCCGGCGAGGGGGGGCGGGCCGGTTGGTGGCCGCGACGATCTCCACCGGATTTCTCCACCAGTAGTGGAGAATGAGTGTCACGACCGCCGCCCGAGCCTCCCTCGGAGCCAGCGAAGGGGACGGCCCGGGCAGCCTTCCGGCTCCCACGTGAAGGTTATGGAGGATGGGTCCTCTCGGGTCTAGGAACATGGCGCTCGTCCGCCCCGTCTTTCTCCGTAGCCTCTGGAGGTCGGTCCAACGCGGCGGCAACGGAAAGGCCCCGGTCATCGCGGGCCACAAGTTGCTCTACCGCTGCAATCTCGAGTGCGGCATGTGCCCGTTCTGGCGGCGCGAGGACGAGAACCTCCTCACGGTGGAGGACGAGGTACGCATGATGAAGGCCCTGGTCCGCGCGGGGGTGTCGTTCCTGGGATTCGAGGGCGGCGAGCCGCTCCTCCGCCGAGACCTTCCCGAGATCCTGGAGGAGGCGCACCAGCGTTTCCACACCTCCGTGGTCACCAACGGCTGGCTGCTTCGCAACCGCATCCGTGACATCGCCCCGCACCTCGACATGATCTTCGTCTCGCTGGACGGGATCGGCGAACTCCATGACCGACTTCGCGGCATCCCCGGATCGTTCGACAAGGCCGTAGAGGGCATTCGGTCCGCCCGAGGACGCGTTCCGGTCGCGATCAGTTCCACCATCACGAACGAGAACATGGACGATGCCGTGAAGGTGGTCGCTCTCGCCCAACGACTCGGCGTCGGCGTGACGTTCCAGGTCGCCTACAAGTACTCGACCGCGGAGAACCTGACCCCCGCCGGCCAGAAGTTGCGGGAGACCCTGGAGCGGTTGCTCGCCCTCAAGGAAGCCGGTGCGCCGATCTTGGAGTCTCGAGAGTACTTCACAAGCGTCATCAACTCCTGGTTCCGGGGGACACCCTGGCGCTGCAAGCCGTGGATGACGATGAACGTCGACCCCCAGGGACGCCTCGTCCTGCCCTGCTACACTCTTCGAGAGTATGGGGGCACGGACTACGTGTGGGACGTGGACGTCCGAAAGCTCTGGAATACGTTCGACTGGGCCCCGTACGAACGGTGCAACAAGTGCGCCTTGGCCTGCTATCTCGAGCCGTCCCTCTTCAGCTACACGAATCCCACGATGGTCCGAGAGAGGATCCTCGACCCGATCGTGGCGTATCTCGACTCCCGAATGGCGACGGAACTGCCAGACGAGCTGCCCGTTCTCGCGTAGAATCGAGACCGTGTACTGACACTTGCGGTCCTCCGAATTCGAGGTAACCGGAGGGCCGACGTCTCTCGGGCACACAACTGTCTTACGAGACTCGAGCGTCCCGAGGGGCGAAATGGCCGCGAAACGGTACTCTCTTCAAGCCCGAGTCAGCACCGAGAATCCCGCAGCGGTGAAGCTCGTTCTGACCCAGTCCGTCCCGGACGGGTCCGTGAAGCCGACCGGTGACCCGAACGTGCTCCTGGTCGAAGGTCACATGACCGGCGCGAATGCGCGGGACCTCAACCGATCCCTGCTCACCTCCCTGCGACGCGCCGAAAAGCGGACACGGCTCCGATCGGAATGGACCCTCGAGGGCTCGACCGAACGGTTCTTCGACTATGTCCCGAAAGGCAAGCGGAGTGCTTCGGTCCACCCCTCCGCCCACGCCTGAAAAGCTCTCGGAGCGCCGATGGTAGCGAAATCTGCGCCGACCGGCCGCCCCGACCGCGTCGTCGTGGTCCCGGTCGCCAATATGTTCTCGGCTCCGAACGAGAATTCCGACGTAGCCTCGCAAGCGATCATCGGCAGCAACGTGGTTACGCTGGACGTCCGCCGCGATTGGGTGAGGGTCCGTACGGACGACCGGTACGTGGGCTGGATGTCCCGCAATGTCCTCCGAGATCGAGAGAAATCCGGCCCCTACGGCACGTCGGGACCGGTCGTCCGGACGGAAGCATTGTTCGCGAATGTGTACCAAGAACCGGCCGTTCGAGTGCACAAGCCCGTTCTGACCGTGCCATTCGAATCGCGGTTGGAAGTGGCAACGGGCCGGGAGGAACGCAAAGTGGGATGGCTCCGGGTGCGTTTGCCCGACCAGCGGGCAGCGTGGATCCGCAGCGGCGATGGCAACCGGAATCCCACGCCGCTGACCATCCCCCAATCGATTGAGTTAGCGAAACGATTCCTCGGCCTGCCGTATCTGTGGGGAGGACGGTCAAGCTACGGGTACGACTGCTCCGGCTTTACGCAGATGCTCGTGCGCAGCCGGGGGATCACGATGCCTCGGGACACTCGCCTGCAGGCGGAGTGGGAAGGCGCCGAAGAGGTCGATCGGAAGCACGTGGTTCCCGGGGACCTGCTCTTCTTCGGTCCCTCGCCCGAGCAGATCAATCACACCGCCCTCTACATCGGCGAGGGAGAGATCATCCACTCGACCGCCCAAAACCGTCCGGGCGTGCAGATCGGTCGGCTGAATGACCCGTCGAGGAGGCGAACTCTGATCGCCTGTAAGCGGGTCACCTGAGTCGCGAAGCGTGGGCCAAAGGCTCCGACGATGGGGAGTCGAACCCATTTCCATTCGGAACGGATGCATCGCTTTAACCCTCCCGAACGCTGGGCGTGACGGTGGCGCAAGAAACCGTCCTCGTGGTCGGGTCGACCGGCTTGGTCGGCGAGGCGGCCGTGCGGGCCCTTGCGAAGCGTGGCCATATCGTTCGGGCACTCGTCCGACGGCCCGAGGCGGCGAAACAGTTCCAGAGTCCACTCCTTTCCGCGGTCGTCGGAGACCTGAGCGGTCTCGGAGATTGGAAAGCGGCGATGGAAGGCATCACCTCTGTGGTGGACGCAACGCAGGTTCGATTCCGCGGCCGACTGACCGTGGGCAAGGCGCGTCGAGGGGCCGAAGAGCGCCGGCGCATGGTGGCCTTTCTCCTCTCGAAGGTTCGCGCCCAGTCCACCTCGCTCCACAGCTACGTCGCACTGAGCGGCCTCGAAGACTATGCCCCGACCGG
>DATEQS010000023.1:0-4519 GCA_035272385.1 Thermoplasmata archaeon
TGGGCTCTTCGGGCCCGGGACGCCGTAAATCCGCCCGCGACCGCCTACGCCCACTGCGATATCCCGTGCGGCATCTATGACCCGCACGAAGCCCAGATCGCCGCGCTCACGGTCCTGCGGATGGACCAGCTCATCGGAGAGCTCGCGCACCCCGGCCCCGACGCGAAGCTCGAGGAGCGAGCGATTTACGTCTCCAAGATGTCCCGCTACACCACGGTCAAAGAGCAACACGCCGAGAAGGTGAAGCAGGAGGTCCGCGTCATCTGGGGCGACTACTTCACCCCGGACCACGCGAAGCAGTTCCCGCAGACCCACGAACTCGTCTGGAAGATCCTGAAGCAGGCGTCCAAGGCCCGTCAGGGAACGAACGTGGCGGACGCCCAGGAACTCCTGAACCTCGTCCAGCAGTTCGCGGAGGTCTTCTGGCAGACGAAGGGCGCGAAGACCAAGAAGCAGCCCTCGATGCAGAAGTCCGGCGGCGACCTCGTTGTACCGGTGTCGGCGTAGTCCGGGGGCGGGCCACCTGCCTCTCCTGCGCCGCTCGAAGGCGGTGTGCCCATGACCGAGAACCTACCGATCGACGGTCGGTCGCTTTCGCTCGAGCCGTTCCTTTCCGTCGTGCGGGGGAACCGCGGGGTCTCCCTCACGCCCGCCGCCCGCTCGGCGCTCGCCTCGAGCCGAGGTGCGGTCGAGCGGGCCGTGGCTGCCGGTCGCACGATCTACGGGGTCACGAGCGGGTTCGGGGCGCTCTCCGACCGACCGATCTCCCCTGCCCAGGCGAGAGAGCTCCAGGTCTCCCTGGTCCGGAGCCACGCGAGCGGTACGGGTCCGGCGCTACCCCGGGACGTCGTCCGCGGTCTCGTGCTTCTTCGGCTCAACTCGCTCGCCCGAGGGAACTCGGGGATACGCCCCGAGGTCGCGGAGAGGCTCGTCGAGGTCCTCAATCGGGGTCTGGTCCCGTGGATCCCCGAGCAGGGGTCCGTGGGAGCCTCCGGGGACCTCGCCCCGCTCGCCCATCTCGCGCTCGCGCTGACGGGTGAGGGAGCGTTCGTCGGCCCCTCGGGGGCGCCCGAGCCGGCGCACGAGGTTCTCGTCCGCGAGGGGCTCGCTCCGCTCGAGCTCGTCGAGAAGGAGGGCGTGGCGTTGCTCAACGGAACGGCGCTCATGGCCTCGTACCTCGCGCTCTCGGTCGCGGACGGCCGCGACCTCCTCGACGCCGCCCTCGTCGCGGCGGCCCTCTCGTACGACGCTCTCGAGGGGAGCCCGGAGAGCCTGGACGACCGCTTGGGGGAGGTCCGGAACTCTTTCGCCCAGCGGGAGGTGGCCCGGTCACTCCGGAAACTCCTCGAAGGGAGCGGGCTCTCCGTCCACCGGGAGATCTGGACGGGCCAAGACCCTTACACTCTCCGCTGTCTTCCGCAGGTCCTGAGCTCGGTGCGGCTCGCGCTCGCGTTCGCCGAGCGCATCGCGGTCTCGGAGCTCAATGCCGTCACCGACAACCCGATCGTGTTCGGGGACGAGTTCGTCAACGGCGGGAACTTCCACGGTCAGCCGCTCGCCCTCGCCCTCGACACCCTCGCCCTCGCGGTCCAGTACATCGCCTCGTTCTCCGAGCGACGTATCGTCCGGCTGGTGAACCCGGCGCTCAACCGAGGCCTTCCCGCGTTCCTCTCCCCCGAGCCGGGCGTGAGCTCCGGATTCATGGTGCCCCAATACCTCGCGGCCGCGCTGGTCAACGAGAACACGACCCTCGTGCATCCGGCGAGCGCGATGAGCCTCTCTACCTCGGCGGACCAGGAGGATTTCGTGAGCATGGGTCCGTGGGCGGGGCAGAAGCTACGTCGAGTGCTCACGAACACGCGCCGGGTCGTAGCGGTCGAATGGATCGTCGCGGGGCAGGCGCTCGAGCTCCGTCGGCCCCGTCAGGGAGGCCGCGGCAGCGAGGCGGCGCTGCGGGCGCTGCGGACGCGGGTCGCCCCGTGGACGCGGGACCGCAGCCCGGCGCCCGACATCGAGCGGGTGACGACCGCGATCGAGACGGGGGAACTCGTCCGAGAGGTCCGGGCCCAGGTTCCGTTCTAGGCCGGAGGGGCCGCGAGGGGAGGAGCCCGTGGCTCCGTGGCCCTCGGGAACCGGACCGACTGACCGCAGCTCGGGCAGACGTATTCGCTCAGGGCCCGGTGGCGCAGCGGGGTCCGGCACTTCGGACACGGGATCGGTTTGGCGCTCACGTACGCCGCGAACAGTTCCTGCGAGCGTCGGTCGTCCAGGCTCGTCGGCTCGGTCGTCGATGCGACCGGGAGGGGCGGAGAGGAGGCGATCGCCGCCGGCGCAGCGGCCGGAGCGTCTCGGGCCGAGGAGAGTCGACCGCACTGGGGGCAGACCACGAGGCTCCCAGAGCCGGTCGTCTGCAGGGGGACATGACAGTGGGGGCAGAGCGTTTTGAGACCGACCGGTGTGAACACGGGCGAAGGAGCCCGGGGCGCCCGGGGGCTCTCGGGCAGCGGCGGCTCCGTCGCGGTCGGCTCCGGTGCCGGAGGAATCACGGGCGGGGCCGCCCAGCGGACGACCCGTCGGCTCGGCTCGTAGACGATCGGGCTTTCCGGTCGGGCGAGTTCGTGGGCGAGCAGCTTCTCGGTCTTGCGTTCCCGCATCGAGAGGGCGGCGGCGAGACCGGGAACGCTCGTGGTCCCGAGGGATTGAACGGTGGATCGAAGGCGCTCGAGGTCTTGCTGCGAAGGGCCAAAGAAGGCGACCATCGCGCGCCCTCTCCCGTTCACTAAAAAGAACCTATCGCTCCAGTCGCAAGGAAAAAGGGAGGCACCGGCGGGGCGACCCCTGGCCTCTTGGACGGTGCCACCAAGAGACGCTGCCGCCGATGCCCGAGGCCAATCAATGTATAACCGGGAGAGACTATATAGTTATCAGGGGGGGTCGGAACGTGAGCGATGAGGCGGTTTCGCACATTTTCCGCGCCCGGTCGGCGTCGTTACGGTTAGTTCTTTAGGGAGTGCGGCTAGGGTTTGGTAGGTGGGCGAAGCCCGCCACGGGTGATCACTATTCACGGTTTCTTGGCTCCCTCCGAGAAAGCGGCCGCGGGTCCGTCGGCCGCCGCCGTGGCCCCGCCGAGCTCCGTGCCCGCGGTCCTGCTCGGGGGCAGTGAAGACACCCGTCTCCTCCTGCGCGGCCTCTTGCGACTTCACCGACACCGAGTCCTCTTGGAGTCCCAAGCTCCGGAGGGGATCGAGCGACTGCCCGTCTCTCCCGAGACCAAGATCCTCATCCTGGATGCCGGCTCGAAGGCCGACTGCACCTGGGCCGACGACCTCTCTTCCGTCCTCAAGAACCGCTCGGACCTCCGGGCGCTCGTCATCCTGCCCACATCCGACCCGACGCTCGAGACCCGCGCCCGGGAAGCGGGCGCGCGGGGGGTTTTGGTCCGCCCATTCGCGATCCACGATTTTGTCGAGGCGGTCGACGCGGTCGTGGCCGAGCCCGGCTCGACCTGACCCCACGGAGCGCGCCGGTCGTAAGCCGTGGCGCGGCTACGCTCGACCGTGACGGAAGACCGGGTCCGATCGCTCGCGGCGGCGATCCGGGGCCCTGTCACGACGCGCGCAGACCGTACCGCTTCGTTCGGTCACGACGCTTCCCACCTCTCGGGCCGGCCGCTCGCGGTGGCGGCCCCGGCCGATCCGGACGACGTGGTGGAGTTGGTTCGCTGGGCGCGCCGGACCCGCACGGCCCTCGTGCCCCGAGGCGGGGGAACCTCCCTTGACGGGGAGTCGGTCCCCTCGGACGGCGCCGTCGTGGTCGATCTTTCCGGTTGGTCCCGACTGCTCGAGGTCGACCCCGACGGTTCCTGGGCGCGGGTCGAACCGGGGATCGTGAACTGGGACCTGCAACGCGCGCTCCTTCCGCACGGGCTCTTCTTTCCGCCCAACCCGGGGTCGTGGACGACCTCCACGATCGGCGGGAACGTGGGAACGAACGCTTCCGGCCCTCGGTCGTTCCGCTACGGTCCGACCCGCGCGTGGGTCCGCGAGGTCGAAGCAGTCCTCGGCACGGCCGCGCGGGTCCGTCTGGGCTCCCGGGTCGCGAAACGTTCGGTCGGTCCGGACCTGCTCCAGCTCTTCATCGGGAGCGAGGGGACCCTCGGTATCGCGACCGAGGTCACCGTCCGACTGGCGCCGTTACCCGCTCTTCGAAAAGGGGTGGTGGTTCCCCTTCCTCGAAAGTTAGCGCTCAGCCGCCTCGCGGTCCACCTTTCCCGAATACCGGAAAGCGGACTTTCCGCGGTGGAGTACCTCGACCGAGAGTGCGCCGCCGCGATTGCCGATCGACGCAAGGCGCGTTGGTCGAGCGATTCCGCCCTCCTCCTGCTCGAGGTCGAAGCGGGGGAACCCTCCGAAGCCGACCAGCGGCTCGATCGAGTGCGCTCGGCGCTCGCTTCGCTCGGCGCGGGGGAGGGACTCACGGTGTTCGAAGACGCGGACGAGCTCTGGACCCTGCGGGGAAC
>DATEQS010000024.1:0-47750 GCA_035272385.1 Thermoplasmata archaeon
GTGTGCAACCACAATTGCACTCTCTTTCCCTCAGGCGAGGTTCATCTGTTCCAGCAATCCACGGAATCTCCGGTCGCTGCGCACGGGTTCCAATCGGGGGTCGAGACGGAACTGTTGCATCGGCAGATTGCGGTCGCGGAGGGCCTTCTCGAGCCAACGAAAGCAGTTGTCCAGGTCTCCCAATTCGGCATAGACCCATCCGACGATCCAAGCAGTCGGGGCGAATTCGGGTAAGGATTCCTCGATTTGGAGGAGTTCTCTCGCTTGCTCACTCTCTCCCGAGGCCGCATGGAATAACGCCCGCATGACCGACTTCAAGCGCGGGTCCGAGGCGGTCTCTTCCACGCTTTTGAGCTCTCGAAGGGCCCGCGGTAGCTCGGAGCGCGCTAGATAGTACCGGGCGAGGGCGTTGTGGTACCCCCGTCTCGAGGGCGCGAGCTCTCCGAGTTTTTGGATCTTCAGAAGCGCTTCGTCAAGTCGCCCCAGCCAAATCAGCAGGCAGCTCGATTGAAACACATTCTTCGACGACAATGGGTCGGCTTCCTCGGCCAGAGCGAGCTCCCGGAGGGCCTCGTTGGGGCGAGCCAGGTCCTCCAGAATCACCCCGTACCAGAAGTGACCGAGGGAATAACTCGGGTTGAGCAGCAGCGCCGCCTTCAGTTCTTGTTCCGCACCGGCGTAATCGAAATTATCCCAGAGCAGGAGCCCCATGGATGCATGAGCTTCCGCGAGGTTCGGGTCCAAGTCAATCGCGCGCGTGGTCAGTTCGCGTGCGGCCGCTTCCCATGTCATCCTCGGATCGCTCTGGTAATACCAACCGATTTCTCGGATCGCATCCGCGAGGCCGGAGTACGCGGCGGCGTTCTTAGAATCCAACGAAACCGCGAGCTCGAACAGACCTTTGGCCTCCCGTAACGAGTCTTCTGAGATCACCTGTTGCATGACACTCCTTCCTTTCAGATATGCGATGTAGGAATCCGGCAGAATCGAATGCCGAGACTGGAGACGGGCCTCTTCGCCTACCCGAATCTTGACCTTCAGCCCTTTCGCAACCCGTCTCGCAATGTCCGACTGCACCGCAAAGATGTTCGCCAGCCGACGGTCGTACGTGTGCGCCCAGAGGTGTTCCTCCGAACCGACGTCGATCAGTTGCACCGTGATTCGAAGTTGATCATCGCTCTTTCGCACGCTGCCTTCGAGCAAGGCACTCACCCCCAATTCAGATGCGATTTGCGAGACTGTCTTGGTGGTCGACTTGTACTGGCTCACTGATGTTCGCGCGATCACGCGAAGTTCGCGGAGTTGGGAAAGAACGCTGATCACCTCCTCCGTGAGGCCTTCCGCGAAGTACGCGTCGTGGGGATCCGGGCTGATGTTGGAGAAAGGGAGAACGGCGATCCGAATAGGGCCCGAGGTATCCGAAGTGATCTCGGCGGGGGTCGAGAGGGAGGAGAGTTTGTAGACAGCGATGGGGAAGCTCACGTTCTTGAGCGGTTTGGGGTCGAACTTCCGGAACCGCTGCGGGATCTTGTTCCGGATCTGACCAAATACGGGCTCGGAGATGCAGATGCCGCCCGGGTCTGCGAGAGGTTCGATTCGAGAGGCAATGTTTACGGAATCTCCAAAGATGTCGGTTCCACGTTGTTCGACATCGCCGAGATGGACTCCGATCCGAATTCGGATGGGCGTGACGCCCTGCTTCGAATTCCTTTCGCGCAGGTGTTCCTGGATGTCGATCGCGCATTGGACGGCGTGGAGTGCGCTATCGAACTCCGCGAGGAATCCGTCACCGGTGGACTTGACCTCGCGACCGTGATAGGCAGCAAACAGAGGGCGGAGAATCTCCTCCTGCTCCCGCAGCAGCTCGAGGGACCTCGATTCGTTGGCCTGAACGGAGGCAGTGAATCCGACGATGTCGGTGAACATGATTGCGACGAGCCGCCGCGTCGATGGCACGATTCGGCATCGTCCGCCGTCAGATTAAGCCCACCGCGCGGGCCAAAGAGTCCGGCCGTCCACCGGGGTCCCCTGGGCGCCCCACAGGAATGCAGAAGTACCTCGAGACCGATGGGCTACGGAGGCTGTCGTGCCGACCGACGCGAACTTCGATAATCGAGAACTCTCTCCGATTGCCGCGTTGCCCCCCATCTACGAGCTCGAGACCCCCAAATATTCCGATAACGATCCGGAGCCGCCAATCAAGGACCCTCCCATCAAGGATCCTCCCATCAAGGACTAGTCCGGGACGGGGACCGAAGGGTGCCGCCGGGTTGCACCGGATCGGCACCCCTAGCCGCACAACCGCCCGCGAGGTTGGCTGCAACAACAATCACACCCACCGACTCTACCCCCCGCGCAGTCTTTCAGAGCCCCGCGGCGATATGTCCTTATATTCAGTCATATGTTTGTTACATCGAACATGAAATTCCGCGCTGGAATGGATGAATTGCTAGGAAATCCGATCCGTGTTCGTCTGCTCCGCGTCCTATCTAAGTCCCCGGATCAGGGGTTTACCGGCCGCGAGCTGGCCAGAATGTGCAAGGCTTCCCCCTCCCAGACCGCGCACGCGCTCCAGACCCTCGAGGCTTCTGGAGTGATTTTCCGGGAGATCGCGGGGCGCTCCCACGTTTGGCGGCTCTCCAAAGAACACGTCCTTAACCAGGTCCTGGCCAGGTTGTTCCGAGACGAGGAAGACTCGTTCAAATTGCTCAAATCGGAGCTCGAGCAGACTCTCCTCAAGCTACCCATCGAGCGAGCCATCTTGTTTGGTTCCGTCGCAAGAGGGGAAGAACGTCCCACGAGCGACGTCGATCTTTTCGTACAGGTGCACTCAAAGGTCGAGAAGGAAGTGGTCGAAGACGCGTTGAGCGCGGCTAGTGGAAGATTCGCTCTCAAATTCGGAAACCCGCTCTCGCCGCTGGTATTGGACACTCCACACGTCCGGCGGCCGGCGAACCCCGGCTTGATTGAACGGGTCCTCAAAGAGGGTGTCGAGTTGGGGAGTTAGTTGTGGCCGAGTCGAGGGTCGAGGTTCTCCCCAAAGCCCGCGCAAAGGTGTACCTCCGCAGGGCGGAGAATCTTCTCAAGACCATGGAGTGGGCCGAGAGAGAACAGAACCCAGATGGAGTGGCAATAAACGCGGTTCAGACCGCCATCTCACTCGGGGATGCCTTCACAGTGTTCTTCCTGCAAGAACGCAGTCGGGGGCAGGATCACCATGAGGTCGTGGGGTTGGCTACGAGGTGCAAATCGCCCGCCGCGGCCGAAGTAGGGCAATCGCTACATAGGATTCTCTACCGCAAGAACGAGGTTGAGTATGAGGGTCGCGAAGTTCTCCTAAGCGACGCTCGGGAATTGGCCAAACAGGTTCGAAGGCTCAGCTCTCTCGTGCACATCGCGCTCAGTTGACGAGGCTTGGCGGCCGCGGCGCCCCCCTGCTGCTCAAGTCCGGAGAATACGTCTTGCACGCAACACGTAGGTGCAACTACCATTGCACCCACACTCGGGCGCCAGGGTTCCGGGGAACAGCGTCAACGTCCGATCCCGGCGCCATGTCTATCGGCTAAGCCTGCGTCCGAAGCTCCTTCGCGACCCCCGTCGGAATGGCCGCCACGTGCGGCAGCGTCACGAGACCGAAGAAGATCAGGATGACGCCGAGGAACTCTGCATAGTAGAGGGCCACCGGGAACGAGGCGATGTAGAGGGCGCCTCCGGCCGCGAGGACCACCGCGCCAATTCCCATCATCACGGTCTGCCACCGCCACGCTTTCTGTAGGGACAGAACTACCGCACCGAGTAAGACGAGGGTCGCAGGACCGGTGACGAGTGTGGAAAGTATGATCAATGTCACCGGGGGATTTCCCGTGATAACCCCTCCGGACACCATGTTATCGGGAAGGGGGGTTACGAAGCTCAGGCCACCCACCAGCGCGCAGGCGGCTAGGGTGTATGCCGTGTAACCAGCGCGGAACCCGGTGCTACGAATTACTTGGGTGCACCCCAATGACAGCACTCCCACGATAGCCGCTGACAAGAAGACGTAGGTTTGGAGAAGAGGCAGGTCAACCACGCCCAGATAGACGACAAACTCCACTCCGGTCGCGACGGCCGCAAGGCCAAGACCAGCCCCCCACGCCAACTGGCTCCGGATATGCCCCCGCACAAACTGCAGAAGGCCTCGCGCCGAGACCATCGCGAGCGTTACCGTGAGAGCCAAGAGGGAAAAGGCGATTCCGGATCCGATCGCATCCACGTTTCCGACCCCTCGATGGTCAGTTTCCTCTCAGGCCGGAGCCTTCTCGGTCTCGGGAGTGGCAATAGGCACGGAGGGCTCGGGCGCGGCTCCCTCGGTGGGGGCCGGCTCGGGTCTACCGCGGTAGACGGCCACCATCGCCGCGATGAGGAACATGTCCATCAACAGGAGGCCGACGTTGAAGACCCAGTAGCCCGCGCTCCCAGTCCACGTAGTGAAGAACGCGTAGACATAACCGCCGGCGGTGGCGAGCAAAACCGAGAAGATCGCGAACACCGCGAGGGGGGTTCGCACTCCGTTGTGCTCCGCATAGAAGTCGACCGTGAGCAATGCCATGCAGACGAGGGTAATGCCGATGAGCGCGAAGTACTGCAGATTCCCGAAATTCAGGTCGAAGGGTGTGGGACCGCCCGTTGACGACGCGGCAGCGCCGATGCTGGACTCGTGAAACTCGATGTAGAACCCTTGAATCGGGGTCGCGATGAACGACAGAATCCACGTTCCGAGAATCGCCGCGCGCACCGGATCCTTCCACGCCGGCATTCCGCGTACCTTGGTGTAGAAGAGCGGGACCAGAACAATCATGGCTCCGATCGCCGCCCAGAGCATCGTGGTGTCATCTCCGGCCATCCCGTTGGCCGTTGTACCCGTACTCGCGAACAGCTGGACCGATCCCCCGGGATTGCTTCCGAGGATGGTCCCGGGCACGCCACCCGGGAAGACCGTGGTGAACGACTCCAGGAAGAACACGACGGTGAACGCAAGGACGCCCGTGATACTGACCCACAGACCGAACTTCGCCATGGAGCGCTTCCAGCCGGCCAGCGCGAGCACGTCGAACCGCTTCGCCACGAGGGCTACGACCCCGAGAATCAGGGCCATCACGATCATGTGCGAATGCGAGCCCATCGTGGTGGTGAGGACCGCTGACGGACCGCCCAGCCACGCGATGTACCCGCTGAAGACGCTGGGAGAGGCGCCGATGTCGATCACGAAATAGTTCATCCAGAACACCACGAAACCGATGATGCCGGCCACGAACGCCGAGATCACGGTCACGAACGTGAGCCAGTAGGCAGAGTCCATCTTGCGGAAGTCCTTCCACGATGGGAGGTTCCGCCATTTCGGGATCATGCCCAGCATGTTCTCGGACGGCTCGTACCTTCCGGAAAGCTTCCCGGGAAGCAGGTAAAGCTCCACGAGTAGGGCTCCTCCGACGTCGGCGAGGAGGATCAGACCGAGCAGAATCAAGCCGAGGCCGATGGGTGAGAAGTCCGCGTTGAACACGGGTCTCAGGTAGAACGCCGCTCCGATCGCCCCAATCACGTTGGCGAGGAGGGCTCGGTAGGTCAGCGGAAAATCGATGGCCGGCTCATACTTCTCCAAGCCGAAAGCCACTACGACAAGATTCACACCCAACGCGGCGATCCCGATCGCGATGGAGTGGAAGTAGAGGTCGGAAGCACCGAAGGCGAACGCTGGAGGAATGCTGCCTTGCGCATTCGGGCCGAGACCTACAACGTAATACAGCAGGGACATGACGCCGATGATGAGCAGCGTGATCCAAAAGTACGTTCTCTGAGGGTGCAGGTATCCTCGTGCCGTCATCAGGTAGCGGCTGGCCGGCTTAGAATCTCCCGGGAACTCGTGCGGGCCTGTCGGCGGGTCTGGATTGCTTTGTTCAGGTGCCATAGTTTCCCTCAGTTCGGTCGATGCGGAGGAGTTGGTTTCCCCTCCAACTTCGGGTCGACGAGGCAGCGCATCCGGAACTACAGTCGCGGATGCGATTCTGGCCTTCGCCCGCCGACAATCTTATTACCGGACCTTAGGCCCTGCCACCATCGGCTGAGAGTAATTCGTTTCGTGAATTGGACTCCACGACCGGGCCAAGTGGGGTGGGCTTGACGAGCCATACTTAGAACCGTCTCTCCTCCAGCTGTCCTAAGGCGACGCAAAACCCGAGGGCCGGAACCAGTCCATGGGAGTTGTCGAAGAACGAGGTAACTTGGGTTTCGCCACTGAGTTCGGTCCGGCAACCGCCGCAACGACGCAACCGTGGTGGGATACCTTACTCGCCTACGGTCAGCTCCTGAAACCGCGGATGGTTGCTCTTCTCGTCTTTACCGCAGCCGTCGGGATGGTGGTCTCAACCTCGGCTCTCGGAATGTCCCTCACTCCCGGGGTTGCGCTCTGGGGCTTGGCTGCGATCATCGCGGGAACCGCCGGCTGCAACGCGATCACGGGTTACGTCGACCGCGACATCGACCGACTCATGGAAAGGACTCGCGATCGGCCGTTGTGCACCGGACGGATTTCTCCCGCAAGCCGGGCGGTTTGGGTCGGCGCGGGACTTCTCGGGTTCGCGCTCATCCTCTCGGGCCTCCGCAATCCGCTCGCTCTCGCCTTCATGGCACTCGGAATCGCGGACAACGTCGTGATCTACAGTCTCTGGTTGAAGCGCACGAGCCGGTGGAACATTGTCTTGGGCGGAATCTCCGGCGGGATGCCGGTTGCGTTCGGGTGGGCATTTGCCTCGGGAACCATCGGACTTGCAGCCGTGTTGTTGGCCGCGATGGTCGTCTTGTGGACCCCGACTCACATCTGGAGTCTTGCCTTGCGCTACCGGGACGACTACGCCCGGGCCGGGATTCCGATGCTTCCCGTCGTGACCTCCGAAAAGACAGCTCTCCGATGCATGGTGGTCACCGGAGCCCTCCTTGTGCCGTTCAGTCTGGCGCTCCCGTTCGCGACGTCGGTGGCCGGCCTCGGTTATGTCTTGGTAGCGGCGGCTCTCGGAGTTCCATTACTCGCCATGAGCGTTTGGCTGTGGGTCCGGCCCACACCCGACCGAGCCTGGACGCTTTTCAAGTTCTCAAGCCCTTACTTGGCCGTAGTCTTTCTCGCCCTGATGGTCAGCGCTCTCTGGTGAACCACCGAGCGTGCCTTCGCACTCACCCAGGACGAAGCACGCCGGCACCCGGGATTCGATTGCACTCGTGGGTGCAACGACCATTGCACCCTCAAGCCGGCGGGGCCGGGCGAATCTAGTCGGCCGGCTTCGTAAGTCCCAATCCCGCCAGGTCTCGCCGCATCTCGTCCCGCTCCATCGGTGTCAAGGGTAGAAGCGGGGGGCGAACCGGGCCTCCGGCCATTCCCATCAGTTCTCCCCAGTGTTTCACCATCTGGATCGGCAAAGCACCTGCGGTACGACCGGCCAGCCGCGCCCACCATTTTCGGGACACGGCCTTGATGGGTCGGATCTTCGGGTACAACCGGAGCGCCTCATCCCAACGTCCGCCGGTCGCGAGGTCGATGAACCGAACGTAGTTGCTCGAGGTGAGGGTGTCGAATCTCCAGTCGCTCGTGTTCGCAAACATCACCTGTTGGTGAATTCCGTACGGTTCCCCGACGAAGAAGATCTCCTCGTCCGGCATGCTGACGACGGCTTTCGCGCCCGCCTCGAGGTGGGTATCGATCGAAAGTTGGATGTTAAAGCTCGCTTCCTTGATCGCGATCAGCGTCGGCAGATCTGCCATCCGTGACAACGCTTTGGCCGAAAGGACGATCCCGAACTGGGGCGAATTGTAGAAGGCGAGGCCAATGTTGACCCGCTCGGCGACGCGCGTGACCCAATCGAGAACCTGTTCTTCGGTTTTCGTCACCATGTAGGGCGAAGCGAGAATCACGAAGTCGAAGCCGAGGTTTTCGGCTCGATGTGCCATTGCGACAACGTCCTTCAGAGATGTGTCCGTAACTTGGAAGGCGACGAGCGCCCGACCTCGAACGAGTTGCGGAGCGAGCTCCATCAGGCGGTATCGTTCCTCACGCGTGAGGCTCCAGAACTCCCCCATGTTCCATGAAAAGCCCAGCCCGCGGGTGCCGAGTCGGAGGACGTGCTCGATGTTGGCGGCGAGTCCCTTCTCGTCGAGCTCGTCCTCGGGGGTGAACGGAGTGATCATGGTCGTCCACTGTCCGACGAGCTTCTCTCGCGCCCAGGCCTTCGCGTCCGATCGCGTGTAATGCACGGCTCTCTCCGGTTGCTCTGTTCTGACGTCGTCCCGAATTAGCGTTGACTTATCACGGCTCCAGGCCCTGGCGGCTCGGCGCGATTCCCGCCCTTCGCGATAAGCAATTCGAACACCTCACCTCGTCGTTGTTCGTTCACAATTCGGTGCCCCTTCCGGTCTGCCCAAGCACGAACGTCGATTCGATTCGGAACGTCATTGACCGAGACCCGAGCGAGGCTTCCCGACGGGAGGTCGGCGAATGTGGTTTCGAGCCGAGCGATCGCCCCCTTGCACGTCAGAAGGGTACCGTCGACAGTCAGGGCGACAACAGGCGAACTCACGATACAACCCGAGCGGCGGGAGGCTCGGTCTCGGCAAACACATCGATCTTCCCCGTCAGTCGCTGTCGGAGCTCTTCCCGGAGGGCCGCTACCGCGGAGGCGACAACATTTCCGCCCTCTCGATCGCCGCGGGTGCAGACAGCGCCTCGAACCCCGACAATATCAGGGTTGATCCGCACGAGCGTGTGCAGGTTCGCAACCTTGAGGGCCCCCGATAGGGCTGTGCTCATTCCAGCTTCTTTTGCCTCCAAGACGAGTTCTTTCAACTGCGGTTCGCCCAGAAAGTCGAAGAGATTTCGGCCATCCTTCACGAGCGTGTCGATGAGCATGCCGTCGCTTCGACTCTCCCGGGCGAGCTTCACAACCAGGGTCGGGTCAATCCCCCGGTAGAGGTGACTATCGGCGAACGTCGCGGCGATGAGCTTGGTATCGAATCCTTCGAGAGCTCGCCGACTCTCTTGGAGGATCCGGAGGGCGGTTGCGTAATCGCTCTCGACAAACCCGACCTTCACCGAGGTCGCACCCAGCGCGGCGGCGCCGTAGACCGCCATGGACACGGTCCCGGCCTGGTTCGGCACCACGCCGAGCGTGACGCTCACGTGCATCGGTTTCGGAAAGGCATTCCGAACCTCGCGGATCACGGGGGGAAAGTTGGATCCGACCATCATTTCGCGAAGGTTCTTCACGTCCACAATGTCGGCTCCACCGGCGGCCGCCTCATGCGCTTCCTCGAGATTCTGGACACTGACCATCAGCATCATGGTACACACCTATCGCGGATTGGCTTATTACAGGGCAAGGGTGGAAAGTCTACTGGTCAACCCGAGTTGACGTGCCCAAACGCACGGGAACCTCCTTGACGACGTGGACCGTTCGCAACCTCGCCCGACGGAGTTCGACTCGCTCGTAACAACGCAGCTGATTCTACTCTACGAATAGCTGCAACGACAATCGCACTCTCGTGTACGGTGGCCAACCGGGCCCCTGGCCGAAGGAGCCCATCTCTGTCGGTCTTGCTAGACGAAGACGCGCACTGTGCCGCCCGAGATCTCCACGGGGAGGGGCGTGAGAGGCCGGCACTCCGTCCGTGCGAATATCGGGGCCATGCGCGCCATCGCTTCCATCAACTCCGGCGGGAGCTTGTCCATCCCGGGCATCGAGAGCACCGGCTGGCCGCGGACCTCGCCCGTCCGGGCGTCGAAGACGGCGTTATGCTGGGGGCACTTCAGAACGCCGCTTTTGAAGGTACCGAGGTCCAAAGGGGCGTTCATGTGACCGCACCGGTCGATGAAAGCGTGGATCTCACCGGCTTGATTCAGAACCAGAACCTCCTCCCCGTTGGCCTTGCCGTGGGTCATTTCACCGGGTTTCAAGCCTTTGGCTTCGTGGATTTCCTGCCAGGATTTCATGGAGAGCTCCGCAGCA
The DNA here is from genome assembly GCA_035272385.1 of Thermoplasmata archaeon. GTDB lineage: Archaea > Thermoplasmatota > Thermoplasmata > Lutacidiplasmatales > UBA184 > Lutacidiplasma. Next base: position 10,026 of record DATEQS010000024.1, read on the forward strand.
GAGCAGGTTTAGTACCTACTTAAAGTTTGAAAAATAAAGCACAGTAACCTTTTTGAGCCGGGCTCCTTGGAGCCAAGCGAATGCCAAAACCGCGAACGGGACCTCCCAGTGCCCATTGTGATTACGAGGGTACGTTCCGGCTGCTCGGCCAGAAGCACGCGCTTCACCTTCTCTGGGCTCTGGTCGAGAAGAGTCCCCGCGGATTCAATGAGCTTCGGGAGCGGGTCGCGGCAAATACGGCCACCATGACCGATCGACTGAAGCAAATGCAGCGGCTCGGGTTGGTTCAGCGCGACGTGATCCGGGTCGTCCCACGCCGAGTGGAGTATCGGCTGACCCCCATGGGACGCGACCTCGTGAAGATCTTCACGCCGATCACGCGCTGGCGCGCAAAGTACTCGTGAGGGCGAGAAAGACGAACGGGGATCCCGGTTTTCGATAGGCTGACTGAACTAGCAAAGGGGTTCCGAAATCTTTGGCCGACCTCACGACTTCTCCGAACGGGACTGCCGAACCTCCCACCAACGGGTCCTCGGCTTGGCCGACCGTCGAATTCGAGCTCCTGATCACGATTGGGATCCTCCTCGCCCTGCTGATGGGCGCGCTCGACCAGTTTGTCGCCCTCACCGCACTTCCGAACATCTTGGACGATTTTGGTCAACCGGGCACCAGCGGCGTATTCGTGATCAGCGCCTACGTCATCGCCTCGACCACTGCCATTCCCCTCTTCGCGAAGCTGTCGGACATTTGGAGCCGGCGAAATGTCTTCCTCGGCGGTCTGACGGTCTTCATCGCGGGTTCGGTCCTTTCCGGACTGAGTCAGAACCTCCCCGAGCTCATTCTCTTCCGCGCCGTTCAGGGATTTGGAAGCGGTGGCTTCTTCCCGGTCGGCATCGCGATCGTGGCGGTCGTATTTCCCCCAGAGACCCGTGCGAGAGTCATTGGCGGCCTCTCGGGAGTGTTCGGAATCGCGGTGGTCGCCGGACCGCTCCTCGGCAGCGCCATTGTGACCTATACCAGTTGGCGCTGGGTGTTCTACGTCAACATCCCGATCGGTCTTGCGGGATTCGCCCTGATTGCTCTCACCCTCGGACCCCTTCGTCCGGAGCGGGTCCGTAAGTTCGACCTGGCCGGTACGGCCCTCCTCGCCGGCTGGGTCGCCGCCGTGATGTACCCGCTCTATCAGATCGCCGATAGCGGATGGGTATGGACCGACCCCCGGGTGATTGGGCTCCTGGGAGTCGGAGGGTTTCTGATCATCGTCTTCGTCCTCTGGGAACTGCGCGCGGAAAACCCGTTGGTACCGATCCGCCTCTTCACCCACCGGGTGATGGCGGCGGGAGGCGGCGCGACCTTCTTCATCGGGATGGTCTTCTTCCCGGTCGCGACCTTCCTCGTGTTTGTGGTCGGCTTCGCGCTCGCCCCCGGCTCTTCGAGCACGTCGCAAACCGTCCGGGACATCCTCTATTTTGTGATCATCCCCTTGGTGATCGGAGCCGCCCTCGGTGGTCAGCTCCTCACGCGGCTCACCTACCGAACCGTCGCGGTGCTCGGCCTGATCATCGGGATGGCGGGGATGGCAGGACTGACGTTGCTTCAACCCTCGACCCCCCTCTGGACTTTCAGTTTCTTGATCCTTCCTGTCGGAGGCATCGTTCTCCCGCTGATCCCTCTTGGATTTGGGATTGGACTGACGTTCCCGGTCTTCTTACTCGCCGCCCAGAACCAAGTCGAGCAGGCGGACGTCGGCGAAGCGGGAGGACTGATCCAATTCCTGCAGTCACTGGGGGGAGCCGTAGGGCTGTCGGTGCTGGCTTCGTTGCAGCAAACTCAATTCTCGTTCCTCGACCCGTCGCCGAGCCCGACGTGCTCCTCGACGACCCCGGTGTTTCCTCTGTGTGACAACTACCTGCGCTTGTTCCCGGGCGCGCTGATTCACTCTTACGATTTCGTATTCACGATGATGCTCGGTTTGCTCGTCGTGGCCTTCGTCTTCGGGTTGTTCCTCCAGGGGCGCCTGCCGAAGGCGCTTCCTCGGAAGAGATCCGCTCCGGCCGTCGAATCTGTGGCGGCGCCATCGCCGCAGCTATCGCCGGCGGATCCGCCCGCCGAACCAGGAACTTTCCGCGGACCACCGTAGGTGCGTTCTCTACGACACCCCACTCCATCGGGGCCGGCTAGGCCCCGGCCGGCCCGGTGCTTTCTGACCCTCGCGGAATCCCCCGATCAGGGCGGCGCAGAAGGAACGAAAAGACGGCCCCGACCGCGGCAATAACTCCGACCACGAGGAAGATGCTTTGGACCCCGTACCCGGCGTACACGGCGCTGATGAGGATGGGGCCGATCAGAAGCCCGAAGTCTTCGAAGGAACCGAACACCCCGATCGCCGTTCCTTGCAACGGGCGCGCTACCGGCGCGAGGGCCAACGGCAAAAGACTCGCCGAGAGCCAGCCCACCCCCGCGGAGAATAACATCGTCGTTCCCACCATCTCCCCGTAGGAGGACGAGAACAGCGTTCCGAAGGCCCCGAGCGTGAGGAGCACGAACCCGAACGGGGTCGACCGCCCCGGCCCCCAACGATCCACCAGAATCCCAAGCGCCGCGCCGGCCACGAGACTCGTCGCTTGGGCCGCGCCGATTACGTAACCCGCGTCCGACGGCGTCCCGTGAAACAGGAACACGGAGTAATACTGAAGGAAATTCCAGACCAAGGATTTCGCGATGAAGGCCAGGATCACCAGAGAAACGACGATCGCGAAGGGTCGGGTAAAGACCGCGCGCACCTGACGAACGAAGCCGGGTTGGCGAGGTGGAAGAGTGACTCGATTCCACGGCAACAGCACCAGCAAGGCCACCCCCACGGCGTACGACGCCACGACGACGACAGTGAGGTCAAGGAATCCGAAATCCACGAAGATGATCGGACCGAGCGCCGTGCCCGCCACCAGCCCGGCGCCCGAGAAGAGACCGTAGAGACCCGTCCCTCTTCCGCCGGTCCCGGGACCGAGGGCCGTCAATGCCATCCACCGCGTCAACGGGACCTGAAAAATGAAGAGGGCGCCGAGGAGTCCGAGCGAAATCGCGAGCGTGAGGAACGTGGTGGATACCCCGATGACGGCATAGACAAGGCCCGAGGCGATTCCGAGTCCGACGATGGTCCGAGTGTTTCCCACTCGGAACGCGAGCACTCCCCAGACACTCTCGGTCAGCAGCATCCCGAGAGCGAGGCTCGCAATGGCGACGCCGTATTCCACCACCGAGAGCCCGAGCGATTGGAAGCGAAAGGGGAGTGCGACGGCGAGCAGCGCGTAGGACCCCCAGGTAACGGCGGTCGAGGCGTAGACCAAACTCACGGCGACCGACACGCGATAGCTGGGCGTCGATGGTGAGTTTTCTGACATGATCCGTCGGGAGGAGGTCGTCGTCCGGCTGCGTCCGGCCGAAAATAAGCGAATTGGGTGCTCCTCACTCCGCCGAATCTTCTCGGCCGAGAATTCCGGAGACGGGGAGGAGTTGTCCGCGGCTCGTTAGATTCCTCCAATCCTCGATGGATTCCCCGCGGGTCTGCCCACCATGTCGATCAATCGCGCCGCGGTGTGTTCGCCGATCTGGTAGAGCAACCCATGCAGGAACTCATGGGAGATCGTGTCGGCTACCGAGAGCTCGTCGGACGGGTTGGCGAGCCGGTAAAGTGTGATCCGGTTGCCCTTGTAGTTGTAACGGGCGTCCACCTGCTTGAAATCGCCTGCGTCGGCGCCCAGCTCCATCAGAAACTTTCGCAACCGCGCCGCCCAGAACGCAATCTCCTGGGGAGTACCGACAGTAATCGAGGGTTGGTCCTCCACGCTTGTCCGCATCGCCGTTCATCCGGAGGGGATCCTTTCCGGTCGTTTCCTCACGAATCGCCGGGTTCCCCCGTGAACCGGACGTAGTCCCTACGATACAAAAATGGCCGCAATCACGACGGTACCCTCTCCAAAGGCTCGAATCCCGACCGAACCCGTTCGGGAGCCGAATGAGTTCGGGTAGGATTCCTTACTGCGGACCTCATAGAGAGTCTCAGACCTAGCCCATGTCGGAGCATCTCATCCATCAGTCCCCGAGCCCCGGACCTGCGACGTGCAGCTGTGGAGTTCGCATCCGGACGGGGGAGACAATATTCCGCATCACTACGGATTCGTCCTCTTCCCAGAGCTTGTTCCGTGACCAAGTATTCTGCTCTCCCCGATGCATTCGCCTATTCTGTCTCGAATCGCTCGAAACGTTGAACGCGCTGGACACCCCGGCCTCGAGGGCCGTCGTTACTGACCTTCACGAGCTGTACCAGGGCGTGGTGGAGACTTACGTGGCGATCCTCGGTCCGTCCGGATAGTTTGGCCGGGTGTCACCCTGTTGGCGCCTTCAACCCGATCCCGAACGAGCGGGAACGTGCTCTGCGATCCGGTCGGTGAACCACGCCGGATAGCTCATCGAACCGAGAGCGAAGGTCCGATGCACGCTCTGGACTCCCGGTAGGTCGACGAGTTTCTTCACCGTCCGCTCGAGCACAGCCGGAGCATCGGCCGGAACCAGGCCCGCGACCACGGTCGCGGAGGTCTTCGGTTCGAGACCGAGGCCATCGCTCGCGACCGGAATCCAGACCGGGGCTTCTCGAAGGACCCGTTCGGCCACCGCATCCCGCTGTGCCGGCTCCCGGAGGTCCAATCGAACGAGCGCGAGAGGATACTCCTCGCACTCGGGACCATGAGTCCACCAGCAGGCCGTCGATTCGACCAGTTGGCCGCATCGCCGGACGGTCGTCTTGAGGCTGACTCCTACGGCCCGGGAGATTTCGGCCATCGTTGCGTTGGGAGTGCGACACAGCGCCTGGAGGAGTCGCCAGTCGAGAGGCGAGAGCTCGCGTTCGCAGCCGGGAATCCAGTAAGGTTGGGGCTCCCGAAGCTGCCCGGAAGGCGAGAGACGACGGATGAGGGACGCTCGTTGGGACGTCGTCGAGTCGCTATTCGAAACAAAGTGTACCCGAACGTGGCGGTCGCCTTCGTCCAATGTGTCGCGGGCAAAGATCACTCCCTCCACAAGGGCTAGGTCGCGAAAGACCCGCTCGGAGTCGGTCGGTTTCTCGATCGGGAGTTCGGCTACCATCACTCGAGCCCCGAAGAGCGACGGATTGACGCCCACGGCGTTCCCTCGGAGGAATCCCTGCTCGGCGAGGCCGCGTAGGCGGGCTCGGACCCCATTCTCGCTGACCCCCACGTGGTCCGCGATCTCCCGGGCGGGGACGGCGGGGTCGATTACGCGACGACCCGCCCAGAACCGGGCTTCCCCGTGAGGGGAGAGGAAACGATAGATGGCAAAATCGAGGCGGTCCATGTTGGCCTACGGAACGAAGGAACCGAAGGATTGCCCAAAAGCTTGTTTGAGGAGATTAGGGGGGTCTTGGTCCGAGGAGACGGCCTCGGCCGGAGACTTGGCGCCCCGATTCGAGCGCGGGGAAGGGGTTGACGGGGTGAGCCGAATTCCTCTCAGCGTCTCTGTGCATCTAACGTCGGTAAGGCAGAGCGAAGACCGGGAGCGCCGAGATGGGGAGTGGGACCCCCTCTCGCTGAGCACGGTCCTGCAGTGCGGGCAGTGCGGCGAGGACTCCGGTCGGGAGATCCTGTTTCCCGCAGTCGCGCTCGGCCACGGGCGCCCAAACCCTCGGCTGAACGGTCAGATCTGTTGCAACCTGGCGGTCGTGGCCCCCGAGCCACTTCTCTCCCCAGCGGAGCAGGCGTCGGGCAGCGGAAGGCTTCACCGGCAGGTACTCGAGCTCTTTGCGGATTCGCGCTTCCGCATCGCGGGCCTCTGCGCGGGCGTGCTCCCGTTGAGAGGCGTCCGCGAGCTGCGCTCCGGGTTCGACCCTCAATCTCACCAGGCCCGCTCCCAGTCCCATTGGCATCATCGTTCTCACCTGGGTTCTGCCCGACACTGAGAGAGCGTTAGTCGGAGTAAAACTCGCTCGAGGGGGTCTCGTCGAAAATCGACGAAAACGGGTCTTCGCTTCTCTTTTCCTTCAAGTCAAGGTGGAAAATGGAACTGCGCGTGCGAACGACTCCCATCGACGCCGGGCGAATTCCTCGCACCTCAACGCGCCGGGTCGACCGATTCGGAGAGCGGGGGCAACGGCCGCTACTTCGGGGGAGCGCCGCAGGCCGGACAGAAGGAAAGCGCGACGTCCATCCGATTGCCACAAAAGTTGCATCGCACCTCCCCTCGCAATTCCAGTGCCGGGGGCTTTGGTCATCTAGATCCCGCCGCCTCCTCAGAGGGTCCGAGGAGACGGGTTCGGTCCTCCGAGGATGGGAGATAGGACCGCAGAGTTTTGTAGGCCGAATCCCGTCAACGGGCGTGACCGATCCTTCGCGGGCCTTTTCCCGGCCCGTCCTCGATTTTCCGCGAGCGATCTTGTTCGACATGGACGACACCATCTTTGACCACTCCCTGACGTGCCGACGGTCGCTCGCCCGGGTCCAGGCGGCCGAACCCCGTTTGAGAACTCGGCCGCTTGACGCCGTGTGGCACGAGTATGCGCGACTCCTCGACGCGGTGCAGCCCGAAGTGTTCGCCGGCCGGATCACCATCCAGGAAGCGCGGGTGGAACGATTCCGGCAGCTCGCTCGATTCTGCGGCTCGGAGGTTTCTCCCGAGTCCGCCGCCGACCTATCGGGGCAGTACCGGGCCCACTACGTGCGATTGCGTCGGGCCGTTCCGGGGGTGCGTCGGGTCCTCGCGCGGCTGCGGGGTCGGGCGGTGGTGGGCGTCGTGACCAACAACGAAGTCGCCGAGCAGGAGGCGAAGCTCGACTTCCTCCAGTTGCGGCCGCTCATCGACTTCATGATCGTCTCCGAGGGCGTGGGAATCGCCAAACCGGATCCGGGGATATTCCAGGTCGCCCTCGAAAGAGCTCACGCGCGACCCGAAGAGACCGTGATGATCGGGGACTCCTGGAGGAGCGATGTGGCGGGCGCTCGCAACGTGGGGATTCGTCCGGTGTGGTTCAACCGCTTCCACCTGTCTCCCCCCGACCCCTGGCCGGTCCCCGAGCTCAATTCGTTCCGTTCCCCGGCCCGGGCGGAGGCCGTCCTCTCGGGAGAAGCTCCCGGGCGGCTCTCCCCCCATTAGCGCGGGCATCGCGCGCATTATAACGCTCGTTCCGTTGCGCGGGCGATGGGCGGAGCCCGCGAGTCGTGGCTCTCCGCCGCCCGCCGGACCCTTCCCGCGATGCGGGCCTGGCGGACGGCCTTCCATCTCGAGCCCGAGCTGTCCCTCGAGGAAGAGCGAACCCAGGAGAAAGTGGTCGCCGCGCTCCAGGAGCTCGGGATCCCGTTTCGGACGTTCGAAGATTTCCACGGCGTTGTCGGCATGGTCGGGGCCGACCGGTCCGGGCCGGTGGTCGCGCTACGCGCCGACATGGACGCGCTCCCGGTGACCGAATTGACGGGCCTGCCGTTCCGATCGCGCTACCCCGGGAAGATGCACGCCTGCGGTCACGACGTTCACATGTCGGCGCTTCTCGGTGCCGCGGCGATGATCGCCCGGAGCCCGCGCTCCACGGGCGGACCCGTGAAGCTGATCTTCCAGCCGGCCGAGGAAGAGGGCCATCGAGGCGGGGCGCTTCCCCTCATCGAACGGGGATGCCTCGACAACCCGAAGGTGGACTACGTGGTCGGACAACATGTCGACCCGGCTCTTCCCCTCGGCACGGTCGGATGGCGCGTCGGTCCGACGATGGCGGCCGCCGACTTCTTCCGCATCACCGTTCTCGGTCGTGGCGGCCACGCCTCGACGCCGCAACAGGGTCCGGACGCGATCGTGATCGCCAGCGAGGTCGTCACCGGTCTCCAGACCCTGGTCAGTCGCGTACGCGCCCCGTTCGACCCGGTCGTGGTGAGCGTCGGTTCGATCCACGGAGGGACCCGGAACAACATCCTCCCGAGCGAGGTCGTTCTCGAGGGAACCGTGAGGACGCTCGACGCGAGCACTCAGGAATTGATGGAGCGAAGTTTGAAGCGTCGGGTCCGGGCGATAGCGGCCGGCCACGGCGCCCGGTCGCGCGTGCTGTATCGCCGCGGGTACCCGCCGCTCATCAACTCCCCCGGACCGACGAGAGTGGTCGCCGAGGGCCTCGCGATCGAGCTCGGTCGAAAGAACGTGGTCGAGGTCGATCACCCTCTCATGGGAGCCGAGGATTTCTCGAGGTACCTTGAACGGGTGCCGGGGACTTTCCTGCGTCTCGGAGTCGGCGTCCCGAACCGGCCGGCGAGCCTCCATAGCGCGACGTTCGCACCGGACGAACGGGCTCTCGTCATGGGAGCGGCGACGCTCGTGACCGCCGCGGAAAGCCTCCAACGGTCCCGGCCATGAACGTCGCGCAAGTTCGCGCGGACTTTCCGGCGCTCCGCCCGCGCAACGGTCGTCGCCCCCCGACGTACCTCGATTCCGCCTGCATGTCGCTGGTTCCGTCGATCGTCCTCGAGGCGATGGAGCAGTACTATCGCGAATTCCCCGGCTGCGCGGGTCGCAGCGTCCACCGGTACGCGGAGGAGGTCGGACGTCGGTACGAGGCCGCCCGAACGGCGTTCGCCCGGTTCCTGGGCCGGTCCGACCCGTCCGGGGTCGTCTTCCTGCGGAACGCGACGGAGGCGATCAACCTGGTCGGGGAGGGGCTCCCATGGAAGGCCCGGGACCGAGTGCTCGTCTCAGATCGGGAACACAACTCCAACCTCATCGTCTGGCAGCGGCTCGTCTCCGAGCGGGGGATTCGGATCGAGATCCTGCCGCTCCCCGATGACGGTGGGTTCGATGCGGAGGCCCTCGAAGAACGGCTGGCCCGGGGGATTCGGCTGGTGAGCCTGTTCCATACCTCGAATCTCGACGGCCGTACGCTTCCGATCCGGGAGATCACCGAGCGGGCCCACGACCGCGGAGCGCTCGTCCTGTTCGACGGCTGTCAAGCGGCGCCGCACCAGAAAGTGGAGCTGGACCGCCTCGGGGTTGACTTCTACGCGGTCTCCGCCCACAAGATGCTCGGCCCGACGGCCACCGGGGTCCTCGCCGGCGCCGCCGCACCGCTCTCGAGCCTCCGGCCCCTTCTCCTCGGTGGCGAGACCGTGGAATGGTCCACGCTAGAAAGTCATGCGCTGCGCCCGCCGCCGTATCGCTTCGAAGCCGGCCTCCAGAACTATGCGGGAGTGATCGGCGCCCACGCGGGACTCGACTACCTATCTCGGGTCGGGTTTGACGAGGTTCAAGCCCAGCAGTGCGCGGTCAATGCCCGGGTCACCGCCGCACTCGCCGGGGAGCCGCGGGTCCATCTTCTCGGCCCCGAGGACGCCCGCCAGCGCTCGAGCATTTTCGCGTTCACGCTCGACGGGATCGACCCGCACGACGTCGCGGTCTTCCTCGATGAGGGGCACGACGTCATGGTTCGCTCGGGCATGCACTGCGTCCACTCCTACTACTCGCGACGGGGGCTTCCGGGAAACGTGCGGGCATCGTTCTACCTGTACAACGACCGGACTGACGCCGACCGGTTGATCGGCGGGGTGCGGGAGCTGCTCGAGAAGATCCCGGCGCGCGCCGCTACCGGTACATCGGCTGGGACGACGGCGGGGAAGGCTCCGTCCGGCTCCGCTCGGCGGCGTGCTTCTGGATCGAGAGCAGCTGTTGTTCGATCCGCTCGGCCTCGGCGTACAGCGGCACGGGGTCGAGGGGCGTCCGCAGCAGGATCCGGTTGATCGTCTCGATCACTTTCGCGGCGGCCCGGGCGTCCGGGTAATCGGCCTGCGCTTCGGCGAGGAAGGTGAGGACGTCAAAGCCCCGACGTCGGCCCTCGTTCAGGAGCACGCCCGCGATCCCGGTGATGACCCCCTCCGCGAAGGGGATCATGTTCGGTTCGATGTAGAGCTCTCGCGCCTTCCGGGTGCTCGCGACACCGTACACCTTCACGTCGGTGAGGCGGGGGGGCCGGCTCGCGCGCGACGCGTTGGGGAGGGCCTCGACGACGAGGCCTTCCGGCGAGACGAGCAAGGAGCAGCGTTGTTCCTGGACCCAGTCCAAGATGGCCGTGGCGAGCGGATGGATGATCGCCGGGGCCGGATGGAACTCGGAGACGAAGGCGACGATCTTGTCCGCTCCCCGACCGGTCCGGTCCGCGGGCGGGTGGCCGGCGTAGATCCGCACCGGGTGTTGGGGGATCCCGTTACGGACCAGCGAGACCGTCGGGAACGCGGGGGATTCGACGATCCCGATCTGCTCCATCTCGAGGGTATCGATGAGGTAGTTCGCCACGATGGAGCTGACGAGACCGACGGAAGGGAACCCATCGATGACGATCGCGCCCTCGACGTCGACGCGCTTGATCTCGTAGATCCGGACCTGGTCCGGGGCCATCGGCATGGGGTTAGAGGGACCTCTCGACGATCTGGCCCAGCTCCTTCGAGATCAGGTCGACGATGTCTTTCGTCAGCGTGCGGCGCACCTCGGGCGGAAGGGCGGAGAGTCCGAGCCGAGCGGCCGTCGTGCCGACCCGAACGAGCGCCGCATATTCCGTCGCCCGCGCGGCCAGGAGGTCCCGTACGGCTTCCCGCAGGTCTTGGGCGAGCTTGGGGTCGTCATGGAGGGTCTTTTCGAGATGCCGACGGATCTCGTCCTTGACGATGTCCCGCGTCGCCTCCCGAACCAATTCCTCGGGGCGTAGGAGGTCGCGGGTGCTCTTGAGAAGCACATCGATTGGTTCGCCGGAGGACGACTCCTCAGCCATCGCGTCGCGAAGTCGGGTCGGAGGCATAAGGGTTTGGCTGACCCGCGCGGCTTCCGGGGGCGGTTGCCGAACCGGCCGAACGAAGGAGCCCCCGCCGTGTCGGAGGGCCCGGGCGGAGGAAGGGTTTATCCTGACCCGGACCTCGACCTCGCCGGCGTGGGCCGGTAGATCAGCGGAAGATCGCTACCTTGGCAAGGTAGAGGTCGCGAGTTCAAAGGGTCGGGCCGCCATCGGTGGCCGGGCCGGAGAATCTCGCCCGGTCCACTCTCCGTTTCTCCCCTGCTCTTCGGCAGGTGTCGAGCCCAGGCACCGACACGAAGAGTAGCGATTTATACCGGGTTCCGGTTGGCGGGCCCGTGGAAGCCGAGATCCAGGAGAAGATCGCGGGGGAAGTGGTTCTTTCACCGCATCCCGGCCGCACGCTGCGCAAGTGGCGGGAGGATTTCGGCATCTCCCAGCGGGACCTCGCGCGCCGTCTCGCGACCGTTCCCTCGGTCATCAGCGACTACGAGTCCGAGCGACGCAGGAGCCCCGGTGCGGGGTTCATCCGTCGGTACGTGGAAGCCCTGCTCGCCCTCGACACCGCGAACGGGGGAAAGGTCGGCGAACGGATGGGGATCCGGCCCCACTCCGAAGGGATCCTCGGGATGCGGGAGTTCACGGTCGCTATCCCCCTGAAGACGCTCGGGGACCGCCTCGAGGCGAGGCCGGTGAGCCGCGTCGACCTGCATCGAGACATCCACGGCTTCACCGTGCTCGACGCGCCGCGCGCCATTCTTTCGATCGACGCGTCCCATTTCGTGGAGGTCTACGGATGGACGACCCAGCGGGCCCTCATCTTCTCGAACGTCAAGTACGGCCGCTCCCCGATGGTGGCGATCCGAGCCCACCCCCTCAAGCCGGCCGCGGTCTTCTTCGCCAACCCCGGCCGGGTCGACGCACTCGCGATCCGTCTCTCGGAGGTCGAGAACATCCCTCTCCTCACGACGGCGCTCAACGCGCCGGCGGTGCTCGAACGACTCGAGGAGCTGTAGAACAGGAAGGAATCAACGATGGAAGCAGGCATCGTGAGCTACGGCGTATACGTACCCCGCCACCGGATCACGCCCACGGAGATCGGTCGCGTCTGGGGAGTCGACGGCGAGGCGATGGGCCAGGGCCTGAACGTTCGACGAAAGAGCGTTCCGGACCCGGACGAGGATACGATCACGATCTCGACGGAAGCGTTGAGAACCGCGCTCGTACGGGGGGCCATCGACCCCCAACAGATCGGAGCGCTCTACGTGGGGTCGGAGTCGCATCCCTACGCCGTCAAGCCGACGGCGACCGTGGTCGCCCAGGCGGTCGGCGCGACCCCGAACCTCACGGCCGCCGATTTCGAGTTCGCATGCAAGGCGGGTACGGCGGCGATCCAGACGTGCCTCGGTATGGTCGGGGCGGGGATGATCAAGTACGGAGTGGCGATCGGGACCGATACTTCTCAGGGAGCCCCGGGCGACGCGCTCGAATACTCCGCCAGTGCCGGGGGGGCCGCGTTCGTCATCGGCCGGGACCGGGTCATCTGCCGGGTCAATGGGACCGTATCCTACACGACGGATACTCCGGATTTCTGGCGCCGGGAGGGTCAGAAGTATCCGAGCCACGGCGGCCGCTTCACGGGCGAGCCCGCGTACTTCCGTCACGTCACCGAGTGCGCCCATCGCATGATGGAGGCCGCCGGAACGACTCCCAAGGATTACGGCCACGTCGTCTTCCACCAGCCGAACGGGAAGTTCCCCCAACGGGTGGGAAAGCAGCTCGGCTTCAACGAGCAGCAGATGCGCTACGGACTCGTGACGCCCGCGATCGGGAACACCTACTCGGCGGCTGCGCTGATCGGGCTGGCGAACGTCCTCGACCATGCCGGCCCGGGAGAGAAGATCTTGGTCGTCGGATACGGCTCCGGGGCAGGGTCGGACGCGTTCGACCTCGAAACCACCGAGGCGATGGCCACCTACGAAAAGGTGTACGGGCGCTCCGTGGAGTACTTCCTCGAACGCGGAGTCGAGATCTCCTACGCTCAGTACGCGAAGGTCCGCGGAAAGATCAACATGGGAGGCTCCTAGCGATGCGCGACGTCGCGGTCCTCGGCGTCGGGCAGACGAAGTTTGGCGAGCTCTGGGACCGTTCCTTCCGCGAGATCGGCATCGAAGCGGGGCTGCAGGCGCTCGTGGACGCCAAGCTCTCCTCGCACGACCTTGACGGGCTCTTCCTCGGGAACATGGCCTCGGGCGCGCTCATCGACCAGGAGCAGATCGCCCCGCTCATCCTCGACGTGGCCGGCCTCGGGCGTAGTCACCTGCCCGCGGTGCGGGTCGAGGGAGGTGGCGCCTCGGGGGCGCTCGCCCTGCACCAAGGGTACCTGGCGGTCGCGAGCGGTCTCTACGACTTTGTGGTCGTCGGAGGGGCGGAGAAACTCACGGACGTGCCGGACGCGACGGCAGCGCAGATCACCAGCTCGGCCGCCGACACGGAGTGGGAGGTGGTCTTCGGGGCCACGCTTCCCGCGCTCTGGGCCCTCATCGCGCGCCGTCACATGCACGACTACGGCACGACGCGCGAGGACCTCGCCCGCGTCGCCGTTCACGCCCACGAGATGGGCTCCAAGAATCCCCTCGCGCATTATCGGAATAAGCTCACCCTCGCCCAGGTCGTGGGCGCGGGTCCCGTCGCCGAGCCGCTCGGCGTGCTCGATTGCGCCCCGCTCTCGGACGGCGCGGCGGCGGTCGTGCTGGGACCGATGGAGTTGGCGCGCCAGCACACCGACACTCCCATCCGGATCGCGGCGAGCCAGATCGCTTGCGATACGATGGCGGTCCAGCACCGGCAGGAGATCACTCGCCTCGATTCCACCGTGGTCGCCGCCCGTCGTGCGTTCGAACAGGCCCGCCGAGCTCCGGCGGACGTCCAGGTCGCGGAGATCCACGATGCGTACACAATCAGTGCGCTCGTTTCGCTCGAGGACCTCGGGTTCGTGGAGAAGGGTCGGGCCGGCCCCGAGTTCGCGAGCGGGCGCTTCGGACCGGGCGGAAAGACGGTGGTGAACACGTCGGGCGGCCTGAAGGCGCAGGGACGACCGTTCGGAGCCGTCGGCGTCGCTCAGGTCGTCGAGCTCGTTCGGCAGCTTCGAGGCGAGGCGAAAGATCGTCAGGTCTCGGGCGCGAACCTCGGTCTCGCTCAGGACGTAGGCGGTACGGGCGCCACCACGGTCGTCCACCTCTTGGAGAGGGCCAACTGACCGGAGGTAATCATGTCGGTAGCACGATTCTGGCGCGAAACCCCGCGACGCTACAACCTCGGCGGCTCGAAGTGCACCGCCTGCGGGACCGTCTACTTCCCGCCGCGGGCCGTCTGTCCGGAATGCACGCACCACCGTCAGTCGATCGAGAAGATGATCCCGTTCCAGCTCTCGGGGGAGGGCGAGGTCATCTCCTACACAGTGGTCCACGACGCGGCGGAAGGTTTCGAGATGCAGGTGCCGTACGCCCTCGGCCTCGTGCGGACTCCGGAAGGACCCATTCTTACCGGGCAGATCGTCGACATGGACCCGAGCGCCGTCGCGATCGGGCTCAAGGTCCGCGCGACGTTCCGAAAACTCCGTGAGGAGGGCGCCTCCGGCGTCATCCACTACGGCTACAAGTTCACCCCGCTCGACGAATCCGGCATCTTCCCCTCCGCCCGAGGACCGGTCGGCCCCGTCCCGGCGCGCGACTCCCCGAGCGCGGACCGGGCCTCCGCGTGAGCGCCCCCGAGCGGCGGAACGGCGCCGCGCCGCCGCCCGGTGAGACGCCGCCCTCGGACGAGGAGTACGTCCGGGCCTACGCGGCCGGTTACGAAGAGGGCGTTCGGAACGCGCTCCGAGAGACGCTCGAACACATCTCCCGCGGCCACACGCCTCAGGAGATCCGAATGCTGACGGCGAGCCGGCTCGCGCGGGTCCCCGAAGAGGGCGAGCTCAAGCGGAAGAGCCTACTCGCTCCGCCGCGGCGTCCGGCCTGGGGCTCGCTGCTCCGTCCGCCCGCCCCCCCGAGGGCGTGGAGCGGTGCCGCGCCCGCCTCCTCGGCCCCGGTGTTCCGGCTCCTTCCCGGTCACTCTCTCCTGGTGCGCGAGGAGCGGCCCGCACGAGCGGTCGAGATCCTCCGCGCGAACGCTCCGGCGTTCCCCCGGCTCGCCGTCGTCTCGATGCGTCCTCCCGACGTGCCGGGCTTTCCGGCCGGCCATCGCCTCGACCTCACCCTCAGCGGTTCCGGACCGTCCGACGACCCGGACCAGGGCCGGCTCTCTCCCGGCGAGATCAGCGGACGACTGAGGGACCCTACCGAAGCCAAGGGAGGCGCGATGGTCTACGTCGATGCGCTCGAGTTCCTCGCCACCGAGAACAGCCTCGAGACGACCCTCAAGTTCGTCCACTGGCTGGTGACCCAAGCCCAGGAGACCGGCTCCGCGCTGCTCGTCTCCTTCGACCCGCGCTCGCTCGATGTCCGGGACCTGAGCCGTCTCGAACGGGCGTTCGAGAGCGTCGTTTAGGGCCCTACCAGACCAACTTGCCCCGCGCCGCGCGGCCCAGCTCGGACGCACGTCGCTTCCGAATGACCCGCCATCCGAGGAAGATCGAGTCAACTCGGCCCGTATCGTCCCGGAGGAAACGGAAGACGGCCGACTGACCTTGGTGCCGGACCACGAACTGATCGTTTCCCGCCGGGACCATCTTCAGGTTCTTCGCGATCACCTCGATCCCTCGGAAGTCGAGACGCAGGTGGTCCCTCCGCGACCGGATCTCGGTCCAGATCCCCTCGCCCGAACAGTACCATCCCTCGTACGGGGAGAGCGGTACCGCGGCCCCAGAGCGCTTCGGGATCTCTTCGAACGGAGTCTTCGGCGGCAGTCCGAGGGCCGGGTTGACGGCGGCGGCCAGAAGCCGCGACACCGGGGCGCCGTCGGCGTTCGAGAGAACCACCCCGGCCACCCCTCGCCGCGGCGCGGCCGCGATGAGCGAGCTGACGCCCTTCAGGCCGCCGCTGTGGGAGACGAGGAGGGTCCCGTGGTAATCCGGTCGCACGGCGAGCCCGTATCCGTAGTGAACGCCCCCGCCCACGGGCACATGCGGGCGAATCATCGCGGCGACCGAGCTCGCCGACACGATCCGTTCGCGGCCGACGCGCCCCTGGGTAAGGAAGATCTGGAGATACTGCAGGAGGTCGGTCACGTTGGTCCGCAAAGCTCCGGCGCCGCGCAAACACGCGTCCTCCCACCATTCTTGGCTCGGAGCGAGGGAGTGGCGCTTGCCGGTCCATCGCGGCGAGTAGAGGGTCGTCACCTCGGGCTGGCGGAACAGGATCCCCGTATCGAAGAGGGTCGAGGTCATGCCGGCCGGTCGCAGAATCTCCTCCTCGAGGAAGTTCTCGTAGCGCTGGCCGGACGCGCGCTCGATGACCGCGCCCAACAGCCCGAACGCCTCGTTCGAGTAGCTGAAGAACTGGCCCGGACGCCCGAGGAGCCGGTACTTCTCCTCCGAGAGGTATCGCATCAGCTGCTCGTAGGTATCGAGAGGCGCGTGGTCGGGGTCCACACCGACGCGGCGAGCCACCCGGGGGTCGTAGGGCGGGTCGCGTCGAACGCTGCGCATCGAGGTGTAGTAGATCGAAGGAAGCGGGGGCAGCCCCGAGCTGTGGGTCAGAAAATGATGGAGACGAATCGGGTGGCGAGCGCTTGCGCCGGGAATCCGGAGCTCGGGCAGGTGGCGGACCACCGGGTCCGAGACTCGCAAGCGACCGTGCTCGGCGAGCCGAAGGATGGCGAGGGCGGTGAACGACTTCGTAACGGAGGCAATCCCGTAGACCGTTCGAGGGGTGGCGGGGAGCTTCGCCTCCCGGTCCCGGTAGCCGTATCCCTGGGCGAACCGTGCTCGGCCCGGGCGGATCAGGCCCAGGGAAACTCCCGGCGTCTTCGCGCGAGCCATGATTCGCTCGATCGTCCGGTCGAGCCCTTCGACCTCCGTCATTCCTCCGGACCTCTTCGCCCGCACAACGAGTCGACCCATAAGCATACGAACCCCCGAAGACCACGCGATAAAGGGAGCTCAGTCGATGGAGGTCGCGTTCTTCACCGACTCGTATCCGCCGGTGCGAGACGGCGTGGCGGCCGTCACCGGCGGCCTCGCTCGCACCCTCTCGCGGCTCGGCCACACGGTCCGCGTGTACGCGCCCAACTTCAAGCCGGGCCCCCCTTCCGAGGAGATACGCAACGGAGTGACGATCCGGCGGGTCCGGACCGTGCCCGTTCCCCTCTACGGCCAGTACCGATGGCCCATCTGGCCGTTCGGGCTTCTTCGCAGCGACCGAGGGGTCAAGGACGCCGACGTGATCCACCTGCACACCCCCGGGCTCCTCGGGACCATGGCGTTCCTGGCATCCCGGCGGTTCCGCCGGCCCTTGGTCGGAACCTTCCACACGAACATCCGGGAGATGCAGGAGAGCGTCCCGGCGAAGTTCCTCGTGCCGACGTTCTTCCGGGTCGCTGCGTGGTACAACCTCGGCACGTACTGGAGGTGCGACGTCGCGACCGCTCCGACCGAGGCGGCGCGAGACTCGCTCTTGTACGGTGCCAAGAAGCCGTTCCACCATCGGGTGGAGGTCATCCCGAACGGGATCGATGTCGAGCGGTTCCGGCCCGACACCCCGGTACCCGATTGGAGGGCGCGATGCGGATTGCCCTCCGCCCCCCTCGTGACCTACCTCGGGCGTCTCACGGTCGACAAGGGCGTCCACCGATTCCTGGACGCCGTCGAGACGGCAATCCCGCACACCGACCTCGTCGCGATCGTCGGGGGTCTGGGTCCCGAGGAAGGCCGGGTTCGTGAGCGCCTCGCTGCCGACCCGCAGCTCGCGGCCCGCGTCCGTTACGTCGGGCCGGTCGCCGAGACCGAGAAGGCGGCGCTCCTCTCGCAATCGGACCTGTTCGTGCTCCCTTCCACGAGCGACACCTCGAGCGTCGCGCTGCTCGAGGCGATGGCCTGCGGCACCCCGGTAATCGCTCCCTTTTCGGGAGGAGCGTCTGAAATCGTCGAGGACGGCGTGACCGGCTGGAGGGTCGCCGTGACCGACCCCGGCGCGCTCGCGACCTCACTGCTGAAGATCCTCGACGAGACCGAGGTCCGGCGGAAGGTCGGGGCCCAGGCCGCCGATTTCGTTCGGCAAACCGCCTCGCTGGAAATGATGGCCCGTCGCTTTATCTCCCTCTACCGGCTGGTGGAAGTAGAGAGGCCTCTCCGTGACGTCGGTATCCCTCGCTGAGCTCGACTCCCTCGCCCGGCAGATGGCCGGCGAGCGGCACGACCCGTTCAGCGAGCGGGCGTTGGCCCGTGCCTACGAAGAGTACGTCTCCCGACACCGCCAGCCTTTGGCGCCCGTCATCGTGAACGGCGATGGGACGGAGTATCCGACCATCTACGCCCTCCTTACCGACCCGAAGGCGAACCCGGCGACGCTCGAGATCCGCCCGGATCCGGCCCCGGCACCGGGCGCCTGGGGGTTCCTGCGAAGGTTCGAACGGATCGTCCTGCGTCCCGACGGTTCGGCCGACCTTCACCCGTTCATCCCCGGACCTCCCGAGCGCGGGATCGCCCGAATCCTCCTGAGGGAGCACTACCTTCCCCGGTCGCGGGGCGACGAGCACCGCGGGGCGAGCGGCGGTGAGCGGGTCGACCTGCCCTCGCATCTCGGAACGCTCGAACGCGGGCTCGAGGTTTACCGGGAACAGGGGCTTCTTCCGTTCTCCGTGGCGATCCTCGTCTACCTCTCCGACGAGCGGGTCCGCTACGAGTTCGACCTCCTCGAGACGAGCCTGCTGCCCGACCCGCGCTCCGGCCGTCTCCCTCCGTCCCGAATGGTCCGGCGACCCTCCCGATTCAGCTTCGCCGTCGACCGCGTCATCGGGCGCGGCGACCTCTCGATGCTCGCCGCGCGGTGTCTCGAGGTCCTGACCGAGTCGCCGGGCCTCACCTCGGTCGAGATCGCGCACATCTTCGGAGGCGTTCGCGAACTCGTGGACTCCGCGCTCCAGGGGCTCGTCGCCCGAGGGTTCGTCACGTTCGACCGGAGGACCGGGGTCTACCGACCGCACCTCGAGGCGTTCGTCCCGAGCGGGCTCGCCCCGTCTTCCCCCGTCGGGCCGGCGATGACCGGTTCGGAGAGCATGCTACGGACGAGCGTCCAGGAACTGATCGCGGCGGCGGACGCTCGAGCCGCTTGTCCGCTCTGCGGGGCACCCCTCCCTCCCGGATGGAGCGGGATCCTCTGCGAAAGCTGCACGGCGAAGGTCGACGCCCCGAGCTGAACGGCCGGGCCTGTGGGACCTCTCTCGCCCGGCGGGGAAGGTCGACCTCGGGTCCCTTAACTCGACAGGATCTTCTTTCGACCGACCGGGCAGACGAGGAATTTGCCCTTCAAGGAGTAGTAGGACCCTGCCTGACAGGACGGCTCCCATCATCCAGCCTGAGGTGTTCAAGTCGAACCCTCGATCAAGGGTTTTCGAATGGATTCTTAAACAGTTGCGCCCTTTGCCAACGAGTCGATGGCTAGATTTGTGCTGGTACCGGGAGCTTGGCTCGGAGCGTGGGTGTGGAAGAAGGTCACTCCGCTGCTGGAGAAGAAAGGACACGAAGTCTATCCCGTCACTCTCACGGGGATGGGAGAGCGGGTCCACCTCGCCAACAAGGACATCGGCATGGAGACTGCGGTCGAAGACGTCTTGCACGTGATCCATTACAACGAGCTCGACGATTTCGTGCTCGTGGGCCACAGTTTTGCGGGAAAGGTCGTGGCCGCAGTTGCCGATCGCGTTCCCGAGAAGGTGAAGATCCTTCTCTACCTGGACGCGTTCCGTCCGGACAAGGTCCTTACCCCCCAGGGGGGCTTCGACCCCCAGAAGGAGTTCGGACGCGTTGAACCCGGCGCATTGGGAATCCCGCTGACCGAGAAGATCCTCGACAGCATTGGAAAAGATGTCCAGGGTCCCGATCGAGCGTGGATGCTCTCCCTGGGGACGCCCTGGCCCCTGAAGCACGCAAGCGAACCGGTGACCCTTTCGAAGAATCTCGACACGGTGAAGCGCGCGTACATATTCTGCACCGGCAGCGGCGACCCTGTGGACGAAATCCTACAGGGAAAGTGGGGCCAGCTGGAAGGTCCCCACAAGGTGATCGACTCCGGGCACTGGCCGATGGTGACGCAGCCGGACGAGCTGGTCGAGGACCTGCTCGCCCTGACCGCGGACTGAGAGTCGGTCCCGGGCACTTTGTCCGGTGAGTTTCCGAACGCAGGCTCGGAAGACGAGGGAGAGCCCGCGTTTGAGCCATCATCAAGCCGGAGGAGTTCCAGTCGAACTCGCGATCCGGGGTTTTCGGGCGGGTTCTAATCCAGGAGTCTCCTCCCCGGGGGCGGCGGGCCTGTCGGGAGTTTCCGCCCCGGACGGCCGACGTCCGAGGCCTTTGAACCCGAGTTCACTGGCTTAGAAGGCCAGGACTTTGTCCATGCTAAGCTACAGGCCCGGGAGCCCGACGGACTCCGCCCTGCTTAATCCTTCGGACGGCGACGAACGTGACGGCGGCCGGCGGAAGCGATGAGGTGGGCGAGGCGGAGAGGCTCGGGCCAATAACCGTGGACCGTCGATCGCCGGACCAGGTGCGCCGCGTCCGCGCGCGAGCAGCCTACGGCAGCCGCCAGGATCGGACGCCCGCCCGTCGGGACGGGGAACAATCGGTGCGCGCGTAGGAGCGACCATCGAGCCGGAGCGGTCCGGGGAAACCATTTCTTCAACGCGGCGTGGATCTGAGCGAACTCCGGCGGCCGCCGCGTGACCGCGACGATCGGCAACCGGAGCTCCCGGTGCAGCGCATCCATGTCGAGGACGTTGAACCCTCCGACAACCGCCCCGTCGAGCAGAACGGCGCGGACGCCATCGAGGGACCCCAGGCTTCGTACGAGCGCGACGACCCGCCGCGTCCCGTCCGTCCCGTCGACCCGCACCTGAGCCGTTCGGACCGCCTCCACGTGCTCCGGCAGCGAGAGGGAGACCGCCGCGATCGGCGCCGTGCGCTCGTACCGGTCGAACGCCCCGTCGTCCACCCCGACGACGCGGGGGTGGGCCTTTCCGAGGGAACGCCGCAAGGCTAAGACCCCCGACGAGGTTTGGCGGCGTCGATGGGAGCGCCGAGTGTCTCGGTCCGATGCCCGACGTGCGGCGCGGACCTTCGGGTGGTTCTCGCCCCCGCGCCTCCGACCCAGTGGTTTCCGTGCCCCCAATGTCATAATCCGGTGCCCGTCGTCGTGCCTCGGGACCTGCCGCCCCTGTACTCCTGGGAGGTCCTTCCGGGCCTTTATCCCGCGCTGCCCGCCCCCCGCCGCCCGCGCGTGCGGATGCGGCGGATGGCCCAAGCCGCCCTCATCGGGATCGTGGTGCTCGCGGTCGTCCTGGGAGGATTGCTCTCCGTCCTCGGAGCCGAGGCGCTGACCCCCGAGAGCTACTCGGTATCGGGCACCGTCTGGCAGGAAGTCCCGGGCGGAGGGAGCATCCCCGCGCCGGCGGCCACGGTGATCCTGACCGACGAGCGTTCGTCCGGGGTCACCGAGACCACCTCGCCGACGGGAACCTTCTCGTTCTCCAACGTCCCCGCGGGCGGGATCGCGCTCAACGTATCTCTTCCGGGCTACGCGCCGGTCACCGTGAACACGTTCGCGTCGAGCGTATACAATACCGGGACGACCGGCCTCTCGATCACCCTTTTCCCGGGGAGCCCGGGCAACGGCACGACGGTCGCGCTGTCGCCGTTCCCGGACCTCGAGAGCTTCCTGGCCTCGGTGGGCAGCGGGGTCGTCCTCCTCGGAATCGTCGCGATCATCGGCGGCATCGCGGCGGTCATCACCGCTCGCAGCGACCGGCCGGCGGTCGGAGTGGTCGGAGGTAGCGCGGGAGTCCTCGCGCCGGTCGCGCTCTATCTTCTCGCCCTCGTCGGGGTCTTCCCGGCGGTCGTCTTCGGCGCGGCGGTTCTCGCCGCCCTCGGAGCGTTCGCGGCGACGACCCGGACGCTCGAGATCTTTCAGGTCGGCCCGGAATCCCGGACGTCCTAGAGCGGACCCGGAGCCCGCGGCGAGGTCGCCCGGGGCGGGCCGGCGATCGGTCGGCGGGTGCGGAAGCCCCCGGTGAGGGTGTGGTAAAAGCCGACCATGGGCTCGCCCCGCTGCCAGCAGAGGAACACGAGCTCGCCGTCCTCGATCCCGTAGAAATCCACGAGGCCGCTTCCGAGGTCCTTCACTTCGATCCCTTCGGCGTGAAGGGCGCCGACGGCTTCCTCCAGGCGCCGGCTCAAGTGGCGCCACTCGGCGTCCAATCGGGACTTGAGCTCGTGGTCGGGCTGGTCGTCGGCGTCCGCCTCGGAGCCCCAGAATTTCGCGAGCCGCTCGCGCTCCTCGTGGACCTCCGCGAGCCGTCCGACCCAGCCGCGCAGCCGCGGAAGGAGCTGTTCGAGGTCCGGGAGGCGGGCGTTCGCCTCGGCGACCGTCCACAGACGAGGGGGCTCGGCCGGAGGGGAATCGTCGCGCACGCGCCTCGAACCCTCCATCGGTTCCTCTACTGTAGCAACTCACGTACCCTATAAACGGAGTCGATGGAAGCGAGGTAACCGTCCCGGACGTGAGTCGTTAAATCAACTTGAGCTCGCGGCCCGCTTTTTCGAAGGCCGAGACCGCGATCGTCACGTCCTCGTGAGTGAGCGCGGCGTTCATGATCGTCCGAATCCGCGCCTTGTCCTTGGCGACCATGGGATAAACGATCGGGAGCGCGAAGACACCGAGCTCGAAGAGACGCGCGCTCAATTGCTGCGCCCGCGCGCTCTCGCCCACGATCACCGGGGTGATCGGGGTCTCGCTGTGACCGATGTCGAACCCGAGGTCCCGCATGTCCTTCTTGAATCGAAGGGTGTGGGTCCACAGGCGCGCGACGTGCTCGGGCTCGGATTCGAGCACGTCGATCGCCGCGGTACACGCCGCGGCGACCGGGGGCGGGTGCGACCCGCTGAGGAGCCAGGTCCGCGACTTGTTGTAGGCGAACCGGACGAGGTCGGTCGAGCCCGAGATGTGGCCGCCGACGACTCCGAAGGCTTTCGAGAACGTGCCCATCTCCACGTGCACTTTGTCGCGTCCGAGGTCGAAGTGGGAGACGATTCCCCGACCGCCGGGACCGAGGACCCCTTCGCCGTGGGCGTCGTCGACGTAGACCATCGCGCCGTGCTTGGCGGCGGCCGCCGCGATCAGGTCGAGCGGCGCGATGTCCCCGTCCATCGAGAACACGCCGTCGGTGATCACGAGAATTCGGCGATAGGCCGGTACGTGCTCCTCCGCCGTCGCGAGGACCCGCTCGAGGTCGCTCACGGTCGTATGCTTGTACACCGCACGCTCGGCGCGGGAGAGGCGGACTCCGTCGATGATGCTCCCGTGATTCAGCTCGTCGGAAACGACCAGGTCCCCCTCCCCCACCAGCTGGGGAATGAGCCCGGCGTTCGTCGCGAAGCCGCTCTGGTAGACGAGCGAGGCCTCCGCGTGCTTGAAGCGCGCGAGCCGGCGCTCGAGCTCGACGTGGAGGTCCATCGTGCCGGCGATCGGCCGCACCGACCCCGACCCGACGCCGTGGGTGTCGATCGCGCGGCGGGCGGCCTCCTTCAGTTTCGGGTGGTTGCTGAGACCGAGGTAGTTGTTGGAGCAGAACATGAGGACCCGCTTCCCATCGATCTCGCACCAGGGGGAGCTCGGGCCCTCGAGGACTCGCAGCCGCCAATCGAGCTGCGCCGCGACCAGCTGACGGTACTCCTCTCCCAGGAACGCGGTCGGGTCGCGCATGTTACCACTTCGCTTCGAGCGAGACCTTCGCGGCCTGCATCGATTGGATCAGCTCCATCGCGTGCGGCAGGTCGCGGATCGGCACGCGGTGGGTGATGATCTGGCCCATCTTCTCCCGGAACGCCGGGTTGGCAAGCAGTCCTTTCACCTGGAACCAGGTCTCGAACATCCGGCGACCGAAGATCCCGTGGACCTTCGCCGCCTTGAAAATGACCGCGTCGTCGAAATTCAGGCTCGCGTCATGGTCGTAGAGGCCGAGGAGCGAAACCCGACCCCCGGGGGTGAGCGCATCGAAGGCGAGCTTGAGCGCCGCGGGGTGGCCGGACATTTCGACCGCGACGTCGACCCCTCGGCCCTCGGTCTCCTCCCGGATCGCCTTCGCCGCGGGCACGTTCGAGTCCGTCGGGTCGAGGACCCGGTCCGCGCCCATCTTCTTCGCGAGGGACGCGCGGAGCGGGTTCACTTCGGTGGCGAAGATTCGGCGGGCCCCGAGGGTCCGAGCGACTGCGATCGCGAGGAGGCCGATCGGTCCGCATCCCGTCACGAGGACCGAGCCCCCAGCGAGGTCCTCGAGATTGTCCTCGGGAAGAAGGGAGTGGACCGCGTTTCCGAGGGGCTCTTGGATGGAGGCAAGCGCCGGGTCGAGGTCCGGGTCGTTCTTCCACGCGTTCAGCTCGGGGAGGACAGCGAATTCGGCGAACACGCCATTACGGTCGACCCCGAGGACCTGCACGTTCTCGCAGATGTGCATCTTGCCCGTACGACATTGGTAGCAGGTCCCGTCCACGATGTGGGTCTCGGCCGAAACGTGGTCGCCGACCTGAAGGCTCCGAACGCGCTTGCCGACCTCGATCACTTCCCCGCTGAGTTCATGACCGGGGATCATCGGGACGTGGCGAACGCGCGATTGGGCCCATTCGTTCCAGACCCAGATGTGAACATCCGTTCCGCAGACCGAGGACGCGCGTACGCGCACGAGGACTTCGTCGTCGGCCGGTTTCGGTTCGGGGACGGTGCGGATCTCGGCGCCGGGGCCCCGCTCGGACTTTACGAACGCCTGCACGCTCTTCCGCTCCGGTTCGCGGAGGGTCTCGGCCGCTTAACAGTTGGGGAGTTCTGGGCCTCCACGACGCACCCATGCGAACCCGGGTCGCTCTACGCGCGCGTCCGAGACCGAGCGAGCCGTCGTGTCGGTTTTCGAGGAGAAACTCGCGTCTCTGACGGTCCGGGACCCTCGCGCGCGCGAGCGCTTATATAGGGCACCCTTCTCCCCCGTCCCCACCGGAGGCAGGACCTCCTATCGACCCATGGCTCGACGGCACCGTCCGAGGCGAGGATCCCTCGCATTCTCCCCCCGCTCCCGGGCCGTACGGCAGGTTCCGCGCATCCGTTCTTGGGCTCCCGGGACGAAACCGGCGGCGATCGAGGGTTTTGCCGGCTTCAAGGTCGGCATGACGCACGCGCTCATCGTCGACTACCGAAAGCGCTCGACGACCGCCGGCCAGGAAGTGGCCGTCCCCGTCACCGTAGTCGAGGTCCCTCCGCTGCGCATCGTCGGGGCTCGACTGTACGCTCGAAACCCCTACGGGTCGCGCGTCGTCTCCGAGGTGTGGACGTCGGGCCTCGCCGACGAGCTCACCCGACGCATCCCGAAGCATCCGCCCAGTTCCCCCGAGACGGTCGAGACGTTCGGGAAGACGTCGGGGGACGAGGTTCGTCTCATCGTTCACACGCAACCGCAGCTCATCACCGGAACCGGGTCGAAGAACCCCAACCTGTTCGAGGTCCGCGTTTCGGGAGAGAAGTTCGAGGAGCGAAGGGCCTTCGCCCTGCAGCAGCTCGGCCAGGAGGTCCCGGCGGACCGGCTGACGAAGGAAGGAGAATTCCTCGATGTCATCGGAGTGACGAAGGGATTCGGGTTCCAGGGCCACATCCAACGCTGGGGTGTGAAGCTGCAACCGCGCAAGAACTCGAAGCACCGGCGAATGATCGGAACGCTCGGGCCCCACAATCCGAGCTTCGTCACGTACCGGATTCCCCAGGCGGGCCAGCAGGGCTACCACCGCCGAACCCAGTTCAACATGCGGGTCCTCAAGATCGTTCGTGACCCTCGCGCCGACCCCATCACACCGGCGGGCGGTTTCCCCCATTACGGCGAGGTCCAGAACGCGTGCATCGTCCTGCACGGCTCGCTTCCCGGACCCGCCAAGCGCCTTCTTCGGTTCCGGGCCCCGATGCGGAGCCAGGTCGTCTCGGTCGAGAAGGTCGACCTGCGCTACTTCAGTACTCGGTCGAAGCAGGGAGCATGACGCCGGACGTTCCGGCGGCCGAGAGGCCCTCCATTGCGGAACGTGCGTCCCCTCACCACCGTGTCCATCTGGTCGGACTGGATGGAAAGCCGGGCGTGCTGGTCGCTCTCCCGCTCGCCTTCTCGAGCCCGGTGCGCCCCGACCTCATCGCGCGGGCGGTGGTCGCCGCCCAATCCCACCGCCGCCAACCGTTCGGAACGAGCCCGACCGCGGGCGCCCGCCACTCGGTCCAGTGGTCGGGCAAGGGCAAGGGCGTCGCGCGCACGCCGAGGCTGATGGACTCCATGCGCGGAGCGCAGGCACCGAACACCGTCGGCGGTCGACCGGCCCACCCTCCCAAGGTCGAACGGATCTGGGAGAAGAAGATCAATCGCAAGGAACGACGGCTTGCCTTCGCCTCGGCGCTGGCCGCCACCCGCGAATCGAAACTCGCGACGGGCCGGGGGCACACCTTCCCGCACGCGATCCACCTTCCGCTCGTCCTCGAAGACCCGGTCGAGGAGATCCAACACACTCACGATGCCCGCCTCCTGCTCGAGCGCCTGAAGCTCTGGGAGGATGTGGAGCGGGCCCGGTCGGGAACGCACCTTAAGGCATCGGGCCGAGCGCGACGCCGGGGCCGCGTTCGCCGCACCCCGAGGAGCCTCCTCGTCGTGACGAGCGGACCGGGAAAGGCGCTCGGGTTCCGCAACCTCGCCGGAGTCGAGGTCGTGCCGGCGCGTCGACTCGCGACCGAAGACCTCGCCCCGGGCGGCTCGGCCGGCCGGCTCACGTTGTTCTCCCGCGCGGCCGTCGAAACGCTGCGCGAGCGTCTCGGGGAGGCCGCCCCATGACGAACCTCCGTCACCGGATCATCCTGCACGCGTACGTGACCGAGAAGTCGATGGACGAGATGGAGCGTCAGAACAAGCTCGAGTTCGTCGTCGACCGGCGCGCGAACCGCTCCGAGATCCGGGCCGCGATCGAAGGGATCTATCAGTGCAAGGTCGCGAAGATCACGGTGAAGATCGTTCGAGTCGGCAAGATCGCCACGATCCGGTTCACGAAGGAGTTCTCCGCCGAGGATATCGGTGGACGAGCGGGAGTGTTCTGATGGGGAAACGCGTCATCTCCCGCCGACGCGGGAGCGGCACCGGCCGTTACCGGTCCCCGAGCCATCGCCATCACGGAGCGATCTACCACCCCTCGCCCGACATCATCGGGGAAGGGATGGTCACCGCGATTTTGCCCGCGCCCGGGCGTTCCGCGCCCATCGCCGAGGTGCTGGTTCCTCAGGGCTTGACGGTCCGAATCCTCGCTACCGCGGGTCTCGCCACCGGCGACACGGTCGCCTTCCAGGAGGGAAAGCTCGACCGCGGGTCGATCCTTCCGCTCGCCAAGATCCCCGACGGAACGCTCGTGTCGAACCTCGAGGTCAAGCCGTTCGACGGCGGTCGCCTCGTCCGCACCGCGGGCACGAGCGCCCTCGTGGTGGCTCATTCCGGTTCCGACGTAACGGTCCAGCTCCCGTCCGGCGCCTTCAAACTCCTGCTCGCGACGTGCCGCGCCCAGGTCGGCGCGGTCGGTGGCGGCGGTCGCAAGGAGCGACCGATCATCAAGGCCGGCAAGAAGTACTGGGCCACCCGAACGCTCGCCCGCCAGCCGTTCAAGGTCCGCGGGGTCGCGATGAACCCGGTCAATCACCCGTTCGGCGGCGGGGCTCACCAACACGTGGGCCGGCCGAGCACCGTGTCGAGCGGAACGTGGCCCGGGGCGAAGGTCGGCCGATTCTCCCGTTCGTCCCGCAAGAAGCGCCAGCTGCGGGAAGGGAAGGGTAGGTAACTGTGCCGAAAGCCCGTCGGACGAAGAAGGTCGAGGCCCGCCGCAAGCGGGAGTTCACGCTCCGGGGCCGGACCCTCCCCGAGCTCCAGGCGATGAACCTCCAGGACCTCACGAAGGTCCTCACCGCCCGAGCCCGTCGGTCGATCCGCCGCGGGTTCAATTCCGAAACGACCCTGTTCTTCGAACGGATGCGCTCGACGGCCCCTGGAAAGGTCGTCCGCACCCACTGTCGCGACGCGCTCGTGCTGCCCGAGCACGTCGGCCGGCACGTCGCCATCCACAACGGCAAGGAGTTCAAGGAGATCGAGATCCGGCCCGAAATGATTGGGCACTACTTCGGAGAATTCGCGCTCACTCGCCGGTTCGAGAAGCACTCGGGCCCGGGCGTCGGCGCGACGCGCTCGTCGAAATTCATGCCGTTGAAGTGAGGAGGGAGTTCGAACGATGAGGGGCTACACCTACCGGGCCGAATCGGGAGTGAGCGTCGCCCGGGCCCGCGGCGTCGAACTGCACATCTCCCCGAAGAAGACCTACGAGATCCTCAACGCGATCCGTGGCCTACCGGTCGAGCGCGCGAAGACGATGCTCGAGGACGCCATCGCGCTCAAGCACGCCATCCCGTTCCGTCGCTACAACCAGGAGACGGCCCACCACACCGGCACCGGACCGGGCCGCTACGCGAAGAAGGTGGCTCAGAACGTGCTGCAGGTCCTCGAGAACGCGGCGGAGAACGCCGAGTACGAGGGGCTCGAGGCGGACTCTCTCTTCGTCAAGATCGCGGCGAGCAGCCGCGGACGGATCCGCAAGGCGACCATGCCTCGGGCCCACGGCCGGGCCACGGCGTGGAACGAGCAGACCACCCACATCGAGATCGTGCTCGCCGAGCGCAAGGAGAAGGAATGACCGCCGAGCGCAAGGTGATCCAGGAGCAGATGCGACGCGTCCTCCTCAAGGACTACCTCGTCAAGGAGAGCGCGCGCGCCGGCTTCGGAGGCCTCGAAATCACGCGCACGCCGATGGGCACGCGCGTCACGCTGATCTGCGAGCGGCCGGGGATCCTCATCGGCCACCGCGGCGAGCTCATCAAGCGGTTGACCGAGGACATCCACGCCCGCTTCCAGCTCGATAACCCCCAGATCGAAGTCCAGGAGGAGCGCGCGCCGAGCCTCAACGCGCAGCTGATGAGCGAGAAGCTCGCCTCCACACTCGAGCGCGGTTGGCATTTCCGACGGGCCGGTCACTCGACCGTCCGACGGATCATGGAAGCCGGGGCCCGTGGCTGCCAGGTAATCCTGTCGGGGAAGCTCACCGGCGAGCGCCACCGCACGGAGCGGTTCAAGGCCGGGACCATCAAGTACTGCGGCGAGGCCGTGCATCTCTGGATCGACAAGGGGTTCTACCAGGCTCGGCTGAAACCCGGCGCGATCGGCGTCAACGTCTGGATCATGCGTCCGACCGCGAAGCTGCCGGACGAGATCGTCGTCAAGGGCGTCGCCGACCGCCCGAAGCCCATCCCCGTCGAACTGCCGCCGGTCGAGGAGACCACCGTCGCCGTACCTCTCGGCCCCGAGGTGGAGGCGCCCGACCTGCCATGACGCTCCAGCGAATGAAGGACCTACGAGCCCTCACCGACGAGGACCTGCTCCGCCGGGTCGCCGACGACGAGAACCTCCTCCTCCGGGAGCGCGGGGTGGCCGCCATGGGCGGCGCTCCGCCGAGCCCGGGCCGGATGCGGGCCCTCCGCACGAACGTCGCCCGTGCCCTTACTGTCTTGAGCGAACGCGCGATCGCCGCCCGGGAGGGTCGCCGACCGTAGGGGGCGCGTAGGTGAGCCGATGTCGAAGAAACCCCACGCCCTCAGCACCCTCTCCCGCTCCGAACGGGAGCTCCTCGCCGGAGAGATTCTGGGCGCATCGGTCTCGATCCCCGCGTCGCCCGCGCTCCGGTCGCCCGTCGCGGGGACCCTCGTCGACGAATCCCTCTCCACCTTCACCGTCCGCCTCACCGCCACGTCGCGCACGGTGCGCGTCCCGAAGACGGGCCTCGAGGGGACGATCGCGCTCGCCTCGGGAGAGTTACCGTTAAGAGGGGACTCCCTACGCGTGCGGCCCGAGGACCGCACGAAACGCCTTCTTGCGGGCGGTTCCCGGAGGCTCTCATGACCCCGACACGCACTCCGTCCGCTCGCCGGGCCCGGGACATCGGGCTCGACGTGCGCGCTCCGAAGGCCCACTGCGAGGACCGGCACTGTCCGTTCCACGGCCGGCTCCCCGTCCGAGGACAGGTCCTCGAGGGGACCGTCGTCTCGACCGGCATGCAACGCACGGCGGTCGTCGAGCGGGTCCTGCTGCATTACGTTCCGAAGTTCGAACGCTACGAGAAGCGCCGCCGCCGCTACCTCGCCCACGCTCCCCCGTGCCTCAACGTGCCGGTGGGCCACCGAGTACGGATCGCCGAGACCCGTCCGCTTTCGAAGCTCGTTTCCTTCTGCATCGTCGAGGACCTCGGAGAGGCGGCTCGGCGCGTTCGGGGGGAAGAGCCGGTCGAAGCGCCCGCCCCGCCCGCCACCGGAAAGGAGGGCCCATGAAGGGCCTCGCGGGACGGAGAGGCCGGTCCCTTCCGAAGGGGGCGCGGCTCGAGTGCGTCGACAACACCGGCGCGAAGGTCGTCGAGATCATCGCCGTGCGCAACTGGCACGGCACCCACCGTCGCTATCCGAGGGCCGGGATCGCCGACCTCATCATCGTCTCGGTCAAGAAGGGCACCCCCGAGATGCGACGCCAGGTCCTGCACGCCGTGATCGTCCGCGCCCGCGCGCCGTTCCGACGGGCGGACGGGACCCGGGTCCAGTTCGAGGACAACGCCGCCGTCATCACGACCGAGACCGGAGAGATCAAGGGCTCCCAGATCAAGGGCCCCGTTGCGAAGGAGGCCGCCGAACGCTGGCCGCGAATCGCCGCCGCGTCGTCGATCATCCTGTAGGAGGGCCTCGCGATGTCCGTCTCTTCCACGTCCCCGAGGCGCCAGAGAAAGGCGCTCTATACGGCCGATTCGTTCGAGCGGCGACTTCGCATGGGCGTCCCGCTTTCCCGGGAGCTCCGCTCCCGGTTCCGTCGCCGTGCGGTGCCGATTCGCAAGGGAGACACCGTCCGCGTTCTCTCGGGCAGCTTCGCCGGCCGCGAAGAGCGTGTGGCGAAGGTCCACCGCCGGGACTATCGGGTGACGCTCGACAACGTCACGCTGAAGACCGCCGAGGACAAACTCAAGCCGCTCACCCTGGGCGTCAGCAACCTCGTCATCACGCGCCTCAACCTCTCGGACGCGTGGCGCCGGCGCTCTCTGCGCGTGAGCGAAGAGGAGGTCACGCCCGCGGAACGCGGGGAGACCGTCGAAGGCGAGGAGACCACGGAACCTTCCGCGGCCGCCCCCGCGGTTGAGACTCCCTCCGAACCCGAGGCCGCACCGTCGGAGGTCGAGGATGATGCCACCGACGAGCCGGAGGCCGAGGCGGAAACTCCCGCGGCTCCCCGAAAGGCCCGAGCGAAGGCCGCGAAGGGGGACGAGGAATGACGTTCCGTCTCAAGCGCCGGGCCGCGCCCCGGAGCTGGACCGTGCCCCGGAAGGGAACGAAATGGTTGAAGCGTCCTGCGCCCGGACCCCACGCCCAGGACCAGTCGATCCCGCTCCTCCTCGTGCTGCGCGACATTCGTCACCTCGTGACGAGCACCCGCGAAGCGCGGATCCTGCTGCGCTCGGGCGCGGTCAAGGTCGATGGCAAGGTGACGAACGACCTCTCCCGAGGACTCGGCCTGATGGACACGCTCTCTCTCGCGGCTCCGCTCGACGCCCACTACCGGGTCGTCAAGGACCGCCGCGGTAAGCTCGCGCTGATCACGATCCCCTCGACCGAGGCCGCCGTCAAGATCGGCCGGGTCCGGTTCAAGCACGCGGTGACCGGAGGGCGGGTCGAGGTGACCCTGCACGACGGACGCAACCTCCTCGTCGCGGCCACGACCCCGTACCGGGTCGGCGACTCGGTGAAGATCGCCCTCCCCGAGCAGAAGGTCGTGGAGCATTTGCCCCTTGCCCCCGGGACCCTCGCCTACATCTCGGGAGGCTCGCACGTCGGCGAGCTCGCCCGGGTCGAACGGGTCGAGGTCCGCAACTCCTCGCAGCCGAACCTCGTCCACTTCAAGGAAGGATTCTCCACCGTCAAGGAGTACGTCTTCGTCGTCGGTCAGAACGCCCCCGAGGTCACCCTCGCCGAAGGAGTCGACCGATGAGCGCACCTCCCTCCGCCGCCGCGAAACCCGCCGCCGCCGCTACGGAAGCGAATCCCTACCGCGTCGTGCGGGTCATCAAGGTCGTCGTGAACGCGGGGGTCGGCGAGTCGGGCGAGCCCCGGACGAAGGCCGAGAAGGTCCTTCAGATGGTGACGCACCAGAAGCCGATCGCCACCCGTTCGCATTCGACGAACCGCGATTTCGGCATCCGGCAGGGTCAGGAGATCGGGGCGAAGGTCACCCTCCGGGGCGAAGTGGCCGTCGAGTTCCTCCGGCGGGCGTTCGAGGCCCGGGACCGTCAGTTCGACGTTGACTCGATCGACCGGAACGGGAATTTCTCTTTCGGCATCGCGGATTACACCGATTTTTCCGGGCTGAAGTACGACCCCGCGATCGGCATCCACGGGATGGACATCTCGGTCGAGATGGGCCGCGCGGGTCACCGCATCCGCAATCGCCGTCTCCAGGCGCGACCGCTTCCGAAGGCGCTCCGCTCCACGCGCGACGAAACCCGCGCGTTCCTCGTCTCCGCATTGGGGGTGACCCTCCTTGAGTGAGCCCAAGAAGAACTTCGGGCGCAAGGACGGATGCCTGCGCTGCGACCGCAAGCGTGGGATCGTGCGCCGCTACGGCCTCCACATCTGTCGCCAGTGCTTCCGCGAGGTCGCGATGGACCTCGGGTTCAGGAAGTACCAATAAGGAGGGACGAACGATGCAGATGGACCTACTCAACGACGCGCTCGTCACCCTCCGCCACGCGGACCAGGACGGCAAGCCCCGCGTCGAGATCGCCCCGACCTCGAAGCTGATCGCCGAGGTGCTGCGGATCTTCCGTGAGCACCACTACATCGAGGAGTTCACGTTCGTGCCGACCGGGCGCGGCGGGAAGTACGACGTCTCGCTCGGCCGGCGGATCAACTCCTGCGGCGTGATCAAGCCTCGGCTCGCCGTCGCGTACGACCGCCTCGAGCGCTTCGAGTCACGCTTCCTCCCCGCCCAGGACTTCGGCATTCTCGTCCTCTCCACGAACCGGGGCGTCCTCTCCCACCAGCAGGCCCGGGAGCTCAAGATCGGAGGTCGGTTGCTCGCCTATGTCTACTGAACCGGACCGGGGCCAGGAGACGGTGGACGTCCCGAAGGGCGTCACGTTCACGGTCGCCCATCGGCGCCTGAAGGCGAAGGGCCCGCTCGGCTCGGTCGAACGGCCGTTCCCTTCGGACGCCCTCGACCTCGCGTTCCACGCAGGGAAACTGACGCTCACGCTCCGCCTGCCGACGCACCGCAAACGTTCGCAGTCGCTCCTCAAGACGTGGGCCGCCCACGTGCGGAACCTCGCGGGCTCCCTCACCCTCGGCGTCGAAGCCCGGCTGAAGGTCGTCGCGGCGCACTTTCCGATGAAGGTCCAGGTGAAGGAGAACCACATCCTCATCGAGAATTTCCTCGGGGAAAAGCACCCCCGCTCCTCCAACCTGGTCCCGGGCACGAGCGCGAAGGTCGAAGGCGAGTTCGTGATCCTTTCCGGTTACGATATCGAGCAGGTCGGCCAAAGCGCGGCGAACATCGAACGCGCGAGCCGGATCCGGGACTACGACCCCCGGGTCTTCCAGGACGGCATTTACCTCGTCGAACGCGCGCATCTCAAGCAGGCGAGCTGATGGCCGAAGAGACAACCCCCGAGCCGAAGGGCGAGACCGCCGAGGCGGCGCCCCACAAGCCCGCGCCCCGCCGGCGTTCGAAAGCGGCTGCGAAGCCCGAACCCGCTCCCGCCGAGACCCCCAAGGCCCCGGCGAAGGCCGAGGGACCGCGCGTTCCGCGACGGGCCGACCTTCCGGAAAGCCAACGCACGCTCATGCGAGCCCGCGACCAGATCGACCGACGACGCCCCTTGTTCGGTCGACAGGCCCGCTATCGGTACTACCGCATCGGACGGGACATGTCGTGGCGCGCGCCGCGCGGCCTTCAATCGAAGCAGCGCCGGCACTACGGCTACCGACCGAAAGTGGTCCGGATCGGCTACCGGTCCCCGGCCCGGGTCCGCGGGCTCGTGCCGAGCGGATTCCGCCCCATCATCGTTCACACCACCCGCGACCTCGAGGCGTTGAACGCCAAGCTCGAGGCCGCGATCATCGCTCGGACGGTCGGCACGCGACGCCGCCTCGTCCTCGAGGAGACCGCGCGTAAGCTCGGGATCCGGGTGCTCAACCCCATCGTCAAATCGGAGAGGGAGGCGTAGGCCGAATGCCCGACCTCTCGAACCAGCGCCGCCTCGCCGCCGCGTTGCTCAAGTGCGGCGAGGGCCGGGTCTGGATCGACCCCTCGAGCCAGGAAGAGCTCGCCGATGCGGTCACCCGCTCGGACGTCCGAAGTGCGATCAAGGCCGGCGTGATCCGCCGCGCCCCGATCCAAGGAACGTCCCGGGTTCGCGCCCGCTTGCACGCCGCCGAGGTGTTGAAGGGTCGGCACTCCGGCCCGGGCTCCCGACGCGGCACCCCGTCGTCGCGCGTCCCCCGCAAGGAGCGCTGGATCCGCCGCATTCGGGCCCAGCGAAAGCTCCTCCAGGAGCTCCGGGCGACGAAGAAGATCCCGCCGGCGGTCTATCGCGAGTTCTACCGCCGCGCGAAGGGCGGGATGTTCCGGAGCCGGGCGCACCTTATGGTCAACTTGCGTCTCGCGGGCCACCTTCGGGAGGGTCCAGCATGAGCACCGGTCCGCGTTTCCGCGTCCATTTCCGCCGCCGGCGGGAAGGGAAGACCGACTACCGGGTCCGGCTGCGTCTCCTCAAATCCGGGACGGCGCGCGCCGTCGTCCGGTTCTCCGACCGGCGGGTCCGGGTCTCGATCGTACAGTACGACCCCCTCGGGGACCGGGTCGTGGCGGCGGCGGAAAGCGCGGAGCTCGGTCGCCTCGGGTTCCCGGCCTCGAGCCTCTCCTCCACCCCGGCCGCGTACCTCACCGCGTACCTCGCCGGCCTTCGCTCGAAATCGGCGGGCGCCAAATCGGTGGTCCTGGACACGGGGCTTCGACACCCGACCGAGGGCGGCCGACTCTCGGCGGCGTTGAAAGGACTCCTCGATGCGGGCGTAGCGGTACCGCACGGAGAAGGCGTCTTCCCGACCCCCGAGCGACTGAACGGGGCCCACCTCACGAAACCGCTCCCGCAGCCGCTCGAGGCGTACAAGCTGAAGCTGCCCGAACTCGTCCCGCGCACGGAGGCGAAGCCGTGAGCGCGTCGATGTCGGGACCTTCTCAACGTTCCGGCCCCGGTGGCCCGGCCCCGCCCCCGCCGTGGGTGCCCAAGACCGAGCTCGGCCGTCGCGTCGCGGCCGACGAGATCACTTCCATGGCCGCCGCGCTCGAGAGCGGTCTCCCCCTGCGCGAGCCCCAGATCGTCGACAAGCTCCTTCCGGGCCTCCACGACGAGGTCCTCGACGTGAACATGGTCCAGCGCATGACCGACTCCGGCCGACGCTTCAAGTTCGCCGTCACGGTCGTCGTGGGCAACGGCGACGGGTTCGTCGGCCTCGGACGGGCGAAGGGTCGCGAGGTCGGCCCGACGATCCGTCGCGCGATCGACCGCGCGAAGCTCGAGATCGTCGAGATCTTCCGAGGCTGCGGCAGCTGGGAATGCGGCTGCGGCCGGGCGCATACGCTTCCGTTCCAGGTCCAGGGACGCGTGGGCTCGGTGGTCGTCACGTTCCGCCCCGCCCCGCGGGGGGTCGGTCTCGCGGTCGGCGACGTGGCGAAGCCCATCCTCCGTTTCGCCGGGATCACCGACGCCTGGGGTTTTACGGACGGGCACACGAAGACGACCGTGAACTACGCCCAATCCGCCTTCCAGGCCTTGGTCGCCCTCTCGGACCTCAAGGTTCAAAGCGAGGACTCCTCGCGTCTCAAGATCATCCGCGGTCCGGTCGGGACTTCCATCCTGCCGCCCAAGGACGAGAACGCGCCCCGCCCGATGCGCGGCGGCCGGAGCCGTCGCCGGGGCGGACCGCAACGCGGAGGTCCGGGACGGGGGCCTCCCGGACGCGGTGGACCCGGCGCCCCGAGGACCGGCCCGCCCCCGAGGGGGAACTAACGAGCCATGGCGTGGATGATCGTTCGCGTCCGGGGTTCGGTCCACGCTCGGCACGACGTGGTCGAGACCCTGCGTTTCCTTCACTTGACGCGACCGAACAACGCGACGGTCGTGCCCGAAGTCCCGTCCGTGCGCGGCATGCTCACGACGATCCAGGGGTACGTCACCTGGGGCGAGGCCGAACCCGAGACCGTTTCGCTCCTCCTCAAGGAACGGGGCGAGACATCCGCCGGTGCGCGGTTGACCCCCGAGACCGTCGAGGACATTGCCCCGGGCAAGGACCTTCCCGCTCTCACTCGCTCCGTCTCCGAGAAGGGCCTCACGCACGTTCAGGGACTCAAGCCGCTGTTCCGCCTCCGGGCCCCGAAGGGAGGCTGGCGGTCGACCAAGAAACCGTTCACCCTCGGCGGAGCGCTCGGCTACCGCGGACGCTCGATCAACGAGCTCGTCCGCCGGATGATCTAGGGGGGTCGCGATGCCGAGTCGTACCCGCAAGTTCCGAGGACTGAGGACCCATGGCCGCGGCATCAAGGCCGGTCGCGGCGCCGGCAAGCAGGGAGGCCGGGGCAACGCCGGACTTCACAAGTACAAGTTCAAGTCGATGCTCATCTACGCCCCCGACCACTTCGGCCGCCACGGGTTCAAGCGACCGACCCAGATCGTCGCGAACCCGACGAGCCTGAACGTAGGGGACCTGGAGGGGTTCGTTCCGAGCCTGGTCGCGGCCGAGGCGCTCCGCCGCGACGGAGATACGTTCGTCGCCGACCTCGCGAAGGCTGGTGTCGACCGTTTGTTGGGCGGGGGCAGCGTGGCCCGGACGTGGAAGGTGTACGTCCCGCATGCCTCCAAGCACGCGCGCGAAAAAGTGACCGTGCTCAAGGGCCCTCCGGGGGGCGCACCGGAGTCAACCGCCTCCTCCGGCCCGTAGACTATATAACTCGCGGTCCGGCTCCGAACTCACCTCATGGCGGAAGAGGATATTCCACGGGACCGCCGCTGGGCGGTCCCGCTCATCCTTCTCGGCGCCGGTATCCTGGCTCTCTTCTGGTTCTGGGGTCAGCCGACGCTCATCGCCTTCGGAGTCCTGTCCGCGGCGATCGTCGCGCTCCTCACCCTCTTCTATCTCGGCCTCTCGTACAACGGCTCCCGCTCGAGACTGTACGGCCTGAAGCCGCTGACGACACGGATGCCCGCGGTCGCCCAGCCGAAGGGCCACGTCCATTTCCGGACGAAGCTGTTCTGGACGCTCGGGATCCTGCTGATGTACTTCCTGCTGACCAACATCTACCTCTTCGGCGTCGACCAGGCGACCGTCATCGACCTGTTCGCGAGCTACCGCGCGATCCTTGCCGGGGCGCAGGGCACGCTCATGCACCTCGGGATCGGCCCGATCGTCACCGGGTCGATCATCATGCAACTGTTCACCGGCGCGAAGATCATCAACCTCGACCTCACCGACGACGAGGACAAAGGGGTCTACCAAGGGACGCAGAAGGTCGTCGTC
>DATEQS010000025.1:0-4318 GCA_035272385.1 Thermoplasmata archaeon
TTCGCTGGGCTCGCCCGCGGCCGGAGCCGGAGAGGATGGAGGGGATGGAGCGGATGGAGGAGGGGCTGCCGAACCTTCGGCGTTCAATCGGCCCAGGTCCGAACGGCCGCCGTTCCCGCCGTCCGTTAAGGGGTGCCCCTCGCGGGTCGGGTTAGGCGACGGTGGGGCGGGTTGCAGCTCCGCCATAAAGAACACATTCTGGGCGGTCGCACCACCCCGAACTGGCTATATATAATTGGCTGGGCTCAAGAATACGGAATACGATCAACGGTTCGTAAAGATAACCCGCAGCGAAGTTATTTTTGTCGTGTTCAACCTGTGAATTTCGGCTTGTGATAGGGCAGAAACGACTTGGAAACCGTTAGAAATCGCCTTCCGGGACTCTATCCGAGCCGCGGTGAAGGCAACGGACCTTCGGGCGGGGTGATCGTCGTTTCGATCCCCCGCTTCGCGAGCGCCGCGCGGAACGGACCGGCCGGCACGCACTTTTCGGGCGGCACGACCCCGTGGTCGCGGATCTTCCCCTGCACGATCAGTTCGGCTCCCACCGCCCCGGCCACTCCCACGGCGTACTCGGTCGCAGTCAGGTGCCAATCGGGACGGGGAGGGAATCGGGCCATCGCGTGGCGCACGACGGAACGACCGCCCTGGGTTCCTCGCACTTCGATGTCGCAGACTTCCCAATCCGTGACGTCAACGCCTTCCGGGCTGCCGAGCAGTTTCTCTCGCTTCAGGAGGGCGAGCGTGAACTCCCGGGGCGAGACCTTCTGTCCGCGGACCTCGAGCAGCGCGTCCGAGCCGAGGCCGAGCAACGACATCGTGCGGAGGACCTCGATCCCCGGCCCCCCCTCCTTCCACTCGCAATGTTGGATCCCCTTGGAACGGAGGCTTTCGGGAAGCGTCGCTGGTTCGGAGTGGAGGGTCCGGTAGACCCGGGTCTTGCCCACGGGCGGTCCGAAGTCGAACTCCTCGGCCCCGCTCATGGGAGGGTACTCGCGGTACGCCCCGCCCTCGAAGACCTGGGCCGGGAGGATCATCTCGTCGAGGAAGGTGCTCGGCGACCACGTGAACGATATCTCCGGCCCACCGACCGTGAGGTCTCTCCAGCCGTCTCGGACCATCACCGAATCGACCCGGTCGAGGTCCTCGCAGGCCTCCATGGCCAGCACGTTCGAGATTCCCGGAACCTGTCCGAGGCCGGGAATCGCGAGGGTCTTGGCTTGTCGGAACGCCGCGTCCATCGCGAGCTGGCGAAGGGTCGTGTGGAAGAGACCTCCGAAATCGAGGTAGGGGACGTGAGCTTCGAGCGCTGCCTCCATCACGGCGAGGTTGAAGGTATATTGGACCGCGTTGACGACCACGTCAGCGCCTCGTAGGAGGGCGACGACCGCCGCCTTGTTCCGGACGTCAATCGAGGTCGCGCTCGCGCGGGATCCTGCCGCCTTGGCGGCGGCCGTCGCGAGCTCCATGTCGAGGTCGGCGACCACGACCGAGTCGAACACTCCCCCCGTCGCTAGGTCGTGCACCGAACAGCGCCCGGTCAGTCCTCCGCCACCCAACACCACGGCCTTCATTCTACCTCGACCTCCGCCGGTGCTCCCGACCGGCGCGGGCTATAGGAGTCTTCTCCTCGGTTCAGCTGCGCCGTCGCGTCGGCGGCCGCCGCCGGGGAGGGTCCTCGATCGACATCACGGCGGGGGAGGCTGCCGCCGCAGCGTGGGGAGTCGGGGGGCTCGCCGACGTCCGCACCAGAAGGTCCCGGAACGTCTCGAAATGCTTCAGGAACGGGTCGGCCCGTCGCTGGTCCTCGAGCTCGCCGAGGGCGATCTCGAGCGTGGCCTTCGCCTTCGGGTCGCCCGAGGACGCGCGGACGAGATAGACGCACAGCACCTGATAGTGCGGCAACACGAAGGCGTCCGTTCGAGGCGTGCTCATGTCGCCCTTGCGCGGCCGGTAGATGCGGTCCACCGGAACCGCCTCTGCGACGGCCTTCCGGTGCGAGAAACCGAAATAGTGTCCCGGCCCCAAGATGCGGGTGACCTCGCGGATGTTCCCGTTCAGGTTGTTCGTGAGCCGGTCGCACTCGTGCCAGCACCACAGGCCGAACCCGTAGTCCCCGTCCCGGTACGCCTCCCAGGCTTGGCCGTACAGTCTTCGTTCCCGCTCCTCGTCGGAAAGCTCGGGGTCGACTGCGGCCTTCCAGTCCGAAATGAGCAGGTCCACCCGCATCGACGGAGAGAACTCCTTGAGGGGCGGAACGTCGGTCGGGGCCGGCACGCTCCCGCGAGACCGATGGGGGGTTAACCACTTCCCCTCGGGTCGGGCGTTTGGGCGTCGAAGACGCGGACCCCATCGACCCAGGTTTCGCGGAGCGCCGTCGCTCCGACCCGGACCGCCTCTCGGAGATTCCGAGCATCGACCACGACGAGATCGGCCGCCGAACCCACTTCGAGGGACCCGAGGCTACCCTCTCCGAGCACGGCCCCCGCGTTGCTCCCGTAGAGACGAGCTGCCTCTTCGAAGGCCAGCGCTTGCCGCGGGTCCGGGTTCGCTGAGTGTCCGAGCTCATCGCGTCGCTCCGTTGCGGCCCGAAGCCCGCGCCATGGGTCGGGCGGGTCGTAGGGGGCATCGCTCGATCCGACGAGGCGGTGTCCGAGGTCGGCGAGGGTCCGGAACGCGTAGGCCCAGCGGGCTCGCTCGGGGCCCAGGCGTTCGAGAAGCCAGTAGTCGCTCCAGACGAACCCCGGCTGGACGACCAGCGCGGGGCGTAGACCGGCAAGGACGGAGAGGACCGGCGGGGGAGTCAATCCGACGTGCTCGATTCGCGCCGGGGCCCCTTCGCGTCGAATGTACGGCGCGAGCAGATGGGCGGCTCGAACGACCGCGCGGTCGCCGATCGCGTGGAGGGCGGGAGCAAGCCCCAGCTCGTTCGCGGTCGCTAGCGCACTCGAGAGGGCCTCCTCCGACTCGACGGCAAGCCCCGACCTGTCCGGTGCATCGGAGTAGGGTTGCGATAGCCACGCCGTGCGGGGTCCGAAGGCGCCGTCGGTGAATCCCTTCGCCCCGACCACCGCGAACCGGCCGGGTCGGCCGGTCGAGGCGAGTTCGCTGGGGCGGATCTCGGAAACGCGCAAAAGACGGACGTAGACCCGGACACGAATCGGGAGACGATCGTCGGTGGCCAGCGTACGGAGGATGGACAGATCCTCCGGAGGGACGTTCATGGAGGCAACCGTGGTCAGTCCGAGAGCGGCAAGGGCCTGAAGGGTGCGGACCACCTCCCCCGGTTCGGTCGGCACGGAAGTGAGGGGCGCCACCCATCGGAGCGCCTCCTCGTAGAGGATGCCGTTCGGACTCCCGTCCGGGGCCCGCCCCACTCGTCCTCGAAGCTCCTCCGGGTTTCGCGAACCCACCTCCAAAGCGGAGAGAACGAAACTGTTGACGACCGCCGCGTGGCCGCTCGTATGATAGAGGACCACGGGGCGGTCGTCCACGGCCCGGTCGAGGTCGATGCGCTGGGGCCAGTGACCCCCGAGCGATCGGTCGACGTCCAAGCCCCGTCCGACGATCGGCCCGGTCGGCCGGGCGGCCGCCCAGTCCCGGACCTTCTGCTCGAGGTCGTCCCGCCCGCGGACGTCGGTGAGGTTCAAACCTTCCCGGAAGCGGGCGAGGTCGCTGACGTGAAGGTGAGCATCGATCAACCCCGGAAGAACCAGTCGACCTTCCAGCGGAACGACCTCGGTCCCGGTCGGTGCCGCTCGTCGGACCTCGGCGTCCGTTCCCACGGCCACCACAGATCCTTCGTCCACGAGAATCGCCTCGACGTACCGTCGTCCGGTGAAAATCCGGCCCCCGGTCCACAGCCGTGCTTCGCTCATCGACGGGCTGCCCGTGGGGGGAGCGAGAGGGGGGATGAAAGGGTTGACCGCAGCGGTTCCCCGGTGATCAGACGTCCATGTACCGGTAGAACTCGTACGGGTGGGGGCGCAGGTTGAGTTCAAGCTGTTCCTCGCGCTTCAGCTCGATGTAGGTGTCGAGCAGCGAGTCGGCGAACGCGGGCTTCAGGAAGTCGCGGTCCGACTCGAGACAGTCGAGCGCTTCCCCGAGGGAACCGGGGAGTTCCCGGATCTGGAGCTGCTTTCGCTTCGTTTTCGTGAGCTTGTAGATGTTCTCGTCCACGGGTGCGGGCGGTTCGATCTTCCGGCGGATGCCGTCAAGCCCCGCCAGCGCGAGCGCGGCTTCGGTGAGGTAGATGTTTGCCGCGGAGTCGGGGGTCCGGTACTCGAGTCGCTTCGCCCCGGGTCGTCCCTTGTGGTAC
>DATEQS010000026.1:0-5715 GCA_035272385.1 Thermoplasmata archaeon
TTCGCTGGGCTCGCCCGCGGCCGGAGCCGGAGAGGATGGAGGGGATGGAGCGGATGGAGGAGGGGCTGCCGAACCTTCGGCGTTCAATCGGCCCAGGTCCGAACGGCCGCCGTTCCCGCCGTCCGTTAAGGGGTGCCCCTCACGGGTCGGGTTAGGCGACGGTGGGGCGGGTTGCAGCTCCGCCATAAAGAACACATTCTGGGCGGTCGCACCACCCCGAACTGGCTATATATAATTGGCTGGGCTCAAGAATACGGAATACGACCAACGGTTCGTAAAGATAACCCGCAGCGTAGTTGTTTT
This sequence comes from Thermoplasmata archaeon, assembly GCA_035272385.1. Lineage (GTDB taxonomy): Archaea > Thermoplasmatota > Thermoplasmata > Lutacidiplasmatales > UBA184 > Lutacidiplasma. The sequence continues at coordinate 304 of DATEQS010000026.1, forward strand.
TGTCGTGTTCAACCTGTGAATTTCGGCTTGTGATACGGCAGAAACGACTTGGAAACCGTTAGAAATCGCCTTCCGGGACTCTATCCGAGCCGCGGTGAAGGCAACGGACCTTCGGGCGGGGTGATCGTCGTCTCGATTCCCCGCTTCGCGAGCGCCGCGCGGAACGGACCGGCCGGCACGCACTTTTCGGGGGGCACGACCCCATGGTCGCGGATTTTCCCTTCCACGATTAGTTCGGCGCCAACCGCCCCGGCCACTCCCACTGCGTACTCGGTCGCCGTGAGGTGCCAATCGGGACGGGGCGGGAATCGGGCCATCGCGTGGCGCACGGTGGACCGACCGCCCTGGGTTCCTCGCACTTCGATATCGCAGACCTCCCAATCCACCACGTCGACGCCCTCCGGGCTGCCGAGCAGTTTCTCTCGCTTCAGGAGAGCGAGCGTGAATTCCCGGGGCGAAACTTTCTGTCCGCGGACATCGAGAGGCACATCCGAGCCGAGGCCGAGCAGCGACATCGTGCGCAAGACCTCGATTCCCGGTCCTCCCTCCTTCCACTCGCAGTGCATGATCCCCTTCGAACGGAGGCTTTCCGGTAGTGTGGCCGGTTCGGAGTGGAGGGTCCGGTAGACTCGGGTTTTGCCCACCGGCGGTCCGAAGTCGAACTCCTCGGCCCCGCTCATGGGGGGGTACTCCCGATACACTCCGCCCTCGAAGACCTGCGCCGGCAGGATCATCTCATCGAGGAAGGTGCTCGGGGACCACGTGAACGAGATTTCGGGCCCACCGACCGTGAGGTCCCTCCACCCGTCTCGGACCACTACTGAATCGACCCGGTCGAGGTCCTGGGCGGCCTGCATCGCAAGCACGTTCGAGATCCCGGGAACCTGTCCGAGGCCAGGGATCGCGAGGGTCTCCGCCTTCCGGAAAGCCTCGTCCATCGCGAGCTGGCGGCGGGTCGTGTGAAAGAGACCGCCGAAATCGAGGTAGGGAACTCGCGCTTCGAGCGCCGCCTCCATCACGGCCAGATTGAAGGTGTACTGAACTGCGTTGACGACCACGTCAGCGCCTCGCAGGAGGGCGACAACCTCCGCCTTGTTCCGAACGTCGAGCGAGGTCGCGCTCGCGCGCGATCCCGCGGCTTTTGCGGCGGCCGTAGCGAGTTCCAAATCGAGGTCGGCGACCACGACCGAGTCGAACACCCCCCCGGTAGCGAGGTCGTGCACGGAACAACGACCGGTCAACCCGCCGCCGCCGAGAACCACTACCTTCACAGATCTCTCCCTCCGAATGTAAGACCTGACTAACCGCAACTACTCATCTTTGTCGCTCTTTCGCCGAACAGGCCCTACTCCGAGGATGTTTCATCACCCCTCACCGGCTGCTGTTTACCCACTTCCGCCGTCTTGGATTCGGGTTTCCGACGTGTTCCTCGCTTATCGATACCGTCTGTACCCTCTTGCCGATCAGATTCCGTTTTTCAATCACGTTCTTACTGAGATGAACTACCTCTGGAATCATGCCCTTGCCCAGCGACGTGAAGCTTGGAACCGGGAACATCTCCGAGTCTCCTATCTCGACCAGCAGTCCCGCCTCAAAGACTGGAGAGCATTCGATACCCGAGGTTTGGGGGCCACACCGTACGATACCGCACGTGACTGCCTTCAGCGGCTCGACCTCGCATACCAGGCAGCGTTTCGACGCCTCCGCGAGGGAAAGCGCGCTGGGTTCCCCCGATTCCGTCGTGAGACGACATCGTTCACATGGATTCCGGGTTCGAACCCCTGGGTGCGAGGTCCTGCCGGGACCTGGCGTCTAAAAGTCCCGAAGGTCGCAGCAGTTCCAATCCGCCGGCACCGCCCCCCACCTGCAGGCACAGTGAAATCGATTGTGATTTCTCGCGAGGGGTCCGAATGGTATGCGATTCTCCAGCACGAGGTTCCAGAACCGCCTCCTTCCCTGGATGCCGAGCCGGTGGCACCCGTGGGTATCGACCTCGGGCTCACACACGTTGCGACTCTTTCCACGGGAGAGACGGTTGAGCCGCCACGTTTCCTGATTCAAGGTGAGCGACGTCTGAAGCGACTTCAACGGGACCTTTCGCGCAAGAAACGTGGCTCGAACCGTTGGAAGAGCCAGCGTGGGCGCGTCTCGAAGTGTCATGCAACAATTTGGCGGCAGCGCCGCCACTGAGCCCATCAGCTGACAAGTCGCTGGACCGCGCGGTACGACCTCATCGCGTTCGAGGACATCGACATTGCATCGTTCATCGAAGGGAATGGACTCGCGAGGGGATTGGCTGACGCGGGGTGGGGGCTACTCCGTGAAATGACGGCCTACAAGGAACGAATGAGGTCGGGGAGATACGTCGAAGTATCTGCGCGTGGGACGACCCAGACTTGCTCTCGCTGCGGGAGGGTCGCCGAACCTCATCTGACATTGAAGGACCGGGTTTTCCGGTGCCCATGCGGGCACGAGGAAGACCGGGACGTAAACGCTGCACGGAACGTCCTCGCCCGGGGACAGCTCCAACTACGTCGGAACACGACGGAAGGAACGCGCGTGGATGGAGCGCCTCCACCGATTCCAAGGGATCGGCGAGCGTACCAGAGGAAGCGCGAAGTCACGAAGCGGAAGTCAGGCGCTAAGGAAGAGCATCGCCCTCCCCTAGCTGGAAGCGGACCGCCTGAGAGGTCGTGACTTGTTACTAAGAGCCTTCTCCTCGGTTCAGCTGTGCCGTCGCGTCGGCGGTCGCCGCCGGAGAGCGTCTTCGTTCGGCATTGCGGCGGGGGATGATGCCGCCGCGACGGAGTTGGGAGGCGGGGCGTTCGCCGACGTTCGCACCAGAAGGTCTCGGAACGTCTCGAAATGCTTCAGGAACGGGTCCGCCCGTCGCTGGTCCTCGAGCTCGCCGAGGGCGATCTCGAGGGTGGCCTTGGCCTTCGGGTCGCCCGAGGACGCTCGGACCAGATAGACGCACAGGACCTGGTAGTGCGGCAACACGAAGGCGTCCGTACGAGGCGTGCTCATGTCGCCCTTGCGCGGCCGGTAGATCCGGTCCGCCGGAACTGCCTCCGCGACGGCCCGCCGGTGCGAGAAACCGAAGTAGTGTCCCGGTCCCAGAATGCGGGTGACCTCGCGGATGTTCCCGTTCAGGTTGTTCGTTAACCGGTCGCATTCGTGCCAGCACCACAGGCCGAACCCGTAGTCCCCGTCTCGGTACGCGTCCCAGGCCTGTCCGTACAGTCGTCGTTCCCGCTCCTCGTCGGAGAGTTTGGGGTCGACCGCGGCCTTCCAGTCGGAGATGAGGAGGTCGACTCGCATCGACGGCGAGAATTCTTTGAGGGACGGCACGTCGGTCGGGGCCGGCACGGTCCCGCGAGACCGGCGGGAGGTTAACCACTTCCCCTCGGGTCGGACGCTCGGGCGTCGAAGACGCGGACTCCATCGACCCAGGTCTCGCGGACCGCTGTCGCTCCTGCCCGGATCGCCTCTCGGAGACTCCGGGCATCGACCACGACGAGATCGGCCGTCGAACCTACTTCAAGGGACCCGAGACTACCCTCTCCGAGCGCGGCCCCCGCGTTGCTCCCGTAGAGACGGGCTGCCTCTTCGAACGCTAGCGCTTGCCGCGGGTCCGGATTCGCCGAGCGTCCGAGCTCATCGCGTCGCTCCGTTGCGGCCCGAAGTCCGCGCCATGGGTCGGGCGGGTCGTAGGGGGCATCGCTCGATCCGACGAGGTGGTGTCCGAGGTCGGCGAGGGTCCGGAACGCGTAGGCCCATCGGGCTCGCTCAGGGCCGAGGCGTTCGGGAAGCCAGTAGTCGCTCCAGACGAACCCCGGCTGGACGACCAGCGCGGGACGTAGACCGTCCAGGACGGAAAGGACCGGCGGAGGGGTCAGTCCGACGTGCTCGATCCGCGCCGAGGCCCCTTCGCGACGGACGTACGGCGCGAGCAGGTGGGCGGCTCGGACGACCGCCCGGTCGCCGATCGCGTGTAGGGCGGGAGCGAGCCCCAGCTCGTTCGCGGTCGCTAGCGCACTCGAGAGGGTCTTCTCCGACTCGACGGCGAGCCCGGACCCCTCCGGTGCATCGGTGTAGGGTTGCGATAGCCAAGCCGTGCGGGGTCCGAAGGCGCCGTCGGTGAATCCCTTCGCCCCGACCACCGCGAACCGGCCGGGTCGGCCGGCAGGGGCGAGCTCGTTGGGCCGAATCTCGGAAACGCGCAAAAGACGGAGGTAGACCCGGACACGAATCGGGAGCCGGTCGTCGGTTGCCAGCGCACGGAGGATGGCCAGATCCTCCGGAGGGACGTTCATGGAGGCGACCGTGGTCAGTCCGAGAGAAGCGAGGGCCCGCAGGGTGGAGACCACCTCCCCCGGTTCGGTCGGCACGGAAATGAGGGGCGCCAACCACCGGAGCGCCTCCTCGTAGAGGATGCCGTTCGGACTCGCGTCCGAGGCCCGCCCGACTCGTCCTTGAAGCTCCTCCAAGTTTCGCGAACCCACCGCCAAAGCGGAGAGGACGAAACTGTTCACGACCACCGCGTGGCCACTCGTATGATAGAGGACCACGGGGCGGTCGTCCACGGCCCGGTCGAGGTCGGTGCGCTGGGGCCAATGACCCCCGAGCGATCGGTCGACGTCCAAGCCCCGTCCGACGATCGGTCCGGTCGGCCGCGCGGCCCCCCACTCTCGGACCTTCTGCTCGAGGTCGTCCTGCCCGCGGACGTCGGTGAGGTTCAAGCCTTCCCGGAATCGAGCGAGGTCGCTGACGTGAAGGTGAGCGTCGATCAACCCCGGGAGGACCAGTCGACCCTCCAACGGAACGACCTCGGTCCCGGTCGGGGCCGCTTGCCGGACCTCGGCGTCCGTGCCCGCGGCCACTACGGCTCCCTGGTCCACGAGAACCGCCTCGACGTACCGTCGGCCGGTGAAGACTCGGCCCCCGGTCCACAGTCGCGCCTCGCTCATTGACGGTCTAACCGCCGGGGAGGAGCGAGCCAGGGGATGAAAGGGTTGACCGCGGCGGTTCTCCGAGGATTAAACGTCCATGTACCGGTAGAACTCGTACGGGTGGGGACGCAGGTTGAGCTCGAGCTGTTCCTCACGCTTCAGCTCAATGTAGGTGTCGAGCAGCGAGTCGGCGAACGCGGGCTTCAGGAAGCCGCGGTCCGACTCGAGACAGTCGAGCGCTTCCCCGAGGGAACCGGGGAGTTCCCGGATCTGGAGCTGCTTTCGCTTCGTTTTCGTGAGCTTGTAGATGTTCTCGTCAACGGGTGCGGGCGGTTCGATCTTCCGGCGGATGCCGTCAAGCCCCGCCAGCGCGAGCGCGGCTTCGGTGAGGTAGATGTTTGCCGCGGAGTCGGGGGTCCGGTACTCGAGTCGCTTCGCCCCGGGTCGTCCCTTGTGGTAC
>DATEQS010000027.1:0-7196 GCA_035272385.1 Thermoplasmata archaeon
TCCGCCCACGCGGTGGCATCCGCCTCCGACGCTGCGACCGGTTCGATAACGGTGGCGGCGACCAAAGACTATGGCTACCAACCGGGCACCTTCCAACAAGTACCGACCAACGCGACCATTGCCGTCACGTTCACGGACGACGATGTGCTACAGCACTCGTTCGTGATCTCCTCGCGCGAGGGTTTCGTGATACCGACCGGATACACGGACACTCAGCTGGCCCAGCTGTTTGCGACGTACCCGGCGCTCTACTACTCGATTGTCAACGCCCAGGGCGATCAAGCCGTGGGAAGTTTCCATTCGCCCGCCACCCCCGGGTGGTACGAGTTCGTTTGCAATGTGACGGGTCACTTCCAGAACGGAATGTACGGTTTCATTGCCTTCGGAGAGAACCTCCCCTCGAACCTCACCCCCCCCTCCCGCGTCGGTATCGGGGGCGTGAACCTTAGCCCGCTCGACGAGGCGGCCATCGGCGCACTTGTTATCGGGGTCGTCCTCGGCGTTCTACTTTGGCGGCGTCATCGCGCGGGTCCGAAAGTGCCCTCTCAGCAGGTTCAACGAGTCTAGGTTGACTTTCGGTGGGCTGGTTGGGAGCTCGAAGCCCGAGGGGCACTCGGTCGGCGTTTTGAGAGAGCCTTACCGGCGAGTTCGGAACGATTGAAGCTCACGGCGGCACGAATCAGATCCTTCAGGGCCCTCTCGTCAACCGTGTCGGCTTCGAATATGTCCACGGCACGCCACTCTTTCCCTCCCAATCCGTTGTTGAAGACTTTCTGGGGATCCGGGAGGTGAGCACCCCGCGCGAAGGTGAGCTTCACTTTCCCCTTGAACGGACTCGCAACGGCCACGACGCCGTCATGGGACCAAGTGGGGGTGCCCATCCACTTCCATTCCTCGACCATTTCGGCATCGGCTTCGTGCATCAGACGGCGGATCCGAGCCATGCGATTGCCTCGCCAATCTCCGAGGCTGGCGATATAGCGGCCGATGAGAACGGAGGGAGTAGGTCCGGCCATAGCCCGTTCGCAAAGCTGTTGCGGGTATATCACCGCCCCCGCGACCTAGCGGTGATCCGCCGCGCCTCGCCGGCGCCGCACCGCCGCCGCTGGTCGGGTCGGTGGTTGGCTGCTGCCCCCAGCTGTTTAACAGAATTACACAACACATAAATATGTGTTAAATTTGTGTTAAACACGTGCGGAACGCCCGAGCCGACGCTCCCGCGACTCGATTTCTCGGAGTGCGCCTAACCTCCGAGGAGGAGTCGCTCCTCGACGGCTTTCAACGGGACCACGGGTTCTCGACCCGCTCGGACGCGGTGCGAGCGCTCGTACGGACCGCGAGCGAACCCCAACCGGGATCGGTGTCGGTGCCACCGACCTTGCAGGGGGAGCTCGAAGAGCTCGTCGAGAACGGCTATGCCCGAGACTTGGACGGCGCAATCGCGCTCGTCACGAGTCTCGGACTGACGGAGCTCGCTCGAACCCACTCGGAGCGACTACCGGCCCTGCGCGAACGCGCACGGTCGGTGAAGGAGCGACGAGACGGACGACGCCGGGCCGACCGCGAGGGGCGGGGGCTCCTCAGGCGCTAGCTCCCGAAAACAGGGAAAGGTTGCAACATGGAGACGATGGCGATCGCCTGGAGCGAACGGAGCGGGTTCATTTGCCGACTGTGCCGACAGGACGCCAAGCATAATGAGGTGCTGCACATCTCGTACTGTCCCGTCCACGGTCTAAGCTCTCCTTTGGACCAGCTACCGTGGAGGCCGGAGGCGAGAATATCGCGCGTCTCTACACCGGGTCGGGCGATCGTGGGACCACCGCTCTCACCGGCGGTTCGCGCATAGAGAAGGACGCTCCCCGCATTCGCGCCTACGGCACCTACGACGAGCTCGGGGCCTACCTCGGGCTCGTCGAGGTCGAACTTCCCCCGGAGCTCACCGAGATCCGCACGGTGATACGCCGTCTCCAGAACGAGCTCTATGTCGCCCAAGCCGAGCTCGCCACGCCTCCGAAGGGGCGACAGCCGAGCCACCTGATCGAGGCTCGTCACGTCACTCGACTCGAAGCCTCCATCGAGCAGTTCCAGGCGTCTCATGGACATCTTCACTCTTTCGTGCTCTCCGGGGGTACCCGCCCGGGCGCTCTCCTTCAAATCGCGCGAACGGTCGCTCGTCGCGCGGAGCGCGAGGTTTGGGCGCTAAATCGCGCCGAGCCTCTTCGACCCGAATTCTTGAGCTGGGCGAACCGATTGAGCGGCCTCTTGTTCGCGCTCGCCCTCGCGGTCAATCGGGCCCTCGGAGTGGCCGAGGTAGCCCCGGATTACTCGGCCTAGCTCGGACCGGGAGGTATTCGAGTTGGAGATCGGGATCGTCGGCAAGCCCAACGTTGGGAAATCGACCTTTTTCAACGCGCTCACGCTCCTCGACGTTCCGATGGCTCCGTACCCGTTCACCACGGTGACCCCCAATCGGGGAGTCGCCGCGATCCGCGCCCCGTGCCCGCACGTCGAGAAGGGAACCGCGTGCTCGCCCGGAAATGCGAAATGCGTGGAGGGGACCCGCTGGGTTCCCGTCAACCTGGTGGACGTGCCGGGTCTCGTGCCCGGGGCGCACGCGGGAAAGGGTCTGGGTCACAAGTTCCTGGACGACCTCCGCGCGGCGGACGGGTTCATTCAGGTCGTCGACCTTTCCGGAGCGACGGACGAGGAGGGACGACTCGCCGAGCCCGGTAGCCACGACCCGGCCGAGGAAGTGACCTGGCTCGAGGACGAGCTCGTCGCCTGGGTCGCGGAGATCCTGAGCCGGGATTTTCTTCGACATGCCCGCGGGACGGAGCTCGACGGCAAGAAAGTCGAGGATTTTCTGGCCGAGCGACTCACGGGACTTTCCATCTCTCCCAACGTCATCGCCGCCGTCCTGCGCGGGTCGAGCGTCGAGCGCGAGCACCCCGCCCGGTGGAAGGAAGAGGACCGCTCTCAACTCGCCCGACAGCTGCTCGAGGTGTCGAAACCGCGCCTAGTTACCGCGAACAAGTGCGACCGCGTGTCGAAGAAGGAAGCGGTGGCGCTGGCCGAAGAAATCGCGCCGATCCCATCGGTGCCCACGGCGGCCGATGCCGAGCTGACGCTACGGCGCGCGTCCCGCTCGGGACTTCTCGAATACCACCCGGGCGACGCGACCTTCCAAGTAAAGGAGCCGGACCGACTTTCTCCCCCGCAACAAAAGGCCCTCGAAGGGATCCGGTCGATCCTTGCGGCGTGGGGCTCGACCGGCGTTCAGCAGGCCCTCGAGCAGATGGTCTACTCTCGTCTCGGTATGATCGTCGTCTACCCGGTCGAGGACGAGACGCACTGGACCGACAGCAAGGGCCGAGTCCTCCCGGACGCGTTCCTCGTGCCGGCCAATACCCCGGTTCGGGCCGTGGCGTATCGAGTCCACAGCGACCTCGGCGAGCAATTCCTCCGCGCCATCGATGGGCGAACCCATCGCGCGATGGCGGCGGACCATCCCCTAGGCCCGAATTCGGTCGTCCGAATCGTCGCGAAGAAGTGAGCCGGGTACCGGCCCTCAGATTTCCACGAGGGACGCGCCGTCGTGTACCGGTCGCACCACGAACGGCAACCCTCCGGCACGGGCGAGTCGCCGAACGAGTTCCGCTTCCTTACCGGGGACGGGAAGGGCGACCACCGAACCGCCGGCGCCCGCTCCGGTGAGTTTGCATCCCTCGGCGGCGGGGGCGGCCGCTTCGAGAAGCGCTTCGAGCCGCGGGTGCGAGACCCCTACCTCGCGGAGCAATTCCTGATTCCTTTGAAGGAGCTTTGCGACCCTCGGGCGGTCCCCGCTCCCGACGGCCTCGATTCCTTCTTTCGCCACGCGACGGAACTCTTCGAGGAGTTCGGGTCCGCCCGGAGCCGCGAGACGCGCTCCGACCGCCCGCACCGCGTCGGCCGTGGACCGGGGGATCCCACTGTAGGCGACGACCCAGACCCAGCCGGGGTCGTTCACGCGACGAACTTCCCACCGGTGGTCGGGAGCCCGAATCGTCCAGATCGGCTCTCCGGGACCCCCGTTGATCGCCACAAACCCGCCGGCGACGACGGTGCTCGTATCTCCGGGGCTACCGACGCCTTGAGCCCCGCGCTCGATCTCGAAGCTCAGCTGGGCGAGCCTCGGGTGGTCGATCCCCCCCGACGCGGAGGAAAGAACGGCGGCGAGGCCCGCGACGAAAGCGGCGGAGGAGCCGAGACCGGCCGCCTTCGGGATTCGGGAGATCGCCCGAACGTCGACCGGCGGCCGATCCTTCCACGCCATCTCGAGAGAAGCGCGGAAGTAGGCGTTCCGGCGCGGGCCTTCGGGGTCGGCATTCAGCCGGTTCATTTCGCCCTTCGTCACAAAGACTTGGGTCGAAAGGTCGATCGCAAAGACCAATTCGGGCGCCCCGTGCACCACGGCGTGTTCTCCGAAGACGATGCACTTCCCCGGGGCGCGAGCGGAAAGCGGAAGGTCGCGGGCCGGGATCTCGAGCGACTTTTCGCTCACGAGCGGCTCCGCCCTCCGACGAGGTGCTTTCCGCGGGCGGAGGGGACGATGCGCTGAGGCGCTCCACCGGCACGAACGGGGCGCGGTAGACCGAGCAGACGTTCGAGAGTTACCGCCACCGCCGCGACCTCGCTGTGGGGTTGATGCCCTACGGCCACGTTGTACTTTGCTCGCCGATAGAGGTCCGGCGGGACTTTGGCGCCTCCTACGACCAGGAGGATGTGGCGAAGACGGACCAGTCGGGGCAGGCTCTTCTCGAGCGGAAGACCGTACATCGTGAGGTGGACCACCGTGCCGGGGAAGGAGCGGACGAGGCTCTTCCAGTCATCGACCGGGACCACGGCGAAGTCGCCCCCCCAGCGGTGCGTCACGGCCGCGATGCGTTCCGCGAGGGCGTCGTCGCGCGGGTGAAGGTACATTCGACGGGCCCCGAACGCTCGGGCGGCGAGCGCGACGTGGGTGGTGAGGCGGGGGTCCCGGCCGGGTCGATGTCCGACCCTAAGGACCGAGACCTCGGGGATCGGTCTACGTGCCGAGGGGCTCTGCGACGAACCGCTCGATCCGGTGGCCACGGTACTCCAACTTTTCGGAACGCTTGACGAGCGCTTTGAGCCGCGTCGGGCTCATCCCGAGTTCTTCGGCGACGTCTGAGAAGAACCGTCCCTCGGTCCCGACGGCGTCGTAGATCCGCTGCTCGTACTTGGTGTACTCCTTGAGGGGCATGGTCGCGATCGCGAGCACCTCGGAGATCTCCGCGAGCGGCGAGGTAGTGCTGATGTTGATGGTCGAGTAGTAGAAGTGGTAGCTCTTGTCGGGCTGGTGACGCCCTTCGCGCGCCACCCAGCGCGTGTCGATGAGACGAAGCTTCTCGAAGAACGCGAGCGCCTTCACTCCTTGCTCGCCGAACTCCCGCTTCACGTCGTCCAGGGTCAGCCAGTTCTCTCCGAGCCGTTGAACCAGCTTGAGTTTCACGGGCGAATCGACCGCCCGGAGGATCGGCACGAGGTCGCTCACGTCGTTGACGACCTTGATCCGATGCATGGTCGCGGACACGACGGTCTACCTCGTTCCGGGGGGAGCCCGGAGCGTTTCCAAGAGCATTCGTCGGTACTTCCCGTAGCGGTCTCCCGGGTCGAACCGGGCCGGGTGCGGAGTCTGGGTCGGAGAGGAACAGTTCGGGCACTTCGTTCGGAACGAGTAGCGCTCGCACGAACGGCAGACGCGCAGGATGGAGCTCGTCATGCGCGGGCGAACGTTCCCTCCCCGCCGGCGCCCTTGATCGACTTGAGGGCGGCTTCGGTCGCCTTCTTGAGGGTCTCTTCGGCGATCTTGTACTGCGTCGCCTGAACCCGGATCCGATACCGGGGCGCCCCCACGTACTGGACCTCGACCGCTTCCGAGTCGACCTTCTCGGCGGCGAGGAGCGCGGCCCGTACGTGTTCGAGACCTTCCGGGGCCGGGTCGGAGACCTCGAGGGTTCCCAGGATCGTGACGTGGGGCGGGACGATGTTTTCCCGGGCCACTTTGAGGAACGCGGTCGACCAAGGGGCCTTCTCGTTCTCCTTCTGGAATCGCTTCGGGTCGGCGGAAGCGACTTCGAACGCCCCGAAGAGCGAGCCGTACTTCTCGACGAGCGCCGGTCCGAACTGGTCGGCCGCTTCGACCGCCGTGACCTTGAGCGATTGCCCTACCTGCTCGAGGAGGCGCATCGCCCGCTGCTCGTTCTTCCACGCCTGGACCTTCTCCCGGCGCTGGTGGTCGTTGATCCGCTTGAGCGAGAGGTCGATCTGCGATTTGGCGGGGTCGACCCGCAACACCCGCGCGACGATCTTCTGACCTTCGCGAATGTGGTCACGGATGTACTTGACCCAACCCGTGGCGACCTCGGAGAGGTGGATGAACGCCTCGCGCTTGTTGTACTCGTCGAGCGTGACGAAGGCGCCGAAGTTCCGGATCGAAGTTACGGTACCGACGACGAGTTCGCCTTCTTCGGGGAGCTCGGGGCGCAGAGGCATCCGATGTCCGCGTCCCGGGCTAGGCCGACACCGGGCGGACGAGTTCCCCCCGGAGTTTGGCCTGGCCTCCCGTCGGCGTCGCGAGGGTCGCGCCGCAGACGGAGCAGTTCACAACGGTAGCGGGCCGACTGAAGATCGTCTGCTCGGTCGAGCAGTCCGGACACTTCACGACCCAGAAGGGAGACGGTGCGCGCATTCGACCGCCTCTAGTGGTGCTCCACGAGCTCGAGCTGGCTCGCGCGCCAGCTCGCCGGTTGCACGGTATACTTGCACTTCTTGCATCGGTACTTCAGGTAGACGCGCCGGACCGCTTTCGCGCGGCCCTCGGGCTTCGGTCGAGGAAAACCTCCGTACCCGCGGGTGGCACGACGGAACCGCCGCTGCCCCCACTTGAGCTCGGAGGCGGGCCGCTTCTTTCCTTTCTCGACTTCGTGCGCCGTGTGCGTCTTACACCTCGGGCAGTAGGTCGAGACGGTCTTCGGGTAATGCATCGGCGGGCGGCGAAACCGGCTTCGTATAAAGGCATTGGGGCGCGCTCTGACGTGACCGGGCGCCCCCGGACCGGCGGGCGTCGGCTTCGGGAAGTCGATCGACCGGGTCCGCGGCGAAATCTCGGGCCCGGTCGTCGAAAACGGCTCGAC
>DATEQS010000028.1:0-10920 GCA_035272385.1 Thermoplasmata archaeon
GAGGGGCACCCCTTAACGGACGGCGGGAACGGCGGCCGTTCGGACCTGGGCCGATTGAACGCCGAAGGTTCGGCAGCCCCTCCTCCATCCGCTCCATCCCCTCCATCCTCTCCGGCTCCGGCCGCGGGCGAGCCCAGCGAAGAGAAGCGGAAGGAGTCTCCGAAGGAATCGGCCAAAGAAGCGGCCAAGGAAGCGGCGAAAGAGGCGACGCCGGAAGCCCCCTCCTCGGAGGCGGAAGTGCTGCCCTTGCCGATCCCGATCGCTCGGCTCGTTCCGAAGTTCAAGAAGAGCGCGAAACTTTTCGAGGAAGCGAAGAAGTACATCCCGAACGGGTCGAGCTCCCTCATCCGGACCGCGTCCTACGACCCCTGTCCGCCGTTCATCAAGAAGGGAAAGGGGGCCCGGATCTGGGACGAGGACGACAACGAGTATCTCGACTTCAACCTCGCCTACGGGGTCCTCATCAACGGCCACGCGCCCGAACCGCAGGTCAAGGCGATCCAGGAACAGGCCGAGCTCGGCCTCCACTTCGCGGCGCCCAGCGAGATCGAAGTCGAGGTTGCGAAACTGTTCCGGAAGCTGGTCCCCAACGCGGAGCGGGTCGCGTTCTGCACGAGCGGCTCGGATGCGACGATGAACGCGATCCGCATCGCGCGGGCGGTCACGGGCAAGGACGCGATCCTGAAGTTCGAGGGCCACTACCACGGGCAGCACGACATCGCCCTCATCAGCGCGGAAGCTCCGCCGATGGTGGCGGGTCTCGATGAGTATCCACGACCGCTGCCGAACTCCGCCGGGATCCCTCCGGGGGTGACCGACTACGTGATGGTCGCGCCGTTCAACTCGATCGCCATCTTCGAGCGGATGGTCCGACGGTACCGCGACCGACTCGCCGCGGTGATCCTGGAACCCGTGATGGCGAACGCGGGCATCATCCCGCCCGCGCCGGACTATCTGAAGCGGTTGGTCGAGATCGCGCACCAGAACGACATGCTGGTCATCTTCGACGAGGTGTTCACCGGCTTCCGGGTCGCGCCGGGCGGGGCCCAACAGCTCTACGGGGTCGACCCCGACATCTCCTGCTGGGCGAAGGCGCTCGGAGGCGGCGTTCCCGTCTCGGCGGTCTCGGGCAAGGCGGAGTACATGGACCTCATCGCCCCCGGTCGGATCAGCTTCGGCGGCACCTACAACGCGAACAACCTCACGATGGCCGGGACCCTCGCGAACCTGAAGATGCTCCATCGAGGCGGAGAGGACCTCTACGCCCGGTTCGGAAAGCTCACCGAGAAGATGGAAAAGGGCCTCGAGGAGGCCGGCCGAGACGCGAAGATCTCGGTCCTGGTCCAATCGGTGAACGGGATGCTGCAGTTCTTCTTCACCCGGCGCAAGAAGATCGTGAACTATCGGGAGTCCCTCCAGATCGACTGGACGCTCTATCTGCGCCACCAGCAGCTCCTGCTCGACAAGGGCATCTACATCCATCCGGACAACTACGAGCGGCTCACGTTCTCGAGCGCGCACACGGAGAAGGACGTCGAGAAGTTCGTCTCGATTGCGACGGAGACGTTCAAGGAGCTCCGGACGCTTCCCCGCGACTACCTGCCTTGAGCACCCCGTCCCAACCCCCTGACCGTCGGATTAATACGGAGAAGTCGATGGGCCGCGGTCGGCCCAGCCGGCCCGGCTGTCGGCCGCGACGAGGGAGGTGGGAATGGGCCGCAGTCTGAGCGACCTCTTCATCTTCGTCGGGAAGCGGCTCCTCCAGCTCATCCCCGTCCTGCTCGGCGTCATCATCCTCACCTTCATCGTCTCCCACCTCCGTCTAACCGGCCTCTGCAACGAATGGTACCCCCATGCGGGGGCGACAACGATCGCGAATTGTGAGGCGAAGTACGGGGCGCCGCTCACCACACAGTTCTGGCAATACTTTACCGGGCTCTTGGGAGGCAATTGGGGCGCCTCGGTAACCGGTATCCAAGTCTATCCCGCGATCGCCGCCGACCTCCCCGCGACGGTCGAGCTGGTCCTCGCCGCGCTGTTCCTGATGGTGGTCATCGGGATTCCGCTCGGCGTCATCGCGGCCCAGTACAGCGGCCGCCTCGGCGACCATCTCGTCCGGATTTTCTACTTGAGCGGCTGGGCGACCCCCACGTATCTCGGTGCGGTGATCGCCGCCGTGTTCGTCGGGCCGGCGCTCGGCCTCCCCACGAGCGGGGAGTACTCGACCCCCACCCCGCCGTTCACCCAGTATACGCACATGTCGGTCGTCGACGCGGCCCTCGCCCTCAACTTACCGTACACGGTCGACGCGATCGACCACCTGATCCTGCCCGCGGTGGTCCTTGCGTTCATCAACATGGGCATCGCGACCCGGATGACCCGGGCGTCGATGCTCGAAGTTCTCCCGCTCGACTACGTGAAGTCGGCCCGGATGAAGGGGCTCGGCGAATTTTGGGTGATGTACAAGCACGCGCTCCGCAACGCGCTCATCACGACCGTGACGGTGCTCGGGATCACGGCGGGCGGGCTCCTCGCGGGGACGGTGGTCATCGAGGAAGTGTTCGACTGGCCCGGGATCGGTCAGTACGCCTTCACCGCGATCGGAGGCAACGGCTCGACCCCGAACTTTGACGGGGCGATCGCCGTGGTGATCATCTTTGCGATCGCCGTCGTTGTGGCCAACCTCGTTGCGGACATCCTGTACGGCCTCCTCGACCCCCGCGTGGACTGGAGGTAGGTTCGTGGCCGCCCCGATCCTCGTCGCCCGAAAGGACGGACCCCTGTCGGTCTTCTGGCGCGTCCTTCGGGCGAACCCGCTCTCGTTCATCGGGTTCCTGATGGTCGCGATTCTGGGCGTCACCGCGCTCATCGTCGTCGTCGACCCGAACCTAATCGTCCCGTACGGACCCCTCCAACAGACGGTCGCCCGGAACGCATCCCCGTCCCTTCAGCACCCGTTCGGGACCGACAACCTCGGGCGGGACATCTACTCGAACGTCATGCTCGCCCTCCCGCTCGACATCGGGATCGGGTTCGCGATCGCGGGCAGCGCTCTGCTTATCGGGGGAACACTCGGACTGATCGCGGGGTTCTACAACACCCCCGGCACGATCGGGGGCTGGACCTCGGTGACGATCATGCGCGTGACGGACGTCTTCCTCTCGTTCCCGAGCCTCATCCTGGCCCTCGCCCTGACCCGCGTGCTCGGCCTCGGGGTGGGTCCGACCGTCCTTGCGATCACCATCACCTGGTGGCCGTTCTACGTTCGTCTCGTACGCGGGGAAGTGCTCGCGGTGAAGCACTTGCCGTACGTGAACGCCGCCCGGGCCGCCGGCGTCACCGAGAACCGGATCCTGCTACGGCACGTGCTGCGGAACGTCCTCGAACCGACCATCGTCTACTTCACGCTCGACATCGGGACCGTGCTCGTGACGTACTCCACGATCGGGTTCATCGGCGTCGCGAGCAAATATCCCGGACCGAACCCCGAGTGGGGCGCGATGCTCGCGTTCTATCAGCAGACGGGCTCCTCCAACGTCTACCCCTGGCTCGTCATCGCGCCCGGGGCCGCCATCTTCGTCACCGTTCTCGCGTTCAGCTTGCTCGGGGACGGGCTCCGCGACATTCTCGACCCCCGCACCCGCCGGGCGTTCGTCCGAGGCACCATCACCCATGAGCCGCCTCCCGAAGCCCCCGCGCCCCTACCGGTCGCTTCGGAGACGGTGACCGACTCCAACCCGGTCGCGCCGGTCGGGATCATCGATACGGGGACGCAGTCATGACCGAACCCGTCATCGACGTTCGGCACCTTACGATCACCTACACGGTCGGCGCCGGGACATTCTACGCGGTCTCCGACGTGTCGCTCCAGATCTACCCGGGTCAGGTCGTCGGGATCGTCGGGGAGACCGGTTGTGGAAAGAGCACTCTCGCGCAAGCGATTCCCCGCCTGTTGCCCGAACCTCCCGCAACGATCGGCGGCGGAGAGATCATCTTCCGGGGGACCGACCTCGTGAAGGTCCCGAAACGGAAGCTCCCGATGGTGCGAGGCACCGGGATCGGGATGATCTTCCAGGAGCCGCTCAACTCGCTCAACCCGGCCTACCGCGTGTTCGACCAGATCGCGGAATCGATCCGGATCCGCCACTACCGCGACATGGGGTGGGTGAGGTCGTTCCAGGGTGGGGACGTCCCGTTCGACTACTCGAAGCCGGCGGCCCCCACCACGGTCGGGACCTCGCTCACACGCTCCATCGTGCCGGACGGTGCGATCGAGGAGGCGGCACGGGACCGGCTCCGGACTCGCTCCGAGTTCCGCGCCGAGGTTCTCGAGTACCTGCGCCTCGTACGGATCAACGACCCCGAGACGATCCTCAACCTCTACCCCCACGAGCTGTCGGGGGGGATGCGCCAGCGGATCATGATCGCGATGGCGCTCAGCGAGAAGCCATCGCTCCTTATCGCCGATGAGCCCACGAGCGCGCTTGACGTCACCATTCAGGCCCAGGTCCTGACCTTGATGAAGGAGCTGATCGACGAGGTCCACGCGTCCATCCTTTTCATCAGCCACGACCTCGGGGTGATTGCCGAGACCGCGGATGAGATCGGGGTGATGTACGCGGGCCGGATCGTCGAGTACGGGCCGGTCGCAGAGGTGTTCCGCTCCCCGCGCCATCCCTACACGAAGGCTCTGCTGAAGGCCTCCCCCGCCCAGTACAAGTCGGACGGTCCCCTAAGCTCGATCGCCGGGTCGGTTCCAAACCTTTCGCGGCCTCCGCCGGGGTGCCGGTTCAACCCGCGCTGTCCGCTCGTGCGGGACATCTGTCGGGGGGAGCACCCACCGCTCGCTCCGGTCGATAAGAACGCGGACCCCAACACCCCGGGAATCCACCGGAGCGCGTGCTACTTCGCGGACGAGGTGCCCGGACTACCATGACCGACGCCGCTCCCCTCCTCGAGATGATCGACCTCCAGAAACACTTCCCGATCACCCGGAGCCTCGCCGACCAGTTATCGAGGCGCCCCGCGAAAGCAATCCACGCGGTCGACGGAGTCTCGCTCACCGTGGGACCCGGCGAGACCCTGGGCCTGATCGGCGAATCCGGCTCGGGGAAGACGACCCTCGGATGGATGCTCGCCCGGCTCCACGAGCCGACCTCCGGCTCGATTCGGTTCGAGGGGCAGGATGTGACCCACCTCAAGGGCAAGGCGCTTCGGACCTGGCGACGCAACATCCAGATCGTCTTCCAGGACCCCGTCGGTTCGCTCGACCCGCGACTCCGGGTATGGCAGATCGTCGGCGAACCGATCCGGGCGCAGGAAGGCTTGAGGGGCCAGAAGGTCCGCGACCGCGTTCGAGCCCTCTTGCCAACGGTGGGCCTACCGGTCGATTGCCTGGACCAGTACCCGCACGAATTCTCCGGAGGCGGGCGCCAACGCCTCTCCCTCGCGCGGGCGCTCTCCGTGAGCCCGCGGCTCATCGTGCTCGACGAACCCACGAGCGCGCTCGACGTCGCGGTCCAGGCCCAGATCCTCAACCGGCTCGTCGAGCTCCAGCGTTCGCGGGGGATCGCCTACGTTCTGATCACCCACAACGTCGCGGCGGTCCGGTTCGTCGCCGACCGCATCGCCGTGATGTACCTCGGCCGGATCGTGGAGCACGGGCCCGTCCGGGCGCTCCTCGAACACCCGGTCCACCCCTACACGAAGGCCCTGCTCGCGGCGGTGCCGGTTCCCGACGCGAGTCGTCGGCGGACTCGTTACCGGATTGGCGGAGATATCCCGTCCCTCGTCGACCTGCCGCCCGGTTGCCGGTTCGCTCCCCGGTGCCCGTTCGTCATCGACCGGTGCCGGACCGAGGACCCCCCACTCCTGCCGATGGCGGGTGGCGAACGCCTGGTCGCCTGCCATCGCGCCGCCGAGGTGGCCGACATCGCCCCCGAGTCGTTGCTCACGACCGATGCCCCGCCCTCGGGCGGGACCCCGACCGCGGCGACGACCTCAACGGTCGCGACCTAGGTTGGGTTAGGTTAGGTCAGGTACTGCGTGTTGAGCGCGATCACGAACGGCTCGGCGCTCCCCATCGGGTTCTGCACGATCCCGTGGAGGTTCGACGCGTACACCCCGAACGCCGTCGGAACGACCAGCCAGATCTCGGTGTAGTTGTTGTAGAGAGCCTGGGTCATCGTGGAGTAGTCGGCGGTAAGGTTCGCCGGGTTCGACTCGGCCGCCGCCGTGTACGTGAGGTTGTAAAGGGTCGAGTTGTAGCTGGGCGAGGCGAAGCTGTTGAAGCCGGCCATACACTCGTTCGCGCTGCCCGTGCTGACGAAGTCGTTCTGGGTCCAGTCGTCCGGCGAGATGTAGTCGGACGTGTAGAACTCCTGGCCCATGTAGAACGGTCCGCCGTTCGCGTTCGTCGAGGAAACGCAGACGCCCTTGTCCAGCCCCTGCTCCTGGTAGAGCTGGGCCAGGTTCACACCGACCGGGTTGATGGTGATGTTGATCGCAGCGAGCTGCGATTGCAACAGGGACGCGGTATCGATCCAATCCGCGCCCGTGTTGAGATACATGTAATTGATCGTGGTACCTTTGCACGCCGCATTCCTGCAGGGAGAAGCCTGTATCTCCTTCTGGGCGAGCGCGGGGTTGTACTGGTAGTAGGGCTCCTGGGCGGTCACGTTATTGTTGTACGGATAGCCGGGCGGCACCGGTCCCACCCACTGGGACGCGTACCCGCCGAACGCCTCCTGGATGATCTGGTTGTAGTTGATCGCGTGAGTGATCGCCTCCCGCACGGAGAGATTGTTGAACGGATACACGCTCGAGTTGAGGAAGATCCACCACGAGCCGCTCGTCGCCCCGTAGATGATCGGTAGGGCCTGGACGACGACGTTCGAATGCCCCTGGAGCTGCTGGATGGTCGAGGGTCCGATGTACGCGAACGACGCGCCGGAGACCTTCCCGCTGAGGATGTCGTTGGTCGTGACTTCGATCGTGTCTTGGAAGATGACCTCGACCGAGGCGTTCGCGGGTTGCAGGTTGTTGTTCCACGGTTCCGTGGCGAACGCGGACGTGGCCCAATAGTTCGAGCTCGGTTTCAACGTGTAACCGCCTCCGCCGACCCCGTTGTAGTCGACGAGGACGTACGGTCCGGTGCCGAGCGTGTTGGACGCCAGGTAGTCGTTGACGTTCCCCACGGAAACGCCGCCGTTCTGGTCGACCCACTTCGGGTCGACAGCGTAGGAGTTCGGGGCCGAGATCGACGCGAGCAAGTAGGTGTAGTTGCTCGCCAGATAGCCGTAGCCCAGGTTGAGCGCAATCGAGTACTGATTGACCACCTGGAATGATTGATTGGGCAACTCCATCTGGGCGATCTGGGTTGCGTTGGGGGCGTCGAAGTTCCAGCTGTTGAGGTCGTTCGCGAGCGTCGTGTTTGCCGCGCGGTCGCTCGCTGCCGACGATGAGTAGTAGCCGAGCGGGCTGGCCGGGTTGAAATTAGTCGAAAAGAAGTTCTGCTCGAGGATGAATTGGGGTCCTTGGATCAGGAGCAGGCTACGATAAAAGCTGTACCACTGGACGTAGGCGTTGTACGGGTCGCCGTTCGAGAACACGACCCCTTGGCGCACCTGGAACGTGTAGGTCGAGAAGTTGGTGGCGGGGTTGTTCGAGACCACCCAGCTGGACGCGAGGACCGGCGCGAAGCTTGTCACACTCGAACCGTTGTAGTTCACGAGTCCCTGGTAGACCTGCTGCACCGCCGCCCAGCCGGGCGTCGAGAACGTCACCGCCGGGTCGAGCGAATCGGGGATCTCGGCCTGGTCGATGCAGATGTTCGCGGTTTGGCCCGACCCGCAGCTCGAGGTCGATGTGTGACGCAGGGCGAAGTAGGCACCAATCCCTGCGGCCACGATCACAACAACGACAGCGATCACCACAATGTTCCGGGTACGTGGTTTCATGGACTAGACCTCAAAACGGCCCCGCGCGGAACCTTCCTCCCCCTTGATAAGGTATGCCATGGCAGGCCGTGGCGGGCCCGAACGACCCCCCGCCCGCACCCTCTTTAGAGGCCCCGGGCTCGGGCCCGTGGGTCGAGACCATGGACCGAACGATGCTCATCGGCGGAGAGTGGGTGGAAGCCTCGCGGGAGGACACGATGGCGGTGTCGAACCCGTTCGACGCGTCCTCTCTCGGGACGGTCCCGAAAGCCTCGCGCGAGGACGCGCGCAGGGCGATCGACGCGGCTCGGGACGCGTTCGACAAGGGTCCTTGGCCGCGACTGTCGCCCCGGGCCCGCGGCGAGGTGTTCCTGAAGGCGGCCGCCCTTCTCCAGCAACGCCTGGGGGAGATCGCAGAGCTCGAAAGCCGGAACCAGGGTAAGACGATCAAGCAGGCGGCCGACGCTGACTTGCCGTTCTCGATTGACAACATCATCTTTTACGCAGGGGCGTGCCGGACGCTCGAAGCGAAGAGCCCGGGCGAGTTCACGGGCGACGGGACGACCATCTTCCGTCGGGAACCGATCGGCGTCGTCGCGTCGATCACTCCGTGGAACTATCCGATCATGATGGCGGTCTGGAAGATCGCGCCGGCCCTCGTCGTCGGCAATACCGTTGTACTCAAGCCGGCGAGCTATACGCCGCTCTCGTCGCTCGAGCTCGGCCGGGCGTTCCAGGATGCAGGGCTTCCGGCCGGGGCGCTCAACATCGTGACCGGACCGGGAGGCGAGGTGGGCGATGAGCTCTCCCGGAACCCCAGGGTCGACATGGTCTCGCTCACCGGTGATACCGCGACCGGCAAGAAGATCATGGAGGCGGCCAGCAACACGGTGAAGCGGGTCCAGCTCGAGCTCGGAGGGAAGGCTCCGTTCGTCGTCTTCGAGGACGCCGACCTCGCCGCCGCCGTCGAGGGTGCGGTCGTGGGCGGTTTCGTGAACGGCGGACAGGACTGTACCGCCGCTACACGACTCATTATCCACAAGAACGTACGGGCGAGGTTCGTCCAGCACATGCTCGAGCGGGTCCGCACGATTCGCATCGGGGACCCGATCTCCCGGGGCACGGACCTCGGTCCGCTCGTGAGCCCTGTTCAGCAGAAGCGGGTCCTCGAGTTCGTGGAGAAGGGAAAAGACGAGGGGGCGAAGCTCAAGATCGGTGGCACGGACGACAAGAAGAAGCACCCGAAGGGCGCGTTCGTCGTCCCGACCGTCTTCGACTCCGTCGCGCCCGACATGGCGATCGCGCAACAGGAGATCTTCGGACCGGTCCTTGACGTCCTCGAGTTCTCCACGTTCGACGAGGCGGTCGAGATTGCGAACGGGGTCGCCTACGGCCTCGCCGGTAGCGTCTGGACGAGGGACCTTCGGACGGCGATCCGGGCAGCGCACGCGCTCCGCTTCGGTGACGTCTGGGTCAACGACCACCTCCCGCTGGGGTCGGAGACGCCCCACGGCGGGTTCAAACAATCCGGTTTCGGGAAGGACCTCGGAACCGACTCGCTCAACGATTACACCGTCGTGAAGAACATCTACGTCGACCTGACGGGGCAAGCCCGCAAGAGCTGGCACTACACCGTCTACGGCGACCCGGCTTAGAGGGACTCGTGGTCGCCGGGATTCCGATGAGCGGCCGGGGCTCCCTCTTCATCGGCGGAGAGTGGCGACCGCCGGCGAGCGGGACCTATTCGTCCGTTACCGACCCCTCCACGGGGAAGTCGATTGGTGAGGCTCCGGTCGCCTCGGCCGACGAGGCACGGGCCGCGGTCGACGCAGCGGCGGCGGTCGAGGAGTCGTGGGGAGCAACCCCCGGTCACGTCCGCGCCAAGATCCTTCGCGCTGCTGCGGCCCGCCTACGCGACGACCGGGAGACGATGGCCCGCCTCATCGCGGTTGAGGTCGGAAAACCGATCGCGGATTCCCGCATCGAAGCGGACCGGGCGGTCGGCGTCTTCGAGCTGGCGGCGGAGGAGATCCGTCACCTAGGGGGAGAGAGCTTTCCGGCGGACGCCTACGAACGGCCGGCGGGCAACGAGAAGCGTTTCCTGTTCACGGTCCGCGACCCGATCGGGGTGGTGGTGGCGATCGGGCCGTTCAACTTCCCGCTCAACCTCCTCTCGCACAAGGTCGCGCCCGCGCTAGCCGCGGGCAACCCGGTCGTCGCGAAGCCTACCAGCGCCGCGCCGTTCACCGCTCTCCGTCTGACCGAGCACCTTGCCGCGGCGGGCTTGCCCGCCGGTGTCCTGAATGTGGTTGTAGGACCCGGCCGCACGGTCGGCGACGCCCTGGTCGAGCATCCGAGGACGCGCCTCGTCACGTTCACGGGCTCGACCGAGGTCGGCAAGGCGATCGCGGAGAAGGCGGGCCGGCATGCGAAGCGCGTGATCCTCGAGATGGGCGGGATGGACCCGTTCGTGGTCCTGGACGATGCCGCGCTGGACGTCGCCCTACCCGCCGCGATCCGGGGAGCGTTCGGCTACTCGGGGCAGGTCTGCACCGCGTCGAAGCGCATCCTCGTGCAGGATTCGATTGCCGAGAAGTTCGCCCGGTCGCTCGCCGAGCGCGCGAACGCGCTTAGGGTCGGTCCCGCGCTCGAGGAGACGACGGAGGTCGGTCCCCTCATCGACGGCGCGGCGGTCGTACGGATGGAAGAGCTCGTGGCGGACGCGCGGACCCGGTCGGCGAAGGTCCTCGCCGGCGGCTCCCGCCCCTCGAGCGGTCCGGGAAACTTCTACCGGCCCACGGTGATGGACGAGGTACCCGAGGACGCCCGGGTCGCGCGCGAGGAGCCGTTCGGACCGATTGCTCCGGTGATACGGTTCCACGACCTCGACGACGCGGTTCGCATCGCGAACTCTACCCCCTACGGTCTGCAAGCCGCCGTCTACACCCGCGACCTCGCCCGCGGGTTCACCCTCGCGAAGCGG
>DATEQS010000029.1:0-67641 GCA_035272385.1 Thermoplasmata archaeon
ACCTCGGGATCGGCCCGATCGTCACCGGGTCGATCATCATGCAACTGTTCACCGGCGCGAAGATCATCAACCTCGACCTCACCGACGACGAGGACAAGGGAGTCTACCAAGGAACGCAGAAGGTCGTCGTTATCGCGATGATCTTCATCGAGGCGATCCCCCAGGTCTACGGGTACCTTTCCCCCTCGGGCTCGCTCGTCTCGAGCCTCGGTAACATCTCGCCGGGGAACGGACTCCTGCTCGCGAACGCCATCATCATCGCCCAGCTCGTGTTCGGCAGCTACCTCGTCTTCCTGATGGACGAGGTCGTCTCGAAGTGGGGGATCGGCAGCGGGATCTCGCTGTTCATCGCCGCCGGCGTGTCGCAGCAGATCGTCCAAGGAACGCTCAACTGGGTCCCCCAGAATCCGTCGGTCGCGATCTCCGCGTCGAATCCTCCGAGCGGGGCGATCCCGAAGACCCTCTGGTTCCTGACCCACTATACGGCCTCCCAGATGGCCGGCGGAGGCTGGGAGCAGGTCCTGTTACGTCAACCGAACCCGATCGTCGCCCTCGTCGGCACGGCCGTGATCTTCTTCCTCGTGGCATGGACCGAGTCGACGCGCATCGAGCTTCCCCTCTCGCACGCCGAGGCGCGGGGCGCGCGCGGTCGGTATCCGTTGCGTCTGATCTACGCGTCGAACATCCCGGTCATTTTGATGTCGGCGTTGCTCGCCAACGTCTCGATGGTATCGATCCTCCTCTGGACGAACCCGACGCTGGTCCACTTCCCGCTCATCGGCCATCAATGGTGGGTCGGCTCGTATCCGAGCGCGGCCCAGGCGACGGCGCAAGGCATCAGTCAAACGACGCCGATCAGCGGCGGCGCGTACTATCTTTCGTCGGTCAATGGTTTAGAATCCTGGTTGTTACCGATCCTGAACTATCAGCAGTACGGCGTCTTCCTGGTCGGCCACGCGTGGTGGCAAGGGCTCCTCCATGTCGGGATCTACTTCGGCGCGATGGTGGGAGGCTCGATCCTCTTCGCCAAGTTCTGGATCCAGACGACGAACATGGGTCCGGAGGCGGTCGCGCGCCAGATCGAAGCGTCCGGCATGCAGATCCCCGGGTTCCGCCGAGAACCGCGGGTGCTGCGTCGGGTCCTGGAACGGTACATCCCCGTCATCACGGTCATCTCGGGGGCCGCGGTCGGTGCGCTCGCCGCGGGCGCAGACCTCATCGGCACGCTCGGGAATGCCTCCGGCACCGGTGTCCTCCTGATGGTCGGGATCATCATCAATCTCTACGAAGCGATGGGTCGCGAGCAGCTGATGGAGATGAACCCGCTCCTGCGCCGGTTCCTCGGAGGCGAGACCTGATGAGCGGAACGGGAAAGCCGCTCCCGTCCGAGGCGGACGCCGAGGAATCCACGACCGGCTCCGCCCCGCTCGAGGACGAAGCGGCGCGGATCATGCGCGGGGAGACGGACACGGAGCCCGAGGCCGCGGACGAGGAACCCGAACCCGCGGCCGCTCCCCCCCGTCCGGCGAGGCCTCCGGCCCCGGGGTTCAAGATCTCCACGTTCATCTACGTCTTCCTCGGGCTGCTCGGGCTCTGGATGCTCATCGACCAGAGCGCGCGTAACTCGATCGCCGGCCTGCTCGGGACCGGCACCCTGAACCCCGGCCCGCTCTACATCGCCATCGGGTTTTCCTCGAACTACCTCTTGCTCACGATGCTGCTCGCCGGCGCGATCGAGATGCTGGTCACGTCGGTCGCGTACAACTACACGACCGACTGGGTGAAGGCCGCGAAGGTCCAGAAGTGGAGCGCCGCCTTCCGCAAGGTCCAGATGGCGGCGATCCGTTCGGGGAAGAAGGACCGGATCGCGGCGCTCAAGCCCCACCAGGAGCGCCTCACCCGCCTTTCGGGAGAGGTCTCCATCGCCCAGTTCAAAGGGATGGCGATCACCTACTTCCTCCTCATCCTGATCTACACCTGGGTCGGCCTCGTCATCCTGAACGCGAACGCGGTCCAGCAGACGGTGAGCCTCGGCGGCAGCTCGATCAACCTGATCCACAACGTGGGCGGCCTCCCGATCCCCTACTGGTTCATCATCTTCAGTCTCTACACGGTGCCCTTCTCCCTGGTCTTCCGCCGGATCCTCAAGCACCTGTGGCTCCGTAGGTATGCGGCCGCGCACCACCTTCCGCCCGGTCCCCCGGCTTCGGGAGCGACCGGGGGCGCCGCGTGATCGGCGCGGTCGTCACCGTCGGCGGGCCCCCCGGAAGCGGCAAGTCGACCGCGGGCCGGCTCGTCGCCGGGTCGTTGAATCTGGAGTTCTTCTCGGCAGGGGGGTTCTTCCGCGCGCAGGCGAGGCTCCACCACATCGACCTCGAGGAGTTCGGCCATTACGCCGCGGCCCACCCCGAGGTCGACCGGGAGCTCGATGAGAGCATGCAAGCGCTCGCGCGACCGGGCCATCTTCTCGACGGGCGAATTCAGGGCGCCCTCTGTCGGCGGGCGGGCATCCCGGTCTACGACCTGCTCGTCACCGCGGGCGAGGAAGTCCGCATTCGCCGCGTGGCGGAGCGGGACGGTCAGTCCGTGGAGGTAGCGCGGGAGAAGGTCCGCGAGCGCGAGGCGAGCGAACGCGAACGGTACCTGCGCTTCTATGGGATCGACCTCGCTAAGGAACCGTGCGACCTGACAGTCGATTCGACCGACCGTCCTCCAAGCGCGGTCGCGGAAGCGATCCTCAACTACGTGCAGGAGCGGGAAGCGGCGAGGTAACCGATGAGCCCAGAGGACGCGGTCGACGTTCGGATTCGCGAGGGGGCGTTCCTCCTCGTCGACAAGCCCCGGGGACCGTCCTCCCACCAAGTGACCGCCTGGGCTCGGGACCTCCTGGGGGTCTCGGTCGCCGGGCACGCGGGGACCCTCGACCCGAATGTCTCGGGCCTGCTCTGGGTCGGGGTCGGTCCCGCTCTCAAGCTCCTGCCGCTCGTCCTCGAGTTCCCGAAACGCTACGTCGCCTCGGTGGTCCTTCACGGGCCGGTCCCGGTGAAAGAGGTCGAGAAGATGCTCAAAGAGTTCACCGGTCCGATCTACCAGACCCCGCCCGTTCGCTCCGCCGTGAAACGCGAACGACGGGTCCGGACGATCCACCGGCTCGACCTGGTCGAGGCCGACGGCCCGCGGCTGCTGCTCGACCTCACCGCCGACTCGGGGACCTATGTCCGGACCCTCGCCGTCGACCTCGGAGAGGCGCTCGGTCTCGGGGGCCATATGGAAGAGCTGCGCCGGGTGGCCACGGGTCCGTACCGGGAGAAGGACTCGATCACGCTCGCGACGCTCGCGGACGCCGCCGCGGCGCGGGCGTCGGGCGACCCGGCTGCTCTCCTCGCCCTCCTCCACCCGATCGAGGAGGTCTGGCGAGAGTTCCCCGCGATCGTCGTCAAGGACGGGGCGGCGAGCGCGCTCGCGCACGGGGCCGGGCTCGCGAGCGGAGGTATCCTTGCGCTCCCGAAGCCGTTCGCGCGCGGCGCCCGGCTCGCCCTGCTCACCCGTTCGGGAGAACTCGTAGCGACCGGTGTCGCCCTCCGCGGCTCGGACGAGGTCGGTCACGTGAAGCACGGATGGGTGGTGGACGAGACACGAGTGTTCGTCGACCCCCTCCGGTTCCCCGCCCTGTGGCAGAAGTCCTCGGGGCCGAAAGCCGGTAAACCCGCGAACGTCCACGGATAGGGTTATTTCAGAGGCCCCCTCCGACCCGATGATGCCGCCGGCCCCCGAGCTCCTGAAAAAATCCGGAGGCGGGGCATTCGGCTCCCTCGGACGGTGGATCGTTCGACACCCGTGGTATCCGGTGGTCTTCTGGGTCGTCCTGCTCGTCATCGCGATCCCGTTCCTGCCCCTCCTCGGCTCGGTGACCACGAACTCGGCCACCAGCACCCCTTCGAGCTCCCCGAGCGCGCAGGCCAATGCCGAGCTCGCCCACCTCTTCCCGGGCAGTCAAAGCGCGTCTTCGAGCACGCTCCTCTTCTACGGACCGAACCTGACGGACGCGAACGCACAACGCGTCATCCTGAACGTCAGCGCCGCGGTCGCGGGCGATGCCTCCCTTGCGGACCTCGCCGGAGTTTCGACGGTCTACACCGAGTACTCGTCCTACCTCGCCGGACAGGCCGAACTCGCGGAGCGATTCCTCTCGCAGGGGATCACGAACGGGACGGGCCTTCCGACGAGCTTTCTCGACCTCGTGGGCGCGACGTTCCCGCACGGGTTCCCGAGCTCCTCCGCACCGTTCACCTGGGCGAACGCGACGGTCGCGGCATCCACGCTCGCCGCCGAGCCTCTACCCGTACCGTTCGCGATCTATTCCTCGTTCGTCGCCTCCGGCGGCACGGCGACGATCGTCCAGGTCTACTTTTCCGTGGCCGACGATCATACCGACTCCTCCGGAGCTCAGCCGGTCTACTCCGACCTCGGGAAGATCGACACGGTGGTCGAGTCGACCGTTCATGCCTCCGACCCGACCCGGTCGATCTCTTATGTGCAAACGGGTCCCGCGCCGCTCGACCTATTGACCCAGACCTCGACCAACTCTTCGCTCGCCCTCGTCCTCCCGATCACCGTCGGCCTCCTGCTCGCGATCTCGATGCTCTACTTCCGCTCCCCGGTCACGCCGCTCCTCACGTTCGCGGGCCTCGGGATCGCGCTCGTCCTGGGCCTCGGGGCGACGGTGTTCGTCGGAACGCTCGTCTGGCACGTCGACTCGTCGGCGCTCGCCCTCGAGGAGGTGTTCGTCCTCGGTATCGGAACCGATTACGCGATCTTCCTGGTCGCGCGCTATCGGGAAGAGCTCGTCCGGGGGAAATCCTCGGACGAGGCCATCGTCACGGCGGTCACCTGGGCCGGCAAGTCCGTCGCCACCAGTGGCGCCGTGGCCATCCTCGCGATGGTCGCGCTCACGTTCAGCGGGGTCGCGCTGATCGCCCAGTGGGGGTCGGTCCTCTCGCTCGCGGTCTTCATCACGCTCGCGCTCTCGCTGACGCTGGTCCCGGCGTTCCTTAAGATCCTGGGACCACGGATCCTCTGGCCGAACACCCGCGAACGATTCCAGCGTCACGCGGCGGCCCTCTCGGGACGGATGGCGCGCGAGGAGACCTACTTCTATCGGGCCGGACGGGCCACCCAGCGCCGACCCTGGACGTTCGTGGCCGTGCTCATGGGCATCTCCGTGCCCCTGGTCCTGGTCGCCGTCACGGCCCCCGTCGCGTACGATTTCTACGGGCAACTTCCGAGCGGTCAGCCCGCGACCGACGGGCTCGCGCAGCTGGGGGACCACTTCGGCGACGGGTTCGCCGTACCCTCCTTTGCGCTGGTGACGTTCGCCCAGCCTCTCCTGATCGGAAACTCGACGAACCCCACCGAATTCGTCGACATCGCCGCCCTCACCGCCAAAGCCGAGGCGACCTCGGGGATCGCCGCGGTGAAATCGCCGGTGGGACCGTACGGTACGTCCCTCTCGAACTGGCTGAACCTCTCTGCCCTTCCGCCCGCCACGCGCGCGAACCTGCTCGCGTCACTCTCCAACTTCGTCGGCACCGACGGGCGCACGGTCCTCCTGGACTTCCAGCCGTCCGCCACCGGACTTTCGCTCGCGGCGGTGACGGCGGTGGAGTCGGTCAAATCGTCGTTCGGGTCCTACGCCTCGGGCCACCCGGAGATCGTCACGACCGCGTACGGTGGGGGCGCTCCGACCATCAACGACCTCGCCTCGCAGACCTTCAACGCGACCGTGTTCCTGATCATCGCCGTGACCCTGGGGCTCCTCGTCGTCCTGCTGGTCGTGCTGCGCTCGGGAGTGATTGCCCTGATGGGGGTCTCCACGATCGCGCTCTCCATCGCCTGGGCGTGGGCCGTGAGCTACCTCGTCTTCCAGCAGATCCTCGGATTCCCGCTCTTCTTCTACGTCCGTACGATCCTGTTCATCCTCGTCCTCGGGCTCGGCATCGACTACACGATCTTCCTGCTGACACGCATCAGCGAGGAGCGCGCCCGCGGCCGGAGCAGCTCCGAAGCCGCGGTGGAGGGCGTCGCGATGACGGGCGGGATCATCACCGCCGCGGCGATCATCCTGGCGAGCGCTTTCGCGGCGCTGACGGTCGGGTCGTTCACCCTGATCCGGGCGATCGGTTTCTCGGTCGCGATCGCGGTGATCCTGGACGCGATGGTGGTACGGACGTACATGGTGCCGGCGTTCCTTCAGACCTGGGGCGACCGGGCCTGGACGTGGTTCGGCCAGCGCCCGAAGGCGCCCGCCACCTCACCAGGGACCGGTCCTTCGCCGCCCTCCGGAACCTCCGTTCCACCGGCCGGCCCCGGCGAGCCGTAGACACCTACGGGGTGAGGAAGCGGGCGCGCGCCCGTTCAAGGTGCGGGTCCGGCGAGGAAGCGTCCACCACATCGAGCACCTTCCCCTGGGCATCGATCAGGAAGGTGACCCGACGGTCCGAGCCGCGCGGTCCGAGAACACCGTAGGCCTTGGAGACGGCCTTCGAGGTGTCGGCAATGAGCGGGAAGGGGAGACCATACTTCTGGGCGAACGCCTTCTGCTCCGGGCAGTCGTCCACGCTGACCCCGACGATGTGGACCTTCTTCGCGAGATATTCCCCGTGGACATCTCGGAAACCCTTCGACTCGGTCGTGCAACCGGGCGTGTCGGCCTTGGGATAGAAATAGAGGATGACGGGCGACCCTCGCAACGACGAGAGCCGAAAAGAAGTTCCGTCCTGGTTCGGCGCGACGAAATCGGGCGCGGTGTCGCCGACTGCGACCATCGCCCGCCGAGAAACGTCGGGGTATTTTACTCGGCGCCCGAGAACCGCGGGGTCAACCGGTCGCAACGGTGACGAGCGTCTCGGTCGATTTGATCCCGGGAACCTTGCGGATCCGGTGGACGACGGTGTCGAGCGCCGCGTTGATGTGTGGGGCCTCGACCTTGACGATCAGGTCGAACGGCCCCGTCACCGCCTGGACCTCAGTGACGCTCGGGATCGCCTTCAGTCGCTTCAGGACCTCTTCGAGCCGTCCGACCTCGGTCTCGACCAGAAGGTAAAGGGTCTCCATCGGCGAAGGGCGCTCCCGCTTTCACGAGCGTGCTTCCTCCCCATCAAGCTTCCGAAGGGGACAGGAGGGTAACCGAATCCCAAAGCGTTATGCCCGACGGGACGCCGGGCTCCTCCGCCATGCCTCTCCGGCTGGAGGATACGCGCTCCGGGGAGCGCCGAACCGTTCGCTCCCGGCCCGGCCGCCCCGTGACGCTCTACGTCTGCGGGCCGACGGTCTACGATGCGGCCCACGTGGGTCACGCTCGAACGTACCTGTTTTTCGACCTCGTCCGTCGATTCCTCACCGGCGAGGGAACGGCGGTCCGCCACGTGATGAACGTGACGGACTTCGAGGACAAGATCGACCATCGAGCCGGGGAGCTGGGCCTCACCTGGCGCGCCCTCGCGCGCCGCGAGGAGGCGAGGTTCTTCCGCGACATGTCCGCCTTCGGGATACTCCCTCCCGACCGGTGCCCGAGGGCGAGCGCGTTCGTCCCCGAGATCGTTCGGGTGGCGGAAGCGCTCGCGAAGACCGGACGGGTCCGGCGCGAGGGGGATGTTTGGATCTACTCGCCACCGGAGCGACCACCGGGCGAGAATTTCCCGACCGACTCGGAACTCGCTCGTCATGCGGTGGACGAACCCGAGCACCCCTTCCCCCGCCGGGAAGGAGCGGTGGGCGAGTTCGTGATCTGGAAGCGGCAGGACTCGCCGTCTCCCTCCTGGAAGAGCCCGTGGGGCCGAGGCGCCCCCGGCTGGCACCTCGAATGCTACGCCATGGCTCGTCAGATCCTCGGGATCCCGGTCGACCTTCACGGCGGCGGCCTGGACCTCATCTATCCGCACCACCATGCCGAGAACGAGGTCGCGCTCGCTCTCGATGGAAAGCCGTTCGCTCGACTCTTCGTGCACACCGCGTTCGTGCTCCAGAACGGAGAAAAGATGTCGAAGTCGACCGGCAATCTCATTCCGCTGCGGACCGCCCTCGAGCGCTCCAGTGTGGGCGGTTTGAGGTGGTACCTCCTCTCGACTCCGTACCGGGTCCGCCTCGAGTGGGACCCGCGGGCCCTCGAGGCCGCCGACCGGGAGTACCGGGAGCTGTGTCACCGGCTCGCCCGTTGGCTCTCCCCCGGCGCGGGCGGTTCCTTGGGCGCTCCTTTCGTGCGACGGCTATCGGAGAACGTGCGACGCGACCTTGCCGAGGGATTGGCCGCCGATCGCGTGATCGAACGACTCCGGGAGTTCGCCTCCGACCTTTCCCGCGACCCGAGCGACCGGGTCGCCAAGGGCGATCGGACCGCCGCGCGCGCGGCGCTGCGTTCGATCGAGCAGCGGACGGGAATGCCCCTGCTCTCGGTTAGAGACCCGCGCGGTCGACGACCAGGCTGAGTCCGTTTCCGCCGCCCATGCAGAGGGTGGCGAGACCGAGACGAGTCTTCGATCGAACCAGCTCTTGGACGAGCGTGACCGCGATCCGGGCACCGCTCGCACCGATGGGGTGACCGAGTGCGACCGCCCCCCCGTGGACGTTGAACTGTTCCTCGGTGAAGTCGAACGTTCGCTGGACCGCGAGGGAGGCGGAGGCGTAGGCCTCGTTGTGCTCCACTCGGTCGAAGTCCGACGGTTTGAGGCCCGTGCGCTCGAGGTGCCGGCGAACCGTGGGAATCGGGGATTCCATCACGTCACGCGGGTGGACGCCGCTCTCGCCGGCCGAGTGGATCCACGCGATCGGCTTCAGGCCCCGACGCTCCACTTCCCGCCGGCTCACGAGGACGAGCGCGGCGGCGCCATCGGAGAGCTTGGAAGAGTTGCCGGCCGTCAACACTCCGTCCGGGGCAAAGGCCGGTTTGAGTTTCGCCAGCTTCTCGAGCGTGGTGTCGGCCCGAGGGGCCTCGTCGTGGGACAAGCCGGCCCCGCCGGGGGTTAGCTCGGGTGGGATCGGAACGATCTCGCTTGAGAAGGTCCCGTCTTCCGTCGCTTTCACCGCGCGCACGTGACTGCGGAGGCCGAAGGCGTCCACTTCGGCGCGCGTGAGACCGAACTTCTTCGCGATCCGCTCCCCCGTGAGCCCCATGATCTCGTGCTCGGCGTAGGCATCGACGAGGGCGTCGCGTTGCATCGCGTCGTCGAGAGTGTGAGGGCCCGGGAGGCTGCCCCAGCGCAGGCTGCCGGGAAGGAGGTACGGTGAGTTCGACATGCTCTCCATCGCCCCGACAAGGACCCGGTCGAAGTCCTGAGCCCGGATGGCCGTGAATCCCCAGTGGATCGCCTTCATGCCGGAACCGCAGACCATGTTGACGGTCGCGGCCCCCACGGTGTCGGGGATCCCGGCGCCGCGGAGCACCTGACGCGCCGGGTTCTGTCCCGCGCCCGCCTGGATCGCCTGCCCGAACAGCACCTGCTCGATCTCCGCCGGCGGAATCCCGGACCGTTCGATCGCAGCCTTGGCGGCATGGGTTCCGAGGGCGGTCGCAGGGACCCCTCGCAGGGCGCCCCCGTAGCGGCCGATGGGCGTACGCACCGCCGACACGATCGCGACCGACAGATCCGAAGAAGACCTCATGCAGAACCGACCCGGCGCTCGATTATCAAGATAGCTCTCCGAGCGGGCCGGAGCCGGCCCGAGGCGTCCGCTCCTCGATGAGCCGTCAGTCTTCTTCGACCCGCGGAGCGAGCAGGTAGCGACCCTCGCCGCGGCCGGCACTCATGGTGAACTCGATCTTGAGCGGATACTCGTTGCCCACGTGGAGCGTCGTTTCGTCCGCTGCGATCGATTTTACCATCGCGGAGAAGAAGTCGAGCGGATACATGCTCTTGACCGGTTCCTTCACCTCGAGGCGGGTGAGGGATTCCTTCGGGATCTTGAGGTCGAGACGGTCCGTGTCGCCCTCGGAATGCATCGTGAACGCGTCGGGCTCCAGGGAGAGGGTCACGTGGTCCGTGAAGCTCTCGCTGCCGCGGATCCCCTGGCGCAGGTCGTCGGTCTTGACCGTCACGCTGGCCGGTGGGCTCACGTTCGGCACCTTGGGGTCGGTGATCCCCGCGGGGTCGACGATCGCCATCTGGCGGGTCAAGCGACCGACCGTCGCGACGAGACGGTTCTTGCCGTCGAATTGCAGGTCGATAATGTCCCCGGGCTTCGAGAGTCGGAGGACCTCCTTGAGCTTCTCGACGTCGACGCCGATATCGGTGCTCTCGCCCGTGAACTCCTCAAAGACGCTCTTCTGGAGTTTGAGCACGAGCATCGCCACGTGCGAGGGGTCGACGGCCTTGGCCTCGAGGCCGTCCTTCGAGAAGGTCAGCTTGACCTCGCTCACCAGCGTCGAGACCACCTCGACGACCTCACGGAGGTTTTCCATCTTGATACGGAGCTTGAACATCCAAAGCCTCGGCGCGACACATCGGTCCCCTCTAAAAAGGTTGCCGCGCGACACTCTCGAGCGCAAGCGGTTTCTCCGCCGGAGAATCTCCTCTCGCGTGACCGATCTCGCGTACTTGGTCGACCCGGGCGCCGCGTACGTCCGGTCGTTCCGCGCGCGGGTCACCGCTCTTCCCCCGGGAGGGGTGGTGCTCGACCGGACCTTCTTTTACCCGACGGGGGGCGGACAGCCGAACGATCGGGGAACGCTGGGTCTTCCCGGTGAAGAAATGGCCGAAGTCGTCGATGTTTCCAAATCGGGTGCCTCAGTCGTGCACCGCATCCGAGGCTCGCCGGAAGTGCTTCGCCGATTCGCGATCGGCGCGGAGGTCGAAGGGATCCTAGACTGGGACCGTCGCTACCGTCACATGCGATTGCACACGGGCCAACACCTTCTGAGCGCGCGGGTCTTCGCGCGGACGGGGCTGAGGACCCGACGGGCCCAACTCGCCGGTACCGCGGCGACCCTCGACCTCGAGGGAACGCTCCCGCCGGAGCTCGTGGCCCTCCTCGCCGACGACCTCGCCGAGGCACTCCAGCACCCCCGGCCCGTCACGCTGCGACACGTCGCTCGCGCCGAATGGGACCGTAATCCGTTCGCCGAGCGTTCGGGACTCGTTCCGCTACCGGCCCACGTGGACCCCGTCCGCGTCGTGGAGATCGAGGCCTCGGACGTTTGTCCCTGCGGCGGGACGCATCTCCGCTCCACGGGAGAGATCGGCCGGGTGACCCTTCGTTCGCCGGTTCCCACCCAAGGGGGCGACCGGATCGGCTTCAGCCTCGAGGAGCCTTCGCTGTCCACTCCGCCCGGGTGACCCCGTAGACGCGGACGTCGTGCCAGCGTCCGTGATGGAAGAGCGCCGACCGCAAGGTTCCTTCATGACGGAAGCCGAGCCCTTCGAGGAGACGGTAGGACGGTACGTTCTCGACATCGCAGGTGGCTCCCACCCGCTCGACCGCGCTCGCGGTGAAGAGGTGGTCGGTCAGCAATCGGACAGACTCACGTCCAAAACCGCGTCCGCGAACGGCGCGGTCGCCGAGGACGTACCACACGTCGGTGTATTCGAGCACGGGATGCGCTCGATAGTACCCGACGACGCCGACGACCTTTCCCCCCTCTCGGGGTTCGATCGCGAATCGCGGCGCGAGCGAGGTAGGGTCCTCCGGGGCGGAGGCCACGGCGCCGGAGAAGGCATCGAAAGTGTCGACGGAGAAGCGGTCGAACGGCGCGACGATCTCGGGGTCGTTGTACCACGCAAAAACGTCAGGATAATCCGCAGGTGCAAGCGGCCGGAGCCGCACCCGGGTTCCTTCGAGGACCGTCATCCCGACTCAGTCGGCCGAGCTTCCCCGAGGACCGCGGGTCGAGGGTCCTCGGCCGGACTCCTCCACGCTCGCCGGCTCCTCCGGCATTCCGACCGCTCCCCCGTCCGACTCGTCGCCCCGCCGGCATTCGAGGGCCTTTCGGTGCCCGCTCGGGGTGAGGGAAAACACGTGCTTCGGCTCGGAATAGCCGATGACGTACTGGGTCCGACGGTAGATCAACCGTCCGATCTCAAGGACCCGGAGGGCCTGCTTGAGCTCCGCCGCATCCTCGTTCGCGAACTTGCGCATGATGCCGAACTCGGTCGTCCACTGGGACGCCTCGAACCGGATCTGCTGTCCGCGGTGTTCGAGGAGGTGCAATAGGAGCAGTCGTTCCAGACGGTCCAAGTCCTCCGAGGGCATGTGCTCGTCCGGTCCGATCCTAGGAGATGGTCGTGATCTCGTAGTTGACGTCAAGTCCTTTCAATCGCTCGTGCATCTCGGTCATCAGCCGGATCACGTCCTCGATCGCCGCCTTGTCCTTCCACTTGTAAACGAAGTCGTGCATCCCCATCGACTCTTCAAAGCCAAGGCCGCGCATGGCCTCCACGACCTTGAGCGGGTTCGCGCCCTCGGAGTGGAAGGTCATTCGAACGTAGGTACGCATAAGCCCCGTCCCCTCCGGGACAGTCGGTGCACCGAGTTTAGGCGGGCCTTCGTTTATATATGCTTCCCCAACTCCAATCGACCGATGGCG
Source organism: Thermoplasmata archaeon (assembly GCA_035272385.1). Classification (GTDB taxonomy): domain Archaea; phylum Thermoplasmatota; class Thermoplasmata; order Lutacidiplasmatales; family UBA184; genus Lutacidiplasma. The sequence continues at coordinate 12,575 of DATEQS010000029.1, forward strand.
GACATATCTCCGAAGGGACCGGTGGTCGTCACCGGTGGAGCGGGCGCGATCGGCTCCGTCCTCGTCCGATCACTGATTGGACGCACGAGCGAAGTGCGCGTCATCGACAACCTGTCGGGAGGTCGTCGCGAACATCTTCCCCCCTCTTCGGGGACCACCAAGATCGTCCTGACGGTCGCCGACCTGAAGGATCCCCCCTCGTACGCGAACGTCTTCCGAGGTGCGTCGGCCGTCTGGCACCTCGCGACGAATCCCGACATTCGAAAGGGACCGGAGGCCCCGCGCCTCGACCTCGAAGAAGGGACGATCGCCACCGCGAACGTCCTCGAATCCGCACGTCGGTTCGACGTTCCCCGCGTCGCGTTCTCCTCCTCGAGCGTGGTGTACGGACTCGCGAGCGTCCGGCCCACTCCCGAGGAGTACGGCCCGCTCGAGCCCGAATCCCTCTACGGAGCGGCGAAACTCGCCGCCGAGGGACTTCTCACGGCCTACGCCCACACGTTCGGACTGACCGTGCACATCTTTCGATTCGCGAACATCATCGGACCGAACATGACGCACAGCATCATCCCGGACTTCTTCGACAAGCTCCGTCGCGACCCGACCCGCCTGGAAATCCTGGGGGACGGACGCCAATCGAAGAGCTACCTTCGCACGGAGGACTGCGTCGCCGGCATGCTCCTCGTGACGGACCGGGCGAACGAGCGCGTGAACCTCTTCAACCTCGGGAACACCGACCAGATCACCCCGCGAGAGATCGGCGAGAAGGTGGTCGCGGCGCACGGCGGCCGCGCGCGCATCGAGTACACCGGCGGGGATCGGGGTTGGGTCGGTGACATCCCGCTGCAGCTTCTCGCGATCCGTCGCATCCAAGCGCTCGGTTGGCAGCCTCGGTGGAACAGCGCCGAAGCGGTCGACCGGACGATCGAGGAGATGGTCGAGGCGCGCCGGGTTCACGTCGCGGGGGAACCCGGCGCTCCGGTGGCCGCCGGGGTACCCCGCAAGGACTCGTAGACGCGAAGGTGGGCTGCGACCACCTCCGGCCACGAGAATCGGCTCTGAGCCTGGCCCCGCGCCCGCTCTCCCATCTCCCGTCGGGCCGGCCCATCCGAGACGAGCCGGGTGGCCCGTTCTCTCAGCCCCGCGACGAAGGACGTGGGGTCGGCGTCGGGAACCGACCAGCCGGTCGCCCCCTCTTCCACGACCCCCGCGATCGCGGGACCTCCCACTACGGGAAGTCCGGCGGCGAGCCCCTCGAGCACCGCCGCGGAGAGGACCTCGACCGAACTCGGGTGGAGGAGGAAGTCGCTCTCCGCGTAGAGACGGACGAGTTCCTCCTCCGAGACCTCCCCGAGCATCTCGACCCGGTCGCCGGCCGCTCGCACCCGGGCGGCGTACTCGGGCGACGGCATCGGCCCGGCGATCCGCAGTCGAACTCCGAGACCCCGTAGAGCCTGCGCCGCCATCTCCCACCGCTTGAAGGGAAGCACCACTCCCACCCCGAGGACCTCGTGCCCGGACCGGTGGGCCCAATCCGGACGAAATCGTTCGCTATCGACTCCAAAGGGGATGACCGTTATCGGTGGCAGGGGGGGCCGCACTGCGCCGACCATCGTCCGCTCGAGGGTGGGAGTGAGGGCAACGACCGCGTTCGCTCGTCGGACCGCCCGGCGCTCGAGCCAGTACCCCCAACGGTGGGAGAGACGGTCTCGATAGAACCAGTGGCGGGAGTGGGAGGTGTACACGAACGGAAATCCGCTGAAGGCGAGCCGGTTCGCGACGACGGGAGTGTGCGCGTGCAGGACATCGTACCGCCGACCTTTCAGGAGTCGAGGAAGCTGCCAGGCGAAAGGGTACTCATCTCGCATTCGCCGATGGCGGACCTGGTTCACGACGTCCGCCTCGTGACCGGCGGCCACGAGGGCCTTTCGGAAGTCATCCAGGATCCGTTCGACCGCACCGTACCCCGTCGGAGGTATCGGCTGGACCCCCCCTCCGATGAGGAGAACCCGCACGTCCTCCCGAGGAGCCCCTGAGATTAAGGTCTTGACGCATTGAGGCCCGAAGGGGAACTGGACCGAATCGGTCCGGTGAGGTCCCGGAACGATGGGAACGGTTTGTGTCGAGGTCGCGGTCCGGGACGATCGTCGGCTGCTCGATGCACTTACCTCGTTGGACCGCCAGGAGCGCCGACCGGACCGCGTCCTGATCGCGGCGTCCACCGCGACTCCAATGGACCTGATCGCGGCCGTGCGCGAGCGCTTTTCCGCTCTGAACCTCGTGGTTCGACAGTTCTCGGGAGGCGTGGTCGACGCACGGGCAGGCAGCCTTGCCGAGCTCCAGGAGACGGTGACCGTGTTTCTGGATGCCGACGAGCGGGCTCCGCCGGAATGGCTCGCGAGACTCGTAGCACCGATCGAACACGGTGTGGCGGACTTCTCGGGGGGGCCCACGCGACCATTGAAGGCCCCGGTGGGGTCGATCGAACGTTATTCGGTGTTGCTCGAGGAATCGATCTACGCCGACCTTGTTCCTCGACGGGTTTCCTATCTTCCGCTGCAGAACACGGCGTGGCGGACCGATTCGCTCCGACGGCTTGGTTTTGATGCCCGGATCCCTTTCGCCGAGGACCATGACCTCGAGACCCGCGCCGCCCGTGCGGGACTCGTCGGGACGTTCGTTCCCGACGCGTGGGTCTACCACGACCGCAGCGAGGAATCGAGCTTCCCAAGGTGGGCCCGCAAACGCTACCGCTACCTCGTAGCGATGGGGATGTCGCTGATGAAGAACGGGGAGCTCGGCGACCGCCTTTCCGAACGACGCGCGCCGGTCGCCCACCCGCTGCGCTACTTCGAGGCGGCGATGAAGCCGTTCGCTCTGCTCCACGCCAGTATCCGCTGGCGGCGAGTGTCGAGCCCCGCGGAGCGCGCCGCGGCCCGTCCCGCACCCCCGGAGCGCTCGGACCACGCCTAGCTTCTCCTCGCGACGTCCGGTGGAGGCGCGGTCCGCCCTCGAGAAAACCTTATCCGAGCCCCCGGTTCGGCGAGGCGATGTCTCCCGAAACCCATCACGGTTCGGCCGCTCGGGTCACCGAGAAGGGCGACCTCGTACGCCTGGAGTACGACCTCTGGACGGAATTGGGTGGAAAGACCGAGCTATTGGATACCACTCACGAGGAGCTCGCCCAGAAGGAGAACGCGAGGACCGAAGGACGGACGTGGGGTCCGCGGCCGCACGAGATCGGCGGAGAGTACTTCCCGAACGGTATCGAGAACTCCCTGGTCGGTCTCAAGGTGGGCGACGAGGTCGAGCGGGAATTCTCGCCCGCCGATGCCTTCGGCGAACGGGACCCCAACCTCATCGAATTGTTCTCGATGCACCAGGTCGAGCGCCTTCCCGAGATGCGACGCGAGGACGCTCACCTCGACATCGGCACGACGCTGACGATCGAAGGGCGACGCGGGCGGGTCGTGTCCCTCACCGCCGCTCGGGTCCGGGTCGACTTTAACCCGCCGTTCGCGGGGCGCAAGGTCCGAGGGAAGTTCAAGGTCGCGGAAGGGATCAGCGAGCCCGCCGAGCAGGCCCGCGCGGTCATCGAGCTTCAGTACGGCCGCTCGTCCGAATTCCACGTCGAAGTTCACGAGAAAGTGGTCACGCTCAAGGTTCCCGACCGGACCAAGTTCGACATCGCGTGGATGGCGGCCAAGCCGCGGGTCATCGACCGGATCCGAACCCATCTTCATCCCCAGACGATCCGGGTCGTCGAAGAGTACGTGACCCCTGTCCCAGAGAAGAAAGCCGCGCCCGAAGCCCCGAAGGGCTCGGAGACGCCCGCGGCCGATGCGAGCACCGTTCCCGAAGCTCCGGCGAAGCCCAAGACGCCGAAGGCGACTCATTCCGGGGCGAAAACGGCGACGGGTTCCGACGAAGAGTAAGGCCCCGACCTCGCAGAACGAACCGCGACCTCTTGAACGCTCGACGTGCTGACGGCGACGATGTCGACCGTGCCGACCGGCCCGTCCCGTGCGTTTCTTGTCGTCACCTTCGCGATCGCGATCACCGTCGGCGTGCTCATCGCCTACTTCGGGATCACCGGTCAGCTCGGCGCCGGTGTCCCGTAGACCCCGAAGGGTTGGTATCGACACCAGATAAACCGGATTCGCGCTGGGGAGCGAGGACCCGATGTCGAACGAGGCGACCTCCTCGCCGGAGCGGAGCAGCTACGTCGGCTGGATCGCGGCGGGGATCGTTCTCCTCGTGACGTTCGGCGCGGCCACGATCCTCTGGTTCATTTTCCATCCGTAGCCGTCGCCGAGCGGGCGGCGGGCCATCGATAGAGGTAGACATCCGTGTCCGGGTCGTATTTCTCCGCGGTCCATCCGGGGACGGCGTGGCAGTGGCTTACGACCCGGGCGCCTTCCGGGAGCTCGGCCTCGAAGCGCGGCCTCAGGCGGGCCATCGCTCCCGGCCACAGGAACGAAGTGATTACGGTGGCTTGCCGGAAGTCGAGGTCGAAGAGGTTTCCCCACCGGAGCGTGATTCGGTCGGCGAACGGCCCGGACGCCCGGCGGGCCCTGAGGATCAAGTATCGCAGCGGCTCGACCTCGACCCCGACAACCCGCGCTCGATAGGTTCGGGCCGCTCTGAAAACGATGGCCCCCGTGCCCGCTCCCAGGTCGTAGAGCGTGTCCCGCGGCCCGACCTCGGCGAACCGAAGCATGGTCTCGACGGACCGACGCGGCGTCGGCTGGTAACCGGCCCCGAATGCGAACGAGGCGAAGACGAAGTAGGCGATCCCGACCGAAAGGACGAGCAGCCCGATCGCGAGGAGGACCTCGAAATCGGCAGCCGTCATCGTTTCCGCGGACTCCCGGTCACGAGACGGTCCGCGGCCGTACGAGGGTCGATGGTTCGCGCGACGACATCATCGAGCAGGCGTCGGAGAGCCGGGTCCTTCTCGAGTCGGTGAGTAAGCTCGCGCCCCACTCGGTCGCGCGCGAGCCCGACGATCTCGGAGGAGAGGCGCTTGCGCTCCCCTCGCGTCCTCTCTCCCGAGGCGTTCAGGAACTTCTCGTGGGCGAGGACGTCCTCCCAGAGCTCGTCGATGCCGCACGGTTCTACCGTGGAGGTGCCGACGATCGGAGGGGCCCAGCCGCTCGCATGACCGCCGAGCGTGACCAATTCGGAGAGGTCCCGCTTCGCAAGCTCGGCGCCGGGGAGGTCGACCTTGTTCACGCAGAAGATGTCGGCGATCTCGAAGAGCCCGGCTTTCAGGGTCTGTACTTCGTCGCCGAGATGAGGGACGACCACCACGATGCTCGTGCTCGCGATGTCCCGGATCGCGACGTCGACCTGACCGCTCCCGACGGTCTCCACGAGGATCACATCGAAGCCGGCGGCGTCGAGCAATCGGGAGACCTCGCGAGTCGCCGCCGCAACGCCCCCGGCCGCCCCGCGGCTCGCCATCGACCGGAAGAACACACCGGTGTCGTCCGCCCTCCGTTCGAGCCGGATCCGGTCGCCGAGGACCGAACCCCCCGTGAACGGGCTCGACGGGTCGACCCCGATGACCCCGACCGTCTGTCCGAGGTCCCTCAGACGTCCGACGAGGGCGTTCACGAGGCTCGACTTGCCCACTCCGAGCGGACCGGTGAGGCCGACCACGGGGGCTCGGCCGGACCGAGCGTAGAGGCTACGAACCACTCGGTCCGCCGAGGGGTCCCCGTTCTCCACCGCCGTGATCGTGCGCGCGAGGACCCGTCGGTCCCCGTCCACAATCGCGCGGGCCGCCGCCGGAAGGCGTGGGGCAGCCGTCATGCCGGGTGGCGGGCCAGCGTTCGAGCGGTCGTGACAATCTCCTCGAGCGAAGTGCCCGGACCGAAGATCGCGCGGATGCCGGCTTTCTTGAGGCGCCGGGCGTCCTCGTCCGGGATGATCCCTCCGGCGAAGACCGGGATGTTGTCCGCCTTGTGCTCCTTGAGGAGCACGAGGACTCGGGGGAACAAGGCCATATGGGCCCCGGAGAGGATCGAGAGCCCGATGATGTCGACGTCCTCTTCGAGCGCCGCGCGAACGATCTCCTCGGGGGTCTGTCGCAGACCCGCATAGATGACCTCCATGCCGGCGTCACGGAGCGCGCGCGCCACCACCTTCGCTCCTCGGTCGTGTCCGTCAAGTCCGGGCTTCGCGATGAGGACCCGAATCGGGGTCTTCTTCGGGGTGCGCGCTTTCGCCATCCTCAGCCGTTCTCCGACGGGGGCGCATCAGAAAAGCTTTGGCTCGGGGGCTTTAGAAGCGGAAGAGAACGTCGAAGAGAACGTTGCCCACCAATAGCGTGCTCACCACCCCGAGCGCCATCAGGACCAAGAACGGGATCTGCGGAGTGACCCAAATCCGGGCGACCCCTTGGGATTTGAGGTCCCCGGCAATCTTCACCCGTCGGAGGCGGTCATCTTCCGAGGTTTCGATCGACTTCTCTTCCTCGCGCGCTTCCCCGAACATCGGATTTCTCACCCAGACGTACCTCCGAGGAAGCTCCTCCACCGGGATCGTGTAGCCGACAAAGCTCGAGAGACCCCGGAACTCGTGCGCCCGCACGTTGCGGGCCGCGATCACGATCGGGACGACGAGGAAGAATACCGCCGCGTTCATCAGCACATTCACGGCGAACGGGAAAATCGCGGTGACCGGGGCGATCCCCGGAGGCTGCGGGATCAACGGGTTCGGGAACATCGGGACCAGAAGCGCGGCGATCATCAGGGCTTTGGCGTCGGCCCCCCCGTACAGGATTCCGGCTTCGAAGAGTCCCCGGGCGAAAAGCACACTGAGCAGGACCGCGATCACCGGGACGGGCACCGCCGTGGGTCCGATGCCCCAGTGGGCCACAGCGATCAAGACGATGGCGACGGCGGCCCCGTAGAACCCGACCTCGATCAGGTCCGCAAACCGTTCGCCGCTTTCCCCCAACCGTAAGTCCCAGGCAAACAGGTGCTGGATGACGAAGAGCCCGACCACGACCCAAAGGAGGGTGGGCCCGGCTCCGTCCGGGACGACCGGGACGAATCCGACGAGGAACCCGGCGACCCCAAGGACCTGCCACAGGCGGTCCGAGACCTCGCGGTCCCTCAGGTCTGACCAGGCCGCGTAGCCAAACCCTCCGACGAGGAGGAGAACGTCAGCGGCGAGCGCCAAGGTCGCAGGGTCGGTCATCCCGGAGCGCCGCCTCGGAAGGCGAGGACGAAGGGCCGGTTGATAAGGGCGTTTCCCGCGCGGAACACGCCCCGCCGAACGGGATCCCCACCACCCGCAGGCCCTCGCCGCTCGCGGACACGAGTCGATGACCGCCGAACGGAGGCCGTCGCTCGGGCAAGCTATTTAAACGGCCCGTCACTCGCGCGGACCCGCCTCTTGAGGATTGGATGGTAGAGTACAAGCTCGTCATCTCCGAGCGCGAGAAATCCGTCGCGCGCACCGTTGGGGACCCGCAGGCGGCCGGGTTCCTGGGGAAGCGCATCGGCGAGGCGGTCGGAGGCGAGCTGATCGGCGCGACCGGCTACACTTTCCGAATCACCGGCGGCACCGACAAGAGCGGCTTCCCGCTTCGACCGGACCTCCCGGGCGCGCGGCAGACCCGCCTCTACGTGGGAGACGGCTTCGGGTTCAAGGCTCCTCGCGCCGGGATGCGTAAGCGCCGAACGTTCCGCGGGAACACGATCAGCGAGGACACCGTCCAAATCAACCTGATCGTCGAGCAGAAAGGCTCCAAGCCTCTCGCGGAGCTGTTCGCCGCGGCATGAAGGTCCCCCGCCAGCCCGAGGTGAACATCGGCCTGGTCGGCCATGTCGACCACGGCAAGACGACCCTCACCCAAGCGCTCACCGGCGAGTGGACCGACCGACACTCCGAGGAATTGAAGCGCGGGATCTCGATCAAACTCGGATACGCCGACGCCGCGTTCTACAAGTGCCCGAAGTGTCCCGAGCCGTCCGGGTACTCCGTCGAACCGGTCTGCCCGTCCTGCGGCGGCGAAGCGAAGTTCCTGCGCGCGGTGTCGTTCGTGGACGCGCCCGGCCACGAGACGTTGATGGCTACCATGCTCTCGGGCGCCGCCATCATGGATGGTGCCATGTTGCTGGTCGCGGCGAACGAGCACTGCCCCCAACCCCAGACACGAGAGCATCTCTACGCCCTCGACATCATCGGCGTCCACAAGGTCGTGGTCGTCCAGAACAAGATCGACCTCATCTCCTCCGAAGCAGCGGAAGAGAACTATCGAGAGATCGCCGAATTCCTGAAGGGGGCCCCGATCGCCGGCGCCCCGATCGTCCCCGTCAGCGCGAACCACCGGGTCAACATCGATGCGCTCATCGGGGCCATTGAAGAGACGATCCCGACGCCCCCTCGAGACCCGAAGAAGCCGCCGCTCATGTACGTGGCCCGGTCGTTCGATATCAATCGGCCCGGGACCCGCCCGGTGGCGTTGCGTGGCGGGGTCCTGGGCGGCTCGCTCCTGCAAGGTCGGCTGAAGCTAGGTGAGGAGATCGAGATCCGGCCCGGCCCTGCCGGCGCTGCCGTCGGCCGTCTGGAGGCCTTGACCACGAAGATCACTTCGATCGTCTCCGGCGGTCAGGAGTGGGAAGAGCTCCGCCCCGGGGGCCTCGCCGCGATCGGCACGAGCCTCGACCCCGCGCTCGCCAAGGGCGACGGGCTCACGGGGCGCCTGGTCGGCACGGCCGGGACTCTCCCTCCCGTCAGCCAGAAGATGCGGCTGAAGGCGACCCTCCTCGACCGGGTCCTCGGCGCCCAGCGCGAGATCAAGGTCGAAAAGATCCGTACCAGCGAGATGCTCGCCGTCACGGTGGGCACGACGATCGCGGCCGGTAAGGTGACGAGCGCCCGGGGGGACGACATCGAGCTTGCCCTCAATCGAGCGGTCACCGTGTTCCCCGGCAGCCGGGTCGCCATCTCCCGAAAGTTGAATGCCTGGCGGCTCATCGGTTACGGGATCGTGGAAGGGGGGGCTAAGTGAAGCGCGACCTCCTCGATATCCTACGCTGCCCCCTGTGTCGAGGGGAGCTTGCCCTTACCTCCCGGAAGACCGAGGGAGTCGAGATCATGGAAGGGACTCTCACCTGCGGCAAGTGCCACGTCGAGTATCCCATCACGGAAGGGATCCCGGACCTACTTCCTCCGGACGAGCGAGATTGATCCGTCCGCGCTTTCCGCTTCAGACCATCGAGTAGTAGTAGGCGAAGATCCCGAAGAACATCGCGATGGCGATCGCCATCGACGGGACGAGCCAGTGGATCGTCCCGCGCGAACGGGCCTGCACCGAGCTGCCGACGGTCACGACGGGGATCGCGAACGCGAGCCAGTATCCGGTCAGGATGGTCTCGTAGAGGGCGTACGCGGTCCCGTTCCCGTCGGGGTCCCGGGTCGCGAGGAGGACCACGAGGATCACTCCGAAGACCAAGAATCCGAGGCTCACTCCGGCCGCGTCGAGATAGCCCTCGAGACCGCGCTTTCGCTTCGGGTAGTAATGGCGGAGGAGGAGAAGCATCGCCACGAACAGTCCGAGCGTGGCGGCGAGGAGGTAGAACGCTGGGGTGGCGAGGGAGAGGTCGTGCACCCCGGGACCCGGAGGGACGAGCGCCATCCGAACGGACCTAGGGGGCGCTCAGCGTAGCGCGAGCCGGGCCACCGTCCCCACCCCGTAGCCGGAGCGGGAGGCATTGGAGGGTGTAGGCACCGGGGGGGACGTCGCCGAGCAGGAGCCCCTCCAGGATGAGGATCCCCCGCCCGAGAAGCGCGTGGTGGACAGGGAATGTCCCCGACGGGTCGTTCTCGATCGACAGGGCGTCGAGACCGACCATCCGAACGTGTTGGCGGACGAGCGCGTCCGCCGCGGCGGGCGTGAGAGCTACGTAATCGGCGAAGAACGCGAGTTGGGTCAGCCACCGGGCTGAGTTGGACGTTCGGAACAGGACCCGCGTGGTCTTCGCGGGAATCCGGGTGACGTCGTCGACTCCCACGGACGAAGCGCGCGGGTCGACCCCGACGACCTGGCAGGGACCATTGAGGATCTCGAGGTCCAGCTCGTCCGTAGGTGCGCCCCCTCGAACGAAGTGGGAGGGTGGGTCGACGTGCGTGCCGGTGTGGGACCCGAAGGAAAGTCCGGAGAGGTTGTAAGGGTCCCCCCGGGCCATGGAACGAATCGGACTCGAAGCGAACGCGGGATCGCCCGGAAACGACGGCATCCCGGAAAACAGGGGCATCGAAATGTCGAACCGACGCATGACCGCCACCGACCGCGTCTCGGCGCTGGGTCGTGGGCCTCGGCTCGCTTAAGCGTTCGCTCCCGAGAGTATCGTCGAGGGGCAACCTCTCGACCCCCCTCGGGGCTGCCGGTCGAAACGAAGGGTTAAGGGGTGTCCGGAAGAGACGCGCCCAATGCCCCACCCCGCCCACGTCCGGCCGGACGAGGACGACGAGCCGGAAGAGGAGGAGGACGAGGACGACGAGGAGGAGGAAAAACCGGCTCCTCGGAGGCGAACGCATCCTCGCCCGCGGAGAAATCCTCATCGGGAGCGTCCCCCACCGGTGCGGCGTTGGCGCGCGCCGGACAGCGACGAGGAGGAGGATGAGGAGCCTTCGGCTCTCGGCGCGGTCCCCTCGCAAAGGAAACTGATCTATTGGCGCGCTCGGGATTCCCTCTTCTTCGAACCGTTGGTCGCTCTCGCCATCGTCGTCATTCTGCTCGTTTCCCTGTTCGCGTACACGCAGAACTGGCCCCCGATTTACGTCGTGGAGTCCGGTAGCATGCAGCACGGCTCCAACGATCAGCTGGGACTCATCAACACCGGCGACCTCGTTCTAGCCCAGAAGACCTCCCTCTCGGGGATCACGCCCTACGTGTCGGGGCTCCCGACCGGATACTCGACATACGGAGAGTATGGGGACGTGCTCCTTTACTGGCCGAACGGGCAAGGGAGTACGCCGGTCATCCATCGTGCCATCCTGTACATGCAGTGGGACCCCCACGGGTTCTACAACATCACCGACCTCGCCGGCCTCCCGTGCGGGACCCAGTCGAACCCCGTCTACGCCTACATCCCCGCCCATGGGCCGGCCAACTGCAACACCACCCGACTGACGGGCGGCCTGGACCTCTACGACATCGGCTGGAAGTCCGTGAATATTTCCCTCGTACTCTCCGCCCCTGCGCTTGGGGACCATTCCGGATTCCTTACGATGGGGGACAACAACACGGCCCCGGACCAGTCGGGGGCGGGAGTCGCGGAGATCAGTTCGCTCGTCGAACCCGGCTGGATCATCGGGGTCGCCCGCGGCATGATCCCCTGGTTCGGCGCGGTGAAGCTTCTCTTGCAAGGACAAGCTGGCCAGGTCCCCGCGCAATCGTGGGAGTTCCTGGGTCTCACCGTGGTCGGACTCATCCTGGTAGCCTTCGGAATCCACTATGCGCTCCGCACGGAGGGCATCGAGACACCGCTTCGGCGGGAGGAGGATGAGGAAGCCCGGGCGGAGGCCGAGGCCGCGCCCGAGTCCGCTCCCCGTAGATGGCTCTCGAAATTGCGCCGACGCCATTCCGAGGACGAGGAAGAGGAGGACGAGGACGTCCGTCCTCGGCCCCGGACTCGACCGCCGCCGTCCCACACCCCCTCACGACGAGGGCGGCCGGCTCCCCATGTCCGACGGAACCACAAGCCCGCCAAGAAGAGCGATTCGGACGACGAGCTCTGAAAGCTCCCGGAATCCACTTCCCCCGGCGATCGACCCGGACCCACCGGGAACGAACTCGGGAACCGCGTCCGTCGCGCAATCTTATAGTCCTACCCCGAGTCCCAACTAGGGGGACTCGAGATGCACGTTATCGGAGGGACCGCCTCCACCGCGCTCGCGGAGCGAATCTCCCGCGAGCTCGGCAATGCCCCGTTCGGCATTCCCTTCACGAAGCGATTCCCCGACGACGAGCTGTACGTTCGGGTCGGCGGACGGCTCGAGGGAGAGGACGTGGTGCTCGTGCAGTCGACCCGGACGGACTCCGACTTCCTCGAGCTGATCCTGTTAGAAGACGCCGTCCGCGAGGCCGGCGCCCGCCGCACGTTCGTGGTCGTTCCGTATTTCGGGTACGGTCGGCAGGACCGGCGGTTCTTTCCGGGGGAGCCGGTGAGTGCGCGCGCGCTCTGTCGCCATGTCGAGCTGGACGCCGATGCGGTCGTCATGGTCGACCTACACTCCTCCCAGACGTTGACTCACTTCACGAAACCCGCGTTCGAAGCGAGCGGCATTCCGGCGATCGCCCGGCTCCTGCGGGAGCGGCCGCTTGACCTGCTCGTGTCGCCGGACAAGGGCGGCGTCGACCGCGTGCGCCGGATGGCCCAACTCCTGGACAAGCCGTGGTTCGCGCTCGAAAAGCGACGGATCGATAGCGAGCACGTTGACCTCTCCCTTCCGTCCACCTTGCCGATGCCGATCGAAGGAAAGCACGTCGTGCTGATCGACGACGTCATCTCGACCGGGGGAACGATCGTCGAGGCCGCCAAGCTTCTGAAGAAGAACGGGGCCGCGGGCATCAGCGCGGCGTGCACTCACGGGCTGTTCCTGAAGGACGCCTTCGAACGCATCAAGGTGGTCGTCGGCGACGTCTACTCGACCGACACGCTCGGCAACCCTGCCGAGAAGGCTTCGGTCGCTCCCGATATCGCCCAGATCCTCCAGCGCCTCGTCGCAACGTAGTCAAGGTCCCGGCGGTGGACGATCCTCTACCGGCGAAGGGGGCGCGCCTCGACGAACTCGTCGAGATCGTTCACCAGGTCCGCAAAGCGCTGCTCGCTCGGGACGAATCGCCCGCGGGCGACTGGGTCGAACGAACCGCCGAGGGACTGCGCTCGGGCGGAACGGTGGGTTGGTACTACCCTATCGACCGGGGCGCGGGCCTTTCCTTCTACTCCTCGAGCGGCACGGATGCTTATGGTCACGTCCATGTGGCCGACGAACCGGGAGCGGTCGACCGGGGCGAGCGGCTCGCGAACGTGCTCCTCGACCGTTTGCCTCCGGAGATCCGGTCGATCAACGTCGGATTCACGGGCCTCTCGCCCGCACCGGAGCAGGAGCTCTACGATCGGCTCGCCCCGCGATCGGGGTCGACCGTCATCGAACGCATGGCGATGGAACGATCGCTGGGCACCGAGGACGGCCGGCCCCCGGGCCCGGTGCCCGAAGGGCTCACGCTTGTGCCGATCCGCGCGGTGACGATCGACGCGCTCGCCGACCTCGACTTCCGGTCCGTCACCGGAACCGTCGACGCGCTGCTCATCGGAGAGCGGAGGGAGGAGTATCGTCGCGTGACGGCGGCCCTTCTCGCCGGAAGCCTCGGACGATTCCTGGATGAGGCATCCATCGCCCTGCTCCTCCCCGACCCCCCCCGGCTCGTCGGGGCGATCCTTTCCGCCGAGCGCTCGCCCCGCAAAGCGATCGTCGTGAACTTCATGGTCGACCCGGAGTTCCGCCGACGCGGCTACGGAAAGTACCTCTTCCGTTGGGAATTGAGGGCCCTGTGGGCTTTGGGATACCAGCGGGTCCACCTGTGGGTGACCGCGGCCAACGAACCGGCTCGCCGGTTGTACAAGGAGTTCCATCTGGAGCCAACGGTCCGGTCGACGATCTACCGGGTCACTCGAGCGTCCGGCGTCCCACAGCCGCATTCCGAGCGATAGGGGCAATCCGTCGTCATCCAATCCGGGCAGGACGGTAAGCGGGCCGGCGTCCGCTCTCGGATCGCATCGGCCAAACCTTGACTGCGCTCCCGATAGATCCGAGAGAACGGAGTGAGGGAGGAGAAACGGAGTTCGAGGACCTGGAGCCGGTCGCGGTCCGACTCGGCCCGCTCGAACCCGATGACCAAGAGAGCCGAGTCCGTTCCCGTGATCGCGCACCGCAACCCGAGGTCCAAGGAGTACTGAGGAGACCGCGATACAAGCTCGTTCTCCCGGAACCGAGCCCAGGCCCGGGAGGTCCGCAACAACAACGGGCGACCGCGGAAACCGACGACCTCCTCTTCGGGTTCGAGCGAGCGGGCCGGCAGTCGTGCGACCTCCCCGGGCGTGCCGCTCTCGACCGCCTCGCTCAATCGCGCGTAAAGGTCCGGCTCGAGAGCGGGCGGGGAGACCTCCTCGGGGACGGCCGCGGCCGGCGCGGTCCGCTCGAAGTAGGCTCGCCGGGGATAGAGAACCTCCCGAAACCGTCCGACCGACGCTTCGTCCTTGGAGGGAGAGGGCCGGGAAAGCTCGGACCGGATGCGATCTTGTACGTCGGACCGCGCGGTGAGTGTTTCAACCTCGTCCGTGAGCGGCAAAAGCGGCCGACTCTCTTCCCCCGTGCACGAGCAGACCGTGGCCTCCTGATACTCACACCCCTTCCCGAACCACGGGCACCGGGGGAGTCCGTCGGCGCGGGTCTCTTTCAGGGCGGTCCGGAGGAGGTCGGCCCGTCGTCGCATCTCCTCGCGGATCCGGGAGGTCGAACGGAACGCCACGTCCACGGCCTGGACGTCCGAAATCTCGCTCGGGCTCGCGACGAGAGTGAGCAGGCGACCGACCGGACGGTCCACGAGACCGCAGTACATTCCGAGCTGCTCGATATGGTCGGGCCGGTACGCGGGGAGCTCCGAAGGAGAAACGAGGCCGGACGAGGTCTTCACCTCGATGGGAAGGTCGGCCAAGATGTCGATCCGCCCCACGAGTCCGTCCCGGCGGACCCGGGCTTCGAGGATCCCTTCCCGGGCGAGTCGTGCGCCCAGCGTTCGGTGTACCGATCGACCCTGGTCGAGACGAGCCCGGCGGGCGGCGGGAATCGGGACGGCGGGACCGACGGTCCGGTAATAGGCCCGTCTCAAGGAGATCAGGTCGGTGACCCCGACGGACCGCAGGCCGGTCCCGTTCTCGAGACGTCCCAGCAACTCCCGCTCGAGCGGGACGTCCTCTCGGACGGAGACGACGTTCTCCCAAGGGCGGGGCGACCGCGGTTCCCTCTCGGCCACGGTCCCCGGAGGGCGAAAGGGTATACGACGCTCCGCACGGGTGGAGAAGTCGCTATACCCCGTGGTCCGCTCGCGGGAAACGTGCGCGACCCCGCGAGTCGTCCGCTCGTTGTCGGTACGGGCATCGCGGGACTCTACGTCGCGCTCCGATGTCGAGAACTCGGCTTGCGACCGACGTTGATCACGAAATCCCGACTCGAAGAGGCGACCACTCGGTACGCTCAGGGCGGTATCGCCGCCGCGGTCGGACCCGACGATTCTCCGGCCCTTCACCTCAAGGACACGATCCGTGCGGGAGCCGGGCTCGTGAACCCGGCGGCCGCGAAAGCTCTCTGCTACGAAGCCCCGGCTCGGATCGCGGATCTGGTCCGCTACGGTGTTCCGTTCGACACGGTCGACGGCCAGATCGCCTCGGGACGAGAGGCCGCCCACTCCCGGGCGCGGATCCTCCATGCCGGCGGCGACGCGACCGGCCTTTCGATCGAGGAGACCCTCAAACGTCGGGTCCTGGATGCCGGCATCGAGGTTCGCGAGCGGACCGCGCTGCGGCGCCTCAAGGCAGGGGGCCGTCCGGGGACGATCGCCGTCATGTCGGGCGAGGACGGACGCAACGTCGAGGAGACCGACGCCGGTCCCGTCGTGCTCGCGACCGGCGGGGCGGGGAGCCTCTACCGTCAAAGCTCGAATCCTTCGGTGGCGACCGGGGAGGGGGTCGCGATCGCGTTCCGCGTGGGGGCGCTGCTCACCGATATGGAATTCATCCAGTTCCATCCCACCGTGTTCTGGAGGGAGGGCGCTCCCCGGTTCCTGATCACGGAGGCGGTCCGCGGCGAGGGCGCGGTCCTGCGCAACGAAGCGGGCGAGCGATTCCTGCTCGGGCAGCACCGGGATGCTGAGCTCGCCCCCCGGGACGTCGTCTCCAGAGCCGTTGACCGGGAGATCCACCGCACCGGCCATCCGTGCGTGTACCTCGACGCCACGGGGATCCCGCGCGACCGCTTCTACGCTCGGTTCCCGTCCGTTTGTCGTTTCCTCGCGACGTACGGCCTCGACCCGTCCCGCGACTGGATTCCCGTGACGCCGGTCGCTCACTACATGATCGGGGGAGTGACGACCGACCTCGAAGGACGAACGACGCTCCGGGGGCTCTACGCCTGCGGCGAGGTTGCTTCGACCGGCGTCCACGGGGCGAACCGACTCGCAAGCAACTCGCTTCTCGAGGGGCTCGTCTTCGGAGAGCGGGTCGCGCGTCAGCTGGTCCATCCCGTCGCGGCCCAGCCGGCTCGACCGGGACGGGTCGTTCGCGTCGACTGGCCCGCCGGCGCGGGACGGGACCGAGTTCCGGGCGCCGTGGACCGAGTCCGGGACATTCTCTGGGACGACGTCGGGATCGTCCGCTCGGGAAGCGGCCTGAGGACCGCTCTTGAGGAACTCGGCGGACTGGGCCAATCCACCGAGCCGGCTCGCGCCGCCGATATCCCCGGACCCGTCGCGAACGCGGTTCTGACCGCTTCGCTGATCGCCCGGGCGGCGCTCACTCGGACGGAGAGTCGAGGGGCGCACTACCGCTCCGATTTCCCGAAACGCCGACCCGTTTGGCGCCTCCACATCGGGCTCGAGCGAAAAGAGTCCCCCGCGCGGCCCGGATAGTTCCCCCGACAACCGTTATGCCTCGGGAGCCGTCGCCCCGACATGGACCTCACCCTCTCCCAGGAGGACCAGGACCTGCGGGAGGCCGCCCGGCGATTTGTCCAGAAGGAGGTCGCCCCGGTCGCCGACCGGATGGACCGAGAGGACTACTTTCCCCGCGACCTATTCCGCCGTCTCGGCGCCGACGGGTTTCTCGGCATCACGGTGCCCGAAAAGTATGGGGGGCTCGGACTCTCGTACATCCCCCAGGCGCTCGTGCTCGAGGAGATCGCTCGGGTCAGCCCGGCGCTCGCCCTGAGCGTCGGCGCGCATTCGAACCTATTCGCCGACAACGTTTCGCGGAACGGGGACGCGGATCAGCAGGCTGCGTTCCTGCCTCCCGTGGTCGCCGGAGACGCGATCGGAGCCCTGGCACTCACGGAACCCGGGGCCGGTTCGGATGCGGTTTCCATCCGGACCAAGGCGGAACGCCACGGAACTCACTACGTCCTGAACGGAACGAAGCAATTCATCACGAACGGACCGGTCGCCGATTCGATGCTGGTCTATGCGAAGACCGCTCCGGATAAGGGCCCCCGCGGCATCAGCGCGTTCCTCGTCCGCAAGGATTCCCCTGGCTTCTCGGTGGCGAAGAGCCTCGACAAGATGGGGATGCGGGGTTCCCCGACCGGGGAGCTCGCTTTCCAGGACGTGGAGGTCCCCCGGGACCAGCTGGTGGGAAAGGAGAACGACGGGGTCCGCATCATGATGAGCGGCCTCAATGTCGAGCGGGCGGTCCTCACGGCGATCCCCGTCGGGATCATGGCCGAATGCCTCGACCGGTCGGTCGCTTATGCACGAGAACGCGAGCAATTTGGCCAGAAGATCGGGCGGTTCCAGCTCATCCAGGCGAAGATCGCTGCGATGTACTCGGACCTCGAAGCCTCCCGTTGGCTGATGTACGGTGCTCTCGATTCCGTTCGAACCGACCCCCGCAGCCTCCGGGCGAGCGCCGCCGCGCTGACGTTCGCCTCCGAGGCGTCCACTCGGACCGCGCTCGAAGCGATCCAGGTGCACGGCGGCTACGGGTACATGCGCGACCTCCCCCTCGAACGGCTGGCGCGGGACGCAAAGCTGCTCGAGATCGGGGCCGGCACCTCGGAGATCCGCCGGCTGATTGTTGCGCGCGAGCTGCTCGGACGCGAGTTCGCGGAGTGAGCGGCGAGCGCGGGCCTTCCCCCGGCCAATGTATATAGCTTCGGTAAGCCCATCCTCCGGCGATGGCTGGTCGTCCCGCAACGACCGGGGGGTCGACCTCGTACTCCCGGGTCGAGGTCCTGAAGGAGCTGCAGACGCTCATCGACGATCGTGACGTTCGCGACCGGCTGGAAAAGGGACCGCTTTCCGAGACGAAGGGCCGGGAACACTGGGTCCTTCACCTCCTCCTCCGAAGCGAAGAACTGAGCCAGCAGCACCTCGACACCCTGGTCGGCACGGCCTACTCCAACACGCTCGCTCGCCTGCAGTCGGTGGAGGACCGGCTTCAGCGAATGGAGACGAGCGACCAGCAGGCGAACCAGGAGGTCAAGACCCGGCTCGAGGGCATGGAGACCTCGCTCGCCGAGAGGGTCTCGCGCGAGGTGACAGCGGGGGTCCAGTCCGCCAGCGAAAAACTCTCCGCCAGCCTCACCTCGAACCTCGACGAAAAGTGGAAGCCGGTCGGCTCCTCGATCGAGACCTTCGCCCAATCATCGCATCAGTTGACGAAGGACCTCTCCGACACCTACCGTGTCTCGACCCAGAGCCGCCTCCTCCTCAACGAGAACGCGCGGAGGATCATCGACCTAGGTCGGGACCTGGTCGCCCTCGAAGAGAGCCTCAAGCTGACCCTCACGAAGGCGATCGAGGACGGTCTCGCCCCGCTCGCGGAGCGGATCGCGGCCCTCGAGAGCCGCCTGCCGGCCGCCGAAGAGGCGGCGTCCGACCCTCCCGCCGACCAGCACTGAGCCGCCGACCCGATGCGCCTCTCTCCCCGCCATCCTCGCTTCGCCAGTCTGAAAGTGCGGAGCACTCTCGTCGCGGCCCATCGCCGCGGACTCGTCGTCTCCGAGGGGCTGATCGCCCAGGGGCGCGGAGAGGCGTTCGACTACTTTCTCGGAGAACGCACAACCCCGGGGGCGCGGCGTGCTGAGCGAGCGGCCGCCGAATGGCTTCTCGCCGCCCGTCATCCGGTCGTGAGCGTCAACGGGAACGTCGCCGCGCTCGCGGTAAAGGAGGTCGCGCGGCTCCAGCACGCGGTCCCGGGCCTGGATGTGGAAGTGAACTTGTTCCACCGGACCGGATCGCGGGCCCGCCTCGTAGCCGCGGCGCTGCGGGCGGCGGGAGTGCAACGGATCCTCGGAGTACAGCCGACGGCGACGATTCCCGGACTGCCGTCCGACCGGGCGAAGGTCGACCGGCGGGGGATCTTCGACGCCGATGTCTGCCTCGTCCCCCTCGAGGACGGAGACCGGACCGAGGCGCTCCGGGCCCTCGGGAAACGCGTCATCTCGGTCGACTTGAATCCCCTTTCCCGGACGAGCCGGGCGGCCGACCTTCCCATCGTGGACGAGGTAACGAGGGCGCTCAACGAGATCGCCCGGCAGGCCGTTCTCTGGCGAAAGACGGCCCGACGACCTCGCCTCGCAGCTTTCGACCGCCGAGCGGCACTCTCCTCGGCCCTCGCGACGATCGCCGAGGGTCTCACGCGGGCGGCAGCTCGGCGCCCGATCGCTCCACGGCGGGGCCGAGCCGCGCCGCGACGCCCTCGAGGAACCGGCGGTCGGACGCGTCGAACGCCTTGACGGAGTTCCCGTCGATATCGATCTCGCCCACCACCTGGCCCTCCTGGCGGATCGGTACCACGATCTCGGCCCGGGTCTCGAGAAAACAAGCCAGGTAGTTCGGGTCGGCGTTCACGTCATCGACGATGACGGTCCGACCCTCCCGGGCCGCCTGACCACAGACCCCGCGCTCGAGAGGGATCCGAGTGTGCTCGGTTGCTTGGGGTCCCTCCCAGGCGTCCAAGACGAGGGTCGTGCCCTCCAGTCGATAGATCCCGACCCAAGGATAGTGCGCGAAGGAGTGACGAAGGAACCGGCAGATCTCTTGCAAGGCCTGCCGCCCTGAAAGACGGGTGAGGATCGCGTCGACCTGCAGCCAGGCCGGCATCTGGGCTCGGTCGGGAACGGTCACGGGTCCTCCGGCGGGCCACGGGACGTGTTCGGGAAGGGAAGGGGAGCGCCGAGGGGGAGAATCTCCGCCGCGACGGGTCGGCCGTCTTCGGCGTTTGAACTCCCGAGGCGTATTCCGCCACGAGCTTTCCAGACTCGCGCCGTACCGGACTGAGCCACCTCGGCACGCCCTCGGCGATGGACCGGGTTCGGCCGATAAGCTTAGCGGAGGCCGGCCCGGCGAACTCAGTCGCGCAGGGGGTACCACCGGCAAACGGCGCAGCCGACGGCGCGCTCTTCCCCGGGAATCAGGGCCCCGCAGCCTGGGCACGGGGCTGGCGGACGGATCGAAAGCGACAGGCAATCGTAACAGGCTCCGCCGCGCCGGTCGCCGGGAAGCACGACGAGGTCCTTCCCGCAAAACAGGCATCGAGAGAGGCGTTCATCGGGCAAGTCGAAGCTGCGACTGTCCGCAAACGAAAGCATCGCGGCTCCACCAATGGACCGGTACATAAGGACTCGCGCGTCGGGCCGCGTCCGGCGCGCGCCGGACACCGGTGCGGGCCTTCAGGGCTCCTTCCAGCGGGCCTTCACGGCGGCGATGACGAAGAGAGCGACGGTGAACGCGATCAGGACCACCCAATCCAGGACCGCCCCCGAGAACGAGAGGGGTTGCAGCCCGACCGCGCCCTGGACGAGACTGGCGGCGTACGTGGTCGGAGAGATACGAGAGGCTACCTGGGCCCATGCCGGGAGGGCGGAGAGCGGATAGTAGACCGGCGGGAGCACGGTGAACAGGAGCGAGATCATCGGACTGAAGATGAACGTCTCTCGCACGTCCTGAAAGTACGTCGCGAGCGTGAAGGCGAGCGCGCTCGCGAACGCCCACACGAGGACGAGGACCCCGGCGAGCACGGCGAGACTGACGACTGAGGCGTAGCCCCACGCGAAGAACAGCACGACGAAGACCCCGAGGGCCGGCAGCGAGTAGACGAGCTCGCTCAGCGCCATTCCCGCGACGTAGATTGGCGCCTCGACCGGCGAAGCGACCACGATGTCCTGGAACTTCAAGTCGTGACGGTAGTGGGTGAGGTCGGACTGTAAGCTCGTCCCGACCGTCAGCATCGTGAGCACCATGCCGCCGGTGATCCCGTAGGCGACGTAGGTCCCGTGCGAGACGATGTAGATGAAGAACAGGAAAGAAAGCGGCGAGGCGAGCAGGTTCACGATGTAGAGCGGGGTCGTCCGGATGGGGATGAGGCCGTTCAGCAGGACCAACGTGAAGATCGAGCGGAGGCGGTTGCGCTCGCTCATGCCGCCGCCTTCGTCGCGGTCTCTTCTTTCTCCGAGGACGCCGCGTCTTCCTCGATCGACTTTCCGACCACGTCAAGGAAAATGTCCTCGAGGCTCACGGGACCCATTGAGACCCGCAATCCCCTCTCGAGAGCGCGGCGCGCGACATCGCGAGCTTCCGGCTCCCGCGTGAACAGAAGGAAACCCCCCTCGATCTCAGAGACCTTGCCGTAGGAGTCGAGCTCCTCCCGAGGGAACGAACCCTCGATGGTGACGCGGTAGGGGTACCGGACCCGGGCCCGCAGGTCCGCCGGCGTCCCTTCGAGCATGAGCCGGCCGGATTCGATGAGCGCGAGACGGGAGGAGAGCGCCTCCGCCTCGTCGAGGTAGTGGGTCGTGAGCAGGATCGTCCGGTTCTCTCGGCTCGCACGCCGGATCGCTTGCCAGACCTCCCGCCGGGCGATCGGGTCGAGACCGGTCGTAGGTTCGTCCAGGAAGAGCACGTCCGCGTCCGAGGCAAGCACCATCGCGCAGAGCGTGCGCCGTCGCAGGCCCCCCGAAAGCCGCGAGACCAGCGAACGCGAGTACTGCGCCAGCGAGAGCTCCTCGAGCGCGTCCTTGGTGCGACGGCGCGCCTCTCGGCCGTCGAGACCGCGGAGTTTCAGGTAGGTGTAGACCACCTCCTCCACGTTGAGGAAGTAGAGCGGTCGCGATTCCTGAGGCACGCACGCGATCTGCGCGCGGATGGCCCGCTCCTCGGTTCGGATATCGTGTCCGAGGACGAAGACCGTACCGCGCGTGGCCGCGAGCTGGGTCGCCGCGATCCGGATGAAGGTGGTTTTACCGGCGCCGTTGCGCCCGATCAGCCCGTAGACCCGTCCGGTCGGGATCTCGAGGGAGAGGTCCTCGAGGGCGAACGCCCCGGGACGGGCCTTCGGGTAGGTCTTCCCGAGGTGAACGGAGGAAATCGCGGACGGCATGGAAGGCGGGCGAGTACCGGGCCGGTTCTTAACCGTGCGGAGCGACCCGAACGAAGGACCCGGTTTCCGATACGCGAGCCGAGCCGATGGAGGACGGAAGCCGGACCGGCCCGAGGTTGCCTAGGTCTCGTGGTAGTCCGCGGGATCGTCGACCCCGGCAGGGGGTGGTGCGGTGGGACCGGCACCGGAGGCGGCCGGAGGAGGCGGGGGTCTCCATCCCGAATCCCGCCGACCGGGTCGGAACATGACGAACAGGAGCAGAACGAACGCGAGAACGACCAGGACCGCGAGCAGTCCGAGCTCCAGAACTTGGAATGAGGTGGCGAACGGCGCAGCGGCGGACGCTGCGGTGATCGTCAGCGCCACCGAGGGGGAGGTCGCGCTCGCCCCGTTCGAGTCGTTGACGCGAGCCGAGACGACGTAGGTACCCGCTGCGCTCGGGGAGCACTCGATCAAGACGGCGTTCGTACCGGAGGCGAGACAGCCGGCCGGCAGACCCGTCCACACGATGGTGTCGCCACCCGATCCCGCGGTCGAAGTGAGACTGAATGTGATGGTGGTTCCGGGCGCGATGTCGATCACCGTCGCTCCGCTCTGGTCGGTCACGCTAAGCGCCAACGCGATCGGCGCGGCGGAGACCACGATCGCGGCAGTGACGCTGGCGTGGAGCGCGGCACCGTTGCTGTCTTGGATCGTCACAGACGGAGTGCTCGACCCCGCGACGGTTGGCGTGCAACTCACGGTCGCAGAGTTGGAGGAGAAACAGCCGACCGGAAGACCGGACCACGAGAAGGCGACTTCTCCCGAGCCGCCGGAGTAGCTACTGGTGAGGGTGAGGCTCTGACCGACATCGAGTGCCGAAACGGAGGCCCCGATCGTGGCACCGGCCAGCGCGGGCGAGACCGACAGCGCCGCTGCCGGCGAGGTCGCGCTGACTCCGTTCGAGTCGGTCACTCGGGCCGAGACACTGAAGCCCCCCGTCTCCGTGGGAGAGCAGCTGACGGTCGTCGCGGCCGACCCCGTAGGAGAACAACCGGTGGGCAGGCCGGTCCACACGACCGTATCTCCCCCCGAGCCGGCAGTGGACGTCAGCGTGAAGGTGACCGACTGGCCCACATCGATCGCGGAAGTTGGGTGGTTCGTCGCGTTCGTTACCGCGAGCCCCGAGGCCGTCGGGTCCGGGGAAACGACAATCGTTCCGGAGTAACTCTCCGAGAACACCGCTCGGTTGGAATCGTGCAGGGTGACCGAGGGAACATAATTGCCCACGTCGGTCGCGGGGACCACGCACGAGAGGAATGCGGCGTCCGCGAGACAGGCTGAGGGCACCCCCGACCAGTTGAAGGTGTACGTGCCGGAGCCACCCGAAGGGTTCACTCCCACCGACAGGGTCTGACCGGCATCGAGGGCGATCGTGCTGACCGAGATTCCCGTTGCGTTGGGCGAGGGATTGACGGTCAGGGTGAGCGAGTTGGAGAGCGCGTTGAACCCGGTGCTATCGACGACCGTGGCGTACGGGAGCCAGGTTCCGACCGCGTTTTTCCCGAGGACGCATTTCACCAGAGTGGCGGCGTAGGTCGTGCTGACCGTAAAGCATCCGGGAGGAAGGGTGTTCCAGAAGTAGACGAAGGGTCCCCAGCCGTTGACGGCATTCGTTCCAAAGTAGACGACCTGTCCGACATCCGCGACCGCGGCGGAGGAGTTCACGTCAACTTTGAGAGTAGGGGCGATGTTCAGGTTACTGTCGCCCGTCGTGATCCCGGGCCATCCGTTCGAGTCCGTGATGACATTGTCCAATACGAAATACGAGCCGTAAACACCGTAATTGTAGTACTGCGAGATGCCAGGCTCGGTCACATCGCAGGTGAATGCCTGGGCTCCGATGAAAGGCGGAGAACAACCTCCGGGAATCCCGTTCCATCCGAAGCTCAACGTACCGAAACCTCCGCCGTCGCCGCTGGCCACGAGGGTCGTGGGCTGTCCCATATCGACATCGTAAGGCGTTTCCGCCGGGGGCGGCCCGGAAATGAGGTGGCCGAAGACCCACGTGTCGCGCGACATGCTGTTTCCCCCGAACTGACCGAACGGGACGAGGCCCCCGCGGACCACGACGTACCCATCCTTCGCGTCGTACGCTCCTCCAGAAAGCCAAATGTAGGGCGCCCATCCCGGGAACCCGTTTTCGCAATAGTATCCGGGACACGCATACCAGACGCCGGCTTTGAACACGTACGTGTAGGCCTGGTAAGAGCCGCCGAACCCTCCGTAAAGCCCCGCTGCCGCGACCACGACCTGGTCGGCGCCGTCGTACGCGAAGATCATGCCGGCGCGATTGCTCGGGCGCGAGTCCGTGCAGCCCAACTGCCCTGGACCGCCGCATATCCCGACCTCCGTCCAACCCCCCGCCACGCTCTTCAATGTCCAGGTGTCATCGAGCGCCCCCGTACCGTTCGACCCTCCGAACAGCACGATCTCGTTGTCGGCGACGTCCAACGTCATTCCGGCGAAGAATCGGACGGAAGGGGCGTGCGTGAGGGATACTTCGTGGATCCAGGCGCTGCCGTTCCAGGCCCAGGTGTCGTTGAGAATGCCGGGGCCGTCCCCCCCAAAGAGGATTGGGAGACCGTCCGTCGGATCGTACGCGAGGCCCGCTCCGAGTCGAATCGGCGGAGCACACTTGAGAGTACTTCCGGCACACAGTTCCGTCCAGGCGCCGTGGACGAAGGCCCAGGTGTCGTTGAGAAGGGCGAAGGTCGACGACTGGCCTCCGAATAGGAGGATGTAGCCATGGCCGGAGTCCCACGTCATGGCCGCCCAAGTTCGAGCAGGAGGCTGCTCGGCCGGCCCCAACGGGGCGAGGGTCCAGACCCCCGAATTGTAGAGCCACGTCTGGTCCAGGAAGGACGACGTGAGAGGCGAGTACCCGCCAAAGAAGACCACGTAGCCATCCACAGGGTCATACGCCATGCTGGGGCCGTAAACCTGAGGCGGTCCGGTCCCCGGTCCCACTTCGGTCCAGTTCCCGGCAGCGAATTTCCAGACCCCGTCGACCGGCGTATACCAAATGTAGCCGCCGCCCCACAGCAAGAGGTAATTGTCGGCCGCATCGAAGGTCATGGCCCCTCCCCAACGACCGTAGGCCGACGTCGCGGGGGCGAGTTGGGTCCAGACGCCGGCCGAGTAGGTCCAGGTATCGCCGAACGTCCCGACCGAATTGTTGTATCCTCCGAAGAGCACGACCTTGTTATCGGCTGCGTCGAATCCGAGTTGAAGTTGCCAACGCTCGGGGGGGGCTGCCCCGGTGGGACACTTTCCCTCCGCCTGGGTCCCGCACAGCACTCCCCCCGTCTTCACCTGGGTCCAGTTCCCGAGCGCACCGCCCGTCGCGTTCCAGAACCAAGTGTCGCCCAAGGCGTTCGAGGAGCTGACGATCCCTTTGGGTCCGTAGCCCCCGAACAGGAGCGCATAGCCGTCCGCCGCGTCGTAGGTCATGTCCGACTGTTCCCGAGCGGGCGGGGGAGGTCGGGCGGGGTGAAGCTGTTGCCAGCCTCCGTACCAATACCGCCACGTATCGTTGCAGTCCTGGTACGTGTAATTGCCGTTGCACGGCGCCGCGTGACCGCCGAAAAGGATCACATATCCGGTCGCCGAATCAAACGTGATGTCGAACGAATTGCGCGGGGAGGGGCCGTGGGTCGAGGCGTAGGCATTGTGGGTCCAGACTCCGTCCGAGAATGTCCAGGTGTCGTTAAGGAGACCTCCCGACCCGGGGGTGTAGCCGCCGAAAAGGACTACGTAATTGTCGGTCGCGTCGTACACGAGTCCGGTCGAGTCTCGTCCCGTGGGGGAGACCGGCGGGGTCAATTCCGTCCAGATGCCGTGGAGGTACGTCCAAGTGTCTCCCTCCCAGGTTCCGGTGGCGTTCGAACCTCCGAAGAGTAGTACGTAACCGTCGGCACCATCCCAGGTCATCGATTCGGCCGCATAGGTGCGCCCGCTGGGGACTCCCTGAATCTGCCAGCCGAGGTTGGCGGCGGGATTGGGGAGGGCCGGAGATAGGGAGGTAACGGGGGTTGGCGGGGAGCTCAACGCCGCGGATGAACAAGTGGCCGACAGTGCTTCGCCTTGAGAAACGCAGGACACCGGAACCCCGTCCGCGGGTCCGGACCCCGCTCGCAACGATGCTTGGGCGGCCGCGACCTCGGCGGCACCTTCGCCTGTCGGACCGGCGAGAGACGATGTAGGCGCTACCCCCGAAGGGGCCACCGAATCGGCACTCGTGACGGGCGGAGTTGTGGGCGATGAGAGGGATGGATGCGATATCGGGGTACTCGGTGGAACGATCCCAAGGACCGGACCAGCCCCGGTGGTAGAAGGCGAACCCGCCACGGGGGCGAGCCCGACCGACAGGGAAGAAAGAATCGTAATGACGACGACCGCCACGGCGACCAAGACGGACCCCGTTGCCGCCCGGCGCCGGAAAAGGTGTTCGACCCGTGCTCGAGTAGGTCCCCGTCCCGACTCGAGTTCACCCCGCGGCGTACGTGCTAGCACGGCACCGGCCGCACCATCGGGGAGTGCATAAACCTACCGAAATCGCCCGAGCGACGGAGCGACCGAGCGGCATCAGCTGAGGATTTCGGCGAGGCGATTCTCGGCCCGACCTCGGGCAATTTCCTGCGCGATCCGCTTCCCCGTGGACAACCCCGGCTCGACGAAATCGGAGTACGGGCTGCCGGAAATGAACAGGTTCGTTCCCGCCACGATCCGGCTCGAGATCTCGAAGACTTTGAACTCGAGTTCTTCGGTCATGATCCCCTCGATGCAGAAGGGGCCGACCATCCCCCCGAAGAGCTCGATGGATCGCTCGATGATCCGAGCCGCGACGTCAAACGCCCTCGGAAGCAAGGACTCGCGCAAGATGACGGGGACGTTCCCGGTCACGACGAAGGTGGGGCGAATGCCGGCCTTCAGGAGCTCTTCCTGCGCCCCGAGCTTGTAGAGCTCGTCGATGTTGGCCTCGTCCCGACGGTCCATGCCCAGGAGCTCGAGCGAGCCGTGGCCGACACGGTATCCCCGGTCGGAGAGCGGTGAATAGAAGAAGTGCATGTAGTACCGGGTCCCCAGCACGTACTCTTGGATCACGTACGGGCCGGTCGGAGTGAAGTCGGCGAGCGCCTCGCGGTTCTTCGCGAGGAAGAAGCCCTTGCCGCCTTTCGCTCCGTAATACTTCACGATCGCCGGCCCGTCGACCTCGGAAGGGTCGTCGTAGCGCCGGGGCATCGGCACGCCCGCCGAGTCGAGCCACTCTCGCTCCTTCCTGCGGTCCGACTCCCAACCCAATACGGCGCGGTTGCCAAAGACGGGAACGTCCAGTTCCGCGAACGTCTCGGACCCGACATATTCCACGAACGAACCATGCGGAATGAGGATCGATCCCTCGGCTCGCAGCTTCTCCGCGGCCGACGCGAGGTCCTTCGCCCGGGGCACCGAGAGGAATCGGTCCGGCCGGGCGAGCGGAAACGCATCGTAGAACTTCGGGGGCGGTCCGACGCAAACTCCGAGCGTCGGGAATCCCAGCGCTCGGGCTCCGTGGAAGATCTGCAGAGACGAGTGGGAACACAGCGTCGCGATGGTCGGAGTCCGACCCTGTAGGGACGAAAGGCGGGACTCAGAAGCGAGGGGAATCCCCATACGGGCAAGTATCGGGGGACCAACTTAGCCTTTGCGCGCAGCACGCCCGCGTCGAGGGATTCGGCTCCGCGCCCTACCCGACCACGCCGCCGATGAGCAGGCCGATCAGGTAGGTCCCGGCGGCCGCGCCCATGCCGACCGCGACCATCTCGAGCCCGCTCCGCAGGAACGGATGCAAGGAGGAGAGCGCCCGGAACAGACCCGCGAGGAACAGCGCCACGGCCGTCGCTACGACCGAGGCAATAACGGCGGCTTCGGGACCCAGGAGCAGGAACGGGATGAGCGGTACGGCTCCGGCGAGCGCGAACGAAACCCCGGTCAACATGCCCTGGCGTCCCGGACGCTCGTCCTCGCCCACGGCCGCCCCGTACCGCTCGGCGACCAGCGCGTCTAGGAATCGGGGAGGGTCTCCTTGCAGGCGGGTGACCACTTTCGTTGCTTCGTCGGACGAGAGACCTTTGGCTTCGTACGCCGCGATGAGCTGACCTCGCTTCGTTTCGGGCGCTACTGAAAGGGCCTCGGCTTCCATCCGCGTCTGCGCGGTGCGCGCGTCGTGTTCGGCCTTGACGGAAACGTACTCGGACGCCGCCATGGAGAGGGCGCCTGCGGCTACCGACGCCGATCCGGCGATGAGCACGGTGAGGTCCGACTTCGTGACGGCGGCGACACCGGCCGAAAGGGCCACGATGCTCGCAAACCCATCGATCGCTCCGAGCAAAACGCTCCGCAGTGAGCCGCTCCCTTTCGAGCCGGCTTCCCGGGCCTCGTTCGAGGTCTCGATCTCGTGCGCCACCTCGTCCGGGAGGAGGGTGGTGAACACCGCCTTCGCGTCCGCGTCCTGCCAGCGCTGCGCCTGGTCGCGGTACTTCTCGATCCCGTCGACCTCTTCGCGGTGAACGATGGAAAGCACCGAGCCTACGCCAAGCAGGCGAGCCATTCCGACCAGGATGCGCTGGTTGAGCATGCGACGCTCCCGAGGGAGCGGGCGACCCAGTTTCTTCAACAGCCCGGCCCACAGGGCCGCATGTCGCTCCTCGAACCCGGCGAGCTCGCCCAGAATGGAGGCCCGGGCGGGAATGCGGTCGGCGTCGGCGAGGGACTGGTACATCCAACGGCTCGACCGCTCCTCGAGGAAGTTGGCTTCCACCTCCCGGATGTCGAGTTCCGTCCAGTGGAACAACGCGTTCGCCGTCACCGCCCGTTCTCGGTTTCGCCGATTCACGACGGGTCGGGTTCATGATAACCCGGTCGTCAACCGCCCTTTCCGAGCCTTCGGCCGCCCGGACGACGGGGGCCGGTGGGCCGCGGCTTGCCGCCTCGCTAGGGACCGTTCTCTTGCTCGAGGTCCCAATACCACTTCACGCGCCGGGCGCCGGTCTCGGCCACGCGGCGTCGAACTTCGGGGTCGACGCTGGCGTCCCGGACCAGCCGACGGATCTCCTCGGGGGTGCCCGAAGTGACGCGGTGGGAAAGCCCGGTGCGCTCGAGGAGGGGCCGGACGTTGTCGAGCGAGTACTGCCAGGCTTCCTCTCGACGCCGCACCGCCACGGAGCGAGTGCCCGGTACCCGGTGGACGCCGAGCTCTTCCGCGGCTCGGTGAAGTTCCTCGGCGGTCCGCCGAAGCTCGCCCTCGAGGCGGTTCTCCTCGTTCCGGAGCGCCTCGAACCGGTCCACGAGGACCCGGAGCCGCTGACCGTCGGCTTCGGGCACGGAGCGGAACTCGGGGCATCGGTCCCGGAAGTCGCACCGGGTACAGTGTCGTCCCGGGGTGGGCTCGAACGCCTCCGCGCGAATGCCGTCGAGCGCGGTCCCGAGGCGGTCGTGAAGGCCCGCGAGCGCCGCCCGTTCGCGCGGCGCGACGCGGAGCGGCGTCAGCGAACGAAGATGATAGAGCGTGAGGCCCTGGACGGGTTCGGCATAATTGCTCTCGACCAACACCTGGTAGAGGCTGAGCTGGTCGGAGTCCCGGGCGTCGTCGCTCGAAAGCTCCCGCGACGTCTTGTAGTCCACGATCTCGAGACCTCCCGCCGGTGTTCGGTCGATCCGGTCGATGTAACCGTGCACCGGGATCCCATCCCAACGAGCCTCGAGATGCTCCTCGACCGCGACGGGGAGGGGGCGTTCCCGCACGAGAAAGTCGTAGTAGCGCAGGAGGATCTCGCGACCGAGGGCGCGGTAGCGCGATTCCTCTTCCGAGGAAGTGTACCCCTCGCTCGACCACTCTCGTTCGTAGGCGGCGAGCATCTCCTCCGAGGTCATCCAGCGCGGCGGGGTCGCGGTTCCGGAGTGTGCGTGCCACTCATCGAGCGTCCGCTGACGGTCGTTCTCGCTGACCCGTCGAGCGGTGGGCACGACGAGCGGCGCGACGAGCTGCTCGAGGACCGAGTGCACAACGCGTCCGAAGGTGAAGTAGCCGCGAGGCGTCTCGGGGAGCTTGTCGACGTAGAGGAAGCGCCAGCGGAGCGGGCACTCCTGGTACGTACGGAACGAGGAGTAGCTCAGCGCTGGGACCGCGGGCACGCTCCGAGAGCGAAGCGCGGGTTCATCTGGTTTCCGGGGGCGTCGCCCCGGGGAACGGGCCGCCTAGTGGCCCGCCGCCGGAGCGTCCAGGACGACCTTGTCCGCCGCCACGCCGGCCTCGGGAGGCAACGTCCCCCGAGCCTGCGGGTTCGTCAGGTTCTTCGGGAGTCCCAGGAGCTCGAGGAGCTCTTTGTAGTGGTTGCGGATCGTCACCGGCGTCACGTTCGCGACCGCCGCGATTCGGTCCTGGCTGCGGGGCTCGCCCATCAGGTTGGACGCGATGTAGATGATCGTCGCGAGGATCCCGTTCGGGAGCACTCCGCTCGTCGAGTACACTTGCTCGACCTGCTCGAGGAGCGAGAGGACCTTCTGACGGACCTCCTTCGAGAGGTTCAGGTCCTGCGTGAACCGAACGAGGTAGTCGCGCGGTTCGACCGGCTTCAGGCCCAGCTTGAGTTCCCGGGCGAGCAGCGTGTAGGCGCGGCCGACCTCGATCTTGGTCGCCTTTGAATGGGCGATGATCTCCTTCATCGTCCTCGGGACGTGGCACTGCCGGCACGCGGCGTAGACGCTCGCCGCGACCAGCGCCACGATTTTCTTTCCGCGGGTCGCCTTGTGCTCGAGGGCCCGGCGGTAGATGTACGTCGCCGATTCCTTGACCTCTCGGGAAAGGCCGAGCACGCCGGCGAGCCGGTTCAGCTCGCCGAGCGCCACCACGAGGTTCCTCTGGTGGGTGCGGGCGGCGCGCAACCGGTGGTTGAGCTTTCGCAGATGGTAGAACTTCAACGAGGTGTTCCGCGACAGGGAATTGCCCTGGAAGTCCCGCGTCGGGACCCCGATCTCGCTGAACAGGCCCTTGTCGGGCATGAGGGGAGAGATGACCGGTCCCCAGCCGCGAGCTTCCCGTCCCGTATCCTCCTTCGAGCCGCGCTGGCCGCGGTCGCTGACGAGGGCGCTCTGATCGACCACGAGCCCGCAGTCCGCGCAGACAATCTCTCCGCGGATCTCGTCTCGGATGAGGTGGGAGGAGCCGCAATTGGGGCAGATCTCGGCGACGGGAGGGCCCTGAGGAACGACCGCACCCTCGGTGGAGACCGGCTTGTTCGGAGCCTTCACGCTGACCGGACGCGGGCGGCGACCTGAGGGGGCGCTAGAGGTGGTCTTCATAGCTTGTAGGCCTACCAAATGAAGGCTCGTATTTATAGCTTCGTCCGTTCGATGTATCTTTTGTTTGCTACAGTTGCTACACCATGCGGCGGCATAGCATGCCGTTTCAAGCCGGTGTCGCCGTAAAAACGCAGCCGCGGCTGGCGTGTTTCGTCGGGTCCGGCTTCGAAACCTCCCAGCGCTGACCGAGCCGGGTCTCGAGGACGGAGCGCAGGAGCTGAGGGCACATCACCCGACCGATCTCCGGCGAGTCGCTGGTGCACGCGAAGCAGCCGGTTACACGGAGGGTCAGGGGTCGCTCCCGAACCGTCTCGAGGTGACCCATCGTGTGGGTTTCGTAATACAACCCGAGCGCCCGGGCGACTTCCTCCGGAGTACGGCCCTCGATCTGTTCCGCGATCTCCCGGCCGAGCGGCCGCGCGATCGTCTCGATGAGCTCGGGCAGTTGAAGCTGGAACTTGCGGACCCCGGACGCTCGCATTCCGAGCTTGGCCACCTCCTTGAGCCGCTGAAAGGGGATGGACTCCTTTCCCGAGACCACGGGAAGGAACGCCTCGGGAGGGCTTTCCAGTTCCACGAACCGCGTCTCCGCCCGGGTGGCGGGGGTCCACAGTCGGCGGTGGTAGTCGCAGGCCAGTCGGATGAACATCGGCGCCGAGGACCAGAGGGCGACCTGCTCCTCGCCGGATCGACCGAGCCCGTCCTCGCTCGAGACGTACACGAGCGAGCCGAGCCGGTCGAACACGACGGTGCGATTCCCGACGGGGCTGCTCGAATGACGGAGTTCCGAGAATCCCGCGAAATGCTTCGCCTCGACCAGGTTCTGGGACTGGACCTCGGTGACGACGCGCACCTTCACGCCCCGGCCGTTTGCCTCGCGGAAGGCGCGGTCGAGCCCCAGGTCGACGAATCGGGAAAGCGCCCGACCGCTCGCGCTGACCAGGATCTGGTGGTCGGTAGTGCCGATCCGCTTCTGCAGGAATCGACGGATCGCTTCCTTGCCCTCGATGACGGCGAACTTGCGCGGGTCCCGCTCGTCGAACTCGTCGCGCCCCTCTTCCCACTCGTTGAGGACCCGGTCGCGGTCCTTCTCGAGCTGGTGGAGCCGCTCGGACGCCCCGTGAATCCACCGGTCGATAAGGTCGTCCGGCGGAAGGGCCTCGAACCGGCGGGGCCGGCTGCCGGTCGCCCGCAGGAGACCCTCCGACGAAAGCTGCTTGATGAATCGGTAGGCCTCGACCCGGTTCACGGACGAAACGCGCGCGAGCTCGCTCGCGGTCATCGCACCCGCCCGGCACGCCGCGAGATAGACCCGGGCCCCTTTCTCCGGCACGCCGTGCTGAGAGAGAAGTTCAAGAAGACCCGACTTGGCCGTGCCCACGGATCGAGGAGGCGGCCGCCCGATAAAAGGTCGAAGGTGACGGAAGGGCGATCGCCGCGGTACGGAGACGATTAAAGGGCGGCCTGGAAGTCTTCGATGGTCATCGGGTACTCGATCTCCGCCCCGCCCGCTCGCGCTTTCAGGACCTCGCGGGCGAGCAGCCAGTAGACCGTCGCGAGCGCCACCCGTCCCTTGTTGTTCGCCGGGATCACGAGGTCGACGTCCCGAGTCTCGTTGTTGACATCGCACAGACCCACGACCGGAATCCCGATCGAGACCGCCTCACTCAGCGCCTGCTGGTCGGTCGCGGGGTCGGTGACGACCAGCACCTTCGGCTCGAAGTACTCCTCGAGGTTGGGGTTGGTGAGACAGCCCGGTACGAAGCGTTCCGCGAAGGAAACCGCGCCGAGAGTCTTCGCGAACACGCGCACCGGCTTCTGGCCGTATTGGCGCTGGGAAACCACCAGGATCCGGTCCGTCGGGTAGTGGGCCAGGAACTTCGCGGCGAAGCGGATGCGACGGTCGGTCTCGCGGACGTCGAGAACGTGCAGTCCATCGAAACGGACCTTGAACACGAATCGGCGCATGGACGCCGACTTCTGCTGCGTCCCGATGTGGACGCCCGACGTGAGGTAGAGGTCCTCGGGGATCAGGAGCTCGCCCGGCTGGATGTCCTGCCCGTCGCTCGAGCTCACGGGCTCTTGGATCATGGTCTCGTCGTCGGGCATTTCGTCAGGTTCCGGTGGCGCGGCCGAGCCGCAGGAGTTCATTTAGCTTTGCCATCCGTTCGCCGCCTAGGATTCCGCATTTCAGCCCCCGGGCCCCCGTTCCGAGCGCTACGTGCGCGAGCCAACCCTCCGGGACCTCGCCGGACCGATGCGACGAGATGGTCGAGAGTCCGCGGCTCCGGGCGAGGTCGACCGTCGCGAACGTGTCCGTGAGCGTCCCGACCTGGTTGACCTTGATGAGGATCGAATTGGTCGAGTGGCGCTCGAGACCGATCCGCAGTCGTTTCTCGTTCGTCACGAAGATGTCGTCCCCGACGACGAGGGTCCGCTGGCCGACCGCTTTCGTGAATTCCGCGAACGCATCGAACGCCTCCTGGTCGAACGGGTCCTCGACGTAGCGAAGGCCGAACCGGTCCACCAGTTTCGAAACGAATCCGACCTGACCGGCGGTGTCGAGCGTCTGTTCTCGGTAGCGATACCGGCCGTTCTCGAAGAACTCGCTCGCGGCGAGGTCGAGGCCCGGATGGATTTCGAGGTGGAGCTCGTCGCGCGCCTTCGCGCAGGCGTCCGTGAGGACCTCGAGCGCCTCGAGATTCGAGACCGCGGCGACCCAGCCTCCTTCGTCCCCGCGGCCGAGCGCCGCCGTCGGAAGTCGCCGATGAAGCTCCTCGCCGACGAGACCGTGCACCCGCACGGCGGCGCGGATCGAATCCTCGGGGCGGGGACATTCGGCGAACGCGATGAACTCCTGGATGTCCGGACCCCCGATCGCGTGGCGGCCACCGTTCAGGCAATTCCCCACGATCGCGGGAAACGACCGGCCGTCGACCCCGGGACGCGCGAGGACTTGCCACAGGGCCCGTCCGGTCTCGTGGGCCGTCGCCATCGCCGATGCGACCGACACGGCGGTCGCCGTGTTCCCTCCGATCGCGGAGAAGTCGGAGGTCCCGTCCACGGCGTGAAGCTCGGCGTCCACCGCTTTCTGGTCGGAGGCGTCGAGCCCCACCAATCGCGAAGCGACCCGCGACCGAAACACCGAGACCGCTTCGGGAGCCCCTCCCTTCGGGAACGCCACGACCTCGTGGACTCCGGTGCTCGCCCCGCTCGGCGCCCCGGCGCGAGCCTGGGCACCGGAAGCGAGGGTGATGGTCGCCTCGACCGTGAGGCGGCCGCGACTGTCGTAGAGGGTCGCGAGGTCGGCCGAGGCGATTCGACTCACGGACCCTCCACGAATTCGACCAGGACCCCTCCGAACGCCGCCGGATGGGCGAATCCGACCCGCCGGCCTCGAGCCCCGGGCCGACCGTGCAGATCGATCAACTGCCCCCCGCGCGCCGCCACTTCGTTGAGCGCCGCATCGACGTCCGCCACCGCGAACGCGAGGTGGTGGATCCCTCCTCCGCGCGTCGCGAGGAATTTGGAGACGGGGGATTTGAGTCCGATCGGTTCGACGAACTCGATATGGGTCTCCCCCGCGGCGAAGAAGGCGACCCGCACGCCGCTTCTGGGCACCTCTTCGGGAGGAGATTCGGGCGGACCCAGCGTCCCTTGCCAGCGCTCGATCGCCTCGGTCAGGTTGCCGACGACGATCCCCACATGGTCGAGTTTCATGGTTCTCCTAGAACGCTCTCGAGGCCCGTTGCTCTCCGAAGCAGGACCTCCAGACGTCGGAGATCTCGCCGAGCGTGCAGCCGACCCGGACCGCGTTGAGGACCGAGGGCATTACGTTCGCGCCGGCGTCGGTCACGGCGCGCAGTTCCCCGATTGCCCGGTCGACCGCCGCCCGGTTCCGTTCCCGTCGCCAGCGGCGGAGCCCGGCGACCTGCTGGCGTTCCTCGGCCGGAGTGATCCGTTGAATGTGGACCCCCGAGGCGCCGACTTCCGGGAAGAGCGAGAATCGGGGGTTCCCCTCCGTGAACTCGTTCACGCCCACCACGATCTCTTCCTTGCGCTCGCGGGCGCGTGCCACGCGATAGGCCTCCTTCGCGATCTCACCGGCGACGAACCCCCTCTCAATCGCGGCGAGGGCGCCCCCCATGTGCTCGATCCGGTCGAGGTACTCCCGCGCATCGGCCTCGATCCGGTCGGTCAGGTATTCGATCTCGTAGGAACCTCCGAGAGGGTCGACGGTGTTCGTGACCCCGGACTCTTCCGCGAGGATCTGTTGCGTGCGCAGCGCGAGCCGGGCCGAGGACTCGGTCGGGAGGCCGAGCGCCTCATCCAACGCGTTCGTATGCAACGACTGTGTCCCGCCCAGGACCGCGGCGAGCGCCTCGAGGGTCGTGCGAATGACGTTGATCTCGGGCTGCTGGGCCGTGAGGCTCGAGCCGGCGGTCTGCGTATGGAAGCGAAGCTGTTTTGACCGGCTGCCCTTGGCTCCGAACTCGTCGCCCACGATCCGGGCCCAGAGTCGGCGCGCGGCCCGGTACTTCGCCACCTCTTCCAGGAAGTTCCGGTCGGCCGAGAAGAAGAACGAAAGACGGGGGAGGAACTCGTCGAGGTCGAGTCCTCGTTCGCGCACGGCTCGGACGTAGGCGATGGCGTTCGCGAGCGTGAACGCCACTTCCTGGACCGCGGTCGCCCCCGCCTCGCGGATGTGATAGCCCGAGACGGAGATGTAGTTCCACTGCGGCATCTCGCGCGTCGCGAACTCGATCAGATCGACCGTGAGCCGCATCGACGGGCCCGGAGGGTAGACGTACGTGCCGCGAGCGATGTACTCCTTCAGGATGTCGTTCTGGACGGTCCCGCCGAGGCGGGCGCGAGGAACGCCGTTCTCCTCCGCGACCGCGATCAGGAGGGCGGTGAGGATTGGGGCGGTGGCATTGATCGTCATCGAGACCGTTGCCTTGTCGAGCGGGATCCCCCGGAAGAGCCGCCGCATGTCTCCAAGCGACGCGACCGGAACCCCGCAACGGCCGACCTCTCCGTGAGCGCGTTCGTGGTCGGAATCGTATCCCGTCTGGGTCGGGAGGTCGAAGGCGACCGAAAGGCCGGTCTGACCTCCCTTCAAGAGAAAACGGAAACGCTCGTTCGTGGCCGCGGCACTTCCGAATCCCGAGTACTGGCGCAGGGTCCACGTCCGGCCGCGGTACATGGTGGGCTGGATCCCCCGGGTGAACGG
Organism: Thermoplasmata archaeon; assembly: GCA_035272385.1. Taxonomy (GTDB): domain Archaea; phylum Thermoplasmatota; class Thermoplasmata; order Lutacidiplasmatales; family UBA184; genus Lutacidiplasma. The sequence continues at coordinate 49,361 of DATEQS010000029.1, forward strand.
CGCGGTTCCGGGAAAGCCGACGTTTTCTAGGAAAGCGGCCTCGGAGCTGGACGGAGGGTCGACGAGGAGCGGGAGTCGGCCTCCTCCAACACGGTCGCCGATCGCCTCGCGGGCGTCCTTCTCCCAGCGACCGCGGGCCGCCGACGCTTTCGCCGCGCGTCGAGAACGGGCCATCGTTGTTGGACCGGGGAGCGCTATTAATCGGCTTCGTGGCGAGCGACGAGCGGCCAGAGAGCCGTCAGGTCGACCTCCGCCCATGCCACGGGGACCGGAACCCCCAGTTCGGCGAGGAGAACCGGCGCCACTTCCCCCAGTTCGGCCACCGTCTCCCCGGCGACCCGGGTCCGTGCGGCCCTTCCGGGGATCGTGCCCGAAATCTCCGCGGGCTCTCGAATTCCGACCACGTCGAGCGTTCGGAGGAGATACTCGACGAGGGCGGCGGCCTCCGCGAACCCCGCGGCATCCGAGGCGATCATGAGTCCCGCATGGTAGCGGGTCTCCCCACCGGTCTCCGAGCCCGGTGCCGCGACGACCACCGGAGCCACCTCGCCGAATCGCTGCGGGTAGCCGTGGCGAGTGTTGCGGGCCAGCACGTCGAGATGGGAGAAGAACAGGCGGTCGCGCAAGTAGGCGAACTCCGCCGAGACCGGATTGTGGAGGTGGAGCGGGGCGTTCCCGCCGACGCGCGCGATGGTCGATTCCGAGACGAGCAGGGTCGTGTGGGGGGCGGCGAGGCCCAAGCCGAGAAGGGCCGAGGAGAAGCGGCGGCGGAAGATCGTCTCCCGTCGGAGGCGACCGCGGGTACGGCTCGGAGGGAGCAGCCCGTCTTCGGGGCGGACGCCGTCCGCGAGGAGAACATCCTCTGCGACGTCGACCGCGGTACCAAGGTCGGGCCGCCAGGGCGGCGCGTCCACCTTCCAGCCCCCGGAGTGCGGGTGACCGGTGAGACGTGATTGGGCGAGACGCCGCTCGACAACCGCCGCGGAGAGGCCCGCCCCGCCGAGCGAACGAACGAGTGATGACGGCAGGTCCAGCGAATGGGCCTGGACGAGCGAGTTCCCGTCCGAACGAGTCCTCCCCTGGCCGGTCACCGGGACCGGGGCGACCGACCAACCTTGCGCCACGAACACGACGAGAAGGAGTCCCACCGCTTCGACGACGCTCCGCTCCCGGGTCCCGGTCGCCTCGATGAGGAGCTCTCGGTCCCCGACCCGAGCCTCTCCCGCGGCCCGGCCGTTGAGCACGGGCGGAAGGCTCAGGACCGCTCCGCGAGCATCCCGCAGGGTGAGGCACGAATCGCCCTGCCGACCGAGCGGTCCGTAGGTCTGAGCCAGGGGGTGTTCCCGGAAGAACTCTACGGCTCCGACCTCCTCGGATGCGTCGAGCGGCACGAACCGGACCGCATCCATCGATTCGAGCGAGTATCGGACCGGGAACTCGAGACGCTCCACCGGGTAGATGCCGAGGCTCGCCGCACGGCGGTTCCTGCCGATCGTGGCGTGAAGGAGCTCCTGGAACCGCACCGCCTCGGCGAGGAGACCGACGTCCAGGGACCGGCCGGCCGGCGCCCGCACGACCGCCCCCACGATCGCAGGGCGCAGCGGCTCGACGGACGGGTCGACCTCGAACCCCGAGGAAAGATCCTCGGCGCTTCCCGCCCGATAGCTCGGAATCCCGCGCGAGATTTCGAGCACCCCTTGGAGGTAGAGCCCGAGACCCCCCTCCGAGAGCAGGTCGAGCCGGTCGGGGGTCACCGAGATCGTGAGTGCCCCGTCCTCGTGGCCTTCGACCTCGGCCTTGGACGCGAAGAGGAGATCGTCGAGCGTGGCCTCGTCGAGGGACTTGCCGACGACGGCGAGCAGTCGGCCTCGGTCGAGGATCGCACGCGGCATCGCTAGGGCCCCCCGGCCGTGAGCGCCGCGAGGTCGTCCTGGAACAGCTCTCGAATGTCGTTGCATCCGAGCGCCACCATCGCGAGGCGGGTGATCCCGATCCCCCACGCGATCACCGGCACCTCGATGCCCAGCGGACGGAGTACCTCCGGTCGGAACAGGCCGCCCGGGAAGACTTCGATCCACCCGAGGCGGGGATGGCGGACGTACCCCTCGATGGACGGCTCGGTGAAAGGAAAGTAGCTCGGCCGAATCTTCAACTCGTGGATCCCGATCGCCTCGGCGAGGGCCGTGAAGACCCCGACCAGGTGCCGGAGGTCGAGCCCTTCTTCGCCGATGATCCCCTCGCACTGCGCGAACTCGAGGTGGTGGCTCGCGTCGAGCTGCTCTCGCCGGAGGTTCCGGTCGATCGAGAACATCCGGAACGGCGGCCGAGGGTTTCGCGCGAGATAGCGAGCGGAGACCGCGGTCGTTTGCGAGCGCAATACCGGCCGGACCGCGACCCGAACGTCGTAAGGACCGGGCCATCCCGGGCCGAGCGGAGCGGTCATGCCCGGGAGAGGTCGACCCTCGTGGACCGCCGCGACGCGAGCGAGGAGGTCCGGCGCCGGTGGCTTCCCTTCGACCCCTTCCACGGAAAGCGCGTCGTGGATCGAACGGGCGGGGTGGTCCTGCGGCATGAACAGGGCATCGTTGTTCCAGAACTCCGTTTCGAGGAGCGGACCCTCGGCCTGCTCGAACCCGAGCCCGACCAGGATCTCCTCGAATTCTTGGAGCCAGGCGATGTACGGGTTCGGTCGGGCGCCCGTCATGTAGGGCACCGGTGCTCGAACATCGTACGGTCGGAACGTTCGGTCCTTCCAGGTTCCCGAACGCAGCATCTCGGCAGTGACTGCGCCCAAGAGGTCCTGCCCCTCGGGGGCGAGCGGTAGCCGACGTCCCTCCTCGGAGGCCGACCAGCGCTTGATCGACCGATGGTCGCGGCGCACGAGTCCCCGGCGCTCGAGGGCTTCCACGATCGCCGGGTCGACTTCGGAAGTGCCTTCCCCGACCTGCTTCAGAACGGTTTCCTCGGGAAGAGGACCTTCGGAGAGCGCCGCCTCGGGCTTCAAGCGGAAGGGGAGTCCATCGGCGAGCACCCCGCGCCGGCGAAGGATGCCGATCGCCGCCGACCTCTCTTCCTCGTCGAGACCCGCTTCCGTCGCTTCGGCCGGAGTCAGCGAACCGTCGTGACGCCGCAGCGCGTCGAGGAATCGGCGCTCGGGAAGACCGCGGGCCAGGACGGCCTCTCCTCTCGGCGTGAGGCGCGCGACGGTTTCGTGCTCCTCTTCGACCACGGCGAGATGCTTCGCGCGAAGCCGTTGGAGGCTACCGCGAAGTTGGTCGGCGGGCAGCCCGACCTGACGGCCCAGCGACTCCTCGTCCACGACCGTGCCTTCTCGCTCGCGCAAGGCGAGGAGCAGCGAACGTTCTGGCCCCGAGAGAGCGACCGGGGCCGCCCCGACCGGGGCATCCCCGGATGCCTCGGGCACACGGGGACGAGAAGGGGGCCGGATTAAGTCTTTTGGGGCGAGCGGCCGCCGGCCGGACCCCACTCCCGGTGGCAGATGGGCGTGGCGACTAATTCGCGGGAGGCCCGCCCGCAGGAGGCGGAGGTGGGGGAAGAGGAGGTGCGGCCGGCGGGGGAGGGACGGCGGGTGGGTGTTGCGGAGCCCGTGCGGGAAGGGCGGCCGGTCGATAGGTCGGTGGGCGCCGCGGTCTCGCGGGACCGGCGCGACGGGTTCCGCCCCGGCCGACGGCGTAACCGACCACGATCGCCACTCCCATGATGACCGAGAACGCGATCAGGTTCAACGGGTAGTCCTCGATGCCGGCGAGCGCCGGGACAAAGCCGAGCAAGTTCACGTCGACGGTGGTCGAATTCGTGCCGTACAATCCATCGCTGGTCACCGACGCTTGGGCGGTTCCGTGGGACCCGAAGTAGCACGCCGGAACCATGACCGAGAGGCTGACAGAACCGGTGGCACTGCTCGTCACGTTCCCGGAACCCCACACGCCCGCGCACGGGCCGTTCGGGTCACTCGCTTGCAAACTGACCGCGACCGTGACGCCCGCGATCGGATCTCCGCTCGTCCGGTTCGAGAGCTCGGCCACCACGGTGACGGTGCCGCCGGGAGCTACGGGGGACGGAGACGCCGACACCGTGAGGTTGACGAACGTCGCGGTCAGGTCCTCGAAGAGGTCGAGGGCCCGGGGAGAGCCCCAGCCCGTCTCGGTATCCCATCCCGGACCGGCCGTACCGATGCACGTCGAGCCACTCGAGACGTCGGCGAGTCCGATCAGGGACTTTCCCGCCTCCTGGCTGGCCCCGACCGCGTAGAGCCGCGGGGTCAGGAACCCGAGCTTCGACCCGTAGATTGCATCCATCTGCGTGACGAGACCGCCCCATAGGGGCGTCGCGAAGCTCGTCCCGGCAGCCACGCCACCCGTCCCGTTGTAGTAGATGTAATTGTACGTCGCAGCCGCGGATACGTCCGGCGTCCCGCGACCACCGCCCGCCAAGATCGGGGCCGAGGCGCTTCCGGCTTCTTGCCAGGATGGCGCGCTAAATACCTTGGAGAATCCCCCGGAGCTGCCGCTCCAGGCGGACTCGCTCGCGAGCCCGGTCACTTGGCCCAGTACGTTTCGCGCGAGGGTCGGGTCGGTTCCCCCCACGGCGATGACGTCCGGCGAACTGGCCGGGTAATCCATGGCTGGCCCTCCGGCGCAGTTGGCCGCCGCGTCGCCGCCGAGGTCGCCGGTCGCCGCCAGGAGCGTGATCCCCTCCTGGGCCGCGGTCGCGAAATCGGTGGCCCACGCGGACTGGAGGCCCGCACTCGCACCCTCGGGCGTACCGAACGACATCGAGACGACGGAGACCCCCGCGATTCCCGTGACCGCCTTGCTGAGGGCAAGTTCCATCGACGCGTCCGTCGGAGAGTAGTTGTTGGCGGGCGGTCCTTCTGGAGCGTAGACGGCGTCGAGCGTCGCTCCGGGGGCCATCGAGCCCGACCATTCCATATCGAGCGTCAGCTCCTGCGGGGCCTTGCTCGGGTCATTGACGGCGTTGCTCGAGGGAGCCGGCGCACCGTCCACGGGATAGGCCTGGATGTTCGGCTGCGGGAAACCCGAAGGGTAATCGTTCGCGAAGAAGGTACTGAGGTCACTCGGGGCGTAGCCGTCTCCCCAGAGAAGGAGGGCGATCCCCTGGCCGGTCGCCCAAGCCGAGGATCCGGTGCGGTTGTAGAGCGCCGAGAGGTCGTAGATCTGCCGGGCGATCGCCGGAGTGATGAGGTCGGGGCCCGCCGCCGGTCCGCTCGCCGGGGAGAGAGACAGCGACGGGAGACCTGCGGGCAGCGCGTACGTGTCGAATCCGCTCGATAGGCCGGTGACCGAACTCACGGACGATTGCAGGGCGACCGGGAGACTCGGCGGAGTTCCCGGGAACGTCACCGTCCGCCCTTGATAGGTTCCGGATACGATCGCCGTGGCGAACGCTCGCCCGACCGCCGACGCAGGCCCGCTCAGGGCGAGGCTAAGACGGTCGGGGCTCGGGTAGACGACGCTGAGACCCATTGACTCGAAGTAAGCCTCCGTGGACGCGTAGGCGGTGGTCGAGAGACCGTAGCGATCCGCGATTTGGGCCAGGGAGAGAGGAGGAGTTCCGATCGAGGGAGGGGAGAAGAATGCGGGGTCGCTCGGACGGAATGTGACGACGACGAGCTGCGCTCCCACGGCCGGCACGGCGTTCGGGACGGAGGGAGCGTACCAGTTTTCGTAGCCGGCGCGCGCGGCGAAGGTGCCCGAATACACGGAGGCGGCGTCGAGCGGGACGGAGAGGGCCGATCCCGCGGGGCTCGAGTTGGGGAGCTGTCCCACGGCCCCGGCCACTCCGGGCACGGCGAAGAGCACGGCGATGAGGACCGCGAGGGTGAAAGGGCGAGTCCGGAAGGCGCGTCGCCCGAAGGTCATCTCCGGAGGAATGGGACGGGACCGCGCAAAAAGGTTGCCGACCGGCGCGGAGGGGGCCGCGGGTCTACACTCGGATGGGGGCGGTGTACCCCGGGGGCAAGTGGAAGGTCTCGGTCCCGCCGAGCGGGTCGGGTCGTGCGGTGGGGGCTTCACCCCGCTTCCCCGCGAGGTACGCATCGATCGCGTTCGCCGCGTCCATCGAGGTCCCCATCGCGTAAACGACGGACCGGCCCCCCGCCGCAAAGATTCCCGGAACGGCCGTCTCGAACCCCTTGCCCTTCCCTTCGGGCCAACCCTGGGAGGTGAGCTTGAGGTCGAGCTCGGGCCCGAAACCCTGCAGGTCGGCTTTCTGTCCGACCGCGACGATGACGGTGTCGCAGGGGATCGTCTCGTCGGACCCCGGAACGGGCACCGGGGCGCGCCGCCCGCCTGCATCGGGGGGTCCCAGCTGCATCGTCTGGACCGAAAGCCCCTCCGCGCGATCCTTCCCGACTACCCGCAACGGGGCCTTGAGGAACTGGAATCGGATGCCCTCGTGCTCCGCACCCAGGATCTCCTCGGGGTCGGCGGGCATCTCCTGGCGGGACCGGCGATAGACCAACGTCACCCGTCCGCCGTGGGACTCGCGCAAGGCGGTCCGCACCGAATCCATCGCGACGTCCCCGCCGCCGATGACGACGACCTCCTTGCCGACCGTGACGGGCAATCCCTGGTTGACGTTCTTCAAGAAGTCGAGCGCGGGGAGGACGCCGGGAAGGTCTTCGCCGGGGACCCCCAGCGTTCGGTGCGTCGAGGTCCCGATCGAGATGAAGACCGCCTGGTAACCGTCCTCCCGGATGAGCTTGTCCACGGGAAACTCTCGGCCGACCTTCGTGCCGTCCACGAAGGTGACGTCCAGGTCGGCGAATCGCTTCCGGTCGGTCTCGACGTCCGCGTCGGTCATCCGGTACGCGGGGATCGTCTGCATGAGGCCCCCGTACCGGTGTTCCTGTTCGAAGACGGTGACCGGGTACCCCCGGACACCGAGCTCCCACGCCATCATGAGACCCGCCGGCCCGGCGCCGACGACCGCGACCCGCTGGTTCTTCGGCTTGGACGGGATGTAGACGAGGTCGCTCTTCCCGTAGTCGAGCGCCGCGCGCTTCAGGTGTCGGATGGCGATCGGGACCCCTTTCTTCTTGACGACACAGGAGTCCTCGCAGTAGTGGTAGCAGACCTTGCACAAACAGGTCGCGAGCGGATTCTCGCGCAGTGTGACCCGAGCGGCCCCGTCGAAGTCCCCGTCCGCGACGAGGCGGATGTACTCGCGACAGTCCTGGGTGATCGGACAGGCTTCGACGCACCACGGGCGACGGCACTGGATGCAGCGCTTCGCTTCGAGGATTGCGTCCTCCTTGGAATAGGCATGCAAAACCTCCCGGAAGTCCGTGGTTCGCACGCCGACCGGTTCCTCCACGATCGGGACCCGAACGGGGTTCAGCCTCGGAGGCGCGGGTTTGGCGGGAGCGGCGGGAGCGGCAGCCGCGTCGGCAGTCATGGTGTCAGCGCTTCCGAGCCGCAGAGGCTCTTAAGACGATTCCGTGGCAAGCGAAGGATTCGCATGCGCAGGGCGCTTTGCGGCCCGCACACTCCCCACTTATAGCCCATCCACACTGGGTCCTCCGACCCCCTCGGGTCGGCCGGTCCCATGGTCCTTGATTCCCTCGGGAAGTCACTTCGAGGCGTCCTCCAAAAGATTGCCCGCGGCTCCGTCGTAGACGAAGCCCTTCTGTCGGAGGTCGTCCGCGACATCCAGCGGGCGCTCCTCCAAGCGGACGTCAACGTACAGCTCACCCTCGAACTCACCCAGCGCGTGCGCCGGCGGGCGGTCGAAGAAAAGCCACCGGCGGGAGTCAGCCTCCGCGACTTCCTGGTCCGGATCATCTACGAGGAGGTCCGGGGGATCCTCGGCAAGGACCGGCCCTTCGACCTGCGGCCGAAGAAGATGCTGCTCGCCGGTCTTTTCGGCCAGGGGAAGACCACCACGGCGGCCAAGCTCGCCCGCTACTTCCAGAAACGGGGCGTTCGGGTCGGGCTCGTCGCCGCGGACGTCCACCGGCCGGCGGCCGTCGACCAGCTCGAGCAGCTGGCGAAGAAGGTCGGTTGCGAGTTCTACGCGAATCGGGCCGAGAAGCGGGCCGAGGTGATCGTCCGGGAGGCGCTCGAGAAGTTCCCCCCGCATCTCGCCGTCCTCGTCGATACGGCGGGCCGCAGCGGCATCGACCCGGAGCTCATCGAGGAGCTGAAGCGGGTGAAGGCCACGCTGATGCCGGACGAGGTCATCCTGGTGCTCGATGCGGCCATGGGGCAGACCGCCGGGCGGAGCGCGGAGGCGTTCCACAAGGCGGTCGGCCTGACCGGAGTGATCCTGACCAAGCTCGATGGTTCGGCGAAGGGCGGGGGCGCGCTCTCGGCGGTCGCGGTCAGCGGGGCCCCGATCCTGTTCATCGGCACGGGCGAGCACCTGAACGAGCTCGAACGGTTCGAGCCGACCCGGTTCGTCTCTCGACTTCTCGGCATGGGCGATATCCAGGGCCTCCTCGAGCGGATCGAGGAGCTCTCCAACAAGGAGGCCGCGGAGAAGGCGGCAAAGGCCCTCATGAGCGGTCGCTTCACCCTGCGCGACATGCGCTCGCAGCTCGACTCCGTCGGGGAGATGGGACCGTTGTCGAAGATCCTCTCCGCGATTCCCGGGTTCGGTTCGATGAAGGTCGACGATAGGGAGCTCGAGCGGACCCAGAAGCGTCTGCGCGGATTTCGGGTCATCCTCGACTCGATGACGGGCGAGGAGCTCGACGACCCCCAGATCATCAAGGCCGACCGGATCCACCGGATCGCTCGCGGCAGCGGACACCGCCCGCAGGAGGTCCGCGCGCTCCTGAAGCATTACGAGACGACCCGCAAGGCGGCGCACGGTCTCGTCTCCAACCGAAGGCTGCGACGCCAGATGGAGAAGCAGTTCGGCGCTCCGGGGGAAGCGCCCCCGTGATCCGGGTGCCGGCCCGATGACGGCCGTGAACATCGCGGAGAGCCTCGCGGGCGGACTCCTCCTCTTCTTCGTCCCGGGCTACGCCGTCACCAAGGCCCTCTTTCCCGAGTGGAGGGTCCTCGGCCCCGACGGAGCCCGACGTCTGCTCGAGGTTGTCACCCTCTCCTTCGTGACCAGCATCGGGCTCACGGTCGTGGTCGGATTCGGTATCCTCAGCCTGGCCCCCGGTGGCTTTGCAGCCGCCTGGTCCGACCCTGTCCTCGAGGCCGCCCTCGCCGCCGTGACCGTTCTGGGTTTCGCCGCGGCCTTCGCGCGGGGGGCGTTCGCCCGGGCCCCGCCGACCGCCCCGCCCGCGCCGACCGCTCCGGGGGAAGAGGGGGCGTGGGAGGTTTCGCGCGAACTCGAGCGACTGGGACGGGACGAACGACGACTGGAGCACGCCCTGCGCGTCTCGCACGAGAATCCGACAGAAACTGCCCGGCTCACTGCGGAGCTCGAATCGTTGAGGGCCGAGCGGGAGGCCATCCGGCGTCAGCGGGAGGAAGAGTATGCCGCGTAGAAACGGTGGGGGTGGTTCCGACTTCAAGATGGTGCTGGTCGTTCGCGGGGAGCTTCGCCTGACCGCGGGGAAGGCCGCCGTTCAGGTCGCTCACGCCGCGGTCATCCTGGCCCAGGAGACCGAGAAACGGTCCCCGGAAGCATTTCGCTCGTGGGCGGCCACGGGTCAGAAGAAGATCGCGCTCGTGGCGCCGACGCTTCAGGACCTCGAGTTCATTGCCCGCAAGGCGCGCAGCGTGGGAGTCCCGTGGGTACTCGTGGAAGACGCGGGTTTCACCGAGGTCCCGCCCGGGACGAAGACCTGCCTCGGCCTCGGACCAGCTCCGGCCTCGGAACTCGACCCCCTTACGGGCCATCTTCCCCTCCTATGAGAACCCCCTTTTTCCCTCCCTTTGACCACGATCCGAACCAGTGGCCTCATTAAGCCAGCGTAGCGGCCCCGCAGCGCCTTCTCCACCCTTTGTCGGGTATCTCTTTCCCAGCCTCGTCGCGAGGAATAAATACCACCGCCCGGATGTGTCGAGAGGCTCTCGGGCGGGTTGACCGAGGGAGGCGGATCCATGAGGATGTGGGTTTATGTGATTCGCCGCGCCGTTCTCGTGGTTCCGGTCGTGATCGGTGTCATGACCGTGCTCTTCGTGCTCATCAGCTCTCTTCCGGTCAACGAACGCACGTGCTCGTACTTCCGCCCGAGCGGAAGGACGTCCCCCTGTAGCCCCACGATTTCCTGCCCGACTAATCCCTCCCAGCTCTGCCCGAACCCCGTGTACCAGCAAGCGGTCAACTCCTTAGGGCTCAACCAACCGATTCCTGTTCAATGGGCTATCTACATGGGCAACGCCCTCACTTTCAACTGGGGTTATGTCAGCCAGGGCAGCGCTTTAGGGACAGGTTTAGGGGGCTTAGGACTTCCCGCGCTGCACGGCGAGCCCGTCGTCACGGTCCTCGGACAGTTCCTTCCCTACACGATCGAGCTCGCTCTGCTCTCTCTTCTGTTCATTCTCATCATCTCGATTCCCCTCGGGAACCTCTCCGCGGTCTACCGAAACCGGCCCATCGATCAGGCGTCGCGGATCATGTCGTTCTCCGGATTCGCGATCCCCGCGTTCCTGCTCGGCACTCTGGTTCTCGCGGTGGCCGCGTTCGCCTTCGGCGGGCCTGGGGCGAAGTCGACCATCTGCGGAGGGACGAGCACCGTGTTCCTCGATTTCTGGGGGTCGTGGCCCCAGCCCCCGTGTGCGCCTCTCTTCGGAACGGCCAACTTAAGTCCGATAGGATACCCGAACTGGCTGGCGAGCGGGTACATCAGTTCCCCGACCGGCTTCCCGACGATCGACGCGGCCATCCATGGGCAGTACTGGCTGGCGGCGGACACCCTACTGCGGATCGTCCTCCCGGCGCTGGTCATCGCCTACGGTACGATCGCGATCCTGCTCCGCTTCGTGCGCAACAGCATGTTGGAGGTCATGAACCTGGATTACATCCGGACTGCCCGAGCCAAAGGGTTGCCCGAATCCAAGGTGATCAAGAAGCACGCGGGCCGCAACTCGTTGAATGTGACCATCACGGTCCTCGGGCTCACCTTCGCGGGCTTCATCACCGGCTTTCCGGTGATCGAATCCGTCTTCAATCTCTGGGGGGTCGGACGAATCTACGCCTACGCCATCATCGGTCTCCCGAAGGATTGGGATTTCGCCGTGATCTTCGGCAGCACGCTCCTGTTCACCTACATGGTCGTAGCGGCGAACATCATCGTTGACATTTTATACGCCTACTTGGACCCGAGGGTGCGACTCGGATGACCGGGGGAATGGAGGGAGCCGACACCGTGGCGGCGCAAACCGAGGCTCCCCCGACGTCGGAGTTCCGCCGTAGCCTTCGCGCACGATGGGCCCAGTACCAGCGGACGTGGTACTTCCTCCGCCGGAACACCTTGGCCATGGTCGGCCTCATCGTGCTCCTTCTGTTCGCGGCCGCTTTTGTCTACGGGGTGACCTACCCGGCATCCACCTCGGACCCGGTCCAGTACTGCGCTTCCAACGGCCCGGAGCCCGTAGGTCCCGGAAACCCGTGCTACCTCAACCCCAACACGGTCTGTACGTACCCTCAAGGCACCGTGTCCCCGTCGCCGGGGTGCTACCAGACTCCCTCGCAGTATCCGAACTTCATCGCTCCCACGTACACGCTCACGGCCACGGGCGCCTTTCCGATGGGGTCGCTGGTCTACCCCGCGTCCGACCTGAATCCCAACGCGCCGTTCTTTTACAATACGTATACCATGCTCGTCAAGGGCACCGTGAATTCCGTCGGCATTTCCGTGATCATCGTTGCCTCGGGCGCGATTCTGGGTCTCATTCTGGGAGCGCTCTCGGGGTATTTCGGTGGATGGATCGACGAGATCGTGATGCGCGTCACCGATGTCTTCCTCTCGGTCCCGGGGATTCTTCTCGTGATCGCGGTAATCATCGTCGGAAAGTCCGCGGGTTTCGTCGATTTCAACACGACCTTAGCCCTCATCGCGATTGCCTTCATCATCGTGTGGTGGCCGTTCTACGCCCGAATCGTCCGGAGCCAGGCGCTCGTCGTCCGCGAGCAGCGGTACGTGGAAGCGGCGCGGGCGAGCGGTGCGAGCCACGGTCGCATCCTTCGAAAGCACATCATCCCGAACAGCGTGTATCCGGTATTCGTCCAGATGTCGCTGGACGTGGGCTCGATCCCCTTGCTGCTGGCGGCAATCGTCTTCATCGGCTTCGTTCTGTTTCCCTTCCCCCTCATTCCCGAATGGGGGTCCGTCGCGGCCGCGGGCGCATCGCTGTTGACCAGCATTTTCCTGAATTGCAGCGCCGGCGCCGCGTGCGTCATCCCCTGGTGGCAGATCCTCTTCCCCGCCCTCGCCATCTTCTTCTTTGCGATCAGTGTGAATTTCTTTGCCGACGGGCTGCGCGACGCGCTCGACCCGCGGCTCAGGAGATAGCGGCTTGAGCGGCTCCGTCGCAGTTCCCGGCCCCTCGACCTCGTTCGAGGAGGCTCCTCCGGCGACCCCGGCGATGGGGGCTTCCGGCGCGACGGCGCCGGGCGAACAGGCGCCCGTCGTGCTTGACGTTCGGAACTTGGTCACGTACTTCTACACCTACGACGGGGTCGTCCGCGCGCTGGAAGGAGTTTCGTTCAAACTGCGTCGGGGAGAGACCCTGGGCCTCGTCGGGGAAACGGGGTGCGGCAAGAGCGTCACGATGTTCTCGATCACCCGCTTGGTTCCCGACCCGCCCGGCCGAGTCGTCAGCGGCAAGGTGCTCTACCGGGGGGCGGACCTCCTGTGGGGCCTCGACCAGGAAGCTCGCTTCGTTCCCGCACGGAAGGGGAACCGGGTGAAGGTCAAGCGATCGTTCCGCAGGGTCAAGGCCGCTCAAGCCCGGGTCGGCTCGGTCCGAGGAGGGGGCATCGCCCTGATCTTCCAAGAGCCGACCCAGGCGATGAACCCCATCTTCTCGGTCTCGGACCAAGTATCCGAAGTGATCCTGGAGCACAAGGGGGTCGAGTTGGTCGACGGCGTATTGGCGTCGACTCCCGATGGCCCGGCGGTCAAGCCGGCGATCGAGAAGCTCGCCCGCGCGGTCGAAACCGGCGATGACGCGCAGGTTCGAGCGGCGGCGAAGGAACTCGGGGGGGCCGTGAACCTGCCGACCTTCGAAACCCAAGCCTACTACTTGGCGCGCCAAGCCCGTTCGAGCGGGAGCGCGACCGTGGCGCGAGACCTCCAGAGGGCGACGTCACGCCTGCGTATCACCGGGACCCAGCGCCGATTCCTGCGTTCCGAACGAGAGCTCATGCTCATCTCCCGGGAGCTCCGGGCTGTGTACGTATCGGAAATGCGGCACGGCCGATTGGAGCGCGCCCACCGCGGAGCCTTGGGCGGCCGGCGTCTCCGCGCCCGGCTCCGCGGTTTTGCCTACCGCATACCTATCATCCGTCGGCGCGCGAGCCGACCGCTCCGGGAGGAGGCGGCCTGGAAGTCGGTCCGCGCCCTCGAGGGCGTGCAGATCGCCGACCCGGTCCAGGTTTCGCGCGGATACCCGCACGAGCTCTCCGGAGGGATGCTCCAGCGCGTGATGATCGCGATGGCCCTGGCCTGCGAGCCGGAGATCCTGATGGCCGACGAGCCCACGACCGCCCTCGATGTCACGATCCAGGCCCAGATCCTCGAGCTGATGAAGGACATGCGACACCGGATCGGCACCGGCATCCTCCTCGTCACGCACGACCTCGCGGTGGTCGCCGAGGTCGCGGACCGGGTCGCGGTGATGTACGCCGGCCAGATCGTGGAGATCGCCAACGTCCGGGACCTCTACGGGCACCCCCTGCATCCCTACACCCAGGGCCTCCTCGCTTCGATCCCCCGACTGGACCAGCCCTCGAAGACGCTCACGACGATCCCCGGGTCGGTGCCGAACCTGATCTACCCGCCCAGCGGTTGCCGATTCCACCCCCGGTGTCCGTACGCGATGCCCATCTGCAAAGAGAGCCGTCCGCCGAACACGCTCGAGGGAGAGGGGCACCAGGTCGCCTGCTTCCTTTATCACGGCCCTCCCACCACGGAGTGAGGCATGCCCGACGATGCGATGGCCTTCGTACCGGGCGGTTCCGGCGGTTCGCACATCGGCCCGGTCCTGTTGACGGCTCGGAATCTCCGTAAGTTCTTCCCCATCCGCGGCGGACTGCTCTCCTCTCACATCGGCGACGTGCGCGCGGTCGATGGGGTCTCCTTCTCGATCCACGAGGGAGAGACCGTCGGACTGGTGGGAGAGTCCGGCTGCGGCAAAACGACCGTCGGTCGCCTTCTGCTCCGTCTCATCGAGCCGACTTCGGGCCACACGTTCTACCACGCCCCTCCCGAGGCTCTCGACCGGATCGAACGGGCGTACCGGGAGATCGGGCCCTACTCGGCGAAGGAGGACGGCGAAAGTGGCACGTGGTCCCCCTCGGCCCAAGCCGCGCTCAAGGAGCTCGACGAGATCGCGGACCAGTACTCGATCTACCGCAAGAACCACCGCGCGATGAAGTCGCTGCGCGGTAAGCTGCAGATCGTGTTCCAAGACCCCTTCAGCTCTCTCGAGCCGCGGATGATGGTTCGGGAGGTCATCGCCGAACCGCTCGAGATCCAGAAGGTCGGAACGCACAACGAACGAATGGCTCGGGTGAACGAACTCCTCGGGGAGGTCGGGCTCAGCCCGGAGCACGCCTATCGGTTCCCCCACGAGTTCTCGGGGGGGCAGCGGCAACGGATCTGCATCGCCCGCGCCCTTGCCCTCCGCCCGGAGTTCATCGTGCTCGACGAGCCCACGAGCGCGTTGGACGTCTCCGTCCAGGCGCAGGTGCTCAACATCCTCGAGACCCTACAGCGCGAGCACCAGCTCTCCTACCTGTTCATCTCCCACCACCTCTCGGTCATCCGGGCGGTGAGCGACCGCGTCGTCGTGATGTACCTCGGTCGGGTGGTCGAGACCACCGAGACGGACGAGCTGTTCAGTCGGCCGCTGCACCCCTACACGCAGGCGCTCCTTTCCGCCATCCCCATCCCCGACCCGTTCCTCCACCGGGAGCGGATCATCCTCTCCGGGGACGTTCCGAGCCCCGCTTACCCGCCGTCGGGCTGCCACTTCCACACCCGTTGCCCGGCGGTGATGCCCGTCTGTTCCCGGGTGGACCCCCCGCTCACCGAGGTACGGCCGGGTCACTGGGTGGCCTGCCACCTCTACCCTCCGCCCTCGACATCGCCCGCCTCCGGCGAGGCCGAAGCCCTCGTCTCCGGAGGGACGGGGCGGCCGCCCGCGGTCTCGGGCGAGCCGCTCTCCGCATCCTCTTCGACCCCGCTGACGACCAGCCCGGCCCCGTGAGCTCGAAAGATTCCCAAGCATCCAACGACGTGGCCTTCGGCGAGCCCAACCCCGAGGAGCGGGAGCTCCGGCTCGGCCTATCGGCCAGCGAGCGGGAGGCCCTCATCCGCGAGCCGGGGCCGTCCTGGAGGGAGTGGCTTTACGCCCAGGCCTTCCGGTGGTGGTTCGGCCTCGCCTACCTGATCATCGACGCCTGGATCCTCGCCGGGTGGCTCGAGGTCGGCGCCTGGATCCCCCTCGCGGGGTCCCTCGCGGCTGCAATCTATCTTGAGTACCTCCTCTGGCAGTACCTCTGGCACGTGTACAATCCGGAACTCCGCGGCAAATTCCGGCCGAGCTGGCATTCTCCGTTCGAAGTAGGCCGCTGGTCCCCGGACCGGGAGAGGGTCCTCAAGGGCGACTTGGGTCCAACCCCGGGCAGCGGCCCCGACCCGCGAGAGTTCCTGTAAGGGCCTCTCCCGAGAACCGGCGGCCGATCCGCGCTCGGGCGGCGTTTCCGTCTCGCGGCTCCTCCGGTGACATCGGCCGGGGACATTTCCCGCGGAATGTCGGGGAGGGGACCGCGTCTGGCCGACGGAACGCCAAACGAACGGCGACTTCGAAGTTGGTTTCTGTTAGAGTTCGGAAGACGAAGAAAGAGGGGAGGAAGGGGTTGCCGGCGCGCGCAACGCGCGCCGGCGCGGGTCGCCCGACTTAGGTCTACGGGAGCCCGTTGCCTCCGAGTTGGTACCACGCCCACTCAGCTCCGCCACCGATCAGCACGTTGGTGTTGATGGTCGCGGGGTTGATCCACGGCGCGTAGGTGAACACGGTGTTCGCCTGTGTGATACCGATGGTCAGCTGGAGGTTGTTGTAGACCGCCTGGACCAGGATCCAATCCCGAGTGGCGATAGCGACACTCGACGTGTAGGTGGCTTCGTTGACGAAGTAGTTCGTCACGTTCAGCGCCGTTCCCTGGCAGATCTGCGGGATCAACTGGTTCGGCTGGTTCGCCCAGTACTGCATGTTCGCGAGCGTCGGGTCGGAGTGGCCACAGGTCGAGGCGTTGAAGTTCCCTCCGTAGGTACCGCCGAACGTCTGGTAGAGCGCATCCGCACCGCCCCAGAGGCCAGTACCGTACGCTCCCTGCCAGTTGTTCACCGGCGCCGGGTAGTCGGGGATCCATCCGAACCACCAGACCGTCCACGGCACCGAGCCCGGCGAGAGGTACGCGTAGATCTCCGAGGTCGACGGGACGAGGATCTGCTGGAACTTGATCACTCCGCCCGTGATGCTCGTGACCGAGTTACCCCACGCGAGCTCTGCCGCGTTGACGTTGGGCGCGGTCGTGAACCCGAGGATGGGGATCTCGAGCGGGTTCGACGCACTGTAGGACGCCAGCTGCGGGTCGTAGGTAGGCGAGCCCGCCGTGGTCGCCTGCGCCCAGTACCAAGCCGACGTTCCGGCGGACGACGCGGTGCCGACCGTGGGGTTCGCGAACAGGTGGGTGACGTTGTTGTAGTTCGGCCACGGGACGTTGGCAGCATAGAACGCCGACTCGCTCGACGGGAGGAATCCACCGAACGGGTTACCTCCGTCAATCCCGTCGACGACGTTCATCAAGCCCTGCGCGGTCAGGTACGGATAGGCGTACTCGAGCGTTGCACGCAGCCCCACGTAGGAGAACGCGTCGGCCTTGATGTTGATCGGGTTCGTGTCGTAGGTTGCCAAGGTCGCGAGGTCGATGTGCAGGTTGAACCCGAAGTTGTTGGTCACCAGCGTCGGGAAGTTGAGGAGTCCGAGCTGCCCGTTCTGGATGAGGTTCAGCATCAACGGGAAGTGCGAAGACTCGAACGCGGCAGTATCCGCATAACCCGCCTCGACCTCGGAGATGCCGACCGTGTCGCTCGATCCCCAGTAGGCGATGACGTTGGGGACGTAGGCGCCGACGTTCGGGAGGCATGCGGCTTGACCCTTGCATCCGGTCGGCGGTTGGTAGGCGGGGTTCGCCTTCAACACATACCCGACTCCGGGGTTGGCGTAGGCAAGGTAGTACGGACCACTTCCGACTTCGTTGAACGCGACCGCAGCAACGGGGGCCGGGTAGCCGGTAAAGGCCGACGCCTCTTCCGCGTCCCAGCCGTACGGGGAATCAGGCCCCGACGTTCCGGTCAGCGATGCCGATACCCAGTTCTTGAACCCCGTGGTGTTGGTCGAGGTCACGCCACCGGGGAGCAGGCAGGGCAGGTCCACGTTGGCCGAGCTGCAAACGAAGCCCGGCACATCCGCGCCCTGGCTCGTGTACCAGCCCGCTTCCTGGATCCCGTCGGCCGAGATGATTGACAGGATCTGAAGCAGCGCCGCCCAGGACTCTCCGTCCGCGCTCGCGTGGAAGGTGATGCAGCCGTTGGCTGCCATCGCCGCCGACGGGCAGTAGGCGGTGTCGTTCACCGCAAACGCGCTCAGCGTCCAGTAGGGCGTGTTGTTGTACGGGAAGTGGAGGGGAGCTGCGGCGGGACCGAGGTCCCAGGCCGCGTTCACGTCCGACGGAGCGAGACCTGCGTAGGGGACCAGAGGACCCGCGATGTCGAACCCGACATAGTAGCCCGTGACGGTCGCCACCTGCGTGTACATGATTGCCCGAATGATGCTGAACATCACATCGGACGGGTAGATCATGCGGCTCTTCCCAGTGTACGGGTCGTAGAAGTGCGCCGCGGGGTCGATCGCGAAGGTGTAGTCGTTACCCTTAACGAGGGTGTTCCCGCCGTAGAGCGTCCCGCACTGGGGGCTGCCGGGTACGCACGTCGCGGCCCCCGCAACGAAGTTGTCCGGGGTTTGGCCCGAGTCGGTCCCGTTGAAGTAGATGAGCGACTGGTCGATCGATTGCCCGACCTCGTAGCCCACCGAGTAGTAGTC
>DATEQS010000030.1:0-5867 GCA_035272385.1 Thermoplasmata archaeon
GCCCCGTCGCCCCGCCAGCGTCGACGGGTCACGGTAAGGCTGCTCCCGTCAGGACCTGACCCGATGCCCGTGATGGATAGCCGCTAGGGCGCTCCTCCGAGCGCCCGTCGCAACACCCGCGGCCCGGCGGAACAGAGCGTCGACGAGGCGCCACGAGACGCACAGTTCGTCCGAATGTCGCTCCTGCCTGTCACCCCCGCTAAGGACGGTTTCGGTGTGTAAGGGGACGCCCACCCCCCCGGTCGAGCCTAGCGGAAAGTCGACGCCGGGGCTCGTACATAGGTCTTGGCCTTGCGAAATCGGCGGACGTCAGCCGTCTTGGGGCGTTATCGGATGTGCTCGAGGGAGAACGACCCCAGGTTGAACGAGCGCTTCGTGAACCCGTAGCCGACCCACGAACGCGCCTGGGCCTCCCCGATCCCGCGGATGGCGAGGAGCGTCTTCATCTGCTCGATCTTGAGGTTGATCGAGCCGTCGACCATGTGCTCGAGCGTCTCGAGGTCGCTCTCGGAGTGCATGCCGCTGTCGAGCTCGTAGTAGCCGACGGCTCCGTCGATTTTCCGGCGGCCGACGAACGGCTGCAGGAATCGGAACGTCGCGGCGGTGTCGAGGTAAGCAGTGACGGTCGAGACCGACTCGAAGATGAGCCGATACGTCGGGAACTTCTCCTTGAACTCCTCCGCGAAGGAGTTGACGGTCTGGGACAACTGGTCGAGGAGGCTCTTGTCGGTGGAGGAGAGGAACCGCACGCCCACGCCCGTCGGGGCGGCGCCGACCGAGCGGGAGTACAGGTCCGCGTAGCGGATCATGCCCTTCTTCTCCGCCTCGGCGAAGCCGTTGTAGAGGCCGGCGAGGTCCTCGCGGACTTGGAGGTACGTCTTGTCGGTGACGACCCAGATCGACGGGATGCCGAGCCGAAGCCCTTCCGCCGAGAAGAGGCGGGCGAGCACGTCCTTTCCCGTGTGCGCCGGACCGTTGACGAGGATCTGGGCGCCGACGGGGAACCCTCCGTAGAGCAGGTCGTCCAGGCGTCGGACCCCGCTCTTCACTTTCGCTTCGGAGACCGAGGCGACCGCCTCGGCGTGCATCTTCTCCGCTTCCGCTTCGGCGGTGGCGCCGCTCATGCGTTCGAGCTCCTGGAGGCGTTCGCGCAGCTGGCCCTCGCGCGCCCGGAGCTCTGCCTCCTTCTGGGAGAGCTGGTGGCGCAGGTCCTCGACGCGGCGGGCCTCGTCGCCCACTCCCGCACCGGTCGGACCGACCTCGCGGCGGAGCTCCTCGAGGCGGCGGGCCTCGATGTCGAGCGCCTGCCGGCGCGTCTGCAACTGCTGGTCGTAGGCCGCGAGCTCTCCTTCCTTGAATTCGAGGACGCCGCTTCTACGTGTGTTCTCCTCGGCGTTGATCCGGATTTCCTCGAAGCGGGTCCTCAGCTCGTTCTCGCGCGCGACGAGGTCGCGGTCCCGCTGCTGGACCTCCTCGAGACGCCGGGAGAGCTCCTCGCCGACCGGGCCCCGCTCCTGCGTCAGGATCGATTCGCGGTCGCGGGCGAGCTCGGTCTGGCTCGAAAGGCTGCGAACGTCCCCCTCGAGCTGGACGATGCGGCGACGCAGCTCCGTCTCCCGCTCGATGTACTCGTGCTCGCGTTGGGAGAACTCCTCGCGCAGGCGCTGGTCGAGCTCGTGGGTCGCCTTCTCGACGGTATCGGCCGCGTCGACGGTCGTCGCCGGCGCCTCGACCCGGGCACGGGCCAGCGCGGCGGCATCGGGCGCGTTCTGTCCGTCCACTCCTTCGAGGGCGAGCAGCCGCAGCTTGAGCTCGGCGAGCTCGTCGTCCTTCGACCGGAGCGCGAGCTCCCGCTCCTTCGCCTCGCGCGAGCGGACGTACTTGATGACGGCGATCGAGCCGCGCTTCACGTGCTCGACCTCGTCCTCGAGCTGTTTCCGCTTCGCCCGTTCGTCGAACAGCTGGCGTTGGAGGTCCTGGACCTCCTGGATCATCGTGGACGGGTCGAACTGGTCGCTCTTGACGCGGTCGAGAAGTCCGGTGAGCCATCGCACGACCGTCTCCTCGCGTTCGAGGACAGGCGCGGTCGCAGCGATCTCGGCGGGAGAGGGAGCGGCGGGACCTTCGGCGGGTCTCGGGGCCGGGGCGGGCGCCACCGGCGCCGCGGGGATCGGTCGGTCGGCCTCGGAGGAGCGGATCCAGTCCTCCATCGCGCGGTCGTCGCCGTCCACCCACTTCCGCAGCACGTCGGTCGACTCCTTCTGGGCGAGCGCGGGTCGTCGCCGGCGACCCCGGTCGCTACGGCGGACAGTGCCGGCCCAGCGCTCGACGATCCGGTCGGAGTCGATCGGGCCGGCGCCTCGATCGTGAGGGGTCCGGACCCGCGCGGCCTCCTCGGAGGAGATCCCGAGCTCGGCCAGGGCCTCGTTCGAGAGTTCCCGGGCCGCGGAGACGTTCGTGTGGCCGGCCTTCACGAGTCGCTCGGCCGTATCGACGCTCACGCCGAGCGAGCGAGCGAGCTCCTCGGCCGGAGAGCCTGCCGGCGCAGCGAGGGGCGCTACGGTGTCGGTCGAACCATCCATGGGCGGGGGATAGATACTAGCAGCTAGGGGGGTCTTAATAACCCCGGGCGCGCACGAACCGACCGCGTCCGCCGGCGGGCGGCCGACCTCTATCCGATAAATACGGCCGGCTCTCCGTCTCGGCGATGGACCTAGAGGAACGCGTGCGCCGGGTCGTCCGGAACACGGAGGAGGTCGTTACCGAGGAGGAGGTCCGGACCCTCCTCGGCAGTACGGCCCACCCCCGAGCGTACATCGGCTTCGAGCCCTCCGGCTCGCTCACCGTCGCCCACCTCATCACGACGCGCAAGATCCTCGACCTCGCGGAGGCCGGATGCGACGTCACGGTCTTCCTGGCCGACTGGCACGCCTGGATCAACGACAAGCTCGACGGCGACCTCGCCCGCATCACGGCGGCCGGGCGCTACATGCAGGCGTCGTTCGTCGCGCTCGGCGCCGACCCCGAGCGCGTCCGGTTCCGCTGGGCGCACGAGCTCACCGGTTCCTCGGACTATTGGGCGAGGGTCGTGCGGGTCGCGAAGGCGACCAGCCTCGCCCGCACGAAGCGCGCGATGTCGATCATGGGCCGGGGCGAGGAGGAGTCGGACCTCGATACCTCCCGGCTCTTCTATCCGGCGATGCAGGCCGCCGACATCTTCGAGCTCCCCGTCGACATCGCGTACGGCGGCATGGACCAGCGCCGGGCCCACGTCCTCGCCCGGGAGGTGGCGCACCATTACCACTGGCCGGTACCGGTGGCCGTCCACACGGCCCTCCTCTCGTCGCTGCGCGGCGGGGGCCGGATGAACCCGACCGACGGAACGGTCGAACGGAAGATGTCGAAGTCCGACCCGGGCTCGGGCCTTCCGATCTCCGCGGACCGAGCAATGATCACCGAGCGCCTGCAGGGCGCCTTCTGCCCGGCGAAGGAGGTGCAGGGGAACCCGGTCGTCGAGATCGTCCGCCACATCGTCCTGCCGTGGGAAGGCCGATTGCGGGTCGACCGACCCGCGAAGTACGGCGGGCCGCTCGAGTTCACGGACGAGAAGGAGTTCCTCGCGAGCTGGTCCGAAGGCCGCCTCCATCCCCAGGACCTCAAGGGAGCCGTCGTCGAGTCCCTTGACCGCCTCGTCGAGCCCGCGCGACGCTACTTTGCCGCCCACCCCGAGTTCTCGCCGGCCTCGTTCGCGGGCGCCCCGTCCAATAGTTCTTGAAGACGCGCGTGCTCGGCCTCCGCGGAGCGACGTTTCATGGGAGCGACGAAGAGTCGCGCGGAACTGCTCGGCACCGGTGGAACGCTCGGCGTCGTGCTCATCCACGACATCTACGGGCGGGGACCGTACGTCCGTTCGGTCGCGGAGGCGCTCGTCGCGGCGGGGATCCCGACCGCGGCGGTCGACCTCTTCGGAGGGAAGACGCCCGCGAGTGTCGAGGAAGGTAGGGAGATCGCCGGAACCCTCACCGACGAGGGGGTGCTCGCCGTCCTCGAGGAGGCCCGCGGGGAGCTCGCCGGGCGGTTGACGGGTCCGGCCCGTGTCGGGACGCTCGGCTTCTGCATGGGCGGGGGATACGCGCTCCTCGGCGCCTGCCACCGTCCCTTCGACTTCGCGGTCGATTACTACGGGAAGATCGCCCACGTCGAGGACGTCTCGGGCCTTCGCGGTCCGGTCCTCGTCCTCCTCGGGTCCGAGGACGAACGGATCACCCCGTGGGCGCTCACGGAATTCATGCCCGCCGCGCTCCGCGCGAAAAAGCGCGTTTCGCTCGAGCTGTATCCGGGGGTCCGGCACGCGTTCCACCGACCGGGCTGGGAAGGGCACGACCCGGCCGCGGCCGCCGACGCGTGGCGACGGACCCTTGATTTCCTCTCCGACGTACGGGCCGTGGAAGCCCCTCGCTCTGCGCAGAGTTAAATAGCGCAGCCCGTAGCAGGCCCCACCCGTGAGCCGAGGACCCCCCGATAAGGGGGTTCCGCTGACGCGAGGAACCATGGCGCGACCGATTTACGTGCGATTCGAGACCCCGAGCGACCTCGCCGACAAGGCCCTGCAGCTCGTGCAAGTCGCGAGCGAGACCGGAAAGATCCGGGTCGGCACGAACGAAGTGACGAAATCGAGCGAGCGCTCGGAAGCGAAGCTCGTCATCATGGCCGAGGACGTCGACCCGGTCGAGATCCTCGTCCACGTTCCGATGCTCTGCGAAGAGAAGCGGATCCCCTACCTCTACGTCCCGAAGAAGCAACGCCTCGGCCAGTCGGCCGGCCTCTCGAAGTCCGCGGCGAGCGTCGCGGTCGTGGAGGCGGGCGAGGCCCGGACCCTCCTCGAGGAGCTCGTCGCCGCATTCCCGACCCTCAAGAAGTAGTGACGGGACCGCGGACAGGGAAAGTCGATGGCGGAAGAGAAGGGCTCGCCGGCCGAGGTCGTCGAGCTCGTCGGACGTACCGGCATGGCCGGGGAGGCGACGCAGGTGAAGGTCCGCGTGCTCGCCGGTCGCGACCGCGGCAAGATCATCACCCGCAACGTCGCCGGCCCGATCCGCCTCGGGGACGTCCTGATCCTGCGCGAGACGGCGCGCGAGGCGCGCAAGCTCTCCGTCCGGTAGGTAGCGAGGAACGTCGATGGTCGTCAAACGCCAGTGCTCGTTCTGCGCCCGGGAGATCGAACCGGGCACCGGCATGATGTTCATCAAGCGGGACGGCCAGGTCTTCAACTTCTGCACCTCCTCCTGCCGCAAGCAGCAGCTCCACCTCGGCCGCGTCGGTCACCGCTTCAAGTGGACCCGCGCGCACGAGCTGAAGCGCGCGGCGGACCGCTCGAGCGCCCAGAAGGCCCCCGCGGGCCCGTCCGCGCCGAGAGCGGGACGACTGCGCCAGGCGCGGCCACCGACGGCTCGGCCGCCCGAGGTCACCCCTCCGGTCCCGGCGGCGGCCGCGCCGGCCGTCGAGGCCGCACCGACGGAGACCCCGGCGATCGCGGAGCCGGCCACCCTGGCCCCCGCGGCGAAGCCCCGACGCCCTCGGAAGAAGGCCGAGACCCCGGCCCCCGAGTGAACGACCCCGCACCGGCGTGCGCGTGCAGCGGAATCGGTAAGCCTCGCTACGACGCGCGTTGCGTCGCATGGAGTCCGACGACGGCTGGACCTCACCGTCCGACCTAGCGGACTACGCCTACTGCCCGCGGTCCCATTGGTACCGGCACCACCCGCCCCCCGGGGGCCGGAGCCCGGCCTCCCAGCGGAGCGCTCGCGGCGGGGTACGATACCATGACCGCGTGCTGACCGGGGAACGTCACCGCGCCGAACGCGGAG
>DATEQS010000031.1:0-8511 GCA_035272385.1 Thermoplasmata archaeon
TGGTCTCCGACGTTATCATCCTCGATGTGGGAACCAACAATCCCCTGGGCGAGGGACTTACCTTCGTGGTCATTGGCACAGGTCCGTACGGGGGATTCACTCCCCCGCTTTCCCTTCAGTAGGGCGAATCCTGCCGATTACCCAGCTACCCCAATGGCGGTGGCGTTGCTCGCTTCCGGCGACGGACCAGAACGACCGCGGTCGCCACCGCAGCTGCCAGCACGACGAGTCCCGCGATCAGGAGGTAGGGGGGCTCAGCGGAAGCGGGGGGCACGACGCGGGGTTCGACCGTGAGTGAAAGCGCGGCGCTTGTCGCGGACCCTCCATTGGAGTCCCGCACCGTGACCACGATCCCGAACGTTCCATTGAGGGTAGGGGTGCACGCGATGGTGGAGCTATTCGCCGAGGAACAACCGGGCGGGAGGCCCGTCCATGCGTAGCTGAAGTTACCCGACCCCTCGTTCACGCTCGTGGTCAGGTCGAACGTTTGCCCCACGAAAGGAGTCCCCGAAGAAATGGTCGGGGGGGCCGCGACGGGGAGGGCGTAGACGATGTACTGGATTGTAAGGCTCCCGGAGACGTGATCCGCATCGGTCACGCTCAGGGTGACCGAGAACCTCCCTATGTCCGTGGGAGTGCAAACCAGCTTCGACGAATTCGCGGACGAGCAGCCGGTCGGAAGACCGGTCCAGGCGTACCGGTAGCCTCCGATTCCGCCCGTGAGACCTTGGCCCGAATAGTTCACGGTCTGTCCGAGGTCCGCGCCCGCGCGGGAAACCCCGATGCCCCCGACCGACGGGTCGGGAACGGCGATGAACGTGGTACCCGCGGTGGCGTTACCGCCCAGCGTGTCGCGGGCGGTCACGTTCGGTGCGAAGGTTCCCGTCTTGCTGGGGGCGCAGACGATCGAGGGATTGTTGGCCGTGGCACATCCCGAAGGGAGGTCCGACCAGGAGTAGTCGTAGATTCCAGATCCGCCCGTGATGCCGGTCGCGGAGAGCGTGACGTTTCGGCCGAGGTCGATCGCGGCCGGGGTGGATGTGACAGATCCGATCTTGACCGCCGCGTTGATGGTGAAGGAAAGGATTCCGCTGATGATGTGCCCGCCGAGCGAGTCCGTGACCGAAACGGTGACGGAGGCGGTTCCCGAAGCAGTGGGGCGGCATTCAAGGATAGGGAGATTGGCGGACGTACATCCGGTGGGAAGGTTCTGCCACGAGTAGCTGTACGGGCCCACGCCCCCACTCGCAGTGGCCGAGAAATTGGCCTGCCCCCCTAGATCGATGGGACCCGCGGGTGTTGCGGTAGGGATGCTGACCGACGGGCCTGCAGCGACAGTGTAATCGAGGGTCGAACTCGTCACCTCGTATCCGTTCGAGTCGGTGACGCTGACCGATACGGCGTACGTGCCCGCGGTCGACGGATGGCAGGTGGGTGCGGCGGAGGAGGCAGCGGTGCAGGGGGTCGGGAGGTGCGTCCAGCTGTACGAGTAGCCTCCCGAGCCCCCCGAAGGAGATGCCGTGAACGTGACTGGAGCTCCCGTTTCCACGGTGGTCGGGTTCGCGTTGGGAGTACCGACGACCGGGTCTGAGTCCACCGTGAACTCGAGCGTTCCGCTCGTGTTCGTTTGCGAGTCCGAGTCCGTGACGGTGACCGACACCGCGTACGTGCCCTGCGTCGTGGGCTGGCAGGAAATCGAATTGGTCGTGGAAGGCGCGCAATTGAGTCCGGCCGCCAAGGAGCCCCAATTGTACGTATCTCCGCCGGAGCCGGGGTCGAGAAGAGTGGCCTGGAAAACGACCGTTTGTCCGACATCGACCCCTGATGGGGTCCCCATCGGGGTCCCCACCGAGAGTCCGCAGCCCCCCGGAAGGGTGATGCTCTTCGTCTGGCCCGCGATAATCCGGCAGTTACCGAGGTCATTGTGCTGCGAGGTCGAATTCACCCAAACGGGATAGATTCCCGGAGCGAGGGTGAGGGCCAGCTGGTCCGCCTGGAAGTTCCAAGTGGTCCCGTTCACCCAGACCGTGCCGCTCGAGATGGTCGGCGCTGAAACCGCGAGGATCCCCACCCGGCCCTGATCGTAGGCTTTCCCCGGAGTTGCGTTCCGAGCCGTGCCGTTGAGCTGCGTGGTATGGGGTGTCCCATCTGGATCATGGGTGAAGAACGACTGGACGTTGCTGATAGCCTCGGCGGTGTCGGCTCCGAAGTTCCAAACGGAGCGGGGGGCTTCCAGATTGTGGCCGTTCCAGAGGAACAGTCGCGAGCCGATATTCGTGACGCTCTGCGCGATCGTGGCGGACCCGCCGCCCGGACCTCCGATGGAAAGTTCCGCATCGTAGAAATTTCCGCTCGGCGCGGTAGCATTGCCATCGACATAGAAGCCGTGGTCGAAGGTGACGGAGTGGGCCCAAGGCCAAACGACGTTGTCGTAGGTGACCTCGTAGGAAGTCACTCCGTCCCAGTACTCGAAAGCGACCTCAGGAAGTCCGCCGCCCGAGAAGTAGGAGCGAACCAGCAACGAGAAATCGCCCGGCGAGGGCATGACCTCGTTGGCTCCGGGTTGGGAGGACGCCCCGACCGCGTAGTATCCTTCGCACCCGGAGATCGGATAGACCGTACCGTTTCCACTGAGGGCCGAGTTCGAAAGACAGTAGCTCCCCGAGCTGAAATTCCAAATGTTGTTCTCGAAGCCCAGGTCTCCGGTGGCGCTATCCATGAAGGCGACGTCTTGGATCCAATACGCGTAGGTCGACCCGCCTTGGGCGAATTCGAGGACCACGTTCAGTTGGTCGCTGAAGGAGGTGTCGCCCCCGTTGTTCATGTTGAGGCTTTGCCAAGAAAAGTTCCCGAGAAACTCGGTCGTGTTGTACGTGTACGGATTGCCCCCCGCTCCGACTCCAAAATCTCCAATTCCCATCGGGGCGGGCTCCGAGCTGTACCCCGATAGGGGATTGATCACAGCAGGAACCGTGACCCCGATAGGACGGACGTGGACCGGGAAGAATGGTATAGGTTTGTGCTGAATGCCGACGACCGCTGACTGTATGGCATCTTGCGCATGACTCGCGTTGGGTGTCGGAGGGAGTCCGAGGCCCACGGAGAGTATCGAAGCAAGTAACAAAACAAAGATCGCCGGCCAGAACGCGAGGGGCAAACGGCGGATCCCTGTGAGTGGTTTGCGAGCAGAACGCATGGGTGAGTGCTAATGTTAGCGGATTTCGGCCGTTATAGAGGTTTCCCGACGGTTGGTTCGGAATCCCGGTCGGGTACCTTCCGCTGATTGTGGGTGCAATGCCCATTGCACCTCGAACGTGACTCGATTCAGCCGATCTAATGGCGCGCGACACCCACCCGTGCCAGTCGGTACGCTCGAAGGAGGTTCTCCGGAAAGAAGAAGGAGAATCTCCATCGGCGGAACCGCTGTGGGACCGGGACCCGCGCGAGTTCCCGAGAGGGGGTCTTGTCGCGGAGTGCCGTGCGGGCGATCCGGTCGACCGCGGTGAGGTAGTCCCGGGTGTTCGAGAGGACGCTCCGCGGGCCCGGGGGTCCGTGGCCGGGCACGACGGTCCCCGCGCCCAGTCGCTCCATCCTTCGAATGATGGAAACCCACCGCGTTGGCCAACCATTGCCGACCGAGGCATGGAATCCACGAATCGCGAGGTCACCGCTGAACAGGATTCCTTCGTCCGGCAGGTACGCGAACACGTCGCTGGGGGAGTGGCCACCGCCGTACGTGATGAGGTGAAGTGATCGCCGGGACCCCTCCAGGACCAAACAGTCTTCGAACGTGACGTCCGGGGGAACGATCCGATGAGACCGCGGGGTTTGGACGACTCCCTCGAACCAGGCCCGGACAATCGGTCGATCCAGTTTGGGGTAGGGAGATTTCGAACCATCGATCACGCGCAACTCCCGTTGCATCTCGATTCGGTTTCTCGTGAATTGCGGACGGCTGAACTGTAGGATGTTCGCGCGAACCGTTCGGCTCGAGACGATGTGGCTACCCACGAACTCGGAGTTTCCCCAGATGTGATCTCCGTGCCAGTGACTGTTGACCGCCCATGCGGGTCGCCGGCCGGTCGCTCGTTCGGCGGCTTTGACCAGATCCTGTCCCGCCATCGGGGTGAGCATCGTGTCGAAGACGACCGTCTCGTCTCCGAGGTCGACGATTCCCGCGTTACAAAGACCAAAACCTTCTGGCGAGGCGATGGCCGCGTGCACTCCCTTCGCGAGGGTCTCGATCCGGAAGTGGCGGGAGGAAACCGCGGGCATGTACGGCCGGAGGAGCCTCTCCCTCGAGTTCGGGGTTAGAAGCCGACCGCAATGAGCACGCCGAACAGGATGACGACGGCAAATACGATTTTGACCCAACTGAGCGTGCTCGCGGTATTCCGTTCAATTCGCTGGAGCATCTCCGAGGGGTCGTTCGACAGTGTGGTGGGCGCGCTTGAGGACCAGGGCATAGTGCCGGTCATGCCCGCGCGCAGGTGATACTGCCCCATAAGGAATCACCATCCAGAATGAAACTGGGCTTCAGAGGAATCCTCCGAGACGCCCGGGCACCCTACTCAGCTCCCCGCTTCTACCCGCTCTTCCTGAGTCGGAGGTCCCGGGGGTGAGTCGCGGAGGTTCGATTATTTGCCGAGGATCGCGACCAACGTCGTCGCGACCTCCATCGCGAGGTCGTGAAGGTCCGAGACCGTCGCCCTCGCATCCACATTGTCGAGCGAGTCGAGCGTCTCCAGTGACTCGAGACAGAACGCACGAGCGCACGTGGGGGAACAGAAGATCACATCGTGAAAAAGCCCCTCGAGAGACCTGGTAAGACCGGTGATTGAGAGGACCGTGCCGCCGCTCTCGACTCGAGTCCCGCAACGACACCTCACGGGAACGGCGGTTTCGGAGGAAATGAGCCGCGCTCTGCCGTCCGGGGGAGGAAGGCTTTGATGCGGGAGCGAGCTCACCGGGGCCTCACCTGGCCCGAGAAGGAGGGCCAGCGACCAGGGCCACGCGGAGACCCGAGACGAAGTCTCGAGTCGGACCGACCAAGCCGTCCCATCTTCCCTCGGTGAGGCGGGCTTCCCGGACCGAACGCGACGCGGGCGCGCCGCCGGCACGCCCGGCGGCGTGTCCTTGAGGCCTCCTCCCCTGCGGCACCCGATGTAGGGGGATAGGGTACCTTCGAACAGGTTCGTTTATCGAGACTAATTCGGGGCCTCTAGTGCGGTCTCCGCGAGTTTGCGCTCGACGATGGCAAGTGTGTGGGAAACCGACGATTTGCTCCGCAAAACCTTCTCGGCGAGACCGGTGAGCGTGATTCGGCGCGGAACCTCGTAATAACCGGAATAGAGAGCTTGGCGGAAAAGGGCCCGTTGAATAGGAGTAAGGGTCACCACACGCGGTTCATAGGTCGAGCGGAGGGAATATCGGTCGAGCGAGAGGAGGCGGGGGGCGTTTCCTGTGCTGCGGAGGGCAGAAACTAGGCGACGGAGCTGGGACCGTCGACCGACCAACAAGTTCGTTCCAATCCCGCCCTTGGCCGATGCGGGGTAGCGGATGAGGATCTCAAATTTCTGATGGAGCGCGAACACTTGCGTCTCAAGGTACCGGACCCGGTATCTCCCCAGGTCGGGAAGCACGCCGAGGCGTTCGACATCGACCACGTCCGGAAACGAGGCGATTTCTTTCGTCCAATCCTGGGGGGGACCGAGGACATCGTACTCGGCCAGGATGGTGTCCTCGGGGGCGGCCATGAGGCTGAGCGCCTGAACGACCAGCTCCGGGTGCCGCCGAGTGAACCTCGACAACCAGACCCCGGGCTCGATCCGGAACTCGAGGTTCATGACCATAACACGATCCGGCCGACGACGCTCCGACGGGGCGCGGAGGGGACTCCTCCGCGACTTCCGAGGAGGTGTGCGTCCACGAGACTTGACCGTCATCTGGCCCGCCGAGGGGCGTCCTCGGGGCCCCCCGACCCGACCAAGCAGAAAGGAAATCCCGTTTGTTAATGTTTGGAAGGGGTGATTTGGCTCCTATCCCCGTCATTCGCTCCCGGATACCCCACCCTCTTGCTCCGGAAGGCCTATCTGGCCCCCGCCTTGGGAGGACCGAGTCCCTCCATCAGATGATGGATCGGGAGCGAGAATGTCGTACTTCGCGGTGATTAACGAGCAAGGACCGTCTTGGGTCCTCGGCCGTTCGATGCGCGACCAGCCCAAATGGGCCGAACACGCTGCGTTCGTCAACGCGCTGGTTCGCGAGGAATTCATCGTGCTCGCCGGGCCCCTCGGGGACGGATCAGTTCACCGAGCCCTGCTCATTGTCAACTCGATCAGTGAGGCGGCCATTCGGGCCCGTTTTGCGGAGGACCCGTGGATCGTTTCGGCTATCCTCCGCACCATCAAAATCGACCCCTGGACGATTCTTGCGAGCGATGATAGACTCGATCGCGCCCTCGCCGAGATTACCGACGCGACTTCCTAAGTTCGTCTTCCTCGCCAGCCCGAATCCTGCGGGGCACCTGCAACGGTCAGTCCCTGGCCCGAGGGAGTTTATCGGCGGGCCGGTATAATCCCGTGCAAAGGGGGGACGAGGGTTTGCCGAGAAAAACACTTGGGGGGGTCGAGCCGCACAACTCCCCGAATCCCATGACCGAGGAACAGCTTCGCCGGGTCACGATAGGTGAACCCCTACGGCACGATGCACCCATCACCCTTTGTGAATACGACCCGAACTGGCCCGAGCTGTTTTCCCGGGAGGAGCGGAGGATCCGGAAGGCGCTCGGTCATCGGGCGATTCGACTCGAGCATGTTGGTTCGACGTCGGTACCCGACCTCGCGGCCAAACCGATTGTCGATATCCTGCTCGTCGTCGCGGACTCCGCGGACGAGTCCTCCTATGTCCCGGCGCTCGAGGCCGAGGGTTACGTGCTCCGAATTCGCGAGCCCGATTGGCACCAGCATCGCCTCTTCAAGGGACCGGATACGAACATCAACCTCCACGTGTTCTCTACGGGGGCGACGGAGATCGACCGAATGCTCACGTTCCGGGACCTGCTGCGCACGAACCCGGAGACGCGGAAACTCTACGCAACGACCAAGCGCGAGCTCGCCCGCCGGACCTGGAAGTACGTCCAAAATTACGCGGATGCCAAGTCGGAGGTCGTCGAGGGGATACTCACGAGCGCGAGCCCGTCCTCCAATCGAAAGTAAGCTTGGCTGCCCACCTCCGCCCGAAGGCTCTCCACCTTGGACGTCGACGGGCCCGAGGGGATTCGAACCCCTGACCTTGCGGTTAAGAGCCGCCTGCTCTACCGAGCTGAGCTACGGGCCCAAAGGTGGGGCGGCCCGACGAGACCTCGGGAGATAAAGCCTCGCGGCCGCGCGCTCTCTCGGAGCCGGCCGTTGTCCCCGACTTATGTATCCGGGGAGGTCATGGCCCGGTACCAATGCGTCTCGCATCTCTGCGCCTCGACGAAATCGAGTTGCCCCTGGTCGAGCCGTTCGAGACGAGCTTCGGCGTCGAGAAGAATCGTCGCTTCCTCATCGTGCGTTTGGCGACGAAGGACGGAGAGGAAGGTTGGGGGGAGTGCGCGGCGGCGGCCGACCCTCTCTACTCGTCGGAGAGCGTGGCGACCGCCCGATGGATGATCGCCGAACGCTTGGTTCCCATCCTGTTTCGGCTCGAGGATCCGACGCCGGAATCGTTCTCCCGGGGAGTGGTCCGGTTCCGAGGCAACCCTATGGCGAAGGCGGCGGTCGAGCTCGCACTTCACGACCTGCGGGCCCGGTCCGCGCGCCGTTCCCTCTCCGAGGCCCTGGGGGGACGGCGACGACGGATTCGGGTCGGAGTGAGTGTCGGGATCCAGCCCAGCGTCTCCCAACTGGTCGATCGGGTGGGGCGCTATCTCGAAGCGGGCTACGGGCGGATCAAGCTCAAGGTGGCCCCCGGGTGGGACGCGCTCCCCGTCGCGGCGGTCCGGCGCGAATACCCGGACGTCGAGTTGTGGGTCGACGCGAACCAGGCGTATCCGAACCGCTCGGTGGCCCCGATCCGTGCCTGGGCCGAGAAATACGGGGTCGCGCAGGTCGAGCAACCGTTCGCGGCTCGCGCCATTCGGGCCCACGCCGAACTCGCGCGCGGCGCCTCGTTCCGGGTGTGCCTCGACGAATCGATTGTGGACGAGCCATCCCTCGAGGACGCGCTGGAGGCGCGCGCCGTAACGAGCCTCAACGTGAAGGTCGCCCGGGTCGGTGGGATCGGGGTCGGGGCCTCCCTCGCACGGACCGCCCGGCGAAGCAAAGTGCCGTCATGGGTGGGAGGGATGCTCGAATCGGGGATCGGGCGAGCGCACAACGTCGCGCTCGCATCGACGCCTCCGTTCGTTCTCTCCGGCGACCTCTCCGCGAGCGACCGCTACTATCTCGAGGACATCACCGACCCCCCGTTCGTCCTCGGACCCGGCAGCACGCTCGAAGTCCCCCGGGGGCGGGGGATCGGCGTCGA
>DATEQS010000032.1:0-30697 GCA_035272385.1 Thermoplasmata archaeon
CCCGACCAGCCCGCTCCCCCGCCGCCCCCGGCAATGCCGCCCCCTCCGCCGCCCCCGCCCGAGATGGCCGCCGGCTCCTCCGAATCGAGCAAGAGGTCCGCGCGCCGGAAAGGGGCCAAGGGAAAGTCCGGCGACAGTTAGTGCTCCGGCGCGCCGTCACGCTGCGCTCGAGAACCTCGGACCGACCGGTCCACGTTCTTGGGATCTGACCTTTCGGTCGGTCCCGGATCTAAACGATCGATCCCCATTACATGTCGATAGACATCTACATATATCGTGTTGACCTGCGTCAACATGATGTCGTCGACCAAGCTCGAGAACGGCCTCATCGGCCGATTGGGGAGGTTGACCGGTTCGGACGGTGCGTGCTGTCTGCCTCGTTATCAGGGGATGGGGAAGAAGGTCGCCAAGGGCACTCGATTTACCGAGGCCCTCACTCGAGCCCGCGCGCTCTCCGACGAGCAGCGCCTGACCGCCGTCGCGATCCTCCGTCGAGAGGGGGAACTCTGTGCCTGCGAGATCCAGGCCGCGCTCGGCCTCACCCACGCCACGGTCAGCCACCACATGTCGGTGCTCACCTCGGCCGGAATCGTGACCGCCCGGCGACGAGGGAAGTGGATGTACTACGCGCTGAAGCCGGGAACGCTCGCGGAGCTACCATGAACGATACCGGAAGTGATGGGGAGACCCTCCGGCGCGCGGTCCGAGATCGCTATGGGGACATCGCTCGCGACGGTGCGACCAGTTGCTGTGGTGGAGGGTCCTCGTCCGGTGGCTGTTCTTCGGAGAGCTCCTCCTCGCTCGCGACCGAAGGGGGATGTTGTTCGGACGGCTACACGACTTCGGAACTCGCGACCGTCCCACAGGGCGCGAACCTCGGCCTGGGTTGCGGTAACCCTTCCCGACTCACCCCGTTGCGTCCGGGCGAAGTGGTCCTTGACCTCGGCAGCGGCTCGGGGGTCGACTGTTTCCTCGCCGCCGAAAGAGTGGGCCCGACCGGTCGGGTGATCGGCGTCGACATGACCCCGGAGATGATCTCCCGGTCGCGGTCTCTCGCACGTGCCCACGGCCGCACGAACGTAGAGTTCCGTCTGGGGGAGATCGAGCACCTGCCGGTGGCCGATGCCTCGGTCGACGTCGTCCTCTCGAACTGCGTGATCAATCTCGTCCCGGACAAGGGAGAAGTCTACCGCGAAGCGTTCCGGGTCCTCCGGCCCGGCGGACGGCTCGCGGTCGCCGACGTTCTCGCGACTTGGCCTATCCCCGACGCCGTTCGAGCGGACCCGAATCAGTGGGCCTCGTGTTCTTCGGGGGCACTTACCGAGAAGGAAGTGACCGAACGTCTGCGATCGGCCGGGTTCGAATCCATCGAGATCTCGGTCCGCGGGGAAGACCCGTCGCGGGACTCCCTCCGCCCCCAAGCGGACCTCGGGGTCGTGCCGGGCGAGGTCCGAGCGACGAAACCGGGAGGGGCCCGCCCTTGACGGACCCCAAGATAGTCCTGTTCATCTGTATCGGGAATTCGGGTCGCTCGTTGATGGCCGAGGCGATCTTCAATGCCCATCCCCCGGAGGGCTGGGCCGCGGTCTCGGCCGGAACGAAGCCGGCTTCGGCCGCCAACCCTCGGACCGGGGTGGTGCTCCGCGAACTGGGATTCGAACTTCCGCCTCACCCTCCCCAGCTCTTGACTGCGGAGATGATGGACAGTGCCCGCGTCCGGGTCACCATGGGTTGCCTCGATGACGCGAGCTGTCCCGCTCGTCTGAAGACTCTCGAGCTCCGGGACTGGGCCCTCCCCGACCCCGCGACACTGGGTGATGACGGGTTCCGACAGGTCCGCGACCGGATCGTCGGACTCGTTCGGGGCTTGCGGACCGAACTGGTCCTCGCTGACCGCCGGGCGGCGACTCTCGTCGGGAGAGCCCCTCGGTGAACCCGGGTCTCGGGAAACGGTTCCTCGCGGAATTTGGGGGGACGGCCCTCCTGGTCGCGATCGGCACCGGCGCGATCGTTCTTTCGGCTCGAAGCGGGGGAGTTCCCCAGTGGGAACTCGCCGCCGCGTGGTTCTTTGCAGTGTTCGTTCCAATCGTCCTCTTCGTCCGCGTCTCGGGCGCTCACCTCAACCCGGCGGTCACCCTGGGCTTGGCAGTGAGCGGTCGGATCGCGTGGGCCGAGTCCCCGGTCTACGTCCTCGGACAGTTCTCGGGCGCGTTTGCGGGTTCGGCGTTCGTGGCATTCTTCCTCGGCACAGAGGCCCATCTCGGGAGCACACTCTCGTCGACAAACCCGCCGGTCCTGTTCGCTTGCGAGGCCACCTTCACCGCGGTCCTGCTGGCCACCGTCTTTCTTCTGTCCGACCGGGGCGAAGGACCTCGCCGCTGGCGGCTCGCGCTGCCTCCGCTGGCCGTCGGAGTCTCCACCTACGTTATCGGACCCCTCACGGGGAGTTCCCTCAACCCGGCTCGCACGATCGCCCCCGCGGTGATCTCGGGGTCGTATGCGGATTTGTGGGTGTATCTGGTTGCGGTGCTCCTCGGAGCGCTCGCGGTCGCCTTTGTGTGGAGGCCAAGCTCCGTCGACCGGCAAGACCGGGGGCCGGGTCGCCTCCGAGTCGAGGGTTAATTAGTCCTGGGACGGGGCGAACGCCGGAAGATTCGGGGAGGGAGGTCTTTAAATAGACGTTTAAATACTATAAATACACCCGTGACGCGAGTACGAATCGAGAACGTAGTGGCCTCCACCAGCCTGGGTGACGAACTCGACCTGCAATTGGTCGCCTTGACCCTCGACGGGGCCGAGTACGAACCCGAGCAGTTCCCGGGCGTGATCTACCGACTCAAGCAGCCCAAGACCGCCATCCTGCTGTTCCGCTCCGGCAAGGTCGTCTGCACCGGCGGGAAGAGCATGAAGCAGGTAGAAGAGTCGATCCGGACGGTCTCGGACGTAATCCGTAAGGGTGGCCAGAAGATCCTCAAGCAACCGAAGATCCAGGTCCAGAACATCGTCGCGACTTCCGACCTCGAGAGCGAGATCAACCTGAATTCGATCGCGATCACCCTCGGCCTCGACCGCGTAGAATACGAACCCGAGCAGTTTCCCGGGCTGGTCTGCCGCCTGGAGGAGCCGCGCGTCGTGGTGCTCCTGTTCGGCAGCGGCAAGTTGGTCTGTACCGGTGCTCGCCGACCGTCGGACGTTTCCCGCGCCGTCGAGAAGATCACGAAAGAGCTCCAGGATGCGGGTCTCCTGCGCCGGACACGCAGTCGGGCGTCCACGGAGTTGAACCCAGCCCCTCGTAAATCCCGGCCTTCGGCCGCGGTTCCGTCCTCCCGCTTGTCGGCCCCCGTCGAATCGTCCGAGGCCGGCGCGCCGGCGCTCGTCCCGTAATCGAACTTCGACCCCTTTCCGGGCGAGCCTCCGGGCTCGCTGGCCGAGATTGATTCGAGCCGCCCGACGGTCGGTCGACCGTCAACAAGTCAAGTCGAAGCCGGTGGTTCCGTCGGCTCGAGTCCCGGGCAGTCCCCATACTCCCTCGCTGAGAGTTCCCGTTCGTCGGGTGTCAATCCCGCTTCACTTGTGTTTCATCTCTGGTGGCGCTCGACCACGGCGGAGGAGGCCGCACCGGATGAGCCCGCAGAGCAAGGGCTGTTCCCAAGCGGTCGTGGCCGTCGCAGGTCTCGTCGCATTCTTGATCGTCCTGGGAGCGTTCGCCCTCCCGGGTCCCGCCGGTCATCGGCAAGGGTCAGAGCTATCGGAAACGTCCTCCATCGGTCGATCCGGCCCTCAATCGATCCCTCAGAACTGTTCGGAGACCGTGCTGGCTGACCTCTCGGCTACTCCCGCGAAGGTCGCGGTCACGCCCCTGGAGGTGCTCATGTTCGCGGCGGCCGCCGAGAACGCCTGCGGAACACCTCTCACGCAGAACCTGAGTTTCTCGTGGTGGCTCTCGTCGGTATCGCTCGGAACGCTCAACTCGAGCGCCGGACGAACCGTCGCCTACACCGCGTGCGTCGCGCCGATGGGTGGAGTTCTCCACCTGAAGGCGACCGCAGGAGCGGTCACGCTCTATGCCAATTCTTCGATCTCGGTTTCCGCCCAATCGTCCTCCGGTTCGAGCCCTCCTTCCTCTTCGAGTGGGTTCCCGGGAGGAGTCGGCTCGTCGAACGCACCGACCATTTCCTGGGCTGGGGTGGGAATCGTGGCGGCCCTGCTCGGCGCGGCCGCCGCAGTTCTGCTCGCCGGCCGCCGGAAGCGGAAGTGAGAGAATGTCGAGTCCGTCGAACGTGAGGGTGGCCACGAGCCCGAGCCGCGGCTCGCGACTGGTCTCCCTGCTGACGCTGCATCGGACCCGGGCCATCCTTCGCAGTCGCCGAGGGAGATGGGTCGCGACCAGCATCGGCGTTGTCTACGGGTTCGTCGCCCTGCTCGCCGGGT
Organism: Thermoplasmata archaeon; assembly: GCA_035272385.1. GTDB lineage: Archaea > Thermoplasmatota > Thermoplasmata > Lutacidiplasmatales > UBA184 > Lutacidiplasma. The sequence goes on from DATEQS010000032.1 coordinate 4,432, forward strand.
ACATGCTGCAGATCGTTCCCACGGGCGCCTCCGGCACATCGGCCCAGGTGCTCACGAACTCCTATTCTCCCGCCTGGTGGAACTATCCCGCCGTTCTGGTCGTCACCCCGGGAGGGATCCTCGTCCTCCCCTTCCTGGCCACGGTCTCGATGGTGCTGGTTTCGATCGGAGTGGGTGTGGGAATGGGCGCGGGTATTCTTCTCGCGGCCCGGTTCTTCCGGACGTGGAAACTTGCGCGCGCGGGGAGAGGTCTCGCGAGCCCTCTCGCCGGATTGACCCCGGCGATGGTGGCACTGCTCACCCTCGGGGCCTGTTGTTCGACGAGCGCGGCGGCGGCCGGGAGCATCGGGGCCATCGCCGAAGTGAGCGGAACCTCCTACGACCAGATTCTCCTCAACTCCTGGATTCTCAACGTCTTCCAGGTCGCCGTCCTGGGCATCGCTCTGATTGCCCAGGAGTACCTCATCGGCGTGTTCTCGAACCTCGCGAAGTCGGGGGCGGAGCCGAAACTTTCTGCGTCAGAGCGAGCGGCTCGATCGCATTCGTTCCGTCAGGAACCGGAGGGTTGAGCCGTCAATAGATGGGTGGGGAATCTGGCATGGGCCCCGCCGGGAGACTGCCGGTGTCGCTATTCGCCCCGCCCCGCTGGGCGGGTACCATTACTGGGCCGGGGCAACTTCGAGGGCGTCCAGCGCGCAATTCCTGCCCCGAGGAAAAGGCCCACCTCTGACCGGATTCAGACACCGGTCCAGCGGGGAACCCGTTTCTCTCGGAACGCGGCGCGGGCCTCCCGGTTATCCGGGCTGTCTCGCAGCGGGTCGGCCAGCTCCTGCTCGAGCCGTAGGCCTTCGTCCAGGGGCAAGGAAACACCGCGGCGGATCGCCGAGAGAGCGGCTCGGATAGCGCGGGGGGGATGGGCGCCGATCGTTTTCGCCATCGTCCGCGCTTCTTCCCGGAGGCGGGAGAGCGGATACACGTGGTTGACCAGACCGATGGCCGCGGCCCGGCGGGCATTGATCGGGCCGGCCGTCAGGATCATCTCGAGCGCGACCGCGGGAGGCACGGTCCGCGGGAGTCGTTGGGTCCCACCCTGTCCCGGGATGATCGCCCATCGAACCTCCGGTAGGCCGAAAATGGCGTTCGCACTGGCCAGGCGGATGTCGCAGGCCAGGGCCAGTTCGAGCCCGCCCCCGAGACAGATCCCGTTGACCGCGGCGATGACCGGCTTGCCCACCTCCAGGTTCCGCGTGATGCCCCCGATCCCCGGCTGGCGGTTCCACAGCTTCACTCGTTGCTTGGCCGGGACGCTCCGATAGAATTCTCCCATCCGCTTCAGGTCGACCCCGGAGCAGAACGACTTCTTCCCTGCCCCGGTGATCACGGCCACCCGAAGGTCATCCTCGTCCCGAAACCGTTCCCAGGCGGCCACAAGGGCAACGTGGGATTCGGGATCGATGGCATTCAGCGCCTCCGGACGATCCAGGGTGATCCAAGCTACGGGCCCATCGATCTCGAAGTGGACTGGCATTATTCGGACAGCGAGCCCTACTGCTTGGACTTAACGGCAAGGAAGGCCCGAAGCCCCCGTCCGCCTCCCACGAGAAGCGACCCCTAACCGGTACGGGAGAACGCGCATCACCCACGGACCATCTCCGTAGCTCGAGGAGGGGGATGGCGAAAGCGCGCCCGACGAAGGGGGCTTCCGCGAAGGCACGCGACGCCCTCGCGCCGATGGCACCCGAGGAGGTCGAGTTTGAGGACCTCCTCTTTGAGAAGCGCGATGGAATCGCGAAGATTACGCTCAATCGCCCTCACGTGTACAACGCGTACGCGACGGGAACGTTGCGCGAGCTATCTCGTGCGGTCGAAGACGCATCGGTGGATGACGCGGTCGGGGTGATCGTCCTCACGGGCGCGGGAGACGCTGCCTTCTGCACCGGCGGCGACGTCCGCGAGTACGCGGAGCGGTACACCCAACGCCCCCGGGACTACTGGAAGTACATGGGCCTCTTCCAAGGCGCCGTCGAAGCCCTCCTGCGGTGCGGAAAACCGACGATCGCCCGGCTCAATGGCATCACCGTGGGCGGCGGAAACGAGCTCCACCTCGCCTGCGACCTTTCGGTCGCCGCCTCCCATGTGTATCTCGGGCAGGTCGGCGTGGGCGTCGGCTCGGTGGCCTGCGGAGGGGCCACTCAGTGGCTCCCTCTCGCGGTCGGGGACCGGCGGGCGCGCACCATGCTGTTCCTCAACGAACGGATCTCGGCTCGCCAAGCCCTGGATTGGGGCCTGGTCAGTGAGGTCGCCCCGTCCGTGCGACACGGAACGAAATTCGTCGACGAACCGACCTCGGAGGAGATCCACCTCGCGCAGCACGGCCAGAAAGATTACCGCGTCGACCTAGCACCGCTGGACGCGGCGGTCGACCGGCTCAGCCAGCGCCTGCTCGGGATGTTTCCGGAATGCCTTCGGTATACGAAGCAGCAGGTCAACTTCTGGAAGGAACTGTCGTGGAACAGCACGGTCGGCCACGGCCGGGAATGGCTCTCCCTTCATTTCGCGAATCGAGAACCTCACGAAGGGATGCGCGCGTTCGTCGAGAAGCGTCCTCCCGACGTCGCGGGCCTCCGACGTCGCCTCGCGGAAGGCAAGGGGGAAGAGTTTCTCTTCGGTCGCCCGGTGCGACACTGCTCGAGCTGCGGGGCCAAGGGCCTTCCGGAAGATTTCGGATTCTGCGGCCGATGCGGAGCGCCGATCTCCGTGCCGAGACCTCCCGAGGGGTGATCCGATGTCGGGGGGCGCGTTGGCACCTTCGCCACCCGGCGGGGCATCGCCCGCGTTCCTTCGCGACGCCCGCGCGCTTCAACGCAAGCTCGTCGAGGAGTACTACGGCCACCTTGCGTCGACCGAGACTCCCCATCGACCCGTTGCGTACATGCTGGTCGGAGGAAACCTCACGGAGATCCTCCGTTCGTTCGGCTACGACGTCGTCTTCCCGGAGATCGTAGCGCTCAACTGCGCGATCAAGCATCAATCGCTCGACAACATCCTGCACGCCGAGTCGATGGGCTACGGGCTCGATGTGTGTGGGTACGTCAAGAACGACCTCGGACTCCAGGACCTCGGCGGCAAGACCTCGTTCGGCCAGATCCCTCGCCCCGACCTGCTCGTGTGCAGCTTCTCCGGCTGCTATATCTATGTGAAATGGTGGGAGGCGCTCTCCGAGTCGTACGGCGCCCCGCTGTTCATGTTCGACGTGCCGTACATGCGGGAGGAGACTCCCCGCAAGGAGGACATCGACTACCTGGTGAGCCAGCTCTGGGAGCTCATCCACCTCCTCGAGAAACGCACCGGCCGGACCTTCGACATGGACGAGCTGAAGCGGGTCCTCGCCGAATCCCGCCGCGCCGAGGACGGGTGGGTAGAGTACCTGCGCGCCGGCCGGTCGCGACCGTCCCCGATCGAGGCGTACTTCGAGTCGATCTTCTACATGTTCCCCATCAACGTACTCCGAGGAACCCCCGAGGCCGCGGACTTCTACGAAGTGGTGAACGCGGAGGTTCGAGCGAGGGTGCGGGACGGGAACTATCCCCTACCGGAGGAGAAATACCGCGTCCTCGTCGAAGGAGTTCCGCCGTACACGAACTACCGAACGTTCTGGGACTTCTTCCGGAAGTGGGGGGCGGTCTCCGTCGTCGCGACCTACCCGAAGGTCGGCGGGCTCTTCGACCGCGGCTTCCGACACGACCCGTCCCGGCCGCTCGAGAGCATCGCGGAGTACAGCCTCGGCGCGTACGTGAACCAATCCTGGCCGCTGCGCCGGAAGATCATCGCTGATTACGTGAAGGAGTACCAGGTGGACGCGGCCATCATCCACGGGATCAAGTCCTGCCGCTCGTTCACGGCCGGCCAAGGCGACCTGAGGGATTGGTTGATCCACGAGAAGGGGCTGCCCACCCTCTACATCGAGTCCGACCACCAGGACCCTCGCTACTTCGCGCCCGCCCAGATCAAGAACCGCATGGACGCCTTCTTCGAATCCCTCGAGCAGCGGCGGGCCGTGGCGGCCCGCGCGGGGGCCCTCCCCGCATGAGCGGGACGGTGGCGGGCGTGGACATTGGCTCGACGACGGCGAAGTGCGTGCTCCTCGGCGAGGATTCTCAGATCCTCGGCAAGTCGCTGAACCCCGTCGGCGTCGACATCGTGAAGGACGCGGAACGCGCCCTCGAGGTCGCGCTCGCGGACGCTCACCTCTCCCGTTCCGATGTATCGTTCATCGCCGGCACTGGTTACGGCCGTTACAAGGTCTACTTCGGCCAGCTCATCGTCACCGAGATCTCCTGCCACGCGAGGGGCGCCAACTTTCTCTTTCCGGGAACGCGCGTCGTGATCGACATCGGCGGCCAGGACACGAAAGCGATCCGGGTCAACGAGAAGGGCGAGGTCGTCGACTTCGCCATGAACGACAAGTGCGCGGCCGGGACCGGGCGATTCCTCGACGTGTGTGCCAACGCTCTCGGGTACGATGTCGCCGAGATCGGGCCGCTGTCCCTGCAGGCACGACGCGCGGTGAAGCTCACGAGCACGTGCACGGTCTTCGCGGAATCCGAGGTCACGTCGTACGTCTCGCGGGGCAAGGACCCGAAGGACATCCTCGCGGGACTGCACGCCAGCATCGCGAACCGAACGCTCTCCCTGATGCAGCGGGTGGGCGTGGAACCCGAGATCACCTTCACGGGGGGTGTCTCCCAGAACGAGGGCATGGTGCAGGCCCTTAACCGTCGGCTCGGGACCCCCGTCAATGTGAGCCCTCTCTCCCAATACCTCGGAGCGTTGGGAGCGGCGCTCCATGGCCACGAGCGACTGTCGGGAGGTGCGGCGTGATCACCGGCGGTCTCGACCTCGGGGCGGGGGTCATCAAGGGAGCCCTCCTCGAAGACGGCCGGCGGGTCCTCGCAACGGCCTCGCTTCCGTCGCGGGGGACCCCGGTGCAGGCCGCTCGCCATCTGATGGACGAGTTGGGGGAGACGGCGAACATCGCTCCCGGCGATGTGGACTACCTCTGCACGACCGGCTTCGGCCGGTACTCCATCCCCGAACGGAACCTGCAGGTGAGCGACTTCACCTCCTCGGCCCGCGGCGCGGTCTTCCTCTTTCCGAAGACCCGATTGGTCGTCGACGTCGGAACCCAGGCCTCCCGGACCATGTCGATCTCCGAGACCGGCAAGGTTCTCAAGTTCAAGATGAACGAGAAGTGCGCCGCGGGAGCCGGTCGATTCGTCGAGCGGTGCTCGAAGTACCTTCAGGTTCCCCTCGAGGAGATGGGCCCGAAGGCGCTCGCCTCCGAACACCCCAAGCTCATCTCGAGCGTTTGCGCGGTCCTCGCCGAGACCGAGATCATCAACAACGTCGCGGAGGGCGTCCCGTTACCGGACATCCTGATGGGTGTCTTCCTCTCCCTCTCCCAGCGCGCGTACTCCCTCATGCGCTACGTGGGGATCCAGCCGGAGGTCACGCTGGTCGGAGGCCTCGTGCGCAACGTCGGAATGGTGAAGGCGCTCCACGACACCGTGGGAATGGACGTCAACGTCGCGCCCGATGCGTACTATGCGGCCGCCTTGGGCAGCGCGATTCTGGGGCACTCCCGCCTCCTGAAGCTCGCCCAGGCTCCGCGCCCGGCGGGAGGGTAAGCATGCCCGAACTCGTGCAGATCCAGTCGCTCCCCGGGGAGGGCGAGTTGCCCCCCGGGATCGAGATCTCGCCGGATTTTCGGGAGTTCACCCAGGCCCAGTCGGTAGAGGAAATGGTGCGCCTCGCCCAGGAGGTCCTCGCGGACCCGACCTTCCCGACGGCCCGGGCATGGCGGAAGGCCGGCGGAAAAGCGGTCGGCTGCTTCCCCGTCTACACCCCTCAGGAGCTCGTCCACTCCTTGGGCATGCTGCCCATCGCGATGCAGGGAGGCGGGGAGAACCTCGAGATCAGCCGCGCGGACGCCGCGCTCGGTTCTTTTCTCTGCTCGATCTCGAAGTCGACGCTCGAGATGGCGCTCACCGGTCTCCTCGACCCGATCGATGCGTTCGTCTTTCCGTACATCTGCGACGTGAGCCGCAACCTGGACGGGATCTTCGCCCGGGTCCTTCCCGAACGCCCGTCGCACATGCTCCATCTCCCCCAGAACTTCTCCTCCCCCGCCACGATCCCGTTCCTGGTCGCGGAGTACCGCAGTCTCCTTCAGAAGCTCGAACGGGTCGCCGGTCGACCGTTCTCCCAGGAGGACCTGCGCGCGTCGATCGAGCTCTTCAACGAGCAACGCGCGCTCGTCGCGCGGCTCGCCGCGCTCAAGCGGGACGCGCCGTGGAAGGTCACCCTGCTCGAGTACTACCTGCTGCTTCGGCTGGGGGGGCTCCTCCCCCGGGAGGTCCATATCCCCCTGCTTCGACGCGCGCTCACGGAGATCGAAGGAAGGGAGCGGAAGAACAAGGACGCGATCCGAGTGATCGTCATCGGCCCGTTCTGCGAACAGCCGACCCTCGAGCTCCTGCAGCTCGTCGAGGATGTGGGGTGTTATGTCGTCGGGGAGGAGTTCCAGATGCTGCACCGTTGGTGCCCGCGCATCGAGCCGGGGGCGGACCCGCTTCAGAGCCTCGCGACGTCGTACGTTCGGACGCCCGTCGACATTGGTGTCCGCAGCACTCCGACCACGAAGGGAGCGGCGGTTCTTGCGCGGGTCGACGAAGCCAAGGCCCAGGGCGTGCTCTTCCTGAGCGCCAAGTTCTGTGAGCCGGCGCTCGAGGACGTCGTGCTGTACCGCCGGGCCCTCGAGGCCCGAGGCCTTCCCTACCTGCACATGGAGTTCGAGGAGAAGTCGACGACCTTCGAGCAAGCCCGATTGCAGCTCGAGACGTTCGTCGAATCGATTCTCTTCGATTGACCGGGGCGGAAGGTGAGCGCGAAACCTCCCGGCACGGTCTCCGTCGAGCGCGTCGACGGCCGGGCGACGGTCACCTGGGAGCACGGACCGGCGAACGTGTTCGACATCGCACTCCTGGAGGAACTCACCCGTGTTCTCCGCCGTGAGGAGGTCACGGGTTCCCATGTCGTCGTGCTGCGCGGTGGGGGGAAGTCGTGGAGCGGTGGCCTGAGCGTCGAGGATCACCTGAAACCTCGGGTCAACGCCATGTTCGACGCGTTCCACAAGACCCTCACGACCCTCTGGAACCTGCCCGGCCCTACGATCGCTCAGGTCCACGGAAGATGCTTGGGGGGCGGTTTGGAATTGCTGATGGCCTGCGACCTCGCGATCGCGTCCGAGGGGGCCACGTTCGGTCAACCCGAAATCCGCCTGGGGGTCTTCGCGCCGTTCGGCGCGGCCACCTATTCCCATCTCCTCGGTTCTCGCCCCGCGGCCGAACTCCTCTTCCTCGGAACGCCGTTCAACGCCCAACGAGCGGCGTCCGTTGGCATCGTCAACCGAGTGGTCCCCGACGAGGAGCTCGATGCGTCCGTGGCGTTGACCGCCCAGACCCTCTGCAGCCACCGGCGGGAAGCCCTGCGCCTGCTGAAGCGGGTCCTCCGTCGGGCGGAAGTGGACCCCTGGTCCTCCCTCGCCTACGCCGAGCGCACGTACCTCGACGAACTCATGGTACTGGGAGAGTCGGAGGAGGGGCTGCGAGCGTTTCTCGAGAAACGGGCGCCCATCTGGAAGGATCGGTGAGCCTTCGGTTCATGCGGGCCGCCGTCTTTCAAGGCTCGGGGCGTCCGCTCCTCGTCGGCGAAGTGCCCCGGCCGATTCCGGGGCCGGGCGACGCTCTCGTGAAGGTGGCGGCGTGCGGTTTTTGTCACACGGACCTCCATTACCTCGACCATGCCGTTCCGACGGCGAAGCCTCCTCCCCTCATTCTCGGTCACGAGATCTCGGGCATCGTCGAAGAGCTGGGAGCCGGCAAACCGGTACGGTCCATCGGCGACCGCGTGCTGGTCCCCTCCGTCCTTCCGTGCGGGAGCTGCGAGTATTGCCGCGCGGGGCGCGGGAACATCTGCCCCCACCTTCAGATGCCCGGCAACCACCGGGACGGAGGGTTCGCCGAGTACGTCGTGATCCCGGCCCAGGACCTCGTACCGTTGCCGAGCGATCTCGACCTGGCGAACAGCGCGGTGATCGCCGATGCGCTCACGACACCGTACCATGCGGTCGTTCACCGGGCCCGAGTACGGAGCGGCGATTGGGTCGTGGTCGTCGGGTGCGGGGGCGTCGGGATCAACGCCGTCCAGTTCGCCGCCGCGGCGGGCGCGAACGTGATCGCCGTGGACCTTCGCGCCGAAAAACGCGAAGCCGCGCGGCGGCTGGGGGCGTGCGAAGCGCTGGACCCCGCGGCACACCCCGACCTCGGCCGGGAAGTACGGAAGAGGTCCGGGGGAGGGGCGGACGTGGCGCTCGAGGTCGTCGGGAAGCCCGAGACCGTCGGCCTGGCTCTCTCCACCCTGCGCCGCGGAGGACGGCTCTGCGTGGTCGGATACAGTGATTCGGTCGCTCCGATTCCGCTCAATCGGCTCATGTTCTTCGAGTACGAGATCGTCGGTTCGCTCGGCTGTCGACCGGTGGACTACCCGCGCGTCATCGAGATGGTCCGCCAGGGAAAGGTGAACCTGGACGCCGTGGTCACCGCCCGACTCCCCCTCGAACGGATCGCCGAGGCCGCCGAGGACCTCCGGCAGGGCCACGGATTGCGGACGCTGATCGTCCCGTAAGCGCGCCGGCCGGCTCCTAGGGGTCGGCGTCCGGGCGATCCGGTAGGCCACGAGCGCGGTCTCGGGGCGCGGAAGGTGCTCGGACGGCGCCCACCTCGGCCTGGCGCTGCGAGGCGAGCTTTCGCATGCCCCGGCGCAGGTTCTCCATCGCCGTCGCACGGCTGACGCCGAGCGACTTCGCGACATCCTTGAGCTGAGCGCGACGTGGGTAGTCGTAGAATCCGAGCGCGAAGGCGGTTCCGACAGCGATCTCCTGGCGGGCGGTCAAATCGTGGGACCCCCGATACGACCCGATCCGGACGAGCGAGGCCGGCGAGCTGCCCGGCGTGGTGAACGAGGCGAGGAGAGGGTGGGCGTCCCGGACCCGGTTCACGAGCACTCGCCATTCCCCTTCGCGCGCTTCCTCCTCCGGAGCGCCGGCCGAGGGGAGGAAGGGGCAGCTCATGCAGATCGCCCCCATTTCGAACACGCTGTGGCAGAGGGCGGGCAGGGGACCGACGAGACGAACGAGGAGCCGATGCGGCCCGAGCTGCGTGAGCGAAAGCTCCTCCGGGCTCGCCCGTTGTCGAAGGAAGGCCGTGATCTCGGGAAGGGTCGCGGGGGTCGCGTTGATCTCGAGAAGCTGAAGGAGGCGATGCGGGGATTCTTCGGTATGTCGGCAGACGTGCAGGCGGACACCGGCCCCCCAGCGGGTGCTGAGGTCCTGCATCCAGTGCGGCACGGGCCCGCCACGGATCCGGAGCTCCATCAGAGCGGCTTCCTTGCGCGGGGACGGTCCGGTTCCTCGGTCCGCGCGACGAGGGGCGGGTCGGCGTACGGTCCCTCCCTTCTTTCCGACCGCACCCCGGCGACGCAGGGGGGAAAGCGGAGAGGAGGGGGAGCCCGGTGAGAGGCGGTCGGACCGCCCGGGGCGGCCCCCCCGCTCGAAACTCCCCTTGTGGAGGTGGCTTCGAGTCCGCCGCGGTTCGACGTCGTGGGGGCCCTTGCGAGAGTCGCGGGCCATGGGCTCCCTACCTCGTTCTCCCCTTTCCGCCTTTCGAGGGGAACGTTACCCTGCGAGCGGGAGCCGTTCCCGGCGATGGCTCGTCAAGCGCATCGCTCGAGAAGAGAATGGGGGTCCCGGGCCAGATAGCGGGGCATGGATTTGAACCATGGATCTACGGGTTATGAGCCCGTCGGGATTTCAGGACGGTCGGCACCGCCGACCGCTTTCCTGACTACCCTACCCCGCTGCGGCGAGCCCGAGGAGGATGGCCTATTTAGAGCCTATCCGGGACCTGCCAGATTACATCTTTCACATTCCGTTGGGCGGCCGAGGTTCTTTGCCTCGTGCAAATCAGAGTTCCATCGAGTAATGGCCCACCACCGAATTCGTACAGTTGTAGTGCCGTTCACTCCCCATCCCGCCTTGCGTCGAGCGCTGTGCGACGTCCGTTCCGCCACGAACGACCTGGTTCCACTTTGGCGGAGTCGACCAGATTGGTCCCGATTCCGCGCCACTAAGGCCAGCTATCCTCACCTCCGTGCTCGATATCCCCACCTCGCTTCCGCGTGGATGGTGACAATTGCAAACGAGACATCCGCGGTCCTCAGTGCGTGGGACCGCACCCTGCGACGCCTTCGGCGTTCAAATCCGGACCGGTTCGCTAGTCTAGTTTCACGATTTCCTCGCCGTCGTCGACTGATGGCGAACCTTCATTGCAGCTTGTTCCGAATACGCAGGGGCACGCTCGAAATCACCCTTCACCGCGACCGCCACCTGAGCATCAGACTCGATTCAATCCGACACCCGCTTTTCCGCCGATATGGCGAAGCGTCGCATTGGAAGTTTGGCCTAACCGTTACCGACTCCGCACTCCTTTTCCACTTTCACCTCCCGCTCAAACCCTCTGACCCTCCAGAGGCTGCCGGAGTCGACCTCAACTTTGGCTCCGCCTTGTTCGCGACCACCGATGGACGCCTTGGCTCGGTCGACCTGACCCCGGTGGTTCAGGTCCAACATCGAATGGATGGCAAGTTGCAGTCAATCCAACGTCGCATTTCCAAAGACCTACGTCACCAACGATCTGTCCTCCGTCGGTACAATCGGCGGGAGCATCATCGAGTCGCTGCTCTCCTGCATCTCGCAACAAATCAGCTTCTTCGCGAGGTTGGAGAGCGACGAATCATTCTCGAGGACCTCACAAGCTCTACTCAAGAAATCCTACAGCGGAACCCTCGGGGTCCTGCGATGCGACGGTTGCTCTCTCGCTGGACCCACGGCGAATTCGCTAGGATGATCGGCTACAAGGCCCATACGCCGGTCCTCCGGGTCGATCCGAGGGGGACCTCGAGCGAGTGTCCCCGGTGTGGGGGGCGCCTGGCTCCCCCGTCGGGTCGCGTGCGTACACGCGAGACGGTCTGCGGCAAATGTGGGAGTCACTGGCATCGGGATTGCGCGGCGGCGATCGCCGTCCTGGCCCGCGGCTGCGACTCCCTACGGGGAGGGACTGTTCCCCCGAGCGCGCGCAACGCGCTCCTCAAGGCGGCGACGTGGCGTCCGGGAGGATTCCTGGGCCCCGCGGTCGAGTCAGTGAGAGGAGACGACGCGAAATTCGGAGGCTCGGCCCTCGGGCCGTCTTCTGGGTAGGCAGTTAGGCACTCGTAGCCGTCGGCCGACCGGCGATTCCCGCCGGCGTGGGGGCGACCAGCGTCTCGTGTTCAAACGCGAGAAGGCGTTCCCAACTCGCCTGGACCTGCTGACCCACCGCGGCGACATTCGCCGGCGTCAAGTGGCGGAACCGGCCCTGCACGGAGAGGTACTCTCCCACGGGCTTCAGGGTCCCGGACTTTCGCGTGATGTGATAGCGTCCGTTCTCCACCTCGTAGAGCGGGAAGACTCCGGTGTCGGTCGCGAGCCGTCCGATCGCGATCGTCTTCTGGGAGTCGAACCGCCAGCCCGGGGCACACGGGGCGAAAATGTGGAAGAACCGCGGGCCGGTCATCCCCTTCGCCTTCTCCACCTTCCGTTCGAAGTCCTCGGGGAAGCTCGGGTTGAGCGTGGCCGCGTAGACCGGGTGGTGCGCGAGCACGATCGCCATCATGTCCTTTTTCGACTCGACCTTCCCGTGTTCGTGGCCCTCGACCGGGGTGGTGGTCGTCCACGCACCGAGCGGCGTCTCTCCGCTTCGTTGGACGCCCGTGTTCATGTACGCCTCGTTGTCGTACATGACATAGATCGCATCGGTCCGGCGCTCGAGCATTCCGCTCAGGGCCTGGATCCCGATGTCGGCGGTCCCCCCATCTCCCGCGAAACCGACGACCGTGACGTCCTTTTGGCCCATCGCGTCAAGCGCCGCCCGAATCCCGGAGATGGACGCGCCGGTCGCTTCGATCGGGTTGTCGAGCATGGCGACGCCGAGCGCGGTGGTCGGGTAGGGCGTGGCGATCACCGTCCAGCAACACGCCGGTACCGAGACGACCGTGCGCGGCCCGAGGCCCTTCAGGAGCAAGCGCATCGCGAGCGCCGCTCCGCAGCCGGGACACGCGGCGTGACCGGAATACATCAGCTCCTGAGCCGGAATGGTGAGTTTAGCCATCGACCGACACCTCCTCCTCGATATCTTCCCAGTGAACCTCGGGCACCTCGCCGCTGAGCAACGTGTCGTACATCCGACGCACCACGTGCGGCGTCACGTCCCGTCCGCCGACGCCGGCATAAAACCCGGTGATGGAGGGGTGGTGCGGCGAGGGATAGAGGGCGGCGCTCACCTCGGTCCCGGCCGCGCCCATCGGACCGAAGGTGTACGACCGGTCGGCGACGCCGATCCGATCGACCGATCCTCCGAGAGTGCGCACTTCCTCGTTCGGGAACGGACGGAAGAGACGAAGCTTCGCCAGTCCGACCTTCTTCCCCTCGGCCCGCATTTCATCCACGACGCCTCGGGCGGTCGTGGTCGAAGTGCCCATCGTGATGAGGACCGCGTCCGCATCATCGACCCGGTAGGTGGGCACGGCGCCGCCGTGGTAGCGACCGGTGGCCCGACGGTACTCCTCCTCGACGATCGGAAGGGTCGCGGGAACCCGCTCCATCGCTTTCGCCGCTTCCCAGCGGAAATCGACGTATCGGTCCGGACCGGTGAACGATCCGAGCCGAACGGCCACGCCCGGCACGAGGATCGCCCGCTGTTCCCGCGGGGGCAGGAAAGCATCCACGACCTCCTGCTCGGGGACCTCCACCGTCTCCGAGGTGTGCGAAAGGTAGAACGCGTCCTCGGTGACCATGACCGGCAGTCGAACGTCCGGATGCTCCGCGAGACGGAACGCCATGAGGACCGTGTCCATGACCTCCTGGTTGCTCTCCGCGTAGAACTGGATCCAGCCGGTGTCCCGCTGGCTCATCGTGTCGGTGTGGTCCGCGCCGATGTTCCACGGAGGGCCGACGGCTCGATTGATGACGCCCATCACGATCGGGGCGCGCGCTCCCGAAGCCCAGTGGACGAGCTCGTGCATGAGGAGGAGACCCTGGCTCGAGGTGGCCGTATACGTCCGCGCGCCCATGCCGGCCGCGCTGACGACCACCTGAAGGGCGCTGTGCTCCGACTCGACTTGAATGTACTGGGCCTTGAGCTGACCAGTGGCGACGAAGTCCGCGATCTTCTCGACGATCGAGGTCTGCGGGGTGATCGGGTACGCGGAAACGACCTGGACCCGCGCGAGTCGAGCGGCGTGCGCCTGGGCCGCATTCCCGGAAAGAACCATCTTCGTCATCGACGAACCTCCTTCACTCCTCCGCGACCATCTCGATCGCCTTCGGCGGGCACTCTTCCGCGCAGATCCCGCACCCTTTGCAGTAATCGAGACGGAGGACCGGGAACCCTTGCGCGTCGAACTCGATCGCGTCGTCGGGGCAGAACTTCCAGCAGAAGTTGCACTTCGTGCAGTGCTCGAGATGGATGACCGGGGTCAGCGTACGCCAGGACGAGGTGTGAAGCGTGCTGCTCGGAATCGACGCCATCGGTCCCTCGGGAAGCGGCGGGAGCGGATGGGGAACCTTCGGGAGAGGAGGAACGGGGCTGGTAACGGAATCCAGGCTCCGGACGGAGGCGAACCCTTCGATCGCGGCTTCCCGGTTCTGGGCCGGTTTCGCGGGAACGTATTTTTCGATCGCGGCCGTCAGGGCTTCGAGCGAAATGATCCCGGTTGCCCGAGCAAGGGCTCCGAGGACGACCGTGTTCACAACGGGCATCGTGGCCGATCCGAGACCGTGAGCGAGGGCGATCCGGGAGGCGTCGACCGTGGCTCGGCGAGCTCCCGGAGGAGCCAGGATCTCGGACGGAGGAAGGCGGGAGTTCACGAGCAGTAACCCCCCGGGTCGGAGTCCGTCGGCGACCGGAATCGACTTGAGAAGTCCGGAGTCGAGAACCACCACGATCTCGGGCTGCGTGACGGAAGTGCGGACACGAATCGGTTTGTCGTCGATCCGGGCGAAGGCGGTGACGGGCGAGCCGCGTCGCTCGACGCCGAAGAAGGGGAAGCTCTGAGGCTCCTTCCCGTCGAGGAAGGCCGCCTGCGCGAGCAGTTCGGATGCGAGGACGGCGCCTTGGCCGCCCCGGCCGTGGAATCGAATCTCGATCATGATGATACGCAATGGGACGAGCCGTTCCCGAGTTGATGAAGGGCAGGTGAGCCCGGGTTGACGCTCAACTAATTCAGTCACTTCTCGTTCGGTTTCCCATGGTCGGGATTCGCCCGCTCAAGAAGATCTGGCTCGACGGCCGCCTCGTCGACTGGGACGATGCCCGGGTTCACGTCCTCACGCACGCACTGCACTACGGCTATGCCGTTTTCGAGGGAATCCGATGTCACGACACCTCGAAGGGACCCGCAATCTTTCGCCTGCCCGAACACATGGACCGGTTCCTGAACAGCGCGAAAGTCTACCGGATGAAACTCCCGTACGGCCGGGAACAGCTCGACCAGGGGTGCGTGGACCTGGTTCGCGCGAACGGGGTCCCGGAGACATACCTCCGCCCGATCGCGTTCTCGGGATACGGGGAGATGGGGCTCGACCCGACGAAGAGCCCGGTCCAGGTCGCGATCATCAATTGGGTATGGGGCTCGTACCTCGGTGACGCCGGCGTCGACAAAGGCATCCGGGCGACGGTCTCGAGCTGGATGCGGATCGACTCGCGCTCTCTCCCTCCGCAGGCGAAATGCGCGGCCAACTACGCGAACTCCGCGCTCGCCAAGATGGAGGCGGTCTCCGCCGGGTACGACGAGGCGATCCTGCTCAACACGGCAGGCGTCGTCGCCGAAGGGCCCGGCGAGAACATCTTCCGGGTCGCGAAGGACGTCGTGAGCACCCCGCCGGCGAGCTCGGGAATCCTGCGCGGAATCACCCGCGACACGATCATCCGGTTCCTCGGGGACGAGCACCTTACGTTCCACCGGAACGACTTCACTCGGGAGGAACTGTTCACCGCGGACGAACTGTTCTACACGGGGTCGGCCGCGGGGGTCATGCCGATCCGCGAGGTCGACGGACGTCCCATCGGGACGGGAAGCTACCCGGTCACGAAACGCCTGCGGCTGCGCTACGAGGCCGCGATCCACGGGAAGGCCCCGGAATACGAGCCCTGGCTCACGTACACCCGCTGAACCGGACCGCGCACTCGGGAGCGGGACTCCGCCTCGAGGGAGGTACCTCGGCGTGAACACCGGTTGACGAGGTGTTCATTAGCCGAGAACCCAGCGACCCGCTAAGACGGAACGTCGGATGCCAGCGAGCTCGAGCGCGGAGTCAACCGAAGGAGCCCCCCGCACCGGTGCGGACCCGAAACCCGGGGCGGTCTCCCCGGAGTCCGAGGGCGCGTCGACTTCCGGAACGGTCCGACGGACCCACGGTCGGATGATCGAGGTCCTGCGGATCGGTCTCGGGATCGTATGGATCGCTAACTTCTTCTTCATCCTCTACCCGCCGAACAATTACTTCGGAGATTTCTCGAGCATCGCTCTCACGTTCGCCCCCGTGAGCTTCGGCGGGCCGGGCTTCCCGCAGTACGTCGCGGCCCATCCTCTGTTCTTCTCATGGCTGATCGCGCTCGTCACCGGATATCTTGCGCTGGCCTTTACCCTCGGGCTCACGACCCGGATCGCCTGCTTCGTGGGCGGCTTCTTCTCCGCCGTCCTCTTCGCGATCCAGATCGGGAGCATCTTTGTCTTCCCGGGCGGGACGGACGTCGGCGAGCACCCGCTCTTCATTCTGATCTCTGCCGTCTTGCTGGTCGGAGGTGCCGGCGCCTCCCTCTCCCTGGATGAATGGATCCGCGTGACCTGGGCGCGGTACCTCGCGGCTCGTCCGACCGTGAGGGTCCCGGCGATCCCTACCGGTTGGACCGGGGCCATGTCGACCCGAACGCTCTTCAGCTACTTCGTCGCCGGAACCCTGGTCTCCATGGCGGTCGGAGTGGGCCTCATCGTCGCCTTCCCGCTACAGCCCGCCTCCTCGGGTCCTCCCTTCGTGAGCGGCCCGACGCAGTATGTCAACATGAGCGTCAACATCGCCCCGAACGGCTGGCCGCAGTTCTCGCCGTCCAACTTCACGCTGCATACCGGACAGGTAGTGTTCACGATCGTCGACAACGATTCCCCCATGAATTGGTCGGGGTGTCCGTGTACGGTTCTAGGAGCTTTAGGCGGCGTAGAGTACGTGAACGGGTCGCCGGTCCATATCGTGGCTGGCAACGTTGCTCATTCGTTCAACGTTCCCGACCTGAACCTCGCGATCTACAGCCCCGGCCAAGCAACGACCCAGTTCACCGTAGATATCGGCCGGACCGGCGAGTTCGTGTGGTTCTGCGTGGTCCCCTGCGGGACGGGAGCGGACCCGTACAACACTCCTCCGATGAACGTGCTCGGTTTCATGACCGGGACGATCACGGTCACCTGAGCCGCTCTCCTCGAGCCCCGTTCGGGGGACGGCAAACGCTTACGGAGGGATTCTCTGCCCGTCCGCGAGGGACCCCATGGTTCAGAAAGTGACCGAGGTAGTTGGGACATCCACCGAGGGATTTGCCAAAGCCGCCGAAAACGCCGTGAACACCGCCGCGAAATCGTTGCGTAATCTTCGCGGGTTCCGCGTCACGGAGCTCGAGGGCCGGATCCACGACCAACGAGTGAGCGAATACCACGCGACGGTCAAGATCTACTTCGATTTGGAGTAAAGAATCCGGGCGGAAGCACGAGCGAAGGGCCCCTCGCCCCCGACGGTCGGCGCGAAGCCGCGGGAGGGATTTGAACCCTCGGCCTGCTCCTTACCAAGGAGCCGCTCTACCAGCTGAGCCACCGCGGCGTCAGGCCCGGGTCGACGTCTCGTCCTTATTCCGCTTTCCCTTGGACGGCTGGGCCGCGTCTCTCGCCCAGGGGAATCCCGTAGAGCTCGCTTCCCAGCCTCGCCGTGACATCGGTGCAGGAGCGCGCTTCTCCAGAAAGGCCCGCATCCCTTCCCTCTGTCCGTCGGTGCCGAACAGACGGGCCCACAGGTCGAGCTCGTAGGCTAGGCCGGCCTCGATGTGAGGGTCGGTCGCCTGGAGAAGAGCGTACTTCGCCCCGGCGAGAGCAAGCGGCGGCTTGGTCGCGAGCTCCTCGGCGAGCGCGAGGGCACTGGGAAGGAGCTCCGAGCGAGGAACCACCCGGTCGACCAACCCTTGAGCGAACGCTTCCGAGGCAGGAACGGACCGGCCGGTCAGGATCCAACGACGCGCCCTGGTGGCTCCGACCCGGCGGGGCAACCGACGGGTACCGCCCCACCCGGGCATGACGCCGAGGTTGATCTCGGGCTGGCCAAACTGAGCGTCGTCGCTCGCGATGATGAAATCACACGCGAGACAGACTTCGCACCCCCCTCCCAGCGCGACCCCGTGAACCGCGGCGATCACGGGGAGGGGCGAGCGCTCGATCTGCCGCGTGACCCCCTGGCCTCGGCCACCGTGGACCCGAGCACCATCGGGGTCGAGCGGAGCCATCTCGCGAATGTCCGCGCCGGCCGCGAACGCCTTTTCGGCGGCGCTCGCGAGCACGACCGTGCGGGCCTCCGGGTCCGCTTCGGCTTGGGAGAGACGGGCCGACAGCGCCTCGAGCACCGCCCGCGAGAGCACGTTGACCGGCGGATGGTCGAGCGTGAGGATCACCGTCGTTCCCTTGCGTTCGAAACGCACCAGGTCGCGGACCGGAGTCGCCGCCATCGGCGGCGGCGACCCGCGCCGGCCTATTTATGGGGCACGGCTTCCGGCGGTCCGTGAAGAGCGTCGTCACGACCTGGTTCGGGACGTTCCTCCTCGACGGGAACGAGGTCGTGAAATCCGTTCCGGCCCCGACCGAACCCGCCCGGCTCGCCGAACGGGCCCGTCGACGTCGCGAAGGACAGCTCACGGCCGAGGAGGAGGAGCTTCTTCGCGGGGCCGAGACGACCGAATGGAGGACCCGCGATCGGCGCCTGGCCGCTCACGGGTTGCGCTACGACCCTGACGCGCCACTTACGGTGCCCACGTCGACCGTTGTTCCCGACCGAGCGCTCCTGGGGACCGCCCTGCTCGAAGATGCGGAGGTAGCTCTCGAGGCCTCTTGGGACCCCTCGATTCATGTCCAGGAGGCGGTCCGGGCCGCGTCCGACCTCGACCGGGTCCGGAACCTCATCGGCGAGCGTCTCGGCAGCTGGGTCTCCCGCGACTTCCCCGAACTCGACCCCGGGGACCACACGAAAGCCGCGAGGGCCGCCTTGGAAGGGACCTCTCGACCGGGCCTGGGCCCCGCCGACCCGGGGCTCCTCGAGGCGAGGCGCCGGCTCGGGGAACTCTATCGAGAGGTGGCCGAGGCGCGTCGCGCCCTCCAAGAGGCTGTGTCGGCGTCCTCCCCCCTGCGGACTCCGAACCTCACCGCGCTCCTCGGACCCGAGCTCGCGGCCCGGCTCGTGGCCCAGGCGGGCGGGTTGGACCGGCTGGCGCGGCTCCCGTCGAGCACCGTGCAGGTCCTGGGCGCCGAGCGCGCGTTCTTCGAGCATTTGCGAGGACATGCCCCGCCGCCGCGGCACGGGTTGCTGTTCCTCCACCCTGCGATCCAATCCGCGACGCGCGCGGACCGCGGAAAGCTCGCGCGGACCCTCGCCGGTAAGGTCGCGATCGCGGCTCGGCTCGACCATGCGGGAAAAGGCGTGGACCCGACGCTCGGCGCCGCGTTCGAAGCGCGGAAGACCCAGGTGCGGGCGCGCCGAGGGCGGACGAACCGGCCGCCCGGCTCGAACCCCGGTTTCACCCCTTCCACTTGACGGTGCAGCCCGCGACTTGCAACTCGGCCGGATTCACCGGCGATCCGGCGAGCGCCTGGTCGAGCGCCCGGGCGAGGTAGTGCTCGGTCACGCGCTCGGCGTGCTGGTGGTCGTTGTCGATACGTCCCTGGAAGAGGAGCTTGCGGTCGCGGTCGAAGAGCATCGGGTGGGGGGTGACGAGGGCTCCGTACGCGCGTGCGACGTCCTGAGACTCATCCTGAAGGTACGGGAAGGGGTACTTCTTCTCCGTCGCCCGCCGCACCATCGATTCGAGGCTGTCCTCGGGATACGCGCGCGCGTCGTTCGAGTTGATCAAGACGATCCCGACACTTTGGGGCTGGTACCGACGGCCGAGCTCGATCATACGGCCCTCCCAGGCCTGGACGTACGGGCAGTGGTTACACCAGAACACGACGAGCATCAGCTTGCGCTGGGCAAAGTCCGCGAGCCGGTACGACTTTCCGTCGACCCCGGGCAAAGCGAAGTCGGGAGCCGGGTCCCCGGCGTGCAAGTGGAAATCCGCCAGTTCGGCCATGACCGAACGAGCGACGGCGTCCTCTTAGCGTTGGAGGTCCCGTCGGAGTCGGGAGGGAAGACCATTTCCGGCGGTCACGGAGCGATGCGGCACCCTCCCGCCGGCGTCGGGTTCACCACGTGGGTCGACGTCCGGGTCACGTGCTCGGAGAACGTCCGTACGGACGAAGTGATCCTTCGTCGGGGAGCCCCCGCGGTCCGGGCCGCCGTCCTCACCGACCGTGCGGTCTCCTTCGGCGTCGGGGTCCCCCCCGACGCGGCGTATCTCCAACGAGCCGCCGGCGCTCGGATTCCGGCCGTTCGCCGGACCACGGGCGGTTCGGGACTTCTTCACGCACCGGGGGACCTCGCCTGGTCGATCGTCTTGCCCCGCGCCGACCCGCGGGTGGGGAAAGACTACGTTCACGCCTACCCCCGACTGGGTGCCGGGGTGGTCGACTTCCTTTCCGAACGGGGGGTCGCGGCGAAGTGGGTCGACCCTCCCGGCACCGACCCCGATTACTGCCTGTTGAGCGCGCGTGGGTCGGTCTTGGCCCTCGAGGGCAAGGTGCTCGGGGGAGCGGCTCAGCACCTCGCCGGGGGAGCCCTCCTGCACCACGGCATCGTTCCCTTCGAGCTCGACCGACCCCTCCTCCACAAGCTCTTCGGACTCTCCCCGAACTCCCTCGAACGATTGACCTCGTTGCGGGAGCTCGGGATCGAAGGGTCGCCAGAGCAGATCGCCTGGAAGCTCGCCGCCCGTCTCTCGGACGCGCTCTCGCGCCCCTAGCGGTCGGGCCGACTCATTTGGGGCGGGCCGACCAGAGTGTTTCGGCGGCCGCCTCGCCCTCGGTTCGGATCTTCCACCAATCTCCGCGGGTCAGGCTCCGGTGGCGAACGACCGGTACACCCGCGACATAGACCGAATCGATCGCCTCCGCGGAGGCCGAGTACGCGAGGTGCGAGACGATCGCCTCCGGCCGTGCCGGGAAGAGCGACGGGTGGTCGAGGCGGAACAGGGAGAAGTCGGCCTGTTTTCCGACCTCGAGCGAACCGAGGTCGGTCGCGCGGCCCAAGATCCGTGCACCGTCGACGGTGGCGAAGTCGAGCAGCTCCTGCGCCGAGAGCGCTGTCGCATCCCAGCGTTGGTTCTTCTGGACGAGACCCGCCAGGTGCATCTCGCGCAACATGGAGAGGGAGTTGTTGCTCGCGACCGAATCCGTCCCGAGCCCGACGGTGGCTCCCGCCGCCCGGAGCTCGACAACGGGCGCCACGCCGCCGGAGGCGAGCTTCAGGTTGGAGCTCGGGCAATGCGCGATCCCGACGCTGCGTCCCGCCAGCAGTTCGATCTCCTCGCCCGTCAGCCAGACGGCGTGCGCGGCGACCGAGTGGGGACCTAGGAACCCGATCTCCTCGAGCCATAGGACGGGACGACGGCCGGTCTTCGTTTGGTGTTCGTGTACCTCCTTACGGGTCTCGGAAAGGTGGTAGTGGACGAGCGTCCCCGCGGCGTCCGCCACCTCCCGGGCGCGCAGCCAGGTCTCCTTCCCGCAGACGTAGACGCCCTGGGGCGCCACGAGCGGGGAGACCCGGGGGTGGTCCTTCCAGCGTCCGATGAACGCGCGAGCGTTGTCGACCGGGACCCCCTTCTGCGTGGTCAGCTCCGGGTCGAGCACGGCCCATCCGAGGAACCCGCGGATGCCGAGGGATTCGACCGCCCGGGCGACCGCGTCCTCGAAGTAGTACAGGTCGAGGAACGAGGTCGTTCCCGAGAGGAGCATCTCCGCGATACCGGCGCGAGCGCCGGCTTCTACGTCCGCTTCGGTACGACGTGCGTCGACCGTGAACAGCGTCTCGAGGAATCCCGCGAGCTCGCGGTCGTCGGCGATCCCCCGCAAAGGGGCCATGGCGACATGGGTGTGCGCATTGACGAATCCGGGAACGGCCGCGAGCCCGTGGCCGTCGACGACCGTCGCCCCTTCGCGGGAGGCGCCCGGGCCCACGTGCGAGAACCGTCCCCCCTCGATGCGCAGGTCCCCCACGAGGACTCGGCGGGCGGGGTCCTGCGTCACCAGAAGGGTGTCGGTGAGGACGAGCGGGGACGCCGGTTCCGGGCGCGCCACGGTATCGTCTACCGGGATTGGCGGATAAGTTTCTCGGCCTGAGCGGGTCGGTCGACGTCCTGGGCCCGGACCTCGGGGATATCGGCGAGTCCTTCGGCGCTGCGTCTCTCGTACGAGGAGAGGCCCGTGTACATATGACGCACCCACGGTCGGGTCACCAGGAACAGGAGCGGAACGACCGCGAGAACCACGAGGCTCACGTCGACCCAGATCCCGGGGACCCACGCCGCGCTCGGCATGCCGAGGATGGTCGCGCCCGTGTTCGGAAAGAGAATGACGGCGCTCAGGAGCGCGATGAAGAGCGCGAGGTAGGCGATGCCGAGCATCCGGAGGTTCGAAGTGTTCGCGAGCGCCGCGATCCGATTCGAGACCTGACCGATCTCGTTCGCCGCTTCGGCGAGGCGGTTCGCCTCGACCGCGTTACGGAGGCCGACGAGGTCCCGGAGAGTCTGAGATAGCGAGGTCACGAACTCTTCGAGGTGGGCCGCGTCCGACCGGACCACCGGAAGGCGGTCCGCGAGGCCGGGAAAGCGGGTTCCGAGAGGGCCGTCGAGCTCGAGGACGACGACCGAGAGTCGCGCGACCTTGGGGTGAATCAGGGCGATGGCCCGGTGCAGCGCCGTGAGCTCCGCCAAGATGGGCGGTTCCGGGGTGTCCTGGACGATCTCGAGCTTGCGCGCGACCATCTCGAGGTATTCGATGTAGGAAGACGAGGCGGCCTGGAGAAGGTCAAGGAGCGCGCGAGTGCCCGAGTCGACTCCCTTTCCTTCCGAGAGCCGACTGGATGGCGGGGCCGGGTCGAGCGCGCGGCCGCCGCTCGAGTCGAGGTAGACCCCATGCCACGTCGCGCGACCGTCGGCCGACAAGACGGCCAGCGGAAGGAAGATGTCGTCGCCCGCGCGCAGGACCGGCCGGCGCGGCGGGGAGTAGTCGATGGGGTGCCCGACGGCGCGGAAGGCCTCTGCGACGGTGGTGACTTTTCCCGCGGTCGTGGGTCCGTCGCCCCCACTAGATGTCGAGGTTCGTGACCTCGATCGCGTGGTCTTGGATGTACTGGCGGCGCGGCTCGACCTCTTCTCCCATCAGGATCTGGAAGAGCTCGTTCGCGCGGCCCGCGTCCTCGACCGTCACCTTGAGCAGGGTCCGCACGCCGGGGCGCATGGTCGTGTCCGAGAGCTGCTCCGCGGTCATCTCGCCGAGTCCCTTGTAGCGGTTCATCGTCACGCCCTTCATCCCTCCGAGCTCGGCCAACATCTTCTGCTGCTCGTCATCGGAGTAGGCGTACTGGATGCGCGCTCCCTTCTGGATCCGATAGAGGGGCGCCTGGGCGATGAAGACGTGCCCCTCGGTGATGAGCTCCGGCATCTTCCGGTAGAACAGCGTGAGCAGTAGCGTGCGGATGTGCGAGCCATCGACGTCCGCATCCGTCATCAGAATGATCTTGTGGTAGCGGAGGCGCGAAAGGTCCTGCTCGTCCCCGATCCCGATCCCGATCGCGGTGATCAGCGCCCGGATCGCCTCGTTCTGGAGCATTTTGTCGAGGCGGGCCTTCTCGACGTTCAAGATCTTCCCTCGAAGCGGTAGGACCGCCTGGAACTCCCGGTCCCGGCCCTGCTTCGCCGTCCCGCCGGCGCTGTCCCCCTCTACCAGGAAGAGTTCGCACTCGGCCGGGTCGTGGGAGTGACAGTCGGCCAGCTTTCCGGGGAGTCCACCGCCTTCGAGCAGCCCTTTGCGTCGGGTGAGCTCCCGGGCCTTGCGCGCGGCCTCGCGCGCCTGGGAGGCTTGGACGGCTTTCGAAATGAGCGCCTGGCCGTCCGCGGGGTGCTCCTCGAGGTAGTCGGCGAGCTTCTCGTTGACCGCGCTCTCGACCTGGCCCTTGACCTCCGAGTTCCCCAGACGAGCCTTCGTCTGGCCCTCGAACTGCGGCTCGAGCACCTTGACCGACAGGACCCACGTGAGGCCCTCCCGGACGTCCTCGCCGGTCAGGCCCTCCTTGTCGGCCTTGATCCAGCCGCGCTTGCGGGCGTAGTCGTTGAGCGTGCGGGTGAGTGCCGAACGCAGGCCCATCACATGGGTTCCGCCGTCGACCGTGTTGATGTTATTGACGAACGCGAGACCCGTCTCGTTGTAGCCGTCGTTGTACTGGAGCGCGACCTCGATGTCGGTGGTGTCGCGCTTTGCGTGGAGCGAGATGGGGGGTTTGAACAGCGGGTTCGATCCCTTGTTGAGATCCTCGACGAATTCGACGATCCCGCCGGCGTGGTGATAGGTCTCGGCGAAGCCATCCCGTTCGTCCTTGAAGCGAATCGTGACGCCCGGGTTAAGGAACGAGAGTTCCTTCAAGCGACGGGCCACCGTCTCCTTGTCGAAGTTGGTGGTCTCCATCACGGTGCCGTCGGGCTTGAACCGAGCATCCGTCCCGGTGGTCTCGGTCTTGCCCACGATCTTGATCGGCGCGACCGGAGCGCCCCGCTCGTAGCGCTGCAGGTACTCGTGGCCGTCGCGGAAGACCCGCACCTCGAACCACTCGGAGAGGGCGTTCACGACGTGGACGCCGACCCCGTGAAGGCCGCCGGACACCTTGTAGGCGTTCCGGTCGAACTTCGAGCCCGCATGCAGGACCGTCATGACGATCTCGAGCGTGGGCCGATTGTACTTCGGGTGGATCTCGACCGGGATGCCCCGACCGTTGTCCCGGACCGAGCAGGAACCGTCTTCGTGCAGGGTCACCTCGATCTCGGTGCACGCCCCGGCGAGCACCTCGTCGATCGAGTTGTCGACGACCTCGTGGACGAGCTGGTTGAGACCCCGGGCGTCGGTCGACCCGATGTACATTCCCGGACGCCGTCGGACGGCCGAGAGACCCTCCAGTACCTGGATGGAACTCGCGTCGTACACGGGGCCGTTTACCGACTGCTGCACCATCGTAAATCTGGGCGGAAACCGACCCGAAATTAGCGAGCCGGGCATGCGTTATAACGCTTGGGTTACGGAGGAAAACTGACCGTTGAACGACCCCCCGGAAATGGCGGTTTGGGGGTCTCGGGAACGACACTTGCCGTCGCCCAAGACCTTTCGATTTAGAGCTCGCCCGAGGCCGCGACCCCTCCCCTCGACAAGGCCTAATACACCGGCTTCCCCTTCGAGCGACCCTGATGCCCGACGAGACGTCCGAGGTCCCCCCGGCCCCGCGCACCAACGGGGAGACGACGAAGCCAGTGGACGAAGCGGCGGCTGCGCCCGCGGAGGACTGGGTGACTCGGTACAAATATCTCCTCGCGGATTTCGACAATTTCCGGCGACGGGTCGAACGCGACCGGGAGTCGATCTCCCGTCAAGCCCGCGCGGCCCTGGTTCGAGAGCTCCTTCCGATCATCGAGGCCTTCCGGACTGCGCGCGATTCCCTCGCGCACCTACCGGTCTCCGACCCGGTCCGCAAGGGGCTCGACCTCCTCGACCGCGAGTGGACCACCTTCCTGAAGCGCGAGGGGGTCGAACCGGTCGCGATCGTGGGCCGCCCCTTCCGGGCGGAGGAAGCCGAGGCGATTGGCGAAGCCCCGGTCACCGGGGCCCATCCGGACGGGTCGGTCGCCGAGGTCGTTCAACAGGGGTACCGCTTCTTCGGAGGATTGCTCCGACCGGCGAAGGTCATCGTGGCGCGCTCGAACACGGGCAAGGGCTCGAAGGATTCGACAGCGTCAGAACCTTCAGCGAAGGAGTAGAAAATGGAGAAGTCGTCGGAGGTGCCGGGATTCTACAAACGGACGATCGCCGAGCGACGGGCGTTCGTTCGCGAGTGGGCGGGGCTCACCGAGGAGGAGGTCCGAGCGTTCGAGTTCCCACCGGGCATCGACCCGAACTCCGTCGACCGGATGATCGAGAACGTGATCGGCGTCATGCCGCTCCCGCTCGGCGTCGCGACCAACTTCCGGATCAATGGTCACGATTACCTCATCCCGATGGCGATCGAGGAGCCGAGCGTGGTCGCAGCCGCCTCCAACGCCGCGAAGGTCGCGCGGGCCGCGGGCGGGTTTACCGCGCAGACGACGGCGCCGGTGATGATCGGACAGGTCCAGATCCTCGATGTCCCCGACCCCGCGGCGGCCCGCCTCCGGATCCTCCACCAGCGCGACGCGCTTCTCGAGGCGGCCAATGCGAAGGACCCGGTCCTCGTCAAGTTCGGGGGCGGGGCGAAGGACCTCGAGGTTCGTATCGTCCCGTCGACGCGCGGGACGATGGTGGTCGCCCACCTACTCGTCGACGCCCGGGATGCGGGCGGCATGAACGCCGTGAACACGATGTGCGAGGCGCTCGCCCCCGAGTTCGCCCGTCTCACCGGTGGCCGCGTCGTGCTGCGGATCATCTCGAACCTCGCGATCCATCGACTGGCTCGCGCCCATGCCGTCTTCCCCGCGGAGCTTCTCAAGACGGAGACCGCGAGCGGTCCCGAGGTCGTCGACGCGATCCTGGACGCGTACGCGTTCGCGCTCGCCGACCCGTTCCGCTGCGCGACCCACAACAAGGGGATCATGAACGGCGTCTCCGCGGTCGTGGTCGCGACCGGGAACGATTTCCGAGCGAT
>DATEQS010000033.1:0-16903 GCA_035272385.1 Thermoplasmata archaeon
CGACTGCGGGCGCGCGTCCTACCCGCCTGCTCCGCTTGCGGGTCCCCCCGGCGCGTCGGGCCGAGACGCTCGCACGCGACGGGCATGATGTGGCGCGACCCGGACGCGGACGCGGTTCGAGTCGCGGGTCGCGTTCGGCGGGCCGGACGAGAGCGAGGACGCGGAGGAGATTGCAACCCCGACGCGGCAGTTCAGCGTACTGGAGACCACGAGCGGCCTTACCGATGATTGCCGAGAGGCGGACGAAAAGCAGGCCGAGCGACGCCTCCGCGAGCTGCGCGCTCGCGTGAAGATAGCGCGCGCGGTCGTGTCGACATCGCCAGGGTTGGCCCAGACCTTGGCCGCCAACTGGAAGAAGGCGACTCGCTTCTACGCGAGGTTTAGCATCACCGAGGCACAGTTTCGGAACGGAGTTCCCCCCTCGATTGTGGAGGACAAAGATTACGCGAACAGTTTACTGTCTGCAGACAGCCTGCTCATCTGCTTATAGTCCGAAACCGACGCGGGACACGGACGTGTACGAAGTGTTCGATACAATTGGTGGCCGACAGCAAAGTGATCGCGGTCGTCGACGACTGCGAGTCATTGCGGCGACGGCGATCGGAATCTGTCTAGTGATGATACTCTCGACATCGTTGGTCTTGGCTGTCTCTCCAATCCAACGGAATGAAGCAGCGCCATCCACCACCGGGATCTCACCCTTCGTTGTGGGCACGGAATCCATTACGTTCAGTTGCTCGGGGGGGACCATCGCACTGAGCGGGTCGAGGGTTTGTTCGAACCAAGTAGTAACCGTGGCTGTCTGTGGCGTGGGAACGTGTAACTTCGCAATGTTGGGGACGCCGAATTCCGGTCGAATCGTCACGGGCTGGACCGCGACAAGTCCGGCATGCCTCGGATCCGGGAAATGCTCCCAGTCCAGCACATCTAACCCCGTCAACCTCTGGATCTACTGCACGAGCACCTGCACGGGCGGAGTCACCCTGAAAACGACCCAGGCCCCCGCGGATTACGTGACCCTAAGTTGCGTCCACGGTTCGATATCGATTAACGGTAGTAAGCAGTGTGCCGACCAATCCTCGGCTCCTTTCACCGCATGCGGCTCGTCACCAATCGTTTGCTCGTATTCGATTACAGCAACCGTCGATTCGGGAAACGCCTTTGCGAACTGGGCCGCTTCCGGCGACTCCTGCCTCGGAACAAGTCCAACCTGCGCGACACTCTCCGGATCCGAGACATCGGGATTCTGGGCCACGGGTGGAGGCTCTGTTCAGAGCGGGACCCTCACGTTGTCGACTGATGCCCCGCCGAGTTGCACGCCGTCCACAAACGAGTTCGTGGTTCACATCTACAATCAACTCTCTGTCGGGCCGGTTGGGTACGTTTTCGCCTCGCCGGAGGTTCTGACGCCCTCGGGAACTTACTTGAGTAATCTGGCCGACGGAGCTGTGGTGTGCATGTCGCCCGGAGACTCGACGATTATCACGGCGGAGATGACCGACTCCTCCTATGGGTTTTATCAGTGGAGCACGACCGCGGGGTCGGTCGCCTCTGTGACGTCCAGTCCGACTACCTTCACCGCGGACGGATCGGGCGGGGCTCTGGACATGGTCAGCACGTGGACCGATGGTCCGTGGGCCGGTTACGTCCAATCCGCGGCTGCGAATCAGGCCTCGGGACAATTCACTGTCCCGTCCTTAGCAGGAACGGTCTCATGTAGCGGCTACAACTGCCCCACCTGGTACCTGGGAATCTGGGTCGGAATTGGGGGAACAACTGGCACCTCCAATCTCTGGCAAGCCGGCATTGATATGGATGTAAATTGGGTATCCACCGGGACGGCCGGGGAGTACGTCACGACCTACTTCGCATGGTGGGAGGCCGTAGGGACCAATTGCCCGCAGGGCGTGGCCGGGGGCTGCCCAGTCGTGCCTGCCCCTTCGGGATACGCGGTCAAGGCTGGAGACATAATCACAATCACAGTTGGTTCGAGCGGGGGGGTGAGCACGCTGACGATGAACGATAACCACTGGTCCTCGGCGTGGCTTGTTTCGGAGCCATTCACTGCCGATCCGAGCACCGCCGATTGGGCCTTGGAGGGATCTGGAAGCTGTCCATCTCCAACTGGTTGCACCGTCGGCTTCTTCTCCTACGGCACCGCATTCTCCCAACTCGGGCTAAATGGTGTGAACCTTGCGCTGGTTGCTGGCAGCTATTGTCGACTTTGGAACGCGAACATAGCCTCCTCGGTAAGCGGGCTCTCCGGAGGATCTGACGGCACCTTCAGCGTCTCCAGTGCAAAGGGATAGCCATTGACAAAGCGCTCTACAGTCACGTCAAACCCCTTCCCCTTGGAGTAAGACAGACCCGGGGATAAGATTCGAGCGCGGGTCCTCCCCGCTCGCGTCGCCGGCCGAAACGCTCGCGCGCGACTGGCGCAAGGCGGCGCAGTTCTACGCGCGGTTCGGAATAACGGAGGGAGAGCTCGGGCGTGGAGTTCCCGGAAACGAAACGACAGACGACGATTTTGTATCAGTCCCTTAGGGATGACCCTGCTTGGGGGGACGTTTCGACCTCAGGTGGAGCCTAACCCCGAAGATCGCGAGCGCGTAAACAGCAGCCCCGACCAGTAACAGCGGGCCCGCTGGGTGAATCACGTACCCCGATGGGCACGGGACACACTCCTTCGTCCCATTCGGGCCGGTAGAACATGAGCAAGTCAGTGGCGTTGTCAGCGGGGCTGAGACAAGTACCACAATGCCAGCGAGGAGGCGGGCAAGTCCGGGTGCGTACCATATCACGACCCGAAGGCGAGAGTTCATTCACACCTCACTGGAACTACCTAGAATCCGCGGCTCCCTGATATGGGCCACGTCTCGCAACACCAGACGATTTCGTGAGGCGCGGGTCCTCCCCCCTCGCTTCGCTCACGGGTCCCCCCACGCACGACTGGCGATCGGACAGGATCTGATAACTAAAGGTGAGGAATGTGTCACCAGGCGCTGACATGGGGTCCACGGGTAACAGCGTACGCGCCAAGCTGGCCGCTATCCCCATAGGAACTGGTGCTGCCCGGATCACCGTCGGATTGTGGATGTATGCCTTCCCCAATCCGTTTTGCATCAGCTCGGGGCCTATCTCATCTTGCCCCGTGCCGCCGAGCTACTACGAGGTGCCGAACACGATTCTCGCGGTAGGAGCCGTTGTGATTGGAGTGGGACTCATCTTTCTCATTCCGAGCATTCTCCGCCAGCGAAGGGCGGCGGCACAGCAGGTTTCGTGATATGGCCCCGGATGCGTGAGGGCGGCGCGGGTCCTCTCCGCCCCCTTCGGTCGAGAATGCCCCCGCACGTCGGGCCGAGACGCTCGCGCGCGATTGACCCGCGGCAGGATGCCGTCTTCCCTCGGCGGGAATGTCCGAGCTTGGTCCGAAGACCTCGACCAGATCAGGCGTTCCTCATCTTGGCGCGCGAGACGAACCCTTTCTTGTCGAGGAAATACATGTAACCGTCTTGACGCTTGATCTTCTCGGTGCCGACGCGGCCCTTCTTGCCGGACTTGTTCACTTTCGTCGGGGTCTTCCAGAGGAACCCGTCCTTGCCGAGATAGTAGAGATACCCCTTCACTCGCTTGGTCTGCTCCTTGCCTACACGTTCCGCCATGTCGGTGACCTCACGGTGAGGACGAGTGCCTCCCTATTTAGACACACTGACGGAGTGTCGGCGGAAAAATCGAGTTCTCCAGACGCAGAATTGCGCGGGTCCTCCCCGCTCGCTTCGCTCGGGGGTCCCCCCCGGGCCAGCAGCGCGTCTCGGGAGGGCTTGATATCCGACAAAGGGGGTACAACTCCACGCACACACACATGGCGGCGGCGAGCAGCCTTCGCAGCGGCGTTGGAGCGATGCTCGTTGGGGCAGGGGTAGGATTCTTGATTGTTGGAATCTGGAGCTACTTCACCCCGACGGCCCTCGGACATTGCCCGGGTCCCTTCGCCTGCTCGTATGCTCCATTTATGCCCGGCTATAACCCGATCGCTGACGGTATCATTCTGGTGAACCTGGTGTTGGTCGCCTCGGGGCTCGCTGTTCTGGTCCGGTCACTTCTTCTCAACCGAAGTCCGAGACTTGTTCGAGAAGCGACATCAATTCGATCCTCGTGATTGACACCGAGTTCCCGGGCTGGGTCCTCAGAACTTTGTTGGGCCAGCCTTCTGGGCGATGCCCGGGAACCCTCTCGAATAGGGTGGCCCGTCAGCCCATGGGTAGCCCAAGGCTCTTAGCCGAGCTCTCGTCGGGGCCCGATTCGTCGGCTTCGGGACGCGAAGTGTCACGGGTTTGGCAACTACTCGCCCGAGCTCGATCCGAATGTGAGAGCGGTCAAGAAATTCGATCTACCCAGAACGCCCGATGAAGCACCGATTTTGGGGGCCCAAAACCGTGCCCCCAAAGCGTCCCCAAATGGCCGAAAACCGGACAAAAAGAGGGCAAATCCCTGACGTGCGCTCAGCCCGCCCATTAGTCATCACGTTTCAGCTGGTTCTAGTTTTCATCATCGCGCACGGTGAACAATCATTCCGACGAGCCGGATTCGGGTAGCGGCGTCTCCTGCCAGTGGTTCAACAGGTCCTCGATATGGAAGATCCCTCCCGAGGCTCGGGCGGCTGCGAGTTGAGAGAGGTCGCGAGGATGGAACGACCCGTCGACCCACGTTGGCCCGCCGGCCGCGACGCGCGCCACCAGGTTCCAGTCGGGGTCCGTTTCCCGGGGAGAGACGATCAGATGATCCGGACCCGCCTCCCGCACGAGTCGGGCGAGCTCGAGAGGGTCTTCCGTGCCCCAGGCCGAGTCCGCGAGCGCTAAGCGCCCGGCCGCTTCGAACTCCATCTCGAACACGAGCTCGGTGGAGAGGCGCCATGCCCGTTTGAGTTGACGAGGACCGCGCAGGTAGGCGCTCGAGAGCACCGCCCGCCGGGCCCCCGCCACGAGAATATCGATGGCTTGGTCGGCCGTCCGAACGCCGCCATCGACCCACATCGTCATGTCGCGGGAGATCTCCTGGAGGTAATCGAGCTGGGGCTCCTGGTGCTCGAGACCATCGAGGTCCACTACGTAGAGCATCGAGTAGTCCTTCGCCAATCGATCCACCACGTCGAACGGGTCGAACGGGAGTCCGTCGGGGGAGCGGGCCGCCACCGGCCCGTCCGGGCCGGGAAGACAGACCTCTCCCTTCCGCAGCAGCAGACACGGCATGAGCGCGGGTCCGCGCCCAACTGGTGTGGAAGGGCTGGTGTCGGCGCGGATGGGTCCGGGCATCGAACGGGGGACCTCGCGCGGGTTATTCGGTCTTCGCTCGAGCGCAACGCAGGGTTAAGGGCCGCTCTCCGGTCCAGTCAGGTCGAGCGCGCGGTCAATAGTGCCCAATGAACGGAGCCCCCCCGCACGGATCGGAGCCTACCTCTCTCGTGGTCGCCCCCGGACATCGGACCCCCTCGATCCGGACCGCGATCGTCCTGGTGCTCGTCACGACCCTCGTCTCGGGGGCACTCCTCGGATGGACGCTCACCTCGAAGCCAACGGCGGGCCCTGTATGCGGGGGCCCCGTGCAGGCCGATCCGCCCACTTCGACGCCGATCAAACATCTCTTCCTGATTGTGAAGGAAAACCATGCCTTCGAGAATTACTTCGGAGGTCTTCCCGGCGTCACGGGATACCCGCCGAATGCCTCGCTCCCTCTCACGTTCAATGGGACCACGTATGTGCATCCGTTCCCTCTCTCCGGCACCAGTACACCGGACTTGCCCCACGACGCCGCGAGCAGCACGGCCGACTACAACGGTGGGCTGAACAATCAGTTCGTCGCGGTCGCGAACGCCGCCGGAGCCAGCGACCCGCAAGATGCCGCAGGGTACTACGGCGCATCGCAATTGCCGGGTTACTACGCGTACGCGGCGAACTCCACGCTGGGGGACCACTTCTTCACCGGCTTCCTGGGACCGACGCTCCCAAACCGTGTCTTCGACATTACGGCGTACGCGGGCAGCTGGGGGTCCGACTCCCCGCCGCCCGCGATCGTATCCCAGCAGCCGACAATCCTCGACCAGCTGAACACGGCACGAGTTCCCTGGGATTACGATTGGTCGTTCTCGTCCTTCGAGCTCGCTCCGACGTTCTTCCCCTCGGTCATGTCGAACCCATGCGACTCGGGTCAGCTCGCTCCGGTCTCTTCCCTCGCGACGCAGCTGGATCCGGTGCCGGTGAATGCCGCGACCCCTTCGGTCGTTTACATCGACCCCGCGGACGACCTGACCTACAGCGAACACCCGCCGGAGAATGTGACCCTGGGAGAGGAATGGACGGTCGGGCTCGTGAACACGATCTTCTCGAGCCCGCTCGCCAACTCCTCCGCGGTCCTGATCTGGTTCGATGAGAGCGGAGGGTTCTGGGACCCGGTTCCTCCCCCCCTGACCTCCACCGGCCGGGACGGATTCCGAGTGCCGTTCCTCGTCCTCTCGCCATGGACGCCGATGGGGAAAGTCTGTTCCGAGACACTCGACCCGGCGTCCGTGCTGCGATTCATCGACCAGAACTGGGGGCTCCCCTTCCTGGATTCGCGCGTGGCGAATGCCCCCGACCTTTCGTGCTTCTTCAACTTCAGCTCGCCCCTTCGAACGCCCCTTCTCCTCGAAAGTCCGATCCACTTTCCCGGGCCTCACGGGTCAATCGGAATCATCTCGTCGTCGAGGAGGGCAATCGTTCTCCCGAATCCCGGGGAAGGAACGTTCGCCGCGGTCTGGCGCGAGCGGCCGGGCCCATCGGAGGCTTTTTGGTCCTCCGACCGCTCGCCGGTACGCCAGGAGGTGGAGGGCAGCTGACGGTGGTCCGTGCCGGCAACGGCCGGCCGCTGAGGAAAGTCCCCGCTCCGGGAAACACGGGGTCGGGCGGGAGCCCGACAGGCGAGAGTCTGAGCTCCGGAGCAGAAACGACACAGTCCGGTGGTACGGTGATGGCGTCGCGTCGGAGAATCCATCGGGATATGGTGAAACGGCCGACTCCCCGGGAGCAAGCCCTGACGGACGGGATGAAGCGTTTCCGCGACCGTCGAGGAGAGCGCGCAGTCGAATGCTGCCTGAAACGGAACGGGGCTTACTACCACGACCTGGCCCGGCCGAGGTAAAACTCGGCCGGTTATACGGTTCTACGAGGTCGGCATGTTCGAACGGATCTTGGTCGGATTTGACGGCTCCCCGCACTCCCGCCGGGCCGTCCAGCTGGCGGGCGAGATCGCCGGCCGGTTCCAATCGATTCTGACGATCGCGGTCGTGCGCCCGTCGACCCGCGGCGAAGAGCTCGCCCGCCTCGAGGCCCTCGTACCCTTCAGCGACGACGGCCGCACGCTCACGACGAACCTCGAGGAACTGCGGGAGCGCGCTCTGGCCCATGGGGCGCGGGTGGTGGAGCCCGTGACCCTTCACGGAGAGGTGCTCGACTCGCTGCTCGAGTACTTGTCGCGCAACCCGCAAGACCTCATCGTCGTGGGTTCCCGGGGGTTGTCAAGAAGCCGCCGATTGCTGCTCGGAAGCGTGTCGACCGGCCTTGTGAACTCCGCCCACTGCCCCGTTCTGGTCGTCCGACCCGGTCCACCGCACGCGGGAAAACCAACGGTCCACCCCGAGGGTCATCCCTTCAAGCCACCCCCCGGCGGAGTGGGCTGAGTCGCCGACCCGCTTCGTTCCGGTCGGGACGGAGGGCGCCGCGAGGGTTCCCTTCCTCCCCCTCGAACCCGGGGCTGCGGTCCCCGCGCGAGCAGGGTCGCGCGGCCCGGGCGACAGAATGACTTAAACCGTGGGCTCCCCTCCCACGCCGAATGTCGCTGCACGGCCGCGACGTGATCTCCATCCGGGACCTCTCCCGGGAGGAGATCGAGGATCTGCTCGCCTCGGCCCGAAAGATGGTCCCCTACGCCGAAGGGACGAAGGTGATGCATCCCCTCGAGGACAAGATCGTCGCGATGGCGTTCTTCGAACCCTCCACGCGGACTCGGTTGTCGTTCGAGGCGGCCGTACAGCGGCTCGGAGGCTCGTGCGTCACGATCGCAGACGCCGGAGCGTCGTCCATGCGCAAGGGGGAGAGCCTGTACGACACGATCCGCATGCTCTCGGGGTACGGCGAAGCGATCGTGATCCGGCACCCGAACGAGGGTGCGGCGCGGCTTGCGGCCCGGGCCTCGGACCGCCCGGTGATCAACGCCGGCGACGGGGCCGGTCAGCATCCGACGCAGACCTTGCTCGACCTCGCCACCATGCAGGAGTCGTTCGATACGCTCACCGGCTTGAAGGTCGTCCTGCTCGGGGATTTGAAGTACGGGCGAACGGTCCATTCGCTCGCGCACGCTCTCGCGGTGTTCGGGAGCGAAATGGTCCTCACCTCTCCGGCGAGCCTCGGACTTCCCGACGAAGTGGTCGAACGCCTCGAGCACATGGGCGCGAAGGTCTCGGTCGAGCCGGACCTTCACAAAGCGGTCCGCGACGCGGACGTCCTCTACGTGACCCGCATTCAGAAGGAGCGGTTCACCGACGAATCGGATTACCGGAAGGTCGCGGGCTGCTACCGCATTGATGCGGACGTCCTAAAGGAAGCGAAACCCCGTCTGATCGTGATGCATCCGCTCCCTCGCGCGGGGGAGATCTCTCCGGAAGTGGACAGTACCCCCCACGCCGTCTACTTCCGCCAGGCGTTCCTCGCGGTCCCGGTCCGGATGGCCCTCCTCAACGCGGTGCTCGGCGGAACCAAGAAGGGGGGGTAGACCGTGGTCCGGGAGCTCAAGATCACCCCGATCAAGAACGGCACCGTCATCGACCACATCGCGAGCGGCCTCGCGCTCGACGTGCTGCGGATCATCAACATCTCATCGCTCGACAAGGATTCGACCGTGAGCGTCGCGATCCGGGTGCGGTCGGGGAAGCTCGGCTGGAAGGACATCGTCAAGGTCGAGAACATGGAGCTCTCGCCCCGGAAAGTGAACGCGATCGCGCTCATCACCCCGCAAGCGACCATCTCGATCATTCGGGACTTCAAGGTCCAGGAGAAGCGGTCGGTCGACCTGCCGGACCGGATCGTCGGGGTCCTACGGTGCCCCAACCCGAACTGCATCACGAACCAGCCCGAGCCCGTGGAGAGCGAGTTCGAGGTCACGGAACGGCGCCCGGTCGTCCTCACGTGCTCGTACTGCGAACGGCGCGTGGAGAGCTTCCTAAATCACCTCGCCTAGGCCGGGGAGCGCGGGCGTGGACTTCGGGTGGCTCGGCGGATTCGCGGTCGTTTTCGGGGTCATCGGAATCCTCGAGGTATTCGACCGAACGAGTTTTGCCCTGATCGCGCTCGCCGCGCGCTCCCATCCCTTTCGGTCCTGGGTCGGAGGAGCAAGCGCCTTCGTGATCACCACTGCGATAGCGGTGACGGCCGGGGCGGCCCTCGGCGATCTCCTCGGTTCCGGCCGCATCGACCTTCTCCGGGTCGCGGGCGGGTTGTTCCTGATGGGCTACGCCGGATGGCTCTACTTTCACCCCGAGTCGGAGGACCCCGACCGTCTCCCCCGCACCGCTCGCTCGGCCCTGGTGGCCGCCTTCGTCACGATCTTCCTGCTCGAGCTCGGAGACACCACGATGATCTTCGAGATTGTCTTCGTCTCCGACTTCGGTTGGTTGCTGGTCCTGGTCGCCGGGGCCCTCGCGCTCGTTACGGTTGCGGCGTGGGACGTCTACCTCGGCTCGCGCCTCGGCGCCCGTCTCGACCCGCGGCTCCTCCACCGCGTTGTGGTCTCGGTCTTGCTCCTAGTGGGTGCGGTAACGATCGCCTACGGCCTAGCGCCGGGGGCGTTCCCCACGCTCGGGCTTCTGCGACCGATTCTGTCCGGGTAGAGCCGGGGGCAACGGCGAACCGCCGTGGTCGCTCTGTCCGGCTCGGTGGCCGATCTCCCCGGTCCACTTTTCCCAACCGGGAGGGGTCGCGGACCGGACCTCGGGTTCGGAGAGTCGTTGGATCAGTTCCTCCCCATCGTCGTTTCGACGCACGGAGTAGGCCATCAAGGCGAGCCGAACGATTGCCTCCGCCCGCAGCCGCGGGATGGCATCGGCCCCTGGCTCTTCGGCGATCGCCTCCCAACGGTCCCGGGCGGGCTCCAGGGAATCGTTGCACGCGAGGAGGCGTCCTTCGAGCATCCAGAGCCGGAGGAGGCCCGGAGACGGGGGTATCAGATGCAGCTGGTCGACGATCGCGCGGGCTCGCGTGAGCGGGCCGTCGACTCCTTTCGTGGTGCCGCGATTCAGGAGGATCTCGGCGATCCCGAGCTGATGATACAGCTCGACCGCCGTGAGCTTCGCGCGTTGAACGCCCGGAAGGCTGTGTTCCCGGAGCTCCTTCGATCGGGTCGATTCCCCCTGCGTTTCGAGGAGACGCGCCTCGAGGTCTTCCGCGAGGTAGTCGAGTTCCCAACGTCGAGCCCGGCCGAGAAGGGTCCGCGCAGCTCGAAGAAACTTTCCGGCGAGCGCCTGTTCTTCGGGGGACCCCTCGATGCGAGACAGACCGACGGCGAGCAGCGCCACCGCTTGAAGGTGGCCGTCCGGAAGCTGTCGGGCGAGGCGGGCGGCCCGGTGCGATTCCTCGCGGGCCTTGTCGGGGAGATTCCGTTCGTAGTGGAACTCGGCGATCATCGCCTCGAACAGGACCTCGAGCTCGATCATTTCCGAGTCGTGGCAACGTTCCGCCAGCTCCATCAGAGTGGTCGAGAGCGACGGTCTTGGCCCGACGACCCGCATCGCCAAGATCAGCGGCTCGACCCACTCGGCGAGCGTTCCGGGAGAGATATTCGCCTGAAGGGCCCCCTCGACGCCCTCGCGGACGTCCACCTCCGCTTCGCCCACGCGGCCGGCCGCGAACAGGGCTTCCGCGCGCAGCAGCCTCAGTTCCGGTTCGAGCGGGTCCCGCTCGGTCGGAGGCAAGGCACCGAGGCAGCCGATCGCTTCCGAAAGGAGCTCCTCGGCCGTGTCGAAAGCGGAGAATTCCAACGCGAGTTCGGCAGCCTCGAGCAGGTGCCGAAGCGCCATCGGGCCGGGATACCAGGAAAGATAGTGGCGCGCCACCTCGATGCGACGTGTCAGATTCGGCTCGGCGGAGAGCGCCGACAGCGCGTTGGCGATTTCGAGGTGCATCCCTTTGCGGTGCGCCTCGGGCAAGAGGTCGACCGTGAGAGGAGTCCAGGCGAGGTGCGGGATCGTCACCCGCCCGTCCTGCACCTTGAGCAAACCCACGCCCGTGGCCGGTAGGAGGGCCTCGGCGAGCTGGGGGAAATTGAGGCGGGCCACCCGGGAGAGGACGACCTCCCCCGTCGAACCACCGAGGAGCGCGACATAACCGGCGACCCGTTGGGTGACCGAGGGCAGGTCATCCCAGACGGACTTGAGGCGGTGAGCTTCCCGCGGGTCGGGCGAAGTGGTGGAGAACCGGACCCAATCGACATCCCCGCGGCCCAGGAACGCCTCTTCCCAAGCCACGTAACCGGGGACCGTGGTATCGAGCGCGAGCGCGATCAGAAGCGGGCGCAGGCGGGCTCGCTGCGAGAGCGACACGATGAAGTCGCGACTCTCGGCGTCGAAGAGAGAGCCGTCCTCCACGAGGATCGCCACCGCATGGCGGCTCTCTCCCCGGAATTCCGGCAAGATCTCCCGCCAGTAGGCGTCGGGATTCCCCTCGTTCGCCGAGCGGCCCCGAATCGGTTGGCCCAGAAAGGAGGTCCGAGGGCGTTCTCCTCGGCTCCGGCGGCTCCGAGGGAGCCGCTCCGAAAAGTACGGGACAACGGGCGCATCACCCAGCGAGAGAGCGTCGTCCGCCGACTCCTCGCCCGGGACCTCGCTCGTTCCGTCGGTCACCGGACCGGGAAGCGGGAGGGTTTCGGGTCGGAGCCCATCCAATCCGCCATACGGAATCGAACGTCCCCGATAGCTCCCCCGGAGCTCGATGACCCGCGCCCCCTGAGCCTTGAGGATCCCTTTGAGTTCCTCGAGCACGGCGGACTTGCCGCTCATGGGCGGTCCCGCGACGACGATGGTTCGGCCCGAGTTCTCCGCGATGCCCTGGATGGCACGGAGAACCGGTGATGGAGTCGAAGGCACCCGGTACCCTCACCCAC
Organism: Thermoplasmata archaeon; assembly: GCA_035272385.1. Taxonomy (GTDB): domain Archaea; phylum Thermoplasmatota; class Thermoplasmata; order Lutacidiplasmatales; family UBA184; genus Lutacidiplasma. The sequence goes on from DATEQS010000033.1 coordinate 12,184, forward strand.
GATTCCTCCCTGTAGCATTTAACTTTCACGCAGCCGACGACCTGGCCGGACGCGGCCCGCCCAGAGAGCGTTTAAGTGGCGGGCCGGGTTCGGACGCCCGTGTCGCCCTCGATGACGTCTCGCCGGCGCGAGTTTCTGAAGAAGCCGGTCCGTTCGGTGGACGTCACGCGAGTTCGAGGGATCGGCGACCTCTTAGAGCAGTTTCAGAGCTCGTCCATCCAGGCCCGGAATCTGGGTCGGTGTCTCGAGGTCTGGGAGAATGCGCTTCGAGACCCGAAACGACCCACCATCTTTCTGGGTCTCTCCGGTCCCTTGATCGCCGCCGGCCTCCGGAAGGTCCTGCGCGACCTGGTCGACTGGGGCCTCGTGGACGTCCTCGTCTCCACGGGGGCCGTCCTCTATCAGGACCTCTACCAATCCGTGGGGGGTCGTCATTGGATGGGGAGCCCGGACGCGGACGACCTCCGACTCCGGGACCTCTACCTGGACCGGATATACGACACGTACGTCGACGAACTCAAGTTCGAGGACACGGACCGGGTCATCGGGCGTATCACGGACGAGTTTCCCCGACGGCCGGCCTCCTCACGGGAGTTCCTCGGATTCCTCGGTTCGCGCTTCCCCGACCCGGAATCGATCCTTGCGACCGCCGCACGTCGCGGAGTGCCCGTCTTCTCTCCCGCCTTGATCGACAGTTCGATCGGCATCGGACTCACGCTTCAGTACCAGGCGAACCGCCATCGCAAGGACCGGTTCATCCTCGACGCCGTCCGAGACAACTACGAGCTCGTCCAGATCCTTTCGCAATCCCCGCGGACGGGCGTCATCTACATCGGGGGAGGCACTCCCAAGAATTGGATCAACGACGGGATCGTGATGGCGAACTACGCCTTCGGTCGCGAAGGCGAGGGCCACTTCTACGCCCTCCAGATCACCACCGACGTCCCTCACTGGGGCGGGCTGTCCGGCAGCACCCTGGACGAGGCGCAGTCCTGGGGCAAGATCTCTCGAACGGCGACGCGGTCGATGGTGCACGTCGAGGCATCGATCGGGCTTCCGCTCCTCGCCGGAGCGCTTTGGGACCGCCGCAAGCGTTGGCAGGGACGTCCGCGGTTGCGATTCGACTGGACCAACGACGAGGTGCGGATCCGCAAGGTCCGCCGGTAGCCGCGTGGCCGCAGACGGGGCCCAAAACCCGGGGAATGGGGCGGTGCCCCGGATTCCTCCGGGTCAGATCACGACGAAGAGTTGGCCGGTCCTCCACGCGGGGAGCGTCCCGTCCGCCCTGACCGCTCAGACCTGGAGCCTGTCCCTCCATGGGGAAGTTGAACGCCCGATGACGCTCAACTATCCACAACTCCTGGCCTTGCCGCAACGGGAAGTCACCTGCGACATTCATTGTGTGACGAGTTGGACCAAATTGGGCATGCGATGGAAGGGGGTTCCCTTCACCGCCATCGCGGACGCGGCTTCGCCCCGTTCGACGGTCCGATTCGTGATCATGGAGTGCGAGCAGGGGTTCACGACATCCCTCCCGTACGAGGCCCTCCGAGACGACGATGTCCTCCTGGCCCATTCGGTGGAAGGAGCCCCGCTACCCCCAGAACACGGAGGTCCCGTTCGGGTGCTGGTCCCGAAGCGATACTTTTACAAGTCAGCAAAGTGGTTACGGGGATTGAGGTTCGCCCGGGACGATACGCCGGGTTTCTGGGAGGTTCGGGGATACTCCAACATTGCGGACCCGTGGGCCGAAACACGCTACGATGTGGATGATGTGAAGATCATTCACCGAATGAGAAAGGGAGCTCTTTTCCGTCCCCTACCGCCGAAGAACCCGCCGGAGATCTGAGATCCCACTCCAGTACAGGAAACTATTCCTGATGCGCATGCACGCGCATCTATACGGGCGGTATATCTAGCCCCCGCCGCCGATAGGAAATCGGGGTGATTAAATACCGCTGAATTCCGGACCTTCGTTAGAGGTGAACCCCAGCAAATGCACGCCTACATGCCGTGTGTGCCGCCGCTCCCCCGCGACCAGCTGTAGCTGGTCCGGGGGGCGAGGCCCCCGATTCGCTAGACTGCCAACTCACAGTTGGCACGTTTGGTGCGTTTCGCACTCCACTCTCAGCCGGGTGGAAAGACCTTCGGTTTGACTTCCGCTAGGAGTTTCTCTTTGATCCACGGAAGCTGAAGTTCATCAGCTAGCTCGACAGCCCTGTTGTAGTAATGGGCTGCTTTTGCTCCGTCGTGTCGGCCAACATAGGCTTCGGCCAAGTAAGAATTGGCAAGGGCGAGCGAGTCGGACGGGGGCATCTTCCCGAGCACCTCTAAGCTTCGTTCCCCATCCGCGATGGCATCCTCTACGAGGGTCGAGGTCGGATCCCCATCTGCCAGAGCCTGCCGATTCTTCGTGGCGCAAAGTAGTGCGAGGCTGTGACCGAGCACGAAGTCGTTTCCGAGGCGTTCCGCGAGAACGCTCGCTTGTTTGGCGAAGTCAACGGCCTCCGCCCATCGACCCGCATCGCTCGCCAACGAGGCGAGTCCGCTCAAGGCGTAGGTCAGCTGGCTCATGTAACCAAGGGCTTCGGCCTCTGACCGGATCGTTCGCATCTCCACTTCGGCGAGTTGATATTGACCCAAACGGACGTACGCTCGAGCACGAACGATCTGGAGATTGAATGCAATGTCCATTCGCCCCGCCTGCCGCGCCTCGGGGAGAGCGTCCGCGATGAGGCGAGGTGCCCCTTCCGGGCCACTGTGGATTTCCGCGAGCCTGGACCATCCGGCAATGCTCTCCAGAGCCAGGTCACGAGCACGGACCTTCCGGCATAGGTCGAAGGCCTCTTCGAAACGGATCTGGGCGACTCGGTCTTCGCCGCTTGCTTGGGCCAAACGGGCCTCGGTGAGTAACAAGTACGCTTGCAGTCGACGGCTGATCGGGCCAATCTGTCGCGCGGATTCGTATTCCTTCCGGGCCTCTCCCACTTGGTGGAGTCGAATATACAGTTCTGCGATGGAGAGAAGACACTCACCGGTGGTCCTCGGTTCTCGATCCGACTCCGAGATGGCCCGTCGGAGCGTCGAAATTGCGTCCGAATAATCCGAGTGGAGCCGCAAGAGTGTCGCTTCGACCTGAAGTACATGAACCCTGACTTGTCCCCGAGGGAGCACGTTCGAGAGGTGACGCAGGGCATTCCTCAACGTCTCCGAGTAACCCAACCTGAGAAGGGTCGTCTCCTGCTGGGCGAGCAGTTGAGCGGCCGATTTCCACGATTCCCCTTCGACAAGGTGAAGGAACCGTTCCCGGACAGCATCGGGGCGGTGACTTCGGGAGTAGAACTGTGCAAGTCGAGAATGGGCTCCGCGCACGTCAGGGGCCCCGGCGCGGGCCAGTAGGGCGGTCTTGACAACTTGGAGGACCTCCACTCGGCCTTGCAGGGTGCGGTGAAGGACTCCCATCCGCTCCAATTCCATCAAGCGTTCAACTGGGATGCCTTCGATGTCGCTCGCAAATGCCAACGGTATTGGCTCGTTGGCAAGAGCGACAGGCAAGATGGCACGGACGTCATCGGACGAGAGCCGTGCAACGACCGCCGTAGGCAGCGTTGTGGCGTCTGCCTCAACATCTGGGTTGGACACCGCCAGTTCGAGAAGTAGAGGGGATCCCAAGGTCGCCTGGTAGACACTTTCGAAACGATCGGCGAGTCCTCCCTTCCGATCGGTGAGGTCGTGGGCCGCAACTCGGTCGAGGCCCCCGATCGACAGTCGATGAGCCGGGACACCGTCGACCTGGAACGCTGGTTCCGCCTGGCTGACAAGATAGAACAGGTGATCTCCACGGCTGGCAAGGTAGTGCGTAAAAGACGCTAGAAAGTCCTTCATGTCGGGTCCGGCCATCTGTACGTCATCGATCACTGCGGCTAGCGGCCGATCTCCTAGTGAGCGAGCCACCAGATCTGCAACTTCCCGAGCGACAGGCGATCGGGGAAGTTGGGCATAATACGAAAGCTGCTGCGCCCCGAGGTTCGACAGAGCGTGGGTGAGCGCCCCCACAAACTGGCGAGGCGAGCTGGCGGGACGGACCGTAAACCAAAACGGGATGCGGCCCCGCTTGACACTCCGAAGGTGACGACTGATCAAGGCGGTCTTCCCCATTCCCGGGGCGCCGTCTATAAATGTGATTCCGCCCCCCTTCGCAAAGCTCCCGAGTTCCGCGAGCTCCTCGCGCCGCCCCAGGAAGGGGTGGGGTGGCGGTGGAATCTCGCCCGCTAGGAGCGGAACCTCTCGAGTCTCTCGCCGCAGGCGGGTCCTTCCCGGCTCAGTAATGCGGTAGGTGAGCTGCTTTCGGACCCCTTCTCGTACTAGCCCTCGATTTTTGACCAGGTAGCCTTCATCGACCAACGACCCGAGGGGCCGGGACATCGAGCAAGGGTGGTAACCCAGGGCCTTCGCGAGTTCTCGCTGGCTGATCCCGAACGGGGATTCCTCAGGGGCCGCGTGTGTTTCCACGTAGTCGAGGATCTCAATGGGGACGTAGGTTTGGGCACCCATCTGGCTCCCTCTATGCGTCTACCCTATACTTAGAATTATTTTGTACAAAATAACAGCCTACGTTTAAGTACGCATTCGACCAACGAGTAATCACCATGAGCCGAACCCAGGAAAGCGGCGCCTACCTCGGAGGCATCGGAGCGATGCTCGAGGTGTCGGATGTCTG
>DATEQS010000034.1:0-63955 GCA_035272385.1 Thermoplasmata archaeon
GGGGGGAGGTGGGGCGGGAGCCGACGGGGCGGGAGGGGCGGAAGGCGGGGCCGGGGGAGGAGGCGAAGCGGGCGGAGGGGAGGCGGTCGGGGTGGCGTGCGTGACGGAAGGAGACCCGAGAGCGACGTGGTGGGATGGTGCCGCCGATGGTAGCCACGAAGGAGAAGCCGAAGCTGCGGCCGGCCTAGGGGGGGTGGCAGCGGGGGCCGGGGCGGGGGCTGGGGCGGGAGCCGGAGCGGGCGGCGATGCCGTTCCGGAGTGGTCGGAATGATGGGCCGGCGCGGCGGCCGGCTTCGGAGTGATGGGGGTGAACTCCCCCGGTTTCCAAGTGTGCGGCATGCGGAGGACGGAAGGGTCCTTCAGGAAGAGGTCGGCGTGACCGCAGGACCGGCAGATCCGGGTTCCGAGCGCGAGCTCTCCTCGGGATCGCAGGGAAAGCGACCCGCCTCCGATTCCCCCGGTCTTTAGCTCGTTCGCCCAGACGAAGTCGGACGCGCCGCAGTTACTGCATACGGGGGCCACTCGAGTCACCTTGCGGTCCGCTTCAGGCGGGCCATCCATAAAAACGGTTGCGGACCTCTCCCGAGCGCGAAACCCAACGGCAGGGGCTCCGTTCCCGGAAGCTCCATGTACCTCACGGCCCATTTACCGGCCGCATGGTGCCGCCGCGGTTCGCCCGAATCACCGTCGCGATCGACGGTTCTCGGAATTCCGACGAGGCTCTCGCCGCGGCGATCGACCTCGCGAAAAAATACGCGAGCGAGCTCACGATTCTCACCGTCGCCCCGTTCGTCCCCGTCTATATGCCGTCGTCCGGTCCGTACGTGGCGGTCGTGGCGGCCCAGGGCGAGGTGACGCGGTACCAACGACTGGTCGACGTTGCGGTGGAGCAGGCGCAGGCCGCTGGCCTGGGCGCGGTCACCGGGATCTGCCGCGAGGGCGTGGTCGTGGACGAGATCCTCTCCCAGTTGGAGATGCACCCGACCGACCTGGTCGTGGTCGGCTCCCGAGGACTGTCGGCCGCCAAACGGCTCTTGATCGGTAGTGTCTCGAGCGCGCTGATCACCCACGCACCCTGCCCGGTGCTGGTGGTGCGCGATGCGCCGGCTACGAAGCCCGCTGCCGGATGATGAGTCGGGTCGGCACGGGAAGCTTGTGCGATGCTTTTCGCAGCGCTTCCTTGGCGATGTCCAGGTGGGCCTCGGTGGTGTGGATCGTGATCAGCTCGCTCCCGATGCCTGCGCGCACCGCATGACCCACGGGCTTACCGAACGCGTGTCGCATCCCGGCCGAGATACGGTCCGCTCCCGCCCCCATCGCCATCTTGTGTTCGCGCAAGATCTGGTGCGGGTATCGCCGGACCTTGAGGTGGTACTCGTTCGGGGCGTTCTTCTCGAGCACGCGGACCGCGCTCACGCGGGCCGCTTCCAGGGCCGTGTCCCGGACCTGGGCCGCTTCCTCCATACCGAGACTCAGGCTGAACGGGAACACCGTTCGCAAGTTGCCGGTATCGAACTGGGTGACCCGGCACGTCGGAATGCCGCCCATGTACTCCTGGCGGGTGTAGATCTGCCCCTCGATCTTGCGGTACATGCGGGCAGGCTTTCGAGTCATGGGCGCGCTCGAGACGGACCTCCCACTAAAAGGCTTGCGGAACTCGAACGGCGTGGGGGCGCGAGGGGGAGTCTACGCCGGGAGAGTTCGCGCGACGCGGGCCCCCGTCGCGGAGGCGTGGAGCTCGACCGTGTGGATTCCTTCCCCCTGGAGCCAATCGAGGCAGGCGGTTCGAGCCCCTGGGCTCCGCGGGAAGGCAAAGAAGCTCTGACCGAACATCGCCTGGCAGGTGAAGGCGCCCCGACGTCGCAGCGCGGCCACCGTTCGACGCACGGCCGCGGAAGCGAGGCCGGCCTGGTCGGTGAACCGTTCGCTCATTCGGAAGAATCCAAGGGTCGAGGGATCTTGTCCGAGTCGCTGCCAGCCGCGGGACGCCGTGACGATCCTGCGGAGGGCGCTGACGTCCCTCAGTACAGAGGGAGACGATATCGGGCGACCGAAGACCCCGACGAGCAGCGCGGGAGAGAACGACCGATGCGTGACGTGGCCGAAGGGAGGGATCCCGGGGCGGGTCCGGACCTCGAGACCACCGCCGAGGATCGCGGCCACGCCCCCGAGACCCCCTCCGCCGAAAAGGTCCGCGAGGTGGGCCACCTCGATGGCCTTCGACCGGGGTCGCCCGGATAAGGAGCCCACGGCGAGGGCCGTCGCGAGAGCCCCGGCGGCACTCATCCCGAAGCCCTGTCCAATAGGAAGCTCGTGCGTGAGCCGGACGGTCAGCGTCCCCGACGCCTCGGGAGCGAGTCGACGAGCGACCTCTTCCGAGATGGGGAGGGGCGTCCGGGAATCGGCGACCACCCGGACGCGAGACCGGGGGCCCGGGGAGAAGCGGGCCTTGCCCCACACTCCGAGCTCAAGGACGAGCCCGGCCCCCACGGACCCCCGGGCCCGCGGGTCTCGTTGCGAGGCATCGGGACGGAACACCCCCGTTACATGGCCGGGAGCGAACGCACGCGCTTCGAAGACCCGGGGAGCGGACATCGACCTTCCGCCAACGTTCCAATTGGAGGTACTTATAAGCGGACCCGCTGTATGATTGATGACCCTGCCGTGCCAGGACAGTACCGACAACCATGAGCGAACCTGAAGCGCCCGCGGCCCAGCACGACGCATTCGACCGGGTCAACTTCCTCGAGCTCCGCAACACCCAGCTCGCCGAGGCGATCAAACGCGTCGAGAGCGAGCGCCACTACATGGAGGCGGAGATCCTCCGTCTGCAGCGGGAGGTCAAGCGTCTCAAGACCGAGCTCGACCGCCTTCGCTACCCGCCGCTCATCGTGGGCAGCGTACGGGATGTCCTTACGGACGGGCGAGTGATCGTGAAGTCGTCGACCGGGCCAGACTTCGTCGTGAACTCCGCCGAGACCGTGGAGCACGGGAAGATCACGGTGGGAAGCCGCGTCGCGCTCAACAAGCAGACCCTCGCGGTCATGGGAGTCCTTCCGGCGTCGCTCGACCCGCTCGTCACCGCGAGCGAGATCGTCGACAAGCCGAGCGTAACCTACACCGACATCGGGGGTCTCTCCGACCAGATCCGAGAGATCCGCGAGGCGGTGGAGTATCCGCTCCTTCGCGCCGACCTCTACAAGAAGGTCGGGGTCGACCCGCCGAAGGGGGTCCTGCTCATCGGTTCTCCCGGCACCGGCAAGACCCTGATCGCCAAGGCGGTCGCGCATCACACGCACGCGACCTTCGTCCGACTCGTGGGCAGCGAGCTCGTCCAGAAGTACATCGGGGAGGGGGCGCGGCTCGTCCGCGAGCTCTTCCAGCTCGCGCGCGAGAAGGCGCCGACCATCATCTTCATCGACGAGGTCGATTCGATCGGCGCGAAGCGCCTCGAGGTCGCGACGAGCGGTGACCGCGAAGTCCAGCGGACGCTGATGCAGCTGCTCGCCGAGATGGACGGCTTCGAACCGCTCGCGAACGTCAAGATCATCGCGGCCACCAACCGGCCCGATATCCTCGACGACGCGCTCTTGCGACCCGGACGGTTCGACCGGATCATCGAGATCCCGGTCCCGAGCTACGGTGGACGGTCGGAGATCTTCAAGATCCACACCCGCGGGATGGCGCTCCACGAGCCCATCGATTTCGAGGCGCTCGCGAACCGATGCGAGGGCGCGACCGGAGCGGACATCCGCGCGATCTGCACCGAAGCGGGCATGTGGGCGATCCGCGAAGAGCGCGACAGCGTGACGACGGCGGACTTCGACCGGGCGATCGAGAAGGTCGTCGGCGAGGAAGAGCTCCGCAAAGAGTCCGTCACGATGTTCGCCTGAGCGGGGTTCGGGTCCCGTTCGTCCGCGACCCGATGGCGGCCCGCGCGTTCACGCGTTGACGGTGAATCGCCCGATCAGGCGAGGACCGGCCGGAACGGACAGGTCGATCAGATAGGCCGGCGCGCCCCCCATGCGAACGACCGGACGGTCCGCGGTCACCCGGACTCCGCCCGGCGCGAGCTCGACGATCTCGGCGGGCACGACCTGGAGTCCGTGGGCCAGGTGGACGGCGGCGCCGACCCCGGCGTCCCCCCGGTAGTACCGGCACTTCAGGAAGGCAGCGCCCCGGACCTCCGCTCCCTCGGCGAGCGAGCCTTCGGGCGCGAGGATCTGGCCGCGCGAGAGCTCGTCCGCGTCGACCCCCTTGAGGGCGATCCCGACGCGCTCGCCGCATCCCGCTTCCTTTCGGTCCATGTCGTGCACCTGGATCGAACGGATGTCGAGGACCTTGGGGCTCGGCCAGAGGCGGAGTCGGTCGTGGCCATGAAGGGTCCCTCGGCGCACCACCCCAAGGGCGACCGCGCCGACCCCCTTCACGGGGAAGGCGTGGTCGACCGGCACCATCACGGGCCCTTCCACGATGGGCGCTCTCCAAGTGTCGATCACTTCGCGAAGCTTGGGGAAGTCGAGAGGAAGTCGGGGCGCGTTCTCCAGGCGGCCGCCCTTCAAGGCCCGGGCGAGCTCCCCTTCCCCAACGGCAGGTCCCAGGACGACCGTGGTCGGGACCGAGGCGAGCTCCACGGTCGCGATCGTCTCCGCGATCGGCCGGGTGAGCTCCGAAACGACGAGGAGGCACTCGTCGGCCATCGCGAGGGCCGTCAGGAGGGCGGAGAACTTCTCGGGGAACTGGGTCGGTTCGACCAACGTCGTGGCGTGACCTTCCGTGACCGTATTGAACAGCGTGAGGTCCGAGGCCGTGCCCTTCTTTCCGAGCTCTTTCGCGACCTCCGGGGCTCCGACCACGGCGACGGAGACCGAGGTCGTCATGTCGCCCTCCCGCCCGACTTGGGAGAGGATAGGGTCAGGACGACCTCCCCGTTCTTCGCGTCGACCTTGACCTCGCTCCCGTCGTGGACCTCCCCGGCGAGAAGCTTCGCGGTGAGCGGGTCGACGACCATCCGCTGGATCGTCCGTTTGAGCGGGCGGGCACCGAACGTCGGGTCGAATCCGGCCATGGCGAGCAGCGAGCGAGCCGCGGGCGTGGCCGAGAGCCGGACCCGCCGATCTTCGAGGCGGGCGGTCACCTGGGCGAGCTGGAGGTCGACGATCTTCTCGATCTCGAGCTCGCTGAGCGCGTGGAAGATCACGACCTCGTCCAGGCGGTTCAGGAACTCCGGCCGGAACTGGACCCGTAGGGCCGGCTCGAGGAGCTTGCGTCGCTCCTCGTCGCTCTTCGCCCCGGCGATGAGGTCGGAACCGAGGTTGCTGGTCAGGATGACCAGCGTGTTGCGGAAATCGACCGTCCGTCCCTGTCCGTCCGTGAGCCGCCCGTCGTCCATCAACTGCAAGAGGACGTTCACGACGTCGGCGTGGGCCTTCTCGACCTCGTCGAAGAGGATCACGGTGTACGGTCGCGTCCGCACCGCCTCGGTGAGCTGTCCTCCCTCCTCGTAACCGACGTATCCCGGAGGCGCACCGATCAATCGGGCGACCGTGTGCTTCTCCATGTACTCGCTCATGTCGACCCGCACGAGCGCCTTTTCCGAGTGGAAGAGGAACTCCGCCAGTGCCTTCGCGAGCTCCGTCTTCCCGACGCCCGTCGGACCGATGAACAGGAAGGTGCCGATGGGTCGGTTCGGGTCGCCGAGGCCGGAACGCGACCGCCGGACGGCTTTCGAGACGGCGGCGACCGCCTCGTCCTGCCCGACCACCCGTCGCTTCAGGAATTCCTCCATCTGGAGGAGACGGTTCATCTCGCCCTGGAGCAGCCGGGTGACCGGCACGCCGCTCCACTTCGAGACCACGAGGGCCACGTCGTCCTCCGTCACCTCCTCCCGGAGCATGCTGCCGGCCGCGGGGCCTTCCGATTCTTTGCTGAGAGCGTCGATCTTCTTCTGGAGCTCCGGGACCGTTCCGTAGCGGAGTCGCGCGGCGGCCTCGAGGTCCCCCGCGCGGGACGCCTGCTCCTCCTGGCCCTTCGCCTCCTCGAGCTGGGCACGCAGGGCTCGGAGCTTCTCGACGTGCTCCTTTTCTCGTTGCCAGCGCACGAGGAGTCCCTTTTCCTTCTCTTTGAGGTTGGCGAGCTCCTTGTCGAGGGTCTTCAAGCGCTCCCGGCTCGCGGCATCTTTCTCGCGCGCGAGCGCCGTCCGCTCGATCTCGAGCTGGCGGATGCGGCGCGAGAGCTGGTCGAGCTCGCTCGGCCGAGAATCGAGGTTCAGCCGGACCATCGACGCGGCCTCGTCGATCGCGTCGATCGCCTTGTCCGGTAGGTGACGGTCGGGAATGTACCGCGCGGAGAGGGTCGCGGCCGCGACCAGCGCCGAATCGTGGATCCGTACCCCGTGATGATGTTCGTAACGCTCCCGGAGTCCCCGGAGGATCGAGACCGTGTCCTCCACGGTCGGCTCGGCGACGTTGACGGGCTGGAACCGCCGTTCGAAGGCGGCGTCCTTCTCGATGTACCGGCGGTACTCCTGAGTGGTCGTCGCTCCGATGCAGTGGAGCGTGCCGCGCGCGAGGGCCGGCTTGAGGAGGTTTGACGCATCCAGCGCTCCGCCCTCGGTGGCGCCGGCGTGGACGAGCGTGTGGAGTTCGTCGATGAAGAGGATCACTCGCCCGTCGGATCGCTCGACCTCCTTTAGAACGGCCTTGATCCGCTCCTCGAACTCGCCCCGGAACTTCGCTCCGGCGAGGAGGCTTCCGAGGTCGAGCGCGACGATCCGTTTCTCCCGGAGGGAATCCGGCACGTCCTTCGTAGCGATCCGCTGCGCGAGGCCTTCGACCACCGCGGTCTTGCCCACTCCCGGTTCCCCGACGAGCACGGGATTGTTCTTGGTCCGCCGGGAGAGGATCTGGATCACCCGACGGATCTCGTCGTCCCGACCAATGACCGGGTCGAGCTTCCGTTCGCGGGCCAGGGCCGTCAGGTCCTTTCCGTACTTCTCGAGGGCGCGGTATTGGGCCTCCTCCGTCCGACTATCGACGGGGTGGTCCGGTCCGCGAACCTCCTGAAGGGCCGCCTCGACCGCCGCGCGTCGGACCCCGAACTCCTCGAGGAGTTCCCGGGCCGGCGAGGGGACCGAGAGGAGACCCAGGAGGAGCTCGTCGGCCGTGGTGTAGCGGTCCTTTCGCTTCTCCGCCTCGGCCTCGGCCGCGTCGATCGCCTTCGAGAGGTCGCGGGAAACGTATTGGTCGGAAGGGGCGACGTGGTCCGCCGTCGGGAGTTTCTTCAGCCGTTCGCCGACACGCGCGAGCAGGCGGTCGACCGGCACGCGCATCCCCGCGAGCATCGCCGCCGTGGGACTTTCGGGAGAATCGAGCAGGGCCCAGAGCAGATGCTCGGGTTCTACAGACGGGTGACGCAGCTCCGCGGCGCGCTGGAACGCTTTCTCCAGCGCCTCCCGGGCGGCGTCCGTCAGCCGTTCGAGATGCATGCGCCTCCAAGTATCCGAGGGAGGCGATTTAAGCGCACCACCCGTCCGTCGGCGCGTGGCCGACCTGGCGGTCCGCTGTGCGGGACTGAACCTCCGGAATCCATTCCTTCTCGCGTCGGGAATCTGGGGCGAAAGCGGGGAGTCTCTCGCCGGAGCCTGGAGGGCGGGCGCCGGTGGGGTCATCACGAAGTCCATCGGCTCCGTCGCCCGGCCGGGGTATCCGAACCCGACGGTCGAGACGTACGAGCGCTGGGGGCTTCTGAATGCGATGGGCCTCCCGAACCCGGGAATCGACGAGTACCCACGCGAGATCGAAGTGGTCCGCAAAGCCGGTGCCACCGTCATCGGTTCCGTGTTCGGAGGGGACGCCGAGGAGTTCGCCCGGCTCGCGGTCCGGATGGCCGCGACGGGCGTGGCGGCTCTCGAGCTGAACCTGAGCTGTCCGCACGCGGAAGGGTTCGGGACCGAGGTCGGAGGCACTCCCGCGGACGTTGAGAGGATCGTCCGCGCGGTCACGAAGGAGGTCCCGATCCCCGTCATCGCGAAGATCACGCCGAACACGAACGACGCCGCGGGGCTCGCGCGAGCGGCCGAGCGCGGAGGCGCGGCGGCGGTCAGCGCGATCAACACGTTGCGAGCGATCGCGATCGATGTCCACCTTCGGCGTCCCGTCCTATCGCACGGCGTCGGAGGACTCAGCGGTCCCGCCATCAAACCCGTGGGACTGGCGTGCGTTTGGCAGATCTTTGAGAAGGTCAAGATCCCCGTCATCGGCGTCGGAGGGATTGCGTCCGCCCAGGACGCCCTCGAATACGTGATGGCCGGGGCCCGGGCGCTCGAAGTCGGGACCCAAGTAACGTTCGAGGGCATCGGAGTGTTCGGACGACTCGTTCACGACCTCTCCGGGTTGCTCGACGAGCTCGGCTTCTCCCGGCTCGAGGACGCCGTCGGGGTCGCGCACGGGGCGGGTTCGGTCGCTCCCGATTAAATTCCCAGCCCCGCCGCCGACCGCGCCGCTATATCGGCGTCCTGCTAGGCGGACGCCGTGCGCTCGGTCGTAACGCTGACGGACCGGGTCCTCGAGACCCCCTCGACGGTGACCCTGCGCTTTCCGTATCCCGCGACAGCGGACCCGGGGCAATTCGTCATGGTCTGGATTCCGGGGGACGACGAGCTTCCGATGTCCCTCTCGTACACCGACGGCCCCTCGAAAGGGGTCACCATCAAGGCGATGGGAGGGACCAGCCGGAGGGTCCAGTCGTTGCGCGCGGGAGATCCCGTCGGGATCCGGGGACCGTACGGAAACCGGTTCGACCTTTCTCCTCAACGGATCCTCATCGTGAGCGGCGGCTCCGGCGCCGCGGTCCTGGCCCCGGCGGCCGAACGCGCCCGCGCGTCCGGGAAGTCGGTCACCGTGGCACTCGGGGCGACCCGGGCGCCCGAGCTATTGTTCCGCGAGCGGTTTCGCGCGATGGGCGCGCGAGTGGAACTCGCTACGGACGACGGGTCGGAGGGGACGAAGGGATTCGTCACCTCGGTCGCCGAACGCCTCCTCGTTTCCGAGGCGTTCGACGCGGTGTGGACGTGCGGCCCCGAGGTGATGATGAAGAAAGTGATCCGGGCGGCTACGCCCCGCTCCGTGCCGGTCTTCTGCTCGATGGAGCGGCACATGAAGTGCGCGCTGGGGATGTGCGACGCCTGCGCGCTCGGACCCTACCACGTCTGCGTGGACGGACCGGTGTTCCCCGCGGACCGCCTCGAGAAGGTCCCGGATTTCGGCGCATTTCACCGGAATTCTTCGGGCCGGCGCGTCCCGTTCTGAACCCCCCGGTCGGGGGGCCGTCGGTTCGTCATCTGCCGGTCGCGCGAAAACCTTAGCACAGCCTTTATGCGAGGGCCCCGCTACACGAGCGGGTCGGAGGCACCGTGAAGGTAATCGTCGTGAGCGGCGGGGTGATTTCGGGCCTTGGGAAGGGGATCACGACCTCCTCGCTCGGCCGTCTCCTCAAGGCACGCGGTATCCCCGTCACCATCGTCAAGATCGACCCCTACCTCAACGTGGACGCGGGCACGATGAACCCGTACCAGCACGGGGAAGTGTTCGTGCTCGACGACGGCACGGAAGCCGACCTCGACCTCGGCAACTACGAGCGGTTCCTGGGCCAAAGTCTGGTGGGGACGCACAATCTTACGACCGGGAAGATCTACCGCGCGGTGATCGAGAAGGAACGCCGCGGCGACTACCTTGGCAACACCGTGCAGATCATCCCGCACGTGACCGGGGAGATCAAGCGGACGATCCGGGAGGTGACCCAGGCCGCGGGGGCCGAGGTCGTCCTGGTCGAGGTGGGAGGCACGGTCGGCGACATCGAATCGATGCCGTTCCTCGAGGCCTTGCGCGAGCTCTCCTACGAGCTCGGCGAGGGACATATGGCGTTCGTTCACACCACCCTCGTTCCGGTCGTCGGTCCCGTCGGGGAACCCAAGACCAAACCGACCCAGCACTCCGTCCGGGAGCTGCGAGCGATCGGGATACGGCCGAACGTCATCATCGCCCGAGGCCCCGCTCCCCTCTCGGCCGACATCAAGGCGAAGATCTCCCTCTTCTGCGACGTCCCGCCCGAGGCCGTCATCTCGGTACCGGACCAGCCGCTCATCTACGAGGTCCCTCTCGTTCTCGAGGCGCAGGGAGTCGGGTCGTTCCTCACGCGCCTTCTCGGCCTCCCCGAACGGCCGCCGGATTACACGGCGTGGAAGGAGTTCCTCGCCACGTATCGTCGATGCGAAGGTTCGGTCGAGGTGGCGGTCGTGGGGAAGTACACGGAACTGCGCGACGCGTACCTGTCGCACTCCGAGGCGTTCCATCACTGCCAGGGCACGCTCGGCGTCGAAGTTCGGCTGCAGTGGTACGACTCCGAGGACATCCCGAAGAACCCATCGCTCCTCGCCCGCCTTCAGCGCTCGGACGCGATCATCGTCCCCGGCGGCTTCGGCGCTCGCGGTGCCGAGGGAAAGATCCGGGCGATCGAGGTCGCACGGACGAGCGGGATCCCGTACCTCGGGGTCTGCTACGGATTCCAGCTCGCGGCCGTGGAGACGGCCCGCAATGCCCTCGGGCTCACGAAGGCGAACACCACCGAGGTCGACGCGACGACCCCCGACCCGGTCGTCTGCATTCTCGAGGAGCAGAAGATGCTCCACGAGCTCGGCGGTACGATGCGTCTCGGCGCTCAGCGCGTCATCCTCACCCCGGGCTCCAAGGTCGCGGAGATCTATGGGAAAGGGGAGATCTGGGAGCGCCACCGACACCGCTACGAGATCAACCCGAAGTACATCGAAGCCCTGGCGAGCAAGGGGCTCGTCGTCGGCGGCATGAGCGTCGACGGCCGCGTCGAGGTCCTCGAAGCGCCGGATCATCCGTTCTTCGTCGGGGTCCAGTTCCACCCCGAATTCCTCTCCCGCCCCGAGGCTCCCCACCCGCTCTACCTGGGGTTGGTCCGCGCGGCGCTTGCCCGCAAGGAGGTCGCGTCCCCTGTCGCCACCGCGCCGGCTCTCGCGTGAGCTCAAGGAACTGGACGGCGCGGTCGTCCGGGTCTCGGGTCACCTCGAAGACTACCGAGCCCTCGGCGGGGTCGCCTTCGCGCTCGTTCGCGACGGTTCGGGGACGACCCAGGTCACGTTGAAGAAGGGAACGACGGACCCCGCGCTCTTTGCGCTCTTCGCCGACCTTCCTCGGGAGTCGGTGCTCTCCGTCGAGGGCAAGGTCAGCCGGTCGGAACGGGCGAACCGGGGTGTCGAACTCCTGCCCTCCGCCGTCGAGGTCATCGCTCGGGCGGAGGTCCCCCTCCCGCTCGGCATCGTCGACAAAGTGGGCGCGGAGCTCAACACTCGGCTCGACCACCGGGTCCTCGACCTCCGTAAGCCCGCCGTCCGCGCGGTCTTTGAGATGCGCACGGTGCTGCTCGCCGGCTTCCGGGACGCGTTCCTGCGTCGCGGCTTCCTCGAGGTCGCGACGCCGAAGTTCCTCCGGCAGGGGGCCGAGGGCGGAGCCACGCTCTTCGCGGTCGACTACTTCGACGGAAAGGCCTACCTCGCCCAGAGTCCCCAGCTGTACAAGCAGATGCTCATCGGCGCGGGGTTCGAGCGGGTCTTCGAGATCGCGCCCGCGTTCCGGGCGGAGCCGTCCGACACGGTCCGCCACACGACCGAGTTCTCCAGCCTGGACGCGGAGATCGGGTTCATCGACTCGGTCGAGGACGTTCGGGCGGCCCTCGAGGGCATCGTGACCGACGCGTTCGCTTCGACCAAGAAGGACCTCGAGAGCCGGGGGAACAGTCTCTTCGAGCATATCCCGTCGCCCAAGACGCCGTTCCCGAGAGTCCCGTTCGCGCAGTGCATGGAATGGCTCGGCCGTCCCGGGTCCGAGGAGGACCTGGGGACCGAGGACGAGAAAGCGGTCGGCGATCGCATCGAACGCGACCTGGGCGCGGCGCTCTACTTCATCACGGACTACCCGACCGCGGTGAAGAAGGGAACGTTCTACGCCCAGCGCCAGGACGCGAACCCGCGGCTCACCTACTATTTCGACCTCGGCTTCCGGGGGCTCGAGATCGCGAGCGGCGGCGCCCGCGAGCACCGGCTCGACCGGCTCCGGGCCAACATCCAGGCCGCCGGGCTCGACCCCGACAAGTTCGGGGGGTACCTCGAGGCGTTCCGGTTCGGCATGCCCCCGCACGGCGGCTGGGGGCTCGGGGTCGACCGGATCGTCCAGGTCCTCGCCGGGCTCCCCAATATACGGGAGGCTATCCTCTTCCCCCGCGACCGCTACCGTCTCGACCCGTAGCGGAGGTGCATTCGATGGTCGCTGCCAAGAGGACCCTCCCCGCGCCTCCCGAGCTCCAGAGCCGGTGGGCGTCCGTGCTCGAGGAAGCCGGACTCCGTCCCCGGATCCTGCACCTTCACGACCGGTTCCCCGAGGAGCGGTCGCTCGAGGTCCCGTTCTCGGTCGTGGACGGCGCCGATACCCCGCTCGCGGACCTGCTCCTCGAACGGCCCGAGGAGGTCATCGCTGCGGGCATCCGCGCGATGAAGGAGCTCCTGCCGGTGGCCGGACCCGAGGCCGAGCAGCTTCGGATCCGCGTCGTGGGCCTTCCCCCGACCTCGCATCGGGCGGTGCGGGCGATCCGGGAGTCCGACCTCAACCATTTCGTCGGGCTCGACGGGATCGTGCGCCGGGTCTCCGAGGTCCGGCCCCAGATCCGGGACGCCATCTTCGAGTGCGTTTCGTGTCGGACGAAGTTCCACGAATGGCAGGACGAGACCTCGCTCGTCTTCCGCGAACCCCTCGAATGCCCGGAATCGCAGGGAGGCTGCGGCAAGACCCAGGGCCGGACCCGCTTCCGGCTCGTCGCCGAGGAATCGACCTACGTGGACGCCCAACGGATCGAGATCCAGGAGCATCCCGAAACGCTCCGCTTCGGAGCCCACCCGCAGGGCATGGCGGTCCTTCTGACGGAGGACCTCACCGGCAAGGTCCTGCCGGGGAACCGGATCGTGCTCAACGGGGTCCTCAAGAGCTTCCAACGGGCGAGCGCCTCGCGAGCGGGCGTCGTGCGGAACACGACGTTCGACCTCATGGTGGTCGGGAATTCCTTCGAGTCGAAGTCGAGGGACTACGAGGAGATCGACATGACGCCGGAAGACCTCCGACTCATCGAACAGTTCCGGGGCGACCCGACGGTCATCGACAAGATTGTCCTCTCGCTCGCTCCGACCATCAAGGGGATGGAGGAGGAGAAGGAGGCGATCGCCCTCCAGCTCTTCGGCGGCGTGGAGAAGAAGCACGCCGACGGGATCCGGGTCCGCGGCGACATCCACTGCCTGCTCGTCGGCGACCCCGGCACGGCGAAGAGCCAGCTCCTCCAGTACGTCGCGAAGGTCGCGCCCCGGGGGATTTATACTTCGGGGAAGGGCGCGACCGCCGCCGGCCTCACCGCCGCCGCCGTGAAGGACGACTTCGCGGGAGGTCGCTGGGTGCTCGAAGCGGGGATGCTCGTGCTCGCGGACGGGGGCATGGCGATCATCGACGAGCTCGACAAGATGAGCCCCGAGGACCGCTCGGCGATGCACGAAGCGCTCGAGCAGCAGCAGGTGTCGATCGCGAAGGCGGGGATCACCTCCACGCTCAACGCACGATGCCCGGTCCTCGCCGCAGCGAACCCCAAGTGGGGTCGGTTCACGAACGACCGGACGATCGCCGAGCAGATCGACCTTCCTCCCACCCTCCTCTCCCGGTTCGATGTCATCTTCTCGATCCGCGACATCCCCGACCAGGTCCGGGACCGAAACCTCTCGCACAAGATCCTCGCCTCGGCTCGCGAGGTCGAGCATCCGGGGGAGTTCGCCGAGTTCGCGGGTCCCGGCGGGTCGCCCTTCCCGCCGGACCTGCTCAAGAAATACATCGCGTTCGCGCGACGCACGGTCCGGCCCACGCTGACGCAGCCGGCGCTCGACGCGATCGAGAATTACTACGTGCGGGTCCGTCGGCAGGGCGAGGAACCGAACGCCCCCGTGCCGATCACCGCGCGGCAGCTCGAGGCGCTCGTCCGGTTGAGCGAAGCCGCGGCGCGGGCTCGCCTCTCGAGCGAGGTCGGCCTCGAGGACGCCGAGCGAGCGATCCACGTGATGGACAGCTTCCTGCGGCGCGTCTCGATGACCGACGAAGGAAAACTCGACATCGACCTCACCCAGACCGGCGTCAGCCACAGCCAGCGCGAGCGCATGGACATCGCGATGCGGATCATGCGCGACCTCCAGGGAGAATCGGGCGGGACCTTCACGGTCGAGCAGTACCACGAGGCGACCGAGAAGGCCGGGATCTCCCCCGTCCGGGCGGACTCGATCCTGCAGACCATGCGCAACCAGGGCGAGATCATCGAGCCCCGGCCGAACCAGTACCAGCTCGTCCGGTTCTGAGGGCCCCCGTACCCGCTTTATTCCCTCCCGGCCCTCCCGAAGATAGCGCCGGGAGCAAGGTCGTGGACGACGGGGTAGTGATGCGGGTCCACCGGGTCCGCTCCGAGTTCGTGGTCGCGGCGTGCGACGCGGACCTGCTCGGTAAAGACCTCCCCATCGGGGATCAGGGACGGACCGTCAAGATCTCCGCCCAGTTCTACGGAGAGCGGCGGGTGAGCCGAGAAGAGCTTCTCTGGGCCCTCCAGCGGGCCACCATCGCGAACCTGCTCGGGGAGCGGGTGCTCCAGCTCGCCTCCGAAGGGGGCTTTGTGTCTCCCGAGGGGACGGGCACGCTCGGCGGCGTACCGCACGCCGAGATCTTCGCCATGTCGGGGTAGGGTCGCCCGTCCCCCCCACCGCGAACCTTACGAGGCCGGGCGGTAGTTGTTTTACCTCTCGGTTCCGGACCATGAGCGAAGGAGAGTTCTGTGTCGTCTGCGGGGCCACCGACCGGCCACTCGTAGACGGGGTGTGCGCCGAGTGCGCGGCGGACCGGACGCCGCTCCTCTCCGCCCCGAAGAGGGCCGTGGTGACCGTGTGTCCCCATTGCGGGGCGCGCGAAGTGAGCGCCCATTGGGAGCGCCCGGGGTCGGGCCCGGTCCTGACCTCGGAGGACCTCACGCCGTTCCTCGAGGTTCCCCCCGAGGTCGGAGTGCGTCGTGTCCAGTGGGACGAAACGTCCGTCACCGCCACCGTCCGGGAGTTCGTCGGCCGAGCGCGCGTGCGGTTCCGCGGCATCGAGCGCGACGTCGAGGTTCCGCTCTCGGTGCGCACGGTCCATAAGTCCTGCCCCGAGTGCAGCCGCCGCAGCGGTCGGTACTACACGGCGACCCTCCAACTCCGCGGACCGGCCGAGGGACGGCCCGAGAAGGCGATCCCCCTGCGGGCCCGGCTCGAGGTGGAGTGGACCCGCCTCGTCCGGGAGATGCGGCCGGATTGGCGGAGGGCGGTCTCCTGGAGGGAAGAGCTTCCCGAGGGCTGGGACTGCTTCTTCACCGACACGCTCGCCGCGCGGGCCGTGGCGAAGCTCGCGAAACAGAAGTTCGGGGCCTCGATCAAGGAGTCCTCGAGCCTGGTCGGCCGCAAGAACGGCCAGGACCTCTATCGGGTCACCTTCTGTCTGCGATTCCCGCGTCGGCCCTCCGACCCAGGCGTCGTGCGCCCGGGACCGGGCGGCGAGCAAGCTCTGGAACCATAGCCTTAAGAAGCAACCCCTCAGTCGAGGCCTCCGAGAGCGGGGGCACTCCTCCATGAGCAAAAGTGGCATTCTCCGGCGACACCACGGGTCCGACAATTTGGAAGAAGGGACGTTCCTCGACCTCGGCGCAATGAGCTTTGAGGACGAGGCGGGCGCGCTCGCCGGTCAGAAAGGGACCGTTCGGCTCGCCGAGATCATTCGGTTCGAGGACCTTCACCAGATCTCGAAGCTCGCCTACCAGGGCGACATCGTTCTGCTCGATTATACGTCCATTTCGAACGACCAAATGGCAGTCAAGAGGATGAGTGTAGACCTCAAGAACATCGCGAAGGATACGGGGGGCGATGTCGCTGGTATCGCAAAGAACCTGCTCGCCATCACGCCCGCCGGAATTCGCATCGACCGACAGAAAATCCGACCCTCATTCTAGGCCTCGGCCGACCGAGGGACCATGAAGGTCCAGGTCGACCGCCGCGACGGCCTGACGGCCCAGGCGGACGTGACGGCGAGCGGCGTATTCGAACGCGCCGAGAAGGACGACACGTTCCCGCGGACGCTGCAGAAGGAGGACGACGCCACCCGGGGCGTCATCAAGGCGGCGTGGGCGAGGAAGGAGATCAAGGGGAAGCGCAAGGAGCTCACGGTCTTTCACCGGCCCGACGGCAAGGGTCGCATCGCGCTCATCGGGCTCGGCCCGCGCGGCAAGTTCACCGCCGACACGGTCCGACGGGCGGCCGCCGAGGTCGTTCGGGGCTTCAAGGGAAAGGGAGCGCGCACGGTCGCGTACCGATTGGGCACCTTCGTCGCCGACAACGTGCGCAGCGAGGCGGCGGTCGCCGCGCTCACGGACGGCGCCGTTCTCGGCAACTACGAGTTCCTGAAGTACAAGGCCACGAGTGACGGCGGCTTTGAAGAGGCGAGCATCCACCTCGGGGAGGAGTTCTCCCGGGACGAGGCGGCGCTGAAGAAGGTCTCCGCCGACCAGGCGACCCTGGACGACGTCGTCGTCTGGACCCGCGACATCGCGAACCTTCCGGCCGACACGGCCTCCCCCGAGCGGCTCGCCGCCGAGGCGACCGCGCTCGGCAAGGAGTTCGGGCTCAAGGTCACCGTGTTCGACGAGAAGAAGCTTCTCGAGCTCGGTTGCGGCGGGATCCTGGCGGTGGGCGGCGGCTCGGCTGGCCATCCGCCCCGGATGATCGTCCTCGAGTATCCGGGCGGGGCCCGTCGCGGTCGCACCGTGGCGGTGGTCGGCAAGGGGATCACGTTCGACTCCGGCGGCATCTCGATCAAGCCGGGGCTCAACATGCAGGACATGAAGTTCGATAAGTCGGGGGCGGTCGCCGTCCTCGGCATCCTGCGGGCCGCGGCGACCCTCAAGGTCCCCCCGCGCGTGATCGGGGTCATGTGCTGCGCGGAGAACGTCCCGAGCGGGACCTCCTACCGGCCGGGCGATGTGGTGCGCTCGTTCAACGGGAAGACGATCGAGATCATCAACACGGACGCGGAAGGACGCGTCGTGCTCTCGGACGGGCTCGGCTACGTCGTGAAGCAGTACCGGCCCGACGAGGTGATCGACCTCGCGACGCTCACCGGGGCTCAGGTGATCGCGCTCGGCGACGATTGCGCCGGCCTGGTCTCGAACGACGACAAGCTCGCCGAGGGGTTGCTGAATGCCTCCGCGGCGACCGGAGAGCCCGTGTGGCGGATGCCGCTCACCGACTTCCACCGCGAACTCGTCAAGAGCGACATCGCGGACGTCCGCAACTCGACCGACATCCCGGTCGCCGGCATGCTGACCGCGGCCGCGTTCCTCGAATCGTTCGTCGGCGGCACCGCGTGGGCGCACCTCGACATCGCGGGACCGGCCTACACCTCGGCGAAGACGCGGAAGTACCAGCCGGCCTACCAGAACATCGGGGCCACCGCGTTCGCGGTGCGGCTCGTGACGCGGTACCTGGAGACCGCTCCTCCGCGAGGCTAGCGCTCCCGCGGCCGCCCGCGGGACGCCGTCCCTAGTTCGCGACGATCTGGACGCTCTCGCCGCCGTGCCGGGTCGACCGGGGGCGGACCTCGCAGAAGAGGGGCGTGTGATACCCGCCGCCGGTGATGAGCGCCGTCCCGACCGGGAGCGACTGGATCATCTCGGTCATCCCGTTCGTGAGGCCCTCGATCGACTGGGTGATCGCCTTCAGGTCGAGGGGGTTCGTGACCTGGAGGATCAGCTGGGTGTTGCACTGCGAGAGGACGCTCTTGTCGATCCGCGCGGGGCGCTGGGTGACGATGCACAGACCGAGCCCGAACTTCCGGCCCTCGCTCGCGATGTTCTTCAGGACCCGCGAGGACGTCACCTGACCCTGCTGGGGGGCGAAGTTGTGGGCTTCCTCGACCACGAGGAAGAGCGGGGGGATTTTTCCTTTCTTGCGGTTGTCGAAGAGCGTCGACGCGATCCGGGCGACCACGAGCTCCTGGACGTCGGGCGCGGCGCCGCGCAGGTTGATGAGGGTTGCCTCGCCTTTGTGGACGAGCTCGTTCAGGCTCGTGCCCTGCGGGCCGAGCAGCTTCGTCTGCTCGACGTACTCGAGGCGTTCGTGCAGCGTCTCCGCAATGTTCCCCTCGCCGGCTTCGGAGCCCCGGACGAGGTCGCGGATCGTGAAGTCGGGGTTCGCCACGCTGACGCGCTCGATGAGCTGCCGCAGCGGGGCGAGGAACGTCTTCACGTTCGTGAGGCCCATGAACACGAGCAGGTCGCGCGGGTCGAGGTGGCGCAGCGAGAACGTGAGCGGTTTCGCGGAGGGGTTCAGCGACACGTCCGGAGAGAACTCCTGCAGCTGCTTCGCGAACCCCTGGGCGGAGACCCCGAAGCGCGCGTGGACGCCGTTCGGCTCCGCGGAGAAGCGCAGCGAGCCATACTCCCCGTGGGGGTCGATGATCACGCACGTCACGTGGTGACGGAGCAGTTCCTCGATCAGCACTCCGAGAAGGTAGCTCTTCCCGCCGCCGGTCTTCGCGAGCACGCTCACGTGCCGCTGGACGAGCGCATTGATGTCGAGTTCGACGTGGATCGAGTGGTTCCGCAGCAATCCGACGTAAGCCCCCGAGTTCGGCCGGTGCTTGAGGCCGAGCACTTCCGCGATGAGCGGGTCCTCGGCTCGGAAGACGTGCGCCCCGGGCCGGAACGGAATGGTCGGGAGCTTCACCAGCCCCTGGGTGTCCCGGTATCCGATGACGCGGGCGACGCCGAGGAGGTTCTCGTGGATCGAGGTCTCGTCCGTCGGCTTGAGCAGACCCGCGGCCTCGAGCCCGAGGTCGCTCTTTCGCTTCAGGTCGTCGAGCTGGCAGAGGACCTTTCCGTGGAGTTCGTCCTCGACCGCGAGGTAGTCGCCTCGTTCGACGGCCTGCAAGAGACTGATGTGGAACAGCCCTAGTCCCACGTCGCCGTAGATGCGGCCGACCTCGTCCACGACGCGATTCATCGAGAGTTGCGGTTATTAGACTGACGCGCCAAAGGAAACTCTCGATTTGCCCTGCGCGGAAGCCTTTATATCGAGCTCTCCTGTCGAAACTCTCCCCGACCGGGGCTCAGTTCCCACGGCGGAGCGGTGGCCTTGACCGACGCGATTGAAGAGCTCGAACGAAAGCGTGCGGAATCCAACGCGAAAGCGGACGAGTCCCGTGCGAAGCGCGACCGCCTGAACGCCGAGGCTCGCGCCACCGCCGAGACGCGCTCTCGGATCCTGGACGAACTCCACGACAAGAGCGCCGAAGCCCAGGACCACCGGCGCCTTCGCGACACGTTCAACACGCAGGTCCGCGAAGAAAAGCGACTGCGCGAGGAGTGGAACCACAAGCTCCTCGAGCTCGGGGACCGGGTCCAGGAGGTCAAGCGAAGCCGCCAACCGCGGCCGGGTGCGGTGCCGGTCTGGCGCCTGCGCAAGGAGCTCAAGGAGCTCGAGTTCCGTCACATGACGACCGCGCTCACCGGCGAGCAAGAGAAGCGGCTCATCGAGGAGATGAAACGCCTCGAGGCCGCGATCCGCGAGCAGGACGAGCAACTGCGGCAGGACCCCGAGGTCGAGCAGACCCTGAAGGCGTTCGCCGAGGCCCGGACCGAGGCCGAGAACCACCACGCCGCCGTAGGAAAGCTGGCTGAAGATGCTCAGCGCGAGCACGAGGCGATGGTCGTGCTCTACGAATCGGTGGACGGACTGCGACGACAGGCGGACGAGGTCCAGGCGCACCTGCTCGAGGTCAAGGCCCAGGCCGACGAGGCCCACCGGGCGCACATCGCCGCGATCGAAGAGGTCCGCGACATCGAAAAGCTCCTCTACGCGGCCCGGGGCGGCCGGGCTCCCCAGACGTGGGGCGAGGCCGAACCGCCGAAGGAAGAGGACTTCCTCGCCCGATTGAAGAAGGGCGAGAAGGTCTCGACCGAGGACCTGCTCGAGCTTCAGAAAACCGGACGTTCGTAACCCGGCACCGACCGTGACGCTTTCCTACGGAACTCTCTCGGTCGACGCCGTCCTGTTCGACCTGGACGACGTGCTCGTCCCGATGCAGACGCCCGCGGCGTGGCAGTGGGCGTGGAAGCCGCAGGGCCCGGTGCTCGGGGAACGTCGCGTGAAGGCGGCGGTGCGTCGGGCCCTCAAGGCCTGGGACCGTCGTCGCTGGCAGGGCCTCACGGGAAAGGTGCCGCCGGCCGACGGGGAGGCGCTTCGGGCCCACCTCGCGAACACGCTTTCGACGATCGCGGGACACTCGCTCCCGCCGGCGGAGTCCGAGGCCGTGATCCGCCGATTCCTGAAACCCGCCGGCGAGGTCGAACGGTACGCGGATGTCCCCCGCGTCCTCGAGCGCCTGCGCTCCCGCGAGGTCCGGGTCGGAACGGTGACCCCCCTCCCGGCCGAATCGGCCCGTTGGCTACTGCATCGGTGCGGTCTTCCCGAGACCCTACTGCTCGCCTCGGGCGACGGGCCGGGCCCCGTCGTTCCGGACCGCGCGGGGTTCCGGAACGCGGCCGAAGCGCTCGGGACGTC
The DNA here is from genome assembly GCA_035272385.1 of Thermoplasmata archaeon. Taxonomy (GTDB): domain Archaea; phylum Thermoplasmatota; class Thermoplasmata; order Lutacidiplasmatales; family UBA184; genus Lutacidiplasma. The sequence continues at coordinate 20,735 of DATEQS010000034.1, forward strand.
GGTCGACCGGCTCGCCTACGTGGGCGACCTCTTCTGGAGTGACGTCCGAGCGGCCGCCCGCGTGGGCTTGCCCTCCGTGCTGCTCGACCGACGGGAGGCGTGGCCCAAGGTCCAGACCGGCCGGTTGACGACGCTCGACGACCTCGAGACGACCTTAGCGGTGGGCGGGTCCCCGCCGGAGTCGGCAGCGGCCGACGCGGAGTCGGCGGACGACTCGTCGCGCTCCGACTGAGAACATATATACCAACCACAGCGGTGCCGCCCCCGTCCATGCGATCGGTTAAGGTAGACCAAGTGGAGCTCCGGCAGATCAAGGAGCTCTACGAGGCCGTGATGTCGCACGCGTGCCACGGTCTGTTCTTCAAGGAAGGGTCGGTCATCGGCTCGGGCATGGCCGAGGAGGCGCTCAAGGACCGGGCGCACTACTTCGACCGCGTCGCCCATATCCTGAAAGAGCGCGGCTGGGTCGAGGAGATCACCTTTGCCGAGCCGGAAGTGATCGTGAAAGGGTCGATCGAGGTCGGACCCAGCGACATCCCCACTTGCCACCGGCTCCGGGGGATGCTCCGCGAGTTCTACGAACGTTTTAAGGGGGGGCGCGTTAAATGCACTGAGGAGATGTGCTCCAGCACCGGGCCCTCCGAGTGCCGCTTCCGAATTGAGGAGCTCTAAGGAGGGAAACAGATGATGGCGACGGGAAACGTAGGGGCAGTCGTAAAGGACCTCAAGACCCGCATCGGTGGGATCGCGACCGCTCTGGTCTCGCGGGACGGTCTCGTGCTGTACGCGGACGTTCCCGCGGGGGTCTACACCGAGACGTTCGCGATCATGTGCGCCACCATCCTCGGAGCGGCCGCGACCGCCAACACGGAGCTCAATCGGGCTCCGCCGGAGCGGATCGTGATCGAGGGGAACGACTCCAAGACGATCATCGTGGGGAGCGGCAAGAAGGCGCTCCTCGTCGCCGTCGTCGACCAGACCGCGGACCTGACGAAGGTCCTCGCCGAGGTCGTCAAGGTCGCCGACCTGTTGAAGGCGAACTAACTTCTCTCGCCCGATCCGGCCGCGCCCCTCACTGAGGGGCGTCGTGAGGCGTGGGGAGCACGAGCTCGGGAGTCAAGCGTCGGTCGCGGCCAGTGGCGACCCGAGTGACGTACCCCGCGAGCGCCGCGCTGAGGCGCGTCCAGGCGATCATCCCGCGCTGGTCCGTAATGAGCCGGCGCACCCGATAGCGTCCCCAGAGACTCCCGTGCTTCTCGGTCAATTGCTTTCGACCGTAGCCGTTCCAGAACGCCTGGATCAGGAACCGAAGGAACGTCCCGCGCATGTGGTGGTAGACGAGGGCATCCGGTCGATAGACGATCGTCGCTCCGGACTGAACGGCGCGCATGTTGAGGTCGATGTCCTCGGCCGTGATGAACCGAGGGTCGAACCCACCGAGTCGCAGGAAGAGGTCGCGTCGGAAGGCGAGGTTGCACGACGGGAAGGTCACGTCGAACCCCTGCTGGAGGAGCTCCACCCGCTCGAGCTGACCGTAGCGGTGCTTCCCGACGACCACCGTGCGACCGGCCACCACCGGCGACTGGGCGAGGCCGGCGCGCAATCGCACGAGCCACTGGGAGTCGGCGAAACAGTCCCCGTCGATGAAGGCGACCCACTCGCCCCGCGCCTCGTGGACGCCGATGTTTCGGCCGATCCCGCGCGAGCCGTTCCGTTCGAAGACGCGCAAGAACCCCGGATGCCGGGCCGCGAACGCCTCGGCGATTTCCCGGGTCCCGTCACGACTTACGGCGTCGACGAGGACGACCTCGACCGGCCCTTGCTGGATCAGGAGGCTCTCGAGGAGCTGACCGATGTGCGCCGCTTCGTTGCGGACAGTGATGACGACCGAAACGAGCGAGGGAGTGGCGGGGCTACTTCCCAATTTCCATCACGACGACGTCCTTGACCGCGCGCATGCTCTTGAAAGGGAGCACGAGCCGGCCCGACGCGTCGCTCTGAAAGAGGCGCTGTTCGACGTCTTCGCTCGGGGTCACGAGGACGTGGGCAATCCCGCCGGTCAGCGTGTCGACGACGAAGTTGTCGATCATGCCCAGAATCTGGCCGTCGTTCGTCATCACGGTCTTTCCTCGGAGTTCAGTGAGGAACTTACGCATAGGGAGGGCCTCGAGCGCCGATGGCGGGGGCGCGTATTTAACCGTTCGCGGGAACTGGAAGCCCGCGCGAGGGCTCTTGGGCGCCCGGCGACCGGGAGGCGTGATTCCGGCGCATCGCGTCCCGGCAATGCTTATATGAGCCACCCGGGTCGAGGGCCTCCCGCCTATGGCCCATCCCATTCCTAAGGAGAATTCCGAGCTCGTTCGGCTCATCGTGGAACTGCGCCGCGCGGCGCGCTCTGCGAAGGCGCCGATCTGGGCGTCGGTCGCGGACCGACTCGAAAAGCCCCGGCACCGCGCAATTCCCCTGAACGTCGGTCACCTCGAACGATTGACCGAAGCCGGAGATACCGTGGTCGTGCCGGGAAAGCTCCTCGCGCACGGACCCCTCTCGAAGCGGCTGACCGTCGCCGCGTTCGCCTACTCCAAGGATGCTCGGACGAAGATCCACGCGGCCGGCGGGGTCGCGATCACCATGCACGACCTCATCAAGACGAAGCCGGACGGGGCGGGAGTGCGGCTCCTTGCCTGACGCGCCGGCGGAATCCCCGAAGGTCGTTGACGCCAGCGACCTCGTCCTCGGCCGTGCGGCGAGCCTGATCGCGAAGCGCCTTCTGAACGGAGAGACGATCGTCGTGGTGAACGCGGAGAAGAGCGTCGTCACCGGTAGCCGCACGCAGGCGATCGCCCACTATACGGAGGCGCGCGCCCGGGGCTCGGTTCGCAGTGGACCGCACTTCCCCCGGTACCCGGACCGGATCTTCCGCCGCACGGTTCGGGGCATGCTCCCCCATCTGCAGACCCGAGGCAAGGTCGCCTTCCGGCGGCTCGAAGTCTACATCGGGGTCCCGGCCGAGTACGCGGGCCACAAGATGGAAACCCTCGAGGGTGCGAAGTCGCGGCCGACGCTGCGACCTCCCGTCACCCTCGCCGAGATCACGAAGCTTCTGGGGGCCCGGGTGTGAAGGCGCCCGTCGTGGTCCTCGCGACCGGCAAGCGCAAGGCCGCCGTGGCGCGGGCCACCGTTCGTAAGGGGATGGGGCGGGTCCGGTTCAACGACCGCCCGCTCGAGCTCGTCGAGCCCGAGCTGATCCGCCTGAAGGTCCAGGAACCGCTCCTCATGGTCGGAGACCGCGCGAAGAACCTCGACATCGCGGTCCAGGCGCGAGGCGGTGGGTACGTCGGCCAGGCCTCCGCCGCCCGGACCGCGGTGGCCCGCGGCCTCATCACGTGGCTCAAGGACGACCAGCTCAAGGAGATGTTCAAGCGCTACGACCGCTCCCTTCTCGTGAACGACCCGCGCCGCAAGCTGCCGAAGCGCCCCGGCGGCCGCGGGGCCCGTAAGCGTCGGCAGAAGTCGTACCGCTGAGCTCGAGGAGGATTCCCATGACGATGATGGTACCGGTCCGATGCTTCACCTGCGGGGCCGTGATCGGCCAGCACTGGGACGAGTATCGCGAACGGACCGCGCGCGGCGAGCCCGCCGGCGCCGTGCTCGATGCGCTCGGACTCAATCGCTACTGCTGCCGACGGATGTTGCTCACGCACGTCGACCTCCTAGACGAGGTCGGCCCGTACGGCTGAGACGACGGGGACGGGCGCAGCCGCTCGGCCTTGCCCGTGATCACAGCGAGGGCGTCGGCCCTCGAATCGTCGACGCCGAAGGAGAAGGGAAAGGGTTAGGGGCTCGCTCCAGGCGACCCGAGAGAGCGACCCGGCGCCGGACCGTTACTTGTCTTCGTCCTCGTCGTCTTCGTCGTCCGCCGGGCGCTTCGAGCGCTCGAGGCCGGAGCGGCCGGTCGCGCCCTTCACTTGGCCCCGATGGGAGCGTCGGCGGTACCAGAGGACGATCAGGAGCAGGACGACGACGACCGCGACCCCGATGGCCACATATTCGAGGAGTTGCGTAGTCGGATTCGGCCCGATCGAGACGTTGAGCACCTGAACGTTGGGCAGGTTCTTGTAGTTCCCCGCGAACCCGTTGGATGAGGTCACGTTCGCGTTGAGCCGGTAGTTCCCCGTGACCACGGGAGTCCAAGTGATCTCGGCGCGCACCGTCGTGTTGAACGCCAGCGTCGCAAGCGTCCCCGTCGCGAAGGAGACCGAGTTCACCACGCCGGGCGAGGTGTAGTTGTACCACTTTACGGAGGCCGGCGTTCCCGCGATCGGAATCTGATTGCCCGTGCCGCTCTGGGACTGCAGATAGAACGCCACCGAGACGTTGTCGCCGACCGATTTCGAGCCCCCGCCGACCGTAATGTTCACCCAGAAGGTCGCCGCGGCGCCATCGGTGAGGCTCGTCGGCCCCGTGATGTTGTTCGCGGCCATGATGGGCGTCGTGGTCGTGTTCTGCGAGACGGCGAGGCTCTGCTTCGCATACGCGAAGTTTCCGTTGCGGTCCCAGACGGTCAGGTTGACCGTGTAGGCCGTCACCGACGCCGGCACCCAGACGGACGGGTACGGCTTCACCGTCGTCACGTTGAAGCCCTGGTGGAACGTCGAGACCGCAGAGTTCGTGACGAGCCAGTAGTACTTCACGATCGAACCGTTGTGCGGGTCGGTCGCGTTCGCCCCGTCCAGAAGAACGTTCGCGGAAAGGTTGGTCCCGGCGACGATCCCGCCATTCTGGATCGCGACGCTCGCGGAGTTCAGGATCTGGAACGCCGAGACCGGTTTCTGCGTGTCGTTCACGAGCAGGACGAGCGTGGTCTTCGCGGACTGTCCCGTTCCGGACCAGACGGTCAGGGTCAGGTTGAACTGCCAGCCGAGGAACGGAACCGCCGTCCCACTCACCGTTCCGGAGGTCAGGTAGCTTCCGGCGCCGAGGAACGTGACGGTGAAGGGAGCCCCGAAGTTGGCGTTCTGCCCGACCGAGAAGTTCGCGGTTTGTTTGAAGCCGTGCGACGAGACGAGCGCGAACGACGCGACAGAGAGAACCCCCGGTACGGGGGCCGTCGGGCTCACCTGCGCGGTGCTCTTGTTCGCGTTGAAGTTGAGGGTGGTTCCCCAGTTGATGAACACATAGGGCGTCGACCCGGCGGTTTTGTTCTGCGCCGCGGTCGAGTTCGCGGTGATCACCGCGACGACCGGTCCCTGGGCGACCCAGACATGGAAGGGGGTCGAGTCCACGAGACCTCCCGAGCTCGTCACCGTAAGCATCCCGGCGAGCGGGGTCGAGCCGCTCGCGGTCGAGTAGGTGTGGTTCGCGGTCGCCGAGCCCGAACTGGCCACTCCGCCGTCCCCGAAGGTCCAGGCGAAGAGCGTCCCGTTCGTCCCCGAGGGGTAGAGGGAGTTGAGCGCGCTGAACGTCACGCTCTGGCCGACCCCGACTTGGACGGTGTAGTTACCGTTCGTGCTGTTGAGGACGTTTTTGCTCGAGAACGCGAAGTTCGACACCGAAGCGTTCACGATCGCGGTGAGGGCGGCGTACTTCACGATGGAGAACGAAGCGCTTCCGACGAGCGTGCTGCTGGGGAGCGACTGGAGGGTGAAGCTCGTCCAGGTCCCACCGGGTCCGGCCGGAGCGAGACGCGTTCCGGTGGGGGCCTGGGTACCCGCCGCGAGGACGTAACCGGCGGGGAGCACGAGGCTGTAGTTGTACACATCCGAGCTCGACACCGGATGCGCGAAGCCGAAAGCGATTCGATAGGTCGAGGAATTCACCGGGACCGACCCGTTGAGGCCGTAGCTTTCCGACCACTGATAGGTCAGGCTGCCGCCCGTGGAGAGACCGCAGGAGCCCGAACAGGTGGACGACCAGCTCGCGAGCGTTTCCGGAGCGACGGGTCCGAGGAATCCGGTGCCGTTGACCGCGGTATCGGCCTGCACGGCGGGGAAGAACGGTCCCGTGGAGTTGACCCAATTCGCCACCGTCGGTAGGGATGCGCTCGAGAACGCGATCGAGTTATCGAAATCCAGGCCGAGCTGCGCCCAGAGCTGTCCGACGGTCGCGTTCGGGAGATTCGACACGACCGTGTCGTTGCCGAGCGTGGCGACGGTCTTGACCGCGAGGCTGCCGGAGCCCGAGGCGACGTTGATCCCCGAGAAGTTGAGGGTCGTCTGGTAGTTGCCGAGCTGGTTCGAAGCGAGGGGGGAAACGAGGACGTTCTGCTGGACCGGGGTCGGGCTCGAGACGGTCAGAGGGTACCAGGCGGTCCCGTAGCCGATCGAGGAGAGGACCACGTCGAACGTCTGCGACCCGCTCACGAAATTGAGCGGGTACGTGCCGGCCGAGTAGAAGCCTCCCACGGGAGTTCCGCTCGTGTACAGATAGCCGTTGGAGGGGTCGAACAAGGTGACGTTACCGGCCGTCGGTACGTGGGCCGACGGGTTCGAACGGAGGTTGACGTACCCCGAGACGACGTAGTTCTGGATGTTGGGGTTGATGACGACGGGCGTCCGCGTAGGGACCACGGTCTTCGTGAAGTTGTAGAGGACGGACGGTCCGGGAAGAATCGTTCGGAGAACCCAGCTCGTGAACGGGGCCACGGAGAGCGGGACGCTGAGGGAGAACGACCCGTCGGCGGCCGTCGTGTTGTTCACGAGGACGAGCCCGTTGTAGTCGGGGTCGAGCAGGGAGACCTGGGCCCCCGGTTCCATCGTAGCTCCGGAGCTTACCGTGCCGGTGATCTTACCCACATAGGGCAGGACCGAGACGCCGGTGAGGATGACCGGGTAGTTCGACGTGGTGAGGGCGGTCGCGTTCTCGAACGCGAAGACCGGGTTCTGGTTCTGCGGAAGGATGGCACACTGGTAAGGTTTCGTCGGGTTGCAGCTCGGAATGCTCACATTCCCTTGCGACGGGACCCAGACACCCCAGTAGCCGGGCTCCAAGGCTCCGCTCGTGCTCGCCGTCGTGAAGGTGAATTGGCCGCCGGCACCGGTGATCGTGGTCGAGAAGACCTGGCCCGTGGCCCGGGAGATGAGGTCGACTTGAGCGCCGGCCTTTACCGGGGATCCCCCCGGCTGCTCCACGTAGCCCGTCAGCGTATAGTTCGCTGGCGATCCGGCCTGCGCCCCAGCGATCGCGGCTAGTGAACTCGTCACCAGCGTGACCAGTACCAGGGCCCACAGGGCGGCGCGGTACCATTGTCGAACCAACTGTTTCACTTCTCCCGTTTTGGCCGCCCCCTATCGGAGGCGGCGCGCCGAACTTGGCCCTGCTACTTATAGCTTGCTTTATGGAGCGGACACGGCCTTCGTCGGTGACGACGTCTAGCGATAGATGCCCTCGACCGGCTCGTCCCGGCGGCGCCCGACGCGCTCGCGCAACAAGTGCCGTTCGAAATCCTCGTAGAACTTCAGACCTTCCGCATCGATCGAAGGCCGGACCTGCTTCAACGCGGTCTCGAAATGGGCCCGGGTCACTTTGGAGGCCTTGAGGCTCTCCCGAATTGCGGTGAGCCCCGCCTCGCGGCAAAGAGCCGCGATGTCGCTCCCGACGTAGCCCTCGGTCTTCGTGGCGAGAGCGTCCAGGTCGACGTCCTCCGCGAGCGGCATCGCCCGAGTGTGCACCTTCAGGATCTCGAGCCGCCCAGCCAGAGTAGGGGGCTCGACGTAGAGCAGACGGTCGAACCGTCCCGTCCTCAGGAGCGCCTCGTCCACGATGTCGGGCCGATTCGTCGCCGCGATGACGAGGACTCGCTCGAGGGATTCGAGACCGTCGATCGAGGTGAGGAGCTGGTTCACGATCCGCTCGGTCACCCCGCTCGACGTCTGCAATCCCCGGCGAGGGGCGATCGAATCGATCTCGTCAATGAAGACGATCGACGGAGAGGCCTGTCGTGCCTTCTTGAAGATCATCCGGATGGCTTTCTCGCTCTCCCCGACCCACTTGCTCATCACTTCGGGGCCTTTCACAGAAATGAAGTTCGCCTGGCTCTCCGTCGCGGCGGCTTTCGCGAGAAGAGTCTTTCCGACGCCGGGAGGTCCGTAGAGAAGGATACCGCGCGGCGGTTCGATGCCGATGTGACGGTACACCTGCGGGTTCTTGAACGGCAGCTCGACCGATTCCTCGAGGATCTTTCGGACCCGCTCGACCCCGCCCACCTCTTCCCAGTGCGTGGTCGGGATCTCGACCGCCACGTCGCGCAGGCTCGAGGGTTCGATCTGCTTCAACGCTTCGCGGAAATCGTGCTCGGTGACCTTCATCCGTTCGAGGAGCGAGAGAGGGATCGGTTGGTCGAAGTCGATCTCGGGAAGGTAGCGGCGCAGCGCTCGCATGGCGGCCTCGCGGGCGAGTGACGAGAGGTCGGCGCCGACGAACCCGTGGCTCTGGGCGGACAGGACCTTCAGGATCTTCTCGCGGTCCTTTTCCGTGCCTTCGATGGGCATCCCCCGAGTGTGGATCTGGAGGATCTCGAGTCGACCTTCCTGCGTCGGCACCCCGATCTCGATCTCCCGGTCGAAGCGGCCGGGGCGGCGCAGGGCCGGGTCGATCGCTTCCTCGCGGTTGGTCGCGGCGATGACAATGACGTTCCCGCGCCCGGAGAGTCCGTCCATCAGCGTCAGGAGCTGCGCGACGACCCGGCGCTCGACCTCGCCGACGACCTCGTCCCGGCGGGGGGCGATCGAATCGAGCTCGTCGATGAAGATCACGCTGGGGGCGTTCTTCTCCGCTTCCTCGAACTTCTCCCGAAGTTCCTTTTCGCTCTCCCCGTAGTACTTCGAGATGATCTCGGGGCCTTGGATCCCGATGAAGTGGGCGCCGGCCTCGTTCGCGACCGCCTTCGCGATCAGCGTCTTTCCCGTGCCCGGCGGACCGTAGAGCAGCACGCCCTTCGGGGGAGTGATCGCGAGGCGGTCGAAGAGCTCCGGGTGCTTCAGGGGGAGCTCGATCATCTCCCGGACCCGTCCCAGTTTCTCCTTGAGGCCTCCGATGTCCTCGTAGGAGATGCGAGGAGCGGCGACCTCGGTCTCGCTGACCGTCTCCTCCTTGATCGTGATCAGCGAGGACGGGGCGACCTGGACGATTCCCTTCGGCTGAGTGGAGACCACCATGAAGGGGAGCGACCCCCCCATGAGAAAGACCCCGGGGATTACGAAGACGTCCCCGCGGATGAACGGGCGACGGGCCAGCGCTTTCGCGACGAAGCTCTCGAGACCGGGTCCGAGGTCCATCCGAGCAGAGCCCGCGTAGATCGGGGCGATCGTGATCGCGTCGGCGTTGGGGCAGTCGACCCGTTGAACCGACACTCGGTCGCCGATGCTGACTCCGGCGTTGCGGCGGACCACCGCCTCGATCCGAACGAGCCCCTTGCCCTCGTCCTCCTGCTGGGCCCGGCTCACGACGGCCGGTGTCGGCTTTCGTCCTCGAACCTCGATGATGTCGCCGAGGCCGACTTTGAGCCGTTGGCGCGTCTGAACGTCAAGACGGGCGGTCCCCAAGCCGATGTCCTGCTGGAATGCTTCGGCGACCCGCAGGGTAAAGGCCTCGCCCATCTACGAGCGGTTTGGACCCCGGTGCGACCTAAAAGGATTGTGTCCACGCGCAATCTCCGCTATCCCCGTGGAGCGGTTCCACCTCGATGTCGTTTCACTACCTCTCACCGCTAATTCCCCAAGTCCCCTCCTCCGTCTTGGAACCCAGGGTACCGCGTGTTTCTGTCCTATCGATACCGGTTGTATCCTCTTCGTGACCAGCGTTCATTTTTCGACCACATCCTGGCCGAGATGAACCACCTCTGGAACTACGCCCTCGCGCAACGACGCGATGCCTGGATCCGGGAGCATCGCCGCGTCTCGTATCTCGACCAGCAGGTCCGACTCAAGGACTGGAGAGCCTTCGATCTGAATGGCATCGGGGCTGCCCCCTACGACGCCGCCCGTGACTGCCTGCAACGACTCGACCTCGCCTATCGCGCAGCGTTCCGACGCCTTCGCAAAGGAAAGCGGCCCGGCTTCCCACGGTTCCGCCGTGAAACGAATTCATTCACATGGGTCCCGAAGGCCGATCCGTGGGTTTCGAGCCCCGCGGGAAGGTGGCGACTAAGGATTCCGAAAGCAGGCGCGGTTCCCGTCCGTCGGCATCGCTCTCCTCCTCTTGGCGCAGTCACCTGCATTGTCGTATCGCGAGAGGGGAACGATTGGTACGCGACTCTGCAGTACGAAATCGTCGACCCATCACCTCCTCCTGCATCGGAGCCTGTGGCACCCGTAGGCGTCGATTTCGGCCTGGTCCACGTGGTAACTCTTTCCACGGGTGAGACTGTCGACCCGCCCCGTTTCTTGCTCCGGAGCGAGCGACGCTTGAAGCGACACTTGCGGACACTTTCGCGCAGACACCGCGGTTCGAATCGTTGGAAACGACAGAAGGCGGTGGTGGCGAAGTGTCATCGATTGATTCGTAGGCAACGCCGTCACTGGGCTCATCAGCTGACAAGCGAATGGGCGACCCAGCACGACCTCATCGTGTTCGAAGACATCGATGTAGCGTCATTCTCCGAGGGGAATCGGCTTGCGAAAGGGATTGCCGACGCGGGGTGGGGCATGCTCCGCGAGATGTCTGCCTACAAAGAGAGGATGCGGTCAGGAAGGTGCATCAGGGTTCCCGCCCGCGCAACCAGTCAGACATGCGCTCGATGTGGGCGGATCGCCGATCCTCCTCTTGCATTAGGCGACCGTGTCTTCCGTTGCCCGTGCGGGCACGAGGAAGACCGGGATCTAAACGCTGCACGGAACGTTCTCAGAAGAGGACGTGACCAGCTACGTCGGAACACGACGGAAGGAAGGCGCGTAGATGGAACGCCTCCGTTGGCCCGAAAGGGTCGGCGAGCGTACCAGAGGAAGCGCGAATCATCGAGCGGTGGGTCGGGGGCATTGGATACCAGCCTCCGAAGGAAGATACCCGGTCGCCCGGAGTCATGAGTTGTTACAAAGGATTGTCCTGGTAAGGGCGCGTCACACGGGACCCGGTCCTGCCCCAGCGACGCTACTCGCCGGGACCCGGCTCGAGCCGGCTCTGGCCGGGGGCACGCCCGGCGGCTCCGAGGTCCGGGAGGGGCTCCCCGAGAACCTCGGCGATAGTGGCGGCGGTTCCTGGGCCGAAACCCATGAAGTGGTTATTCGCGAACGCGAACACCGAGTCGACCGGCTGTCCTTCCTTCTCGAAGAGCCGTTTCATGGCCACGATATCGGGCCGAGAATCCCGCTGGATGCGGTTGAACTGGGTGAGGGCCCGGTCACCGATGAATCGGGCGTACAGGAAATCCCCCGTGACCCAGGGAGGAGGTCGGGTCTCGGGAACGACCGACCACACTAGGGCGGCCCCTCGACGCTCGAGCAGCGAGCGCGTGGCATCGGTCCACCACGAGCTGTTTCGGAGTTCGACGGCGAGGGAGTACTCGCGCGGCACTGAGTCGAGGAGAAGCTCCAGTCGGGCCCTCCCGGTTCCCGCGCGGAACGACGGAGGAAATTGCAAGACTACCGGTCCGAGCTTGCCCCGCGAGCGCAACGGTTCGAGACTCGAGAGGAACGGGTCGAGGATATCGCGGATGGCCTGAGGCGCGGATTCGTGGGTCACGTCGCGGGGGACCTTGAGCGCGAAACGGAATCCGTCGGGCGTTCGCTCGGACCACCGACGGACGAGGAAGGGGGAGGGCGCGCGGTAGAAGCTCGAATCGACCTCCACGACGCGGAACACGCGGGCGTAGCAACGGAGGAAATCGCCGGGAGGGGTACCCGGCGGGTAGAATGGGCCGACCCAATCATCGTACGCCCAGCCCGAGCAACCGATCCAGTACCGACCCACGCTCTCCCCCAGGAGTCGGGGGACATTAGCTGTTTTTCGGCGGTGGCGCTGAGCGCCGAGGGAATTCACGTAGCCCCCTTGCCTGACCAGCGGAAGCCAGATAATCCCGGGCGCGCGTCCTCGACCGATGACCCGAGGAGGAACATCCGGTTCGGTCCTCGGGAAGCTCCTCGAGGCGGCCGGTTATCACCTCGACGTTCGACCCGACACCTTGATCGCCGTTCGCAGCCGGGACCGGCGGGCGGTCGTAGTCCTGACCTCCGCCCGCTCGCCCGCGGACGTGGAATCGTTGTTTCCCGCCGATTGCGTGCGCCGCACGATCGTCTTCGACGACGAGCCCGGAGAGGCCGCTCGAGCCCTCGCCGCCGACCGGGGGATCGAGGTGCTCGACCCGTCCACCCTCGGTCCGGGGCTCGGTGAACTCCTCCTCCTACCTCCGGCCGAAGCGGAGCTCTCCCCGGTAGACGCGGACTCCGGCGCCCCTCTCGAACCGCCGTTCGCGATCGCTCCGGACCGGGAGCGGACCGTGCGGCCTCGGATCGGCCGGTCGGAAGCGGAAACGCTCGCCGGAGTGGACGGGCCCCGGTACACGCTCCGACTCGTCCCGTTCTTCGTCGCGGCCTACCGAGTTCGCCCCGCGTCTCCCGATGGGGGCCACGGTGCGGTGGTCCGCAACCTCGTGGCGGTCAACGCCGTCACGCGCCGCGCCGAGATCTGGGGCGACGAGGAGCGAGAGCTGATCGGGGACCTCACCGAGCCGCACCAGCGCCTTACTCCGCAGCTCGAGGAATCCCAGGTCGCGCCGATCGCTCTCGATGCCATCCGTCGGCACCACACGGTCCGCATCGACCATACCGAGCAGCATCAGGGGGCGCTCGTCATCGAGACCCGTCGGGTCCCCCCGACCGCCGACGACATTCGGCTCGGACCGTTCGTGCTCCTCTACGTGCCCCACTGGTACGCCGAGGGTTCCCAAGGCCGGGTCGTCCTCGACGCGGTCACGGGCCGCCGGACCACCGCCGCGGAGCCGGACAGCGCGTAGTCCGCTCCCCCAGGGTCAAATACCGCTCCCTTCTCAACGGCGCGTGCTCCTCGACCAATTCCGCATCGGACCGTATCTGAACTTCACCTACCTCGTGGCGGAGGAGGCCGGCGGAGAGGGCGTCGTCATCGACCCGTCCTTCGGGATCGACCCGGTGCTCGAGGCGATCGATCAACGCGGCGTCAAGGTGCGCTACATTCTCAACACGCACAGCCACCCCGACCACGTGGCGGGCAATCAGGAGGTGAAGGAGCGGACCGGAGCGAAGGTCGTCGCGCACCGCGTCGCTCCGGTCCACCAGGACGTTTCGGTATCGGACGGGGACGCGATCAGTGCCGGCCGTCTCCGTTTCCACGTCGTCCACACTCCCGGGCACACCAAGGACAGCGTCCTCTACGTCTTCGAAGGGAACGTCGCCACGGGGGACACCCTGTTCGTCGGGGAGTGCGGGCGCACCGACCTTCCCGGCGGTAGCCCCGCCGAGCTCTACGACAGCCTCCACCACCGGCTCCTTACGTTGGACGACGCGCTCATCGTTCTTCCGGGCCACGACTACGGCACTACTCCCACGTCGACGATCGGCCGCGAGCGGCAGGAGAACTACACGCTGCAGCCCCGGACCCTCGACGAGTTCCTCAAGTTCATGCGGGAGTGACCCGCGACCATGGTCCCCCTTCCCCCGTCCGAGGAGCGCCCGGTCCGGGCCGTGGGCGCCCGGCGCGCTCGCGCCGGAAATCCGACGACCCCGACGATCATCCGAACCCTCCGCGAGATCGCCACGGAATCCCCGGCGCTCGTCGCGCTCTTCGACGCGCGAGCCGTGGCGGGCGAGCGGCATCTGCTCTCCGCGTGGGCCCACCTCGGTCGGGCGCGAGGGCGCGGCGAGACGCGTCTCCGGGATCGAGGGGCGGAGTTCGCGTTGTACGTCGCCGGCGACGACCAGCTTCCCCGGGCCCTCGCGAAGGTCGGGGTTTCCGATTCGACCGAGCAGTTCGTCCTGGTCACCGAGCGCTCCCAAGACCCGGCCGCTCTCCTGGAACGTTTCGAGCTCACGCTCGACCCAAGCGCGTATCCGAAACCGGTCGACGAGGCGGTCCTCGAGCGGTTGGGGATCGAGGCCGCCGAGCGAAGCGCGGTCCCCGCATCGGGGTGGGAAGGCCTCGTGCTCGAACGCGTCGCGCTGCTCGAACTCTCGGCCCCGGCGGCCCGCCCGCCATCACAAAAGCATTAACCACGCCGGACGGTCGCGCCCGCGGTCCGACGGCGGCCGTGCAGGTGTAATCTAGCGGTAGGATGTCAGCCTTCCAAGCTGACCACCCGGGTTCGAAACGCGGGACCCTCCGGTCCGGCGCGAACGTCCCGGCGCCTGCACTCCACCGCCTCGGGCCTCTCGGGAAGGGAGAGTTTATTCCAACCGGGTCCGCTCTGCCCGATGCGCTGAGGTAGCCTAGCCCGGCAAGGCGCCAGCCTTGAAAGCTGGTGGCGGTTCCGCCACGGGAGTTCAAATCTCCCCCTCAGCGTTCGTTCCCCTGCCGGTGGGATTATTATCCCGCCCCCGCTCGAGAGCGTGCCCGATGCCCGAACCGTCGCCCCTCACACCGCTTTTGGAGCAGTACGAGGGCGTCAAGGCCCGGTACCCGGGCCACCTCGTGCTCTTCCGCGTCGGGGATTTCTACGAGACGTTCGGGGACGATGCGCGGCTGCTTGCGCGCGAACTCGATGTCGTCTTGACGGCTCGCTCCGCGGACGCGGTCGGGGTCCGTACCCCGATGGCGGGCGTTCCCCACCACTCGGTGGAGACCTACCTCGGTCGCCTCGTCCGGAAGGGCTACAAGGTAGCGATCTGCGACCAGGTCGAGGAGGCCCGCTTCGCGAAGGGCCTCGTCCGGCGGGAGGTCACGCGGGTCGTTACCCCGGGCACCGTCGTGGAGGACCGCATCCTCGGCGGCCCCGACCACAACTTCCTCGTGAGCGTCGTGAGCCGACCTCCGAACGTGGGCGCCTACTCGGCCGTCGACATCACGACCGGGGAGTGGTACCACGGTCCCGCCGATGGACCCGGTCCGGAAGGCCTCGTGTCCACCTTGGCCGCGTTCCATCCCCGCGAGATCCTGTGGAGCGCGGCGCAAGAACCGACCGGCGCTGTCTTGCTCGCCGCGCTGCGGCGGGAATTTCCCTCGGCCCGGCTCGAATCGTCCCCGACTCCCCTCGCCGAGGGAGAGATGCCGCCCGCTCTCCGGGGCGAACTCGCGGTCGCGGAAGAGGTTCGGGAAGCCGACCGTCGACTCGCCGCCTATCTGAAGGTGACCCAACCCCGACTGCTCCCGCACCTTGGTCTGGTCGACCGTGGCTCCGGCGGTCGACGTCTCGTGCTCGATGCGAAGACCCTGCGACATCTCGAGATCAACCGGCCGATGAACCCGGACGACGCGAAGGGAGTGACCCTCCTCGGGACCTGGGACGAGACGGTGACGGCGCCCGGTCGCCGAACCCTCTCCTTCTGGCTCACCAACCCTCTCGCGGACGTCCCCGCCATCAACCTCCGCCAGGAGGCCGTGCAATCGCTCGTCGACCGGGGCGCGACCTTGGAAGGTTGGCGAATCCGGCTCCGCTCGATCCCGGACCTTTCCCGGATCGCGGCCCGCGTCGCGGGGCGCCGGGTCCGGCCGAGCGAGCTCGTCGCGCTGCGGGCCGGGCTCGAGACCTCGGAATCGTTGGGGCGGAGCCTCGAGGAGTCGGAGTCCTCCCCACGTCTCAAGAAACTCGCTTTAGAGCTCGCGGCCCCGGGAGGGTTGGTCGAAGTTCTTCGCGGCGCCCTTCCGGAGAATCCGTCACCGACGGAGGATTCCGAGGAGCTCTTCCGGCCCGGTCACGCGCCCGAAGTGGACCGGTGGCGCGACGCGGAGCGGACGGCGCTCGCCGAGATGACGGCGCTCGAGAGCGCCGAGCAAGAAGCGACGGGAATCCGGACGCTGAAGGTGGGATACAACCAGGTGTTCGGCTACTACATCGAGGTCACCAAACCGAACTTGGCCCGGGTCCCGCCGCACTTCCGCCGGCGCCAGACGGTCGCCCAAGCTGAACGGTTCACCTCGGACCGACTCGAGGAGATTGAGCGGCGCATCCTCGAGGCTCGGGAAGGGACCCGGACGGCCGAGGCGACCCGCTGGGAGGAGTTGCTCGACGCCGTCGAGCGGCACGTGCCGGCGGTCCATCGGGTCAGCCGCGCCGTGGGAGAGCTGGACGCTCTCGTCACCTTCGCGCACCTCGCTCAGACGAGGGGCTACGTACGACCCACCGTGGACGAGTCCGCGGTCCTCGTGGTGCGGGACGGTCGACATCCGGTGCTCGACCGGTTGCTCGGCGAAGCGTTCGTGCCGAACGATACCGACCTCGAACCGGACGCGCGACGCCTGCTCGTGCTCACCGGGCCCAACATGTCGGGAAAATCGACCTACATGCGTCAGGTCGGTCTCCTGGTCGTCCTGGCCCAGGCGGGCTCGTTCGTTCCGGCGAAGTTCGCGCGCGTGGGTCTCGTGACGCAGCTGTTCACCCGAATGGGGTTCACGGACGAGATCGGGCGCGGCAAGTCGAGCTTCATGGTCGAGATGAGCGAAGTGGCCGAGATCCTGCGCGCGGCGGACGACCGCTCCCTGATCCTGCTCGACGAGGTCGGACGGGGAACGAGCACCTTCGATGGTCTCGCGATCGCCTGGGCGACGCTGCGGCACATCCACGACGCGACCCGGGCGCGCAGCCTTCTCGCGACCCACTATCACCAGCTCACGGACCTCGTCCGCGGCCTCTCGGCCGCCCAGAACGCCCACTTCGCGGTCCGGGAAGGCCCGGACGGGATCGTCTTCCTTCATCGTCTCGTCCCGGGCGCGACCGACCGCAGCTACGGGGTTCATGTCGCCCGTCTCGCCGGCGTTCCCGAAGGGGTTCTCGAGGAGGCCGAACGTCTCCTCCGCCGACTCGAGAGCGAGAGCGTCGTACCCCCCTCGGTGAAGGGCGCGCGCCGAAAGGGACCCCGCTATACGCAGGCCGTTCTCTTGTCGGAGGGAGCTCCCGAACACCCGGTGATCGACGAACTTCGTCGGCTCGACCTCGACACGCTCGCCCCCGACGAAGCGGCTCGTAAGTTGCGAGAACTCAAGCAACGGGCCTCGGGAAACGGCGAGTCGGAGGAGAAGGCGCTGTGACGGCGGTCCCGTTCCCTTCCCACCGGCCCATCCGCCGGCTCTCGAGCGAAACGGTCGAGCGGATCGCGGCTGGTGAGGTCGTGGAGCGGCCCGCGTCGGTCGTAAAGGAACTGGTGGAGAACGCCGTCGACGCCCATGCCTCGACGGTCACGATCCGCCTCCTCGGTGGAGGACTCGACCGGGTAGAGGTCGCCGACGACGGGTCCGGAATTCCGGCCGACGAGCTCGAGCTCGCGGTCGAGCGCCACGCCACGAGCAAGCTCGAACCCGACGGCCCCGTCGAGCGCATCGGGACGCTCGGGTTTCGAGGGGAAGCGCTCGCGGCGGTCGCCTCCGTCTCGCGCTTCCGACTGCTCTCCCGTCCTCCCGAGCGGGAGGTCGCCGAAGGGATCTCGGTGGTCGGCGGCGCGATCGCCGGTCGCTTCTCGGCCGCGAGGGCGCCGGGGACGACCGTGGAGGTCGAGGACCTCTTCTTCAATACGCCGGCCCGTCGCAAGTTCCTCAAGAGTCCGCCCGCCGAGCAGGTCGAAGTCCTGCAGACCGTCGAGCGTCTGTATCTCGCCCGACCCCAGGTCGGTGTGAGAGTGGAATCGGAAGGACGGGAGGTCGCGACCTATCCGCCCGCACACGGTCTCAAGGACGCCGCCGCGCGGGTCCTCGGACCCGGTTTCTTGGCGTCGTCGTTCGAGGTGAATGCGGAGATCCCGGGAGGTCGCCTCTTCGGGGCGCTCGGTCGACCCGAGGTGGCCGTGGCCACTTCGCGCGGGCTGTTCCTTGCCGTCAACGGTCGGTCGATCACCTCCCGGCCCATCGCCCAAGCAGTCCGCGCCGCATTCGGCGATTACCTTCCTCGCGCCCGGTTTCCCGTGGGCGTCCTCCACCTCGAGGTCGCCGCCGACCGGCTGGACGTGAACGTGCACCCCACGAAGCGCGAGGTGCGATTCGCGCGCGAGCGCGAGGTGTTGGATGCGATCCGGATCCGCGTCCGCGAGGCGCTGGTCGCCGCCCCCCAAGTGGCCGAGCTGGCCTCGAGCCGCAATGCCGTCCGGCCGACCTTCGCGGCGACCTCCGGCGGGAACGCGACCCCGGCACCGCTCCCTCTGCTTCCGGGCCTGCAGCGTACCCTCGACGGGGCGGTCGAGACCCGGGCGGGCTCCGCGGTGCCGGCGGCCGGGGGACACCCCCGCCTCCAACTCCTCGGTTGCCTCCACGCTCTCTACTGGGTCGCCGAGAGCGACGAGGGTCTCGTGCTGATCGACCAGCATGCGGCGAGCGAGCGCGTGGTCTACGAGGAGCTCCTTCACCGGGGAACCCTCCAGCGCCAGACGTTGGTCGCTCCGATCCCTCTCCATCTGACCGGGGCGCAGCGGAGCGCCCTCGACGCGCACGGCGAGACCGTGCGGTCCGCAGGGTTCGACATCGAACCGTTCGGTCCCGAGTCGTTCCTCTTGCGCTCGGTGCCGTCCTATCGAGGCCGGTCCGTCCGCGCCGAAGCGGTCGTCGAGCTCCTGGACGAGCTCGCGTCGGGGGGCCGTCCGACCCTCCCCGACGGTCTCGAAGAGCGTCGGGCGGCGTCCGTGGCTTGTCATGCGGCGCTGCGGGCGGGGGACGTGGTGGACGCGGAGGAGTTCTCCCGCGTGCTCGCCGCCCTTCACGCCCTCCCCGAGGCCGCGTACTCCTGCCCGCACGGACGCCCGATCGTGATCGGGATCCCTCGGACCCGCCTCGACCATTGGTTCCTGCGGAGCGGCCCGTGAGCCCCTCCCAACCCTCGCCGCCGTCCCCCCGAATCTCGGAGAGAGAAGTGGTCGCCTCGGCCGCGGCGTTCCTAGCGCGAAAGGGATACCGGGTCTATCCGAACCCGGACTCCACCGATTACTTCGACCTCGTGGCCCGACGGGGGACGGAGGTGGGTCTGGTGGAAGCCAAGGTCAGTGGCAGCCGCGCGGTACTCGTGCAAGCGCTCAAGCGACGCGCGTGGGGCGATTGGGTGGCCGTCGTTCTCCCCTCGGAAAAGGCGGCCGAACGGCTGGTGGCGCGGACCGACGGCACTCGGGCCGCACCCGTCGGTGTGTGGGCGGCGAAAGGGGGGAAAGTCCGAGTAGTTCGCGAGGCCGCTCCCTGGGTACGCCCGGGCGAAGCGGACCCGTTCGCCGACCTGCGCGTGCGCTTCCGAGCGGTCCTCGACCGCATCGATTCCGGAGAGATCCCCGCGGAGGTCCGGTGGGCGGGCGTCGTGCGGGCGGTGCGCCGGGCCGGGGGCGGACGCGGGTTCGCGGAATGGCGGCTCGACGAGCCGATGGAACCGGATCGCTAGGCCGTCCGAGGGGCGACCGCCTCACGCAGCGCGGTGGCGACCCGAGCGGGAAGGAACGCTTCCGCGAACCCGCTCGCGGCGTGTCCGACTTCTCGCCGCATGGCCGGGTCGGCCAACAGCTCCGCGAGAACGGAGGCGAGGTCGCCCGGGTCGTCACTGGCGGCGACGCGTACGCCTCCCGCGGCGTCGACGGGAAGACGGGCGCCCGGCAGCACGATCGAAGGGATCGACGCACGGGCCGCGAACACGATGCCGGGGTCGAAGCCCGGGTCGCGCCGAGCGAAAACGGCCACGTCGGCGCTGGCGAGCGCGTCCGATAGGGTCGCCGCCCGCCGTTCCCCGAGCGCGATCACCCCGGGGTCCGAAGCGGCGGGAACTCCCCACAACACGAGCCGGACCCCGGGAAAGAACGGACGAACTCGACGGAACGCTTCGAGCACGCGGTCGACTCCGCTCGGCTCCGGAGCCTCGAAGGCCGCCGGAGCAACCACAACGGGGACGTCGGGAGGGATCCGAAGTTCTTCGTGGGATTTTGCCCGCGAGGGGAACGCCGGGAGCGCCGGCACCGCCGGCGGGAGCGCGATGAGCTTGCGAGCGGAGACTCCGTATTCCTCCGTAACGGATTGGGCGACTTCGGGTGCGTCGTAGAAAAGGCGGTCCGACTCATCGAGCGCCGCCCGTTCGAGGCGACGGACCGCCCGACGGTCGCGCCAGGTGTCCAGTCGGTCGACGAATCCGACCGACGCACGGCCTTGGCGCTGTCCTTCGAACGCGCGCAGCTCTAATCCCCGAACGAACCCTCCCACGAGAGGAGGGCCTCGACGACCGCGTCGGTAGCCGAGCGAACCCATCCCGACCGGGTCGCGCAGCACGAGGTCGACCGGTTTACGGAGGCGTCGACTCACGGCGGTGGCGAACTCAGCGGGTTCGACGGACGCCCCCGGGCGTCGTAGCGGGATTTCGACGGGGAGGCCGGTCACCCCGGCGGGGGTCGTGTCGGCCTCCGAACCGGGGAGGTGGAGGACCCGGACGTCGTCGCCGTCCGCCGCGAGGGCGGCCGCGAGACCCCACGCGCTCGCGGCGGGGTCGTAGGGGTCGAGGGGCGGAGGGCCGGTCGCGACGATGTCCACCGTCCGACCCGGCATCCCGTGTCGGAGCCAGCCCACCCCGAAAAGGGTTCCGGCGCAGAGCGCGGCTCAGCCCGAGAGGCCGAGGCGTCCACCGAAGGAGCGGCCCGCCATCTCCGTCGGGGCGTCGTACCCCATGCCTTCGAGGATCGTCGGCGCGACGTCCACGAGGTTGAGCGTGCCGGTGGTCGTGCCGGGTCGGATCCCGTCCCCGGCTCCGATCAGGATGCCGTTCATCCGGTGGTTCCCCGTACCGCAGAAGTAGTCGGGTCGCTCCCGGATGAGCGAGTTCGGATAGCCGAAGTCCATCCGGGGTTCGGTGAGCATTCCGTCGACCCGGATGAGGAGCGCGGGAGCCTGCGAGAGATTGTGACCGCGGTAGATCGTCCTCGGGTCCATGACCTCGATGTGCGCGTCGGGGTACGCCTCGAGGCGTCGGCGGATCTCCGCCCGGATCGACTCCCGCCGTTCGGGCGTGAGGTCCGGGTTGTGAGGATTCAGGTAGATCCCTTCGGGTACGGGGTAGGAGAACGCGACGGTGCGCTGCCAATCGATCCGCTTCGAGAACTGCTCGAACGAAGTGCCCCCGCCGAGGTACTCGGCGATTCGGGCGCGCCGCCCGTCTCGGACGAAATCCACGAGCGGTCGCATCAAGCGTCGCGTCGTCCCGATCTTCTGCGCGTAGAGCAAAAGCCGGCCGAGGAGCTTACGGCGCGAAGCGTCGGCGCCGCCGCGGAAGACGAGGAACCGCTCCTCCGCGAGCCAGCGATTGGTCAGGAAGTCGGATTGGATCGCTCCGTGCCCGTGGTCCGAGATCACGAGCGTGACGACGGGGCCCCCGCCCGCGCGGAAGGCGCGGTCGACCTGCTCGCACGCGCGGTCCACCGTGCGCCAGAAGTTCAACAGGTCCTCCGGGATCTCGGACGCCGGGCGGCTCAGCTCGGACCAGAGCTGGTGCTCGACCCGGTCGGTCTCCCGGAAGAGCGCGAAGAGGAATCCGGGCTGGTGGCGGGTGGCCAGGGTCGCCGCGACCTTGCCCCGTTGCTCAACCGCTTTGGTCGCGGTGGCGATCCATTCCGCCCGGGTAGAGTCCCGGTAAACGGGCAGTTCGGGCGGGTACTCTTCCCCGATGGTGTCTTGGATCTCGGCCTTGATCCCGGGAGGATAGGTGGTCGTGGGGCCCGGGTACATTCCCGGCACCACGAATCCGTGCAGCGGGTACGGCGAACGGAACGGGAAGTTGAGGACGCCGACCTTCACGCCCACGCGCGAAAGGGTGTCCCAGAACGCCTCGGTCGGTCGGAACGTCTGGATGAGCTTCGAGCGGCCCGGCCCTCCGTCGGGCTCGGTGAACCCGAAGATGCCGAGCTCTCCGGGGTCCTTTCCGGTGGCGAACGAGTACCATGCAGGGATCGTCTTCGCTGGGTAAACCGAGCGGAGCGGCGCGCGAACTCCTTGGTGGACCAGCGACTTCAGGAACGGGAGCTCCCCGGCGGCCATGAGGGGGTCGAGGAGGTCGAACGTGCCCCCGTCCAGGCCGAGGACCAAGAATCTCCGGTATGCACGTCCCATTTGGAACCCTCCAAGGGGGGGTCGTCCTGAAAGACCCTGAAGCGTCTATAAAGTGTTTCGTCCCGACTTCGTTCAACCCTCGAGAGCCGAGGGGTCGGTTCAGAGGACCCGAATCGCCTCGAGGTTGAACGGGGCGCGGGACTCCACGTTGTAGCGCTTGTGCAGGCTGGAGGCGAGGTCGAGGATGCGCGACTCCTCCCCGTGGTTCAGGATGATGCGCTGTGGCCGCGGGTCGAGGGACGCCACGTAGTTCATGAGCTGGACCCGGTCGGAGTGGCCCGAGAACCCTTCGATCGTCGCGATCTCGAGCTTGACCGCAACGGACGCCTGGCGCGGTCCGTCCAAGAACGTCGCCTCGCTCACTCCGCGCTGAAGGCGGTTACCGAACGTTCCTTCGGCCTGATAGCCGACGAACAGAAGCCCGTTCTTCTCGTCCGGCGCCCACGCCCGGAAGTACTCCATCACCGGCCCGCCGCTCATCATGCCGGACGTGGCGAGGATGATGGAGGGCTCCTTCGAGTCGAGCACGGTGGCGCGCATCTGCTGGGAGTCGATGCGGTGGAAGATGTCGGAGAGGAACGGATTGTCGCCCTGCTGGAAGATCTGCGTGCGGAGCTGGCTGTTCAGGAACTCGGGGTAGGCGGTGTGGATCGCGGTCGCTTCGAAGATCATGCCGTCGAGATAGACCGGCACGCGGGGGATCTTCCCCTCGCGCATCTTCTCCTCGAGGACCAGCATGACCTCCTGCGAGCGCCCGACCGCAAAGACCGGGACGACGAGCTTGCCGCCGCGAGCGAGGATCTTGTTCGTGAGGGAGCTGAAATCCTCGGTCGCCTGCTGGCGGCTCGGCTGGATGTTGCGATACCCGCCGTAGGTCGACTCGAGCACCAGGGTCTCGAGGCGGGGGAACCGGTTCGTCGCCGGGTTGAACAACCAGCTGCGTTCGAACTTGATGTCCCCGGAGTAGGCGAGGTTGTGGTCGCCTTCGCCGAGATGGAAGTGGCAGATGGACGAGCCGAGGATGTGGCCGGCGTTGTGCATCGTGAGGCGGATGTCCGGCGCGATATCGGTCGTCTCGCCCCATCGCAGCGGGACCGTTCGCGTCACGAGGTCGCGGACGTGGGAGGAGTCGTAGAGGCCCTTACGCGCTTCCTGGTTGACGACCTTGATCGCGTCGAGCAGCATGAGGGTCATGAGGTCGCGCGTCGGCGCGGTGCAATAGATCGGGCCCTTGTACCCGTACTTGAGGAGGACGGGAACGAGACCGCAGTGGTCGAGGTGGGCGTGCGTGACGACCACCGCATCCAGCGAGTCGAGCGGCAGGAGCTCGGGCGCGTTGAAGTAGGGGGTTCGGTCCGACCCCGGGTCGATCCCGCAGTCGATGAGGACCTTCGAGTTCTGGGTCGTGAGCAGGTGGGCGCTCCGACCGACCTCGCGGTAGCCGCCGAGGGCGGTGTTGCGGGCCCACAGCTTCTCGGGGAGCGGGTCGCGCGCGATCCGGATCCCGACCTTCTTCAAGAACGTCCGGCGTTCATCGAACGAGTTCCGAAGGTGAATCCGGACCTCTTCGACGGTCTTCGAAGGGATCGGAGGGGTCCGGACGACCGTGGGGACCCAACCGATCCGCTTCTTCAGGTCGTTGAGGACCGATCCACCGCGCCCGATCGCGGCTCCCGGGCTGGCGGCCTCGATCGTCACTTCGCCCGTTTCGGGCTCGAAGAAGAGCTGGCTGATCTCGGCCTCGACCGGGATGAGCTCCCGGATCAGCTTCTCCGCCTCCTTCGGGTCGATGAGCGTGGCGGGGTCGGAGCGGACCACCACGCGCCGGTGGAGTCGCTGGGCAACCTGCCGAAGGTAGTCGCCTCCGGACAGGAAGGCGTCGAGCTGTTTCGTGTACACGACGATGTGCGGGCCTTCCAGCTCGATGTCGGTGACTTCGATGGTTTCCGGCAGCACTTCGCGAAGCGCTTCCCGGGTTTGCTCTATGAGCGATTCGAAACTCATCCTTGACGGAAGGGGTTGACGGAGAAAGGGTTCCAAGGGCCGCCCGGGCCCGTCGGTCCTTACGGAAGAACGGGAGGCAGCGGTATCTTGAGTGCCTTCAGACGTTTATTAATTTCGTCCTCGGACAATTCTCGGTATTCCTTGGGCGTGATGATGTGGACCAGGTAGCCGTCGCCGCTCGCACTGTCGCGCTTCATCGCCGCCGTGAGGCCGCGCAGGGCGAGGTCCACGCCATCCGAGGTGGACATGTCCCGGGAGTACCCTTCCTCGAGGAGGCCGTAGAGGATCGTGGAACCCGATCCGACGGAGACGAACCGGTCCTCGATGCAGCCGCCCGCCGGGTCGACGGAGAAGACGTGCGAGCCCTTCGAGTCGACGCCGCCGAGGATTAGCCAGGCATAGTACGGATAGTAGCGGTTACCGCTCAGGATGTTCGCGAGCAGGGTCGCCGCGCCCTCGGCGGTCAGGGGAGCGCTCCGGCGAAGACGATAGAGAGAGACCTCCGCCTTCAGGTAGCGCGTGAGGACCTGGGCGTCGCCGACCAGCCCTGCGATCGTGATCCCGATGTTCTCGTCGATCTTGAACAGCTTCTGGGTCTGCTTGTTCGAGATGAAGCTTCCGGCGGTCGCGCGGCGCTCGGTCGCGAGGACGACGCCGTCCTTGCAGACCAGCCCGACTGTCGTGGTGCCCTTGAGCAGGCGCTCCTCGTCGACCGCGCTGACCATGGTTTGCATCGTCGTACCTCCGGTTGCCCGGAATGTGCGAGAGCGGACCCGGGGTCGCTATATAAGGGCTCACGCGGCGATTACGCCGGCATCACCGAGGCACCCATCACAACCTCGTAGTGAGGGTTCCTCGGAAGAGCGCATCGGAACGGGGAACGACACCGATTAAAGCCCGGCCCGGATGGGCCGACGATTTCGCATGTTGCGTCACGACGTCGTCGTGGTGGGCGCCGGCCTCGCCGGACAGCGCGCGGCCCTCGCTGCGGTCGAGGCCGGACGGGACGTCGCCATCGTCACGAAGCTCCACCCGCTGAGGTCGCACTCGGGCGCCGCGCAAGGCGGAATTAACGCGGCCGTCGGCGCGGAGGACTCCGTCGACACGCACATCTACGACACGGTCAAGGGTTCGGACTACCTCGGTGACCAGGACGCGATCGAGTTCTTCTGTCGGGAGGCCGGCCCGACGGTCGTCGAGATGGAGCATTTCGGCACGATCTTCAGTCGCTCGGAGGACGGCTCGCTCGCTCGGAGGGCGTTCGGCGGAGCCGGTTTCCCCCGAACGATCTACGCCGCCGACCGCACCGGGCTCGCGCTGCTCCAAGGACTTTGGGAACGGCTCGGCACCGAGCGGTTCACCGTCTATGAGGAGTGGGACGTGACCCGCGTGGTCGTCCGGGAGGGTCGGGTCCAAGGAGTCGTGGCGTTCGACCGGAAGCACGGGGAGTTCCAGGAGATCGCGGCGAAGTCGGTGGTCATCGCCACGGGACCGGCCGGCCGGATCTACGGACGGACCACCAATGCGCACAGCTGCACGGGGGATGGGGTGGCGGCCGCGTACAACGCCGGAGCGTTCCTGAAGGACATGGAGTTCGTGCAATTCCACCCGACGGCGCTGCTCGAGTCCGGCATTCTGATCACCGAAGGAGCCCGCGGAGAGGGAGGCATCCTCAAGAACGCCTCGGGCGAGCGATTCATGGCGAGGTACGCTCCGCACGTCCTCGACCTCGCCTCGAGGGACGTGGTCTCCCGGGCGATCGTGACGGAGGTTCTCGCAGGACGGGGGTTCCCGGGACCGTACGGCGGCTATGTCCATCTCGAGCTGATGCACCTCGGCAAGGAGAAGGTCGAGAGCCGCCTCCAGGAGATCTGCGACTACTGTCGGCTCTTCGCCGGGATCGACCCGGTGACCGACCCGATCCCCGTCTATCCCGCCCAGCACTACATGATGGGGGGAGTGGGAACGAACATCCGGGGGGAGACGAACGTTCCGGGCCTGTATTCCGCCGGAGAGGCCGCGTGCGTCTCCATCCACGGGGCGAATCGTCTGGGCGGGAACTCTCTGCTCGAAACACTGGTCTTCGGAAAGCAGGCCGGCATCGCCGCCGCCGAGCACGCGCAGCGCGCCCCCGCGACGTCGCTGCGCGAGAGCGACCTCGCGACCGCGACCGCCCCCTACCGTTCCTGGATGGCTCGCACGGACGGGGAGGACCCGAGCACGCTAAGGACCGAACTCCAGCAGACGATGGACCGCTACGTCGGCATCTATCGCAACGAGGCCGACCTGATGGAGGGGCTTCGCCGGGTCCGCGCCATCAAAGAGCGTTTCTCGAAGGTCCGCGTCGTCGACCAATCAAAAGTGTTCAACCTGAACCTCACCGATGCGATCGAGACCAGCCACCTGCTCGACCTCGCCGAAGTGATCGTCGTCGGCGCGCATGCCCGGACCGAGAGCCGCGGAGCGCATTCGCGCACGGACTATCCGAAGCGGGACGATGCCCGCTGGATGAAGCACACGCTCGCCCAAGAGACGCCGAGCGGCCCGAACCTCACTTACTCGCCGGTCGCATTCACCCGATGGGAACCGAAGGAGAGGGTGTACTGATGCCGACCGGGACGATTTCCGCCGCCTTCGACATCTATCGGTACCGACCGGGGAAGGACGCGGCCCCGCGCTACCAGCGCTACACGCTCGACCTCACCCCGCACACCCCAGTGCTCACGGCCCTCCTCAAGATCCGCGCCGAGGTCGACCCCTCCCTCTCGCTGCGCTACTCGTGCCGAAGCGCGATCTGCGGTTCGTGCGCGATGCAGATCAACTCGAAGAGCCGACTCGCCTGCGAAACGCACATCGGCCCCGAGATCGAGCGTCACGGACGCATCGTCGTGGAGCCGATGCGCAACCAGCCGGTGCTGCGGGACCTGGTCGTCGACCAGGCCCCGTTCTGGCGAGAGTACGACAAGATCGAGCCCCACCTCAAGCTCGACCCGCGTCACCCGATGCCCGAGGGCAAGGCGACGTCGATGACCCCCGCCCAGGTCGACCGCTTCAAGGAGACGCCCCGGTGCATCGCCTGCGCGGCGTGCTACTCCGCTTGCCCGGCGGTCGAGGCGGACGCCGGGTTTCCGGGACCGATGGCGCTCGCGAAACTCTACCGGTTCGTTGTCGACCCACGCGACCGCGCGACGCAGGACCGCCTTGTCCGGATCCAACCGAACGGGTTGTGGCTCTGCCTACGTTGCCACCTGTGCACGGAGGCGTGCCCGAAGGACGTGCGGCCGTCCGAGCGGATTCGCGACCTGAAGGAGATGGCGATCGCGGCGCAAGGCGGAACCGAAACGGGTTCTCGCCACGCGATCGGTTTCAAGGAGAACCTGAAGGGCGCGGGCCAACTGAACGAGATGAAGCTCGTTCGAGCGACCTCGGGGCTCACCGGCATGCTCGGTCAGGTCGGCCAGGGGATCCGGGTCTGGCGGAAGAAGCCCGAGATCATGAAGCGCCCCCGCAAGATCGAGGGCATGGACGAGCTCGACAAGATCTACGCCGCCCTGGACCCGCCGCCGAAGGAGGAGCCATGAAGCTCGCCTACTACCCCGGATGCGTCGCGCAGGAGTCGGGGAAAGAGCTCGACATGGCGACCCGCTGGGTCTGTCGGAACCTGGGGATCGAGCTCGTGGAGTTCCCGAACTTCTCCTGTTGCGGCTCGGGGTTCGTCGACGAGGCGAACGAGGTGCTGAACATCGC
The DNA here is from genome assembly GCA_035272385.1 of Thermoplasmata archaeon. Classification (GTDB taxonomy): domain Archaea; phylum Thermoplasmatota; class Thermoplasmata; order Lutacidiplasmatales; family UBA184; genus Lutacidiplasma. The sequence continues at coordinate 48,650 of DATEQS010000034.1, forward strand.
GATCAACGTTCGGAACCTCGCGATCGCCGAACGGGCCGGGCTCGACATGCTCACGATCTGTTCGACGTGCCAGGGAATGCTCACGCTCGCCAAGGTCCGCATGTCGGACCCCAAGGTGAAGGCCCGAGTCGAGGGAGCGCTGAAGCCGCTCGGCATCGAGTACAAGGGAACGGTCCAAGTGAAGCACCTCCTTCGCGTCCTCACCGAAGATATCGGCGTCGCGGCGGTGAAGGCGAAGGTACGGCGGCCGCTCCAGGGGATGAAGGTCGGCGCGTTCTACGGCTGCCACCTGCTCCGCCCCGCCGACGAGATGCAGAGCGAGAGCGCGGAGGAGCCTCACTCCTTCGAGGACCTGCTCGACGCGCTCGGGGCGACCCCGGTCGAGTATCGGGGCCGCGTGATGTGCTGCGGATTCCCGATCCAGTTCGTCAAGCCATCGACGGCGAGCGCGATCGCCGGCCGCCAGATCCTCGATGCGAAGGCGCACGGGGCCGATGCGATGGCGACGCCGTGTCCGCTCTGCCACCTCTCGCTCGACGCCTACCAGAACAAGGCCTCGAAGGAGGTGCACGCGACGCTCGACATGCCCATCTTCCATCTCCCCCAGGTCGTCGGTCTCGCGCTCGGCGCGTCGCCCGAGGAGCTGGGACTGTCCCGACACTTGGTACCGACCGATGCCGCGCTCGAAAAGGTCCGACCGTCCGCCCGAGCGTGAGCGGGCCGGCGACGACCGGACCCGCTACTCGAGCGGGACACCGTGGGAACCCAAGGTAGGTTACAGCCGAGCGGTCCGGGTGGGGACCCACATCTACGTCTCGGGCACGACCGCGACCGCGGCGGACGGGTCGGTCGTGGGGCGCGGAGATGCCTACGCGCAGACGGTCCAGGCCCTCGACAACATCGAGCGGGCGCTCACCGTCCTCGGTAGTCGGCGGGCGGACATCGTTCGCGTCCGGGTCTTCGTCTCGGACATCGGGGATTTCGACGCGATCGGGCGAGCCCTCGGAGAACGATTCGGCGAGGTCCGACCCGCGAACACCCTCGTCCAGGTGGTCGCGCTCGTGGACCCGGCGATGAAGGTCGAGATCGAGGCGGACGCCGAGGTCTCGCCCCCGCCCTGACGGGACGGGTCGTTCGACCTCGTACCGGCACACGGTTCCAAAGTCGAATCGCTCCTCGAGCCCCGCGCGTTCGAGGACCGGCTCTCGCGCGACGGTCGCGAGAAAGCCGCCGAGATCCGGTGGGTCGCCTCGATCGTGGGAAGACGCTGGGGACAGAAGTACGGCGTGTCCTAAGCGCCGGTCCGAGGGTCGGGCGCGGTCGGCTCCGCCCCCAGCGCCCGCGCCCCCTCGCCCTTCGTCACGTAGAGGTGAAGTCGGTCGCAGGTGCCCCGGAAGTAGGCCGAGCCCTGGGCGGCGAACGTTTGGAGACGTTCGCGGATCTCCTCGTCCGTCAGCCCCTCTTCGACCTCCGGAGAGAAGAGGCAACGAAAGACGAGGAAACGGTGGCCCTCGAGGGAGAACCGGTCGGTCTCGGGAGCGCCGCAGAAGGGGCAGACGAGCACGTCGGCGGCAAGAGAGGGCGCCGTTAATCGTTGACGCTCAGTCGATGTAGCCGAGGGACCGGAGCCGCTCCTTGAGACTGCGCTCCTCCTCCTCGCTGAACCCGGTGGTGCCGGGTTCGTCCAGCAGTCGGGCGAGAACGAAGGCGATGAACGCGTCCACGGATTCGAACGAGGTGCCGCGGAATCGCTCTTCGAGGGCCGCGACGAGCTCCTCGGGCAGATGGAGCGTACGCATCGGTCGGGCCGGGGGAGACGGGCCGGTCACGGGATTGCCTCTCCCGTCTCGAGCATGGGTGCGATAGATATTCCCTTCGGGGGAGAGGTCATTCCCATTCGATCGTCGCGGGCGGCTTGTCCGTGATATCGTAGAGGACACGGACCACCTGTCCCACGAGCGCGCGGGTGATCCGCTCGGAGATCCTCGAGAGCACGGGGCGAGGGACGGCCATCGCGGTCGCGGTCATCGCGTCGACCGATTCCACGATGCGAACGCTCACGGCTTCTCCGTGGACCCGGTTGTCGCCCGTGACGCCGACCGTGCGGACCGGAAGGAGCACCGCGAAGTACTGCCAGGGCCGCGGCATCTCCTTCGCCGCGACGGCGCGCTCGACCTCCTCCTCGACAATCGCGTTCGCGACGCGCAGGCGTTCGACCCGTTCCCGGGTGATCGGCCCGTTCACGCGAACGGCGAGGCCGGGTCCGGGGAAGGGCTGACGGTCCGCTTCGGGGATCTCGAGGTAGCGCGCGACGGCCCGCACTTCGTCCTTGTACAGGTCCCGGAGCGGTTCGACCAACGTGAGGCGCATGTCCTTTGGGATCCCGCCGACGTTGTGATGGGTCTTGATCGTATCCCGGAGCGCCCCGCCGCTCTCGATCCAATCGGGGGCGATCGTCCCCTGCACGAGCCGGTCGCAGCCGAATTGGTCCGCCTCGGTCTCGAAGACCCGAACGAACGCCGTGCCGATCCGCCGCCGCTTCTCCTCGGGGTCGCTGACCCCCGTCAGGGTCTCGAAGAACCGGTCGGTCGCCGACACCAGCGTGTAGGGAAGATGGCTCGCGGCAAAGAATCGCCCCACCAGTTCCACCTCGCCGGCGCGCAGGAGGCCCGTGTCGACGAAGATCGCCTTCGCCCGGTCTCCCAGGGCCCGGTGCGCGAGCAGAGCGGCGACCGTCGAGTCGATGCCGCCCGAAGCGGCCACAATCGTCCGGCCCGGGACCTCCGCCTGCAGGCGACGGGTCGCCTCCACCACAAAGGTCGCGGGGTCCGTCACGCCGAACTCCCCGGGGTCGCGGGAGGCTCGTCGCGCCACTTGGCCCGATACTGTTCGAGCGCGCGCTCGAGCTCCGGATACTTCAGCGCGAGGATGGCGGTCGCGAGCAGGGCCGCGTTCTCGGCGGCGTCCAGCCCGACCGACGCGACGGGGATCCCCGCGGGCATCTGCACGACGGAGAGGAGGCTATCGAGACCGAGGCCCCGGTTCAGCGGGACCCCGATCACGGGTTTCAACGTACGGGCCGCGACCACGCCGGGGAGGGCGGCCGAGAGACCGGCCATCGCGATGAAGACGTCCGTCGCCGGGTCGCGGACCAGCCGGTCCACTCTGTCCGGGTGGCGGTGCGCGGAGGCCACGTGGACCTCGCACGGGACATGGAACTCGGTGAGCCGGGTGCGGACCTTCTCCGCGATCTCGAGGTCGGATTTGCTCCCGACAAGGACGGTCACCTTCATGTCCGGTCACGAGCGTCGCGTTCACAAAAGACTATGCCGGTGGGTCGTAGCTCGGGCCCCGGCGAGGCCGCCCGCGGTCCCGCCCGGCCGACGGAAGCGCCCCTATCTTCATACAGCCCGTCCCGGTTCGGCGGTCGATGGCCCTGAGGCTGCACCGACACGGCCGGTTCCGCCGCTGGCTCGGCGAGGGGCTCGGCGGCGACGAGGAGCTCGGCGACCGGGCCTGGCGGAGGATCATGCACACCCTCGGGGCGGCCGTGCTCGTTTACTTCGCTCTGCCGAACGACTTCTTCGTCATCGCCCCCAAGGTCGACATCCTGCTCGCGGCCCTCGGGGTCATGCTCGTCCTCGAGGTCCTGCGCCACGCGGCCGGCCTCCAGCTGCCCACGATCCGCCCCTACGAGACCCGCCGAGTGGCGAGCTTCGTGTTCTTCTCGGTCGCCCTCGTGCTCGCGGTGCTCCTCTTCCCGCTCCCTATCGCCGCGGCGGTCGTGCTCGGGACCGCGCTCGTCGACCCGATCATCGGGGAGCTTCGGCACAAAGGGGCGTCCCCGCTCCTTTCGGTCGGGATCCCGCTCGGAGCCTACGGGCTCCTCGCCTTCGTCGGGCTCGCGGCGATCGGAGGGTGGCCCGCCGGCGACTCGGCTCTCTTGGCGGCCGCGGCCGCCCCGCTCGCTGTGGCGGCCGAATGGCCGAAGTACCCGTGGGCGGACGACGACCTCGTGATGACGATCGTTCCCGCTCTCTTCCTCTACGGCGTCGGCGTCCTGGCCCTCGGCCTACCCCGATAGGACCGGTTACACGATCGGGGTCAGCGTCGCGTGCGGGGCGCCCTTCTCCGGGTCCGGGCTGATCGCATAGATAGTGGTCCGGGGCCGGATCCCGTAGATGCACGTCGCGTTGTCGATGTTGATGATCCGGAAGTACGAGTCCATCATGTTCAGGATCTCGCTCGAGACGAGCAAGCCCGGCTTCAGCAGACCGATCCCGAGGTTCCCGACGTGCTTCGTGCGCGAGACACCCTGGAAGTACATCCGGATGGCGACCTGGTCGCCCATCAGGCTCTCGAACGTGTCGAACGCGGTGTACTCGAGGAACGGCTTCCGGTCCGGTCCGGCGACCGCCCGTTCGGCGGCGACCATCGCTTTGACCGCCTCTTCCCGACCGTAGCGACCCATCGGGAGGATGTACGGTTCCTCGGTCTCGTTCGCGGAGTAGTCGGGGATCCGGACACGGGTATCGAACTGGTTCGCCGGCACGTGGCGGATCAGGGTCTCCCGCAGCTTGTCCGGCGACTCGCCCGCGGCAAGCACGGCGATCATGCCGCGTCCCTGGGTCAGGAAGTTGAGGAAGGTGGGCGTGAACAGCATGTAGTAGTCGTCGACGCCGACGTTGACGTCGACTTCGAACGCGTTGAAGCTGCCCCGCCGCAGTCCGCCGCCGAGGAGCTTGTCGAAATCGGGGATTCCCGTCGAATAGTACCGCTCGGGGTCGGCGACCGGTTTCCACGGACCGGCGTTCGCGGCCGCCCCCGCGGCCGGGTTGTTCCCGAGGGCCTGGAAGCGGCCCCCATCGAGCGTGACCGCGTAGCGGGCCCGGCCGATGTTGGTCGCCCGCAGCTTCTCGAGGCGCAGGTGACGGACGCGCCGTTCGTCGAGCTCCTCGCGCTGGATGGAGATGAGCCCGTCCACGAGGTATTCGATCCCACCGGCCTCGGGCTTTTCGAGGATCATGACGACGTCCGTGCTGGACGCCTCGACCAGGTCCTTCTGGAGGGCCATCACGAACTCTTCCATTTCGAGTCCGTACTTGTGGGTCACACCCTCGAGGGAGTCGATCACGAGCAGCGATTTCTCCGGGAGCGCGCGCTCGATCCGGTGGTAGACGTTCTCTACCTCGGGCATCGGGCTCCGCTTGAGCAGCGCCGTGAGGTGGGTGCGGTCGACCCGGGTGGGGGGTCCCCGCTCCTGGCCGAAGCTCGCGAGCACTTCTCGGCCGGCTCGCACCTTCTTCTGCTCCCCTTCGGGGAGCTCGGTGTCGCGGGACTTGCCGGTCGCTTGAATCGCATCGAGGAACAGCTTCGCCGCGTCGAGGACGCGGGTGCGCATCTCCGAGGTCTTGAGCCACGGGAACTGCCGGAAGAGCGCCTCGTCGCCGATCCGCGTGGAGAGGTAGTACGACCGGGTCGGCTGACCGACCCGTTCGAGGAGCTCGAGCCCAAAGGTCGTCTTTCCGGTACCCGCGCCGCCCTTGACGATGAGCGACCGACCTCCCTTCCCGCTGAGGAAGGTGATCACTTCCGGCGGTACTCCCCCGACCGTACTCCCTTCGCTCGCACTCATGCTAAGCCCCGTGTGCACGGGCGGAACGAGGGTCCCCAACCCCCGCGAACCATTCCGTGTCCTGTGCCTTCATGGGCACAATCCCAAAGTAAAGCTTTCGCAGCGACAGAACGGCACGGGATTATCCGTCACGGGCGGCTTGGCGGGCCGCTTTCCGGGCCGTCTCGAGGGCCGCCGCGAGCGGAGCGCCCGGCTCTCCCACGGCGGTCGCCGCCGACGGATTCCCTCCGCCCTTGCCGGCGAATTCCCCCTTGGCCGCCTCGAGCGTGGCCTGGGCTGAGACCTTCGGGTCGGTGGACCCGACGAAGAGGGTGCCGCGGCCGTCCCGCTCGCTCGCGAGCAGTGCGACGCGACCGCCGTCCTTGGTGAGGAGACGGGAGAGCTCCATCATCTCGTTGCGGTCGAGCTCGACGGGCGCGAAGATAAGGGTCGTCTTCGCGACCGTCTCCGTGGACGTGGGGTCGGCCAGCAGTCGGATCGCCGTCGCTCCGAGGTCCTCCTTACGGCGCTCCCGGGCGTTCTTGCGCGATTCCTCGATCTCGGTGAGAAGTCTCTCGACGCCGGCCGGGAGTTGGTTCACCGGTACGCCGAGCCGTCGGGCGGCCTCGTGCAGGATCGCTTCGTGCTCCTCCCGCACGTCGAGGGCCCGCTCCCCGCTCACGTACGTGAGTCGGACCACTCCGTCCTGGATCCGTTCGACATCCAGGATCCCGATGGCTCCGACCTCGCTCGTGTGGGTGCAATGGGTTCCTCCGCACGCTTCGACATCGAAGTCCGGGATCTCGACGATCCGAAGGTCCCGGCCGGGGACGGCGCCTCCCTGGTAGAGCGTGAAACCGAACCGGCGCTCCGCCTCCCCCCGCGTCTCGAAGTAGCTCTTCACCGGTCGATCCTCCCGAACGACCTCGTTGACCCGACGCTCGACCTTGTGAAGCTCTTCCTTGGAAAGGGCCCGGTAGTGCGTGATGTCGATGCGGGCGGACTCGGGGCCCTTGTACGCGCCGGTCTGCCAGACGTGCGGACCGAGGACCTCCCGCAGCGCGCCATTCAGGAGATGCGTGGCCGTGTGGTGTTGCATCAGTTGGGTTCGTCGCGGCACGTCGACCTTCCCGCGGACCCGCTCCCCCACCGTGAACGGCGCGGGCCGCTCGAGACGGTGGAGGACCCACGGTCCACTGCGGGCGACATCGACGACCTCGAGGTCGCCGAGGTATCCCTTGTCGGTCACCTGACCGCCCCCGGTCGGGTAGAAATACGTCCGGTCGAGGACGACGAAGGGGCCTCCCGCCCAGACGACGTGCGCCTCGAAGTTCGTCGTGTACGGGTCGAGATAGTAGAGCACCTCGGTCGGGGGAATCGAGGCCGGAACCTCGGGAAGGCCTTCGGTCGTCTCGACGTAATCCGAGGTCGGCCCCTCATTCTCGTGGCGCTCGGCGACGCGAGAATAGAAATCTTCGGGAATCGCGGGCGGATGCTCGAGCACTTCCACGGCGACGTCGGGCGGAACGCCGAGGGAGTCGTACCATTCGACCAGAGCTTCCTCGCCGACCCGGCCCCCGGTCGATCGGACTCGCTCCTCGTACCGGCGGATCGTTTGCCGCGCGCGACCGATCGCCTCGTCGTACCGTTCGACCTCCGCGAGCACCACTTGGTGCAGGTCGTCCCGATGCGCCCCGACCTCGGGGAAATCATGGGCGATCTCTCGGCCGGCGCGGTCGAGGACCGAGAGGATGTCCGGGGCGTCGGGCGTCTTCTGGAGGATCCTAAGGGAACGACGGAGCAGAAGGCGGACGAAGTAGCCCTCCTTGCTGTTCGACGGCACGACGCCGTCCGTCAGCAGGAAATTGAGGGCCCTCGCGTGGTCGATCAGCAGCGCGGTTTCGCGGGCCGGGAACGTGCGCCGGAGCTCGTCGTACTCTCGGCCGAACACCGCCTCGTAGGCCGTCTTGGTCCCCTGGCTCGCCCAGACGAACCTCTCGAGGCCGTAGCCCGTGTCGACGACGCGCAGCGGCATCGGCTTCAACCGCTCGCCGTCGCGGATGTACATCATGAAGACGAGCGTCGCGAGCTCGAGGCCGGAGACGCTGACGCTCAGCGACGGCCCGACGTTGCCGCCGCCCTCCCAGACCTCCTCCTTGTACGTGATCGTTTTCGGGTCGACCCCGAGCTCGCTCGTCAGGAGCTCGTGGCAGAGTTCGGTGCAGCGGTCCTTGAAGTAGACCTCGTGGTCCGGCCGGTTGAAGGCGTGGTGCGCCATCATCTCGAAGAGCGTGAAATGTCGGCCGCTCCGGCCCACCTCCTCGAGGTCGATGAACCGTAGGACCGGTTGGCTGATCGTGAGCGGATTCGCCGGGGGCGGGATCGTCCCGTTGGTCACCCACGGTTGGAAGTCGTAGATCGACGCCTGGGTGAAGAACACGTCGTTTCGCCAGCGGGCGACCGTCGGATACCGTCGGATCCGGGTGTGCCCGCGTCGTTCGAAGAAGCTGAGGTACGTCTCGCGCATCGCGTGCAGGTCGTACGGGCGCGCGAGGATCGGGTGACCGATGAACCCGTAGTCGCGGCAGGGCGCCTCCTGGCACCGGTCGAAATCCCCGAGGGTCCAGAAGGCGTGTCCGCAGACGACGCAGGTGCTCCGATGGAAACCTCCCTGATGAAAGAACGGAAGGTCGTACTCGGACGAATCCATGACGGCGCGCCGACGGTCGCCGATGCTTAAACGGTTTGGTTCGTTGACGCGGTCGAACGCTCCCGAAGGGTCGGCACTTTCGGAGGCGGGAGGCGGTTGAACCGTTGGCGGAGAACCTCGGCGGACTTCCCCTCAGTCCACGGGCGGCGGTGCGGGCCACCTGGGTTCTTGTCGCGTTGAGGATCGGCTACGCCTACAATTGGTTCGACGTGGGGCCGGCGCTCCCCTCCATCGGAACCGCCTACAGCGTCGGGCCGGCGCAGTGGGGTCTGCTCGCCGCGGCGTTCCTGGTCGGCGCGGGCCTGCTACAGGTTCCGGCCGGTTTCCTCGCCCGCCGCTACGGGGCGCGCACGGTCTCCCTCGCCGGAGTCGGCCTGCTCGCGGTGAGCGCGGCGGCGTGCGGCGCGGCCCCGTCCTTCCCCGTTCTATTCGCCCTTCGTCTCGTGGCGGGCATAGGCGCCGCCCTATTCTTTTCGCCAGCGATCGGTCTGGTCGCGAGTCTCTACCCGGCCGGTCGCCGAGGGATTCCCGTCGGCGGTTTCAGTTCCGCGTTCAGCGCGGGGGCCGCCCTCGGGGTCGTCGGGTCCGCGCTCCTGATCCCGCTCATCGGCTGGCAACTTTCGCTCGTGGTCGGCGGCGCGGTGCTGGGGGTCATTACGCTCCTCGGCATCGTTCTCATCCCCGCGACGGCCGGCGCGGCTCCTCCGAAACCATCGGTCCGTCGCACTCACCTCCCCGCGGCGCTTCGGTACCGCGGCGTCTGGGCCATCGGGATCGCGTTCATCGGTCTCGAGGGAGCCACGTTCGCGACCGGTCAGTTCCTGGTGCCCTGGGGCGAGGCGGTCGAAGGATGGACGATCGCCCTCGCAGGGGTGGTCGGAATGATGTTCATCCTTCCCAGCGTTGTGGGCGGCCCGGTGGGGGGCCGGGTCGCGGAACGGTATCGAAACCATCGAACCCAGTTCGTAGTCGTCACGCTTTCGGCGGCGGCGGTACTCGCGCTCCTTCCGTGGGCGGGTCTTCTCTTCGCGGTCGTTATCGGGACCATCTTCGCGTTCTCCTACGGTTTCATCTACGCCGTGATGTACGTCCTCCCGCACTACTGGCGGGAGGTCCCGCCCGAGGAGATCCCCCTCGCGATCGGGCTGCTCAACTCGATCCAGCTCGCCGGCGGCGCCGGGGTGTCGGCGCTCTTCGGGGCGATCGTCGCGGCGAGGTCCTACGCCGTGGGCTGGGAGGTCCTCGCCCTCCTCGTGCTCGTGACCCTGGTCGCGATCGCGTTCTTGCCCGCGACCCCTTCCGCCGAGGCCGGTCCTCCCGTCGCGGAGGGTTCCGCCCTTCGCTGAGCGCGCGCCCGGTCGCGCACTGGTCGGCGATGGGACACTGCGGGCAGAGCGGGCGGTTCGGTCGGCAAAGGTTCTGGCCGTGCTGGACCAGGAGCGGATTGACCGGGATCCAGAAGCGCGGGTCGACCCGCTCCCGCAGCGCGGCCTCCGTCTCTTCCGGGGTGCGGGTGCGCACCACGCCGAGGCGGTTCGCGATGCGATGAACATGGGTGTCGACGGGAATCGCGGGAATTCCGTAGCCGAACACGAGCACGCAGTTGGCGGTCTTCGGGCCGACCCCGGGGAGGGACGTGAGCTCCTCGAACGTGCGGGGTACGACACCGCCGAAGCGATCGAGCACTTCCTTCGAGCACGCCCGCACGACCCGCGTCTTCACGCGGTAGAAACCGGTGGCCCGGATGAGCGGTTCGACCTCGGACGTCTTCGCCGAGGCCAAAGAGACCGCGTCCGGGAAGCGGGCGAACAGTTTGGCGCTCGCGACGTCGGTGTTCGCGTCGCGCGTGCGTTGCGAGAGGATCGTGCCGATCAGGACCTGGAACGGGTCCTGGGCGTGGTCCCGCAGGTATGGACGACGCCAGTCTCCGGTCCCGTAGAGTGCGCTGAGCCGGTCGAGGAGACGTTCCCAGTCGAAGGGGACCGGCGGCGGGCGGCTCGTCATCCCGATTCCTTGGGGCTCGAAGCGGGCTTCGAGGCTACGGTCCCCGGTGGGGGGAGACCGGGGTCGGAAAGATCCGGCTCGTCCTGGTCCTCCGCGCTCCGCATCAGTTCCCCCACGAGGTAGTCACTTCCGACGACGAGGGTGAACCCGTCCGGCCCGGTCCCGGCGCGGGCGAGGGCGACCCCCTCGGCCGCCGAGCGGGCTTCCACAATGCGCGGGAACCGTCCGACCGCCGCCACCCGAAGTTCGGACGGGCGAGCTCCCCGGTCCGAACGCAGCGGCACGACGACCACCGTGCGCGCGAGCGGCGAAAGGGCGTCCAAGATTCGAGCGGCATTTTTCTCGCGAAGGCATCCGAAGACGATGACGCTCTCCTCGGGGCTCGCGAGGGGAGAGATCTCGGCGAGGCTCTGGGCGAGTGCCCGAGCGCTTTCGGGAGTGTGGGCCACGTCGTAGAACAGCTCCGGTCGTTTCGCGACCCTTTCCAGTCGTCCCGGCCATCGTACCCCGACGAGCCCGGACGCCGTCTTCGCGCCGTCCAGCTCGAGGCCGGTGGCGTGGGAGAAACGCACGGCCGCCGCTACCGCGAGGGCCGCGTTCGCCGGCTGGAACCGGCCGAGCAGGGGGATGAACAGGTCCGGGAAGGATCGCCCCGGCACGCGCACCGTGAACGTCTGTCCGTCGGCCGAGAGCGTACGGTTCTCGACCCGGACCTCCTTCCCGGCGTGCCACAACGGCACGCCGAGGCGGGTCGCCTCCTTCTCCACGACGCGCAACGCCGCTTCTGGAAGTTCTCCGACGACCCCGGTCATCCCCCGGTGAAAGATGCCGGATTTCTCCTGGGCGATCGAGGCGAGGTCGGGCCCCAGGATGTCGGTATGCTCGAGCTCGATCGTCGTGACGACCCCGACGCGCGAATCGAGGACGTTGGTCGCGTCGAGCCGGCCTCCGATCCCGACCTCCACGACCGCCGCGTCCACCGCTTCGTGCGCGAACCAGTCGAACGCGAGCGCGGTCGTGACCTCGAAGAACGTCGCAGGGCGGTCGGTCGTTCCCGCGGCCTCGGCCTTGCGGGCGACGGCCTCGACGCGCGTGACCCCATCGACCACGGCAGAGCGGGAGATCAGCCGGCCGTCGAGCCGGATCCGCTCCCGATAGCTCGCGAGGTGCGGCGACGTGAACAGGCCGGTCTTCAGCCCGTGCGCGGTGAGGATCGCTTGAACCATCGTGGCGGTCGACCCCTTCCCCTTGCTGCCGGTGATGTGGATCGCCGGGAACTTCCGCTCGGGGTGGCCGAGGCCCGTGAGGAGGGCTTCGATCGTCTCTAAGCCGGGGCGGATGCCGAAGCGACGGCGCTGGAACAGGCTCTCCAGCACCGCGCGATACTCCTCGCGCGCCACGGATTCCCCGACCGAACCGACTCCCCGTTTAAGGCTCACCGCGTCGCGACCGCTCCCGCGTGCTAGTACATCGACCGTTCGCGGTAAGACCCGAAGACGTCCTGGAACGCGTGGACGATCTCCCCGAGCGTCGCGTTCGCCTGCAGGGCCTCGAGGACCGCGGGCATCGTGTTCTTCTCTTCGGTCGCAGCGACCTTGCGGAGACGGTCGAGCGCCGCCGCGTGGCGCGAGGCGTCGCGTCGGGACCGCAGCGCCCGGAGCCGACGGCTCTGGGCCCGTCGCGCCTCCTCCGTGATCTTGAGCCGGGGCACCTTCACCGGGGTGTCGACCGTGTAGGCGTTCACGCCGACGACCTTCTCTTCGCCGGCCTCGACCGCCCGCTGGTATCGGAAGGACGATTCCTGGATCTCGCGCTGGAAGAAGCCCCGCTCGATCCCGGCGACGACTCCGCCAAGCGCATCGATCCGGTCGAAGTAGCGATGCGTCTCCTCTTCCATCGTGTCGGTGAGCCACTCGACGAAATAGCTCCCCGCGAACGGGTCGACCGACTCCGCGATCCCGGACTCGCTCGCGAGGATCTGCTGCGTGCGCAGGGCGATGCGGACGGCGTCCTCGCTCGGGAGCTGGATCGCCTCGTCGTAGGAGTTGGTGTGCAGCGACTGCGTGCCGCCGAGAACGCCGGCGAGCGCCTGGATGGTTGTCCGCACGATGTTCAGCTCGGGCTGCTGCGCCGTGCACGAGCACCCGGCGGTCTGCGTGTGGAAGCGCAGCCACATCGAGCGCTCTGATTTCGCGCCGAACTCATCGCGCATCACCTGCGCCCAGATCCGGCGGGCGGCGCGGAACTTCGCGATCTCCTCGAAGAAATCGACGTGCGCGTCGAAGAAGAACGACAGGCCGGGCGCGAACTCCTCGACGTCCAGGCCGCGGGACAGGCCGAGTTCCACGTAGCCGAACCCGTCGGCGAGCGTGAAGGCCAGTTCCTGCGCGGCCGTCGAGCCCGCCTCCCTGATGTGGTATCCGGACACCGACAGCGGCTTATACCTGGGGATGTTCTCGCCGCAGTACTGCATCAGGTCACCGATGAGTCGCAGGTGCGGGCGCGGCTCGAACAGCCACTCCTTCTGCGCGATGTACTCCTTGAAGATGTCGGTCTGCAGGGTCCCGTCCAGCTTGGCCAGGTCGGCGCCCTGGCGTTCGGCGGCCACCAGGTACATGCAGAAGATCGGCACGGCCGGGCCGCTGATCGTCATCGAGGTGGTGGTGTCGGCCAGCGGGATGCCCTCGAACAGCACGTCCATGTCGGCGGCCGAGTCGACGGCCACGCCGCAGTGCCCCACCTCGCCCAGCGAGCGCGGCTCGTCGGAGTCGCGGCCCATCAGGGTCGGCATGTCGAAGGCCACGGACAGGCCCGCGCCCCCCGCCGCCAGCAGCATCTTGTACCGCTCGTTGGTCTGCCGCGCGTTGCCGAAGCCGGAGAACTGGCGGATCGTCCACGGCTTGCCCCGGTACCCGGTGGCGTGGATGCCCCGGGTGAACGGGAACTCCCCGGGCCAGCCGATCCGCTCCATCCCCGGCACCACCGCGCCGTCCGGCGGCCCGTAGACGGGATCGACCTCGAGCCCGGACAGGGTGGTGAAGTCCGCGTCGTGCCCTGCCTGTTTGGTCTGGGCCCGTCCCGTCTTGGCCGCCTCGTCGAAGCGACGCTGCCAGCGGTCCCTGCTCGTCTCCATGATGCTGCCTCCGGAGGGCGCTCGTCCCCGTCAAGCTTGGCGAGATAGTAGGACGTCCTACTATTTTTTCAGTGTAACCCGCCGGGACCGCTCGCACCTCCGCCGGGCAGGCACCAAGGCCCGTTCGGAAAAAAAAGAAATTTCTGTGCAACCGATGAGGGAGTTCCATCGTCTCTTAAGAGCGCGAGGCCGGGAACGGCGTCGTGCGCAGCGGGGCCCGGACGTCACGGGGGCACGGCCGGGCCAGACCCCAGGAAATGTGGTAGAAGTTGCCGTATCACACGGGTGTTCTCGACAACCCTCCGACCGGCCCCGACATGGTGCTCATGCCGGGTGGTCGGCGCGAGGGCGCGCTGTTCCCGTCGCCTGCGGGGAACTTCATCAAGGGGGATCCGGTGGGCACCGCTGGTGAGGCTCACAGGGGCCATGGGGGTTCCGGGGATAACGCCGACGCTGCCGAAGAGCTGTTCAAGGGCGTCTACCCCAAGCTCGCCGGCTGGGTCAGGCGGCTGGTCGACGACGACGACACCGCGCACGAGATCGCATCCGAGGCCTTCGTCCGGCTGCTGGGCCGGTGGACCAAGGTGGACAGCCCGCAGAGCTACCTTTACATGATCGCCACCAACCTGGTCCGCGACCACTGGCGCAAGACCGAACGGGAGCGGCGCGCCATCCGCAGCGTCACCGCGGGCGCGGCGGCAGACCCGGTCGCCTACCCGGTGCAGGACGTCGACGTGCGCAACCTCATCGCCTCGCTGCCACCGCGGCTGCGCGACCCGTTCCTGCTGCACTACTACGGCGGCTTCGCGATCCGCGAGGTCGCGACGCTGCTGCGCCGACCGGAGGGCACCATCAAGGCCGACCTGTTCGCGGCGCGCGCCAAGCTCAAGAAGGCACTGGGGGAACGCGATGCCTGACCGCCGTGACATCGACGACTGGCTCAGCCAGCGCATCAACCCGCTGCCGCCGCCGCCGGGCACCTTCGAGCTGATCAAGCGCCGGGCGCGGCGCCGCAAGATCCGCAAGCTGGCCATCACCGCGACCTCGGCGGCGGTGATCGTGGCCGCGGCGGTAACCGTGCCCCAGGTCGTCAACCTGCCGGTGCTGAGCCAGAACCCTACGTCGGCCACGCAGGCCGGGCAGCCTGCCACCGCCACGCCGACCGGGGGCGGCCACATCCAGTCATCGGCGACCGCGCCGCTGCTGCGGCCGTCGGCGGCGCAGCCCCCGGCGGCCGTGCCGGCGAACTTTCGGCCCACCTCGGTCACGTTCGTCGGCGCCGCTACCGGCTGGGTGATCGGCCAGGCCAGCACCCCGGGCCACTGCGCCACCCAGTACTGCACCTCGATGGCGCGCACCGACAACGCCGGCCGGACCTGGGCCGGGGTGCCCGCACCGCTCACCGGCGCGCCGGACGGGCCGACCGGGGTCAGCCAGATCAGGTTCCTCAACCTGGCCGACGGTTGGGCGTTCGGGCCGGAACTGTGGGTCACCCACAACGGCGGGCAGACCTGGACACAGGTCGGCACCCACGGGCTGCGGGTGACCGACCTGGAGACGGTGGACGGCCGGGCGTTCGCGCTGTTCGCGACCTGCACCGGCGCCGGGCAGGCGTTCGCGGCCCAGTGCACGAGCTTCACGCTCTACTCCTCCCTGGCCTCGGGCAACGACTGGACGCCGGTGGGCGCCGCCACGACCGGCCTCACCGACGGCGCCGCCAGCGAGGCCGCGTCCCTGGTGCTCACCGGCGGCCGCGGCTACCTGCTCGCACCGGACGGGACGCTGTACGCCGGGCCGGTCGACGGCAGCGCGGCCTGGCCGCGGGCCGGCGCGCTGGTCTCCTCG
>DATEQS010000035.1:0-9106 GCA_035272385.1 Thermoplasmata archaeon
GTAATCGGCAGGATTCGCCCTACTGAAGGGAAAGCGGGGGAGTGAATCCCCCGTACGGACCTGTGCCAATGACCACGAAGGTAAGTCCCTCGCCCAGGGGATTGTTGGTTCCCACATCGAGGATGATAACGTCGGAGACCAGAAGGGGTGTCGAACTCGTCGTGCCGGCCCCATAGCTCCACGCGGACGAGTTCATCCCCATGTACCCGTCGTGGACAGGGAACTGGACGAGGACGCCCCCGGACGCGTTCAGCACCGAAAATCCCAGTCCGGCCGTCAGGCCCGCGACGACGCCGGCGTCCGTATTCACTTCGAAAGCAACTTCTCCAAAACTCACGTTCGATTTCTGGATGTTGATGACGTACTCGAAGTGAATTGCGGCGCAGCCATTCATGGCGAAAGTGTTCCCGAAGAGACACTTGCCCAGCGTGGCCGGCCCGACGGCAAACTCACCACTAATGGGAGGTAGTCCCCGGTTAAGCGGTGTGATGGTGACTCGTGTGAAACTCAGCAGGAGCACCAAGAGGCCCACCAGCAACACACAAGCGATCGCGAGAGCAATCGTCAGGAAAGGGTGAGCGTCCGGTCCACTACTGAGATTCGGTTCCTGCTTTGGCGCCGGTGGCCCGTTGAAGCGCGCCGCTCTCGGGGAAACCGCTGGATTGGTAAACTGAGCGAGCCCACAACCCGGGCAGAAGGTCCCCCCAGGGATGAGCGACTCGCCGCAGTTGCGGCACTTGCCCGCGTCCATCGTCCGAGTCTGGTTTCCGGTCCAGAGACAGCGCGCTGGGGCGCTTCAACCGTTCGGAGGAAAGCCGCACGCGAATTCACCTCTCGGGCCATGGCCTCAATCCTTGACCGGGGGTAGGTGCGAGCGGCATTGCACCTTCAAGTCTCCCGAGATTACAATCGGCTGCTGCGCCAGAATTTCAGCCAGGAACCGACCACCTTTTCCCTCTAAGATCGTCGAATCTTCATTGTGGCTCTAGTCATATTGCGATGGTCGCGCTAGCCTCTGCGTCCGAGTGTACCTTGGTATGCTACAATGCGAACAGACGCCATGCTACGCGTACCTTAAATATATATTCCGCATTTATCGGAATATGGCGCTCACGTACAGCGACGTAGTCAGTTCACTCTTCGGTAGCGAGCCTTTCACTTCGCGGGATTTCGCGCGGAAGGTTGAAAACCCTCGCGCGGCGAAGGTTCTCAGCGAGCTGAAGCACCGTGGCTTGGTTGAGCGATTGGGAAGAGGTACCTACCGGTGCTTAAGCCCGGGAAATCGCCCGGACTTGAGGAGGGGGGAATGGAATCGAGTCCGCAGCGTGATCCTATCCGGACCTGATCCGAAGGCTTGGGCTGGAGATACAGCAGTTGAACATTGGACAGGTGGTCGATACAGACTTGCGCCATCGCTGTACACGCGAGTCTTCACCTTGGCGATTCCGTCGAGTCGAGAGAGAGTCTGGAAAGAATACCTCGCGAATCATCGAGTTTCAACTACGCGTCATAAGAGAGTGGGGGCGCGAGTCGAGCTCATCCCAACGGAGGGACTCAAGTCTACCTGGGTCGAAGGTGAGCCGGTGGTGCTGCGCCGTGTAGTGGAACGCATGATCAGGACAAATCCGACCCTATATGGTGGTGCCGGGAGGCTACTCCTTGTCGGACCCTGATGCGAGAGAGCGGGCCGTTCTCTCCTTAATGGACCGCTGGCCCTGGGAATTCGGGGGGGTTGTCATTGGCGGGTACGCAATCATAGCATACGGCCCGCCAAGATACTCAGATGACGTGGACGTCGTACTTCCGAAAGAATCCGCGGCAACAGTTCGGCCTTGGCTGAGGAATCAGGGACTCAAACTCGACAAGCATTCCGTACCCAATCCCCAGAATTTCGAGGGGCAGGCCGAGCGGTACAAGTCGACCGATATCACGTTGGATCTCATGGTCGATGTCGTGCGAGACCGGGACGCAAAGGTCGATATCCCAGAATCTTGGATAGCAAAGAAAGCCCGCCGTATGAAGCTGGAGACCCTGTCCGGTCGAACGCAAGTCAAGGTGCCTATTGCCCGCCCCGAAGCCCTGTGGGCGCTAAAACTCCAGGCCGGAAGACCCAGAGACATCGGCGACCTGTTCGCAATTTCGAAGACGCCCTTCGACTCGGAAGAGGTCTCGTCTCTTTTCGTCCGGCTTCGCACTGAGAGTCTGACCGCTAAACTTCTTTCAGTTCGCTCCAAACTCAAGGAACGCAAGATTTTTGTCGACTCGCTGAGCCGCCGACAGATGGGTAGCCCCGGGAATCCGGAAAACATACGCAAATGGGCCCGTTTCGTATCTACTGTCGAGCGGATAGTACTGCCTGTGGTTACGTAGGGTGAGTCTCCTTCGAGTGGAACCAGGTGCATGGTCGATCACTCGGCAGACTAATCGCGAAGATTGTCGGCCGCCCAGACGGGCGAGGGGGGTGTGAGGGACATTGCACCCAACGGCGACCGGATACCCCCTGGTCTACCTCGCCAGGGGGTTGAGTTTATACATCGTTAAAGTTACTAAAACAGTAACTTTATAGATTCAACAGCATTAACCCAAATCGTGGATCGACAGCGGTCACTCTCGGCGACCGAGGCCCGCGTCGTGCTCTCGCTCGAGGCGGAGGGCCGAAGTGAGCTCTCGCTCGACACGATCCAGGCCCGAGCCAGAATTTCACGGGGGTTCGCCCGCAAACTGGCCCATGACCTTGTTCGCAAGGGTTGGATCCAACGGGTAGGTCGCGGTCGCTACCTGCTCAACCCGGGCCGACATGGGCCCGACGCGATCCCCGATACCGACCCTCTCCGGGTCGGGAGCCACATCGTCAGCCCGTACTACTTTGGATACGCATCCGCCGCTGAGCTGTGGGGCTTCCTTCTCCAAGCCGGTCGAGTCTACTACATCGTGAGCCCGGTCCGAACGTCCGTCCGGCTGACACACCAAGCTCAGTTCCAGTTCGTTCGTATCCCGCCCGCACGGTTCTTTGGGACGAGGGAAATCACTCGTCGCGGTGAGACGTTGCGGGTCAGCGACCCCGAGCGAACCGTCATCGATTGTGTGAACCGACCGGAGCTTTCGGGAGGGGTGGGTGGGGCGGTCCAGATCCTCGCGAGGGCCAAGCCGCGTTTGTCCTGGACACGCCTCTCGAATTATCTCCAACGCTTGGACAATCGAAGTCTGGAGCTTCGGGTGGGTTTCTTGGCCGAGCGAGTGCGGCCGTCGATTCCACTGCCTCGGGGCTTGCGGGAACGTTGGCGTGCCCGCCCGGGAGAACCGTGGGTGCCGCTGGGTTCGCCCAGAACGTTCGGACGACGCGGACCGCACGAACGGGAGTGGCACATCATTCGGAACGTGCCGGACCGCGTACTCTTCTCCGAGGTGGAAATCTCGTGATTCCCCGGTCGGTCGCCAATCGCTTTGCGAACGTGATGGGGGTCGACCTGCACCTCGCTCAGCAGGAGATCGTGCTCCTGTACGCTCTCGATGCGCTCGCCGCCCGCGGAGTGCTCGACCGGCTGGTGTTCAAGGGCGGGACCTACCTTCGGATGATGGTGACCGGGGACGTCGGTCGCCTCTCCGAAGACCTTGACTTCACGAACCAAGGCCTACCGGACGACCCGGAACCGCAGCTCAGGGAGGCGTTTGCCCCCGCCCACCAGGGGGTCCAATTCGCGATCCGAGAGCCGTATAGGACCACACGACGGAACTGGGGATGCCGGGTGGCCTACTCCCACGAGTGGGATGCCGGAATCTTCCGATTGGAGATCAGCTACCGCGAGTCCCCGTTCCTCCCACCGGCCCGCTGGGTTCCTAAAGATCAACCGTACTTTCAGGCCCTCCCCTTTACGCCGCCGGAAATCCCGTCCCTCCGCGTCGAAGAGGCTCTCGCCGAGAAGCTGCGGGCCATTCAGCAACGCGCGACCGAGAGGGACCTCTACGACGCGATGCGCTACGGTCACAAGGGATTCGATACCGACCTTGTTCGCCTCCTCGCTGTCGCCAAGCTGTGGAACGAACGAGAGGCCTTCGACCCGGATCGAATCCTCCGCACCCTTTCTGAGGGCCGTCGGGAATGGCCGGACCTTGAGCGACTCATCGGACGAAGTCGACGGCGAAACTGGAACCGGGACGCGGCGCTCGCCGCTGAGCGATTCCGCTTCCTGCGCGAGCTGACCCCCTTCGAACAGAGCCTTGTCGCGGATGCCCGCCGGCATGCGCTTCGGGCGGACCTCGACGAACGGCTCTCTCGGTACGCCTTACCGGAGAGGGCAACTAGCGCCGGCCGGAGAATCTGACCCCTTTCTCTTCCTTCGAGGGGGCCACCGGCGAGGGGGAATCTGGAAACGAAGGTGCAAGGGTCAGCACACTCCGCTGAACGATCGCCGTCAGTAATGGAGACCGTGCGACGGCACGATCGCTCGAGGCTAGGACTGCGCCGGAGATGGCCGACTGGGGCGCGGCGGCGAGCTCGCGAATCGGCCGAGCATGAGGTCCATTCCGCCGGGGAAAACTTCCTCGAGGTCCCGAGCTCGGCCGTCGGCGAACACTCGCTCGGGATAGTTCTGCACACCGTACTGGGCGAGCGTCGCGAGGATGGGCCAGACCTGGAGACCTTTGGGGCTGAGACGATAGGTCGGGTGCCGACCTCCCTCCGTTCCCGGGCTCTTGGTGATGAGCTGGTCGGTCGAGAGCTGTTTCAATCGAAGGGACAGGGTGCGCGGGAGGAGGCCGGGGTTGTTCTTCTGAATGAGGGAGAATGACGCGTCGGGAAAGAAGGCGATATCTCGGAGGACGGTGAGAGTCCACTTGCGTCCGAGAGTCCCGAGGGTGGTGGCGATCGGACAGTTCTGCATGGGAACGACAGGCGCCCCCGGCGAGGGAAACGAGGAGTGCGGCGCGCTCGGCCGGGCCATCGAGCCCCCGAGAACCTGCACTCGCTTATAGATTGACTCGAGTCCGGGGGATCGTCGGGACGCATTGGGCTATACTTTCGTTCCCCTGCGGCTCAAATACCCGTTAGCGGGTCTCCTCGCCATGGTCCACATCAAGGACGAAGGCAGCCACTTCGATGCGCCTATTGAGACCGTTTGGAAGTACCTCAACGCCGACGACCACGGGCCCGCTCACAAGTCGACGCGAAATCAGCAGATGAAACCCCTGAGCGAGACCTCGTTCATCCTCACCCAAGAACAGAACATGAACGGGCAGTGGGTCAAGACCTCGAACCGGATCACGGTCTTTCCGCCGATCGCGGTGAGCATCGAGATTCTCGAGGGACCCCTGGCCGGCTCGAAGATGATCAACGTCTACACCCCGAAAGGGAACAAGACGGGAATCGACGTCTACGGGGAGTTCGTCTCCCAGCAGATTCCGGCCGCTCAACTCGAGCCCGCGGTTCGAGGGAATCTCGAAACAGTGTTCAGCGAGGACTCCGCCGCGCTCAAGTCGTTCTCCCCGAAGAAGTAGGGGAGTCGCCCTCCCCGAACCAACCTTTTCCTCCTATCCCCCTGGGGAACGCCCCCTCCCGGGGCCGATGGATTGTGGTACCCTGATGAACTGGGCCACAATGGGCTCGAACGAGGAGTTCTCATGAAGTGGGTGACCCGAGAGAATGCGAGAGTCGACCGGATCGCGTGTCCGTGGTTGATACGGAAGTTCGTCGACCCCGACGCGGAGTTCCTCTACGTTCCCAAGGAACGGGTGCTCGAGGTGGCCAAGAACGAGCGGGCGATTCCGTTCGACCTACCCGGTGCGGAGCTCTTCCACTACGAGGAAGGCGGAAACAAATACGTGAGCTTCGACGCGATCATCCGAAAGTACCAGCTCACGGACCCGGCTCTGCTAGAGTTGGCCAAGATCGTTCGAGTCGCCGACGGAGGGTCCGGTAGGGAGCCCGAAGCGCCCGGCCTCGAAGCCGCCGCCACGGGGTTCCGGATGGTCGCGAAGGACGACCTCGACAACCAACGTCTCCAATTCCCACTCTACGACGCGCTGTATGCCTACTGTCAATGGAAGGTAGGGCAGGGCGGCAAGCTCGAACACACCGGCCACCTGTCCTCGAAGTAATGCCCGTGGCTCCGACGGGATCCAGGATCCGGGACCTCTCCTCGGTTCTGTGCGAATGATGGCATGACGAGGATCGCTCCCCTCCCGAATCCCGCTGGCCGTTCGACCCGGCACGATCGATGGCTCATGATGGGGGCGCGAACCGCCCGCGGATTCGGAGCGGGGGCGCTCTCGATCGTTATCGCGCTCGACCTTTCGGGGGCGGGATACTCCTCCTTTGCCATCGGAATCCTCCTCGGCCTCGCGCTCGGGGGCGCGGCGGGGTGGGCGATTGCCGTTCCGCGCTTCGAGCTACGCTGGCGACGACGCTCGGTCTTCCTTCTCTCTGCGTTGGCGTTGGCAGTAGGCGGGGGACTCCTCTGGTTCGACATCTCGAACCCCGCGATCCTCCTTGCGGCCCTTCTCCTGGGCGGCATCGTGGCGGGCGGGGCCGACGTGAGTCCCCTCGGCGCGCTCGAGCAGGCCGCTCTGGCCGGCACCACCGACGATCGCGTTCGGACCCAGACGTATGCCGTCTACAACCTGCTGGGATACGTTGGGATTGCTGTAGGCGCGCTCGCGGCGGGCCCGCTTAGCGCGCTGAATGGGCCCGCGCTCGCAGGATTCCCTACCGGGCCACACGACACGACACTGCTGCTCTACGGGCTCCTCGGACTCGGCTTGGTTCCGGCCTACCGAAGCCTATCGAGTGACGTGGACCGACTCGCGGTCAAGGAGCTACCTACCCCGCTCTCCCCGGCGAGTCGACCGATCGTCTACTCGCTCTCGGGCCTCTTCTCGGTGGACGCCTTCGCCGGCGGGCTCATCGTGAACAGCCTGGTGGTCTTCTACTTCTCCACTCGATTCAACCCCGGGGTCGACACGCTGGGCCTTGTGTTCTTCCTGAGCAATCTGGCCGCGGGGCTATCGTTGGTCCTGGCCGCTCCGCTCGCCCGACGCTTTGGTCTGGTGAACACCATGGTGTTCAGCCACATCCCGTCGAACGTGTTCCTCATCCTGGTCGTTTTTGCCCCCACATTTCTGATCGCATCGATTCTTTGGATCGCTCGTGCGACACTCTCCCAGATGGACGTTCCGACACGCCAATCGTACACCCAGGCGGTGGTGCCTCCCGAGGATCGCGCAGCGGCCGCCGGTTATACGACAGCGGCACGTAGCTGCCAGGCGTTTGGCGCGCCGGTCACCGGGTCCTTCCTCGCGGCCGGGGGACCTTGGATCGCTGCCCCGTTCGCCCTCGCGGGATCGGTGAAGATTGCCTATGATGTCGCCGTCTACTCTCGATTCCGAAAGCTACGCCCGCCCGAAGAGGGGTGAGCCTTCTTTCACCAAGGAGTGGGTGCAAGCCTGGTTGCACCTTCTCCTCGCCCCACGCGTTGGGCACGACCGTGTGAGCGTGTCCAAGTAACTTTTATTACTTAGCCTACCGTAGAACGATTGTGACAAACATCCTACAACCCGATGGATTCGCCGGGTGCTTCCGTTGTGCTTACGTGTGGCGGCCGCGGTCCGCGGAACCCGAGAGATGTCCCAGGTGCAAGTCAAAGCTCTGGGATGTCCCCAAGCTCCGGCCAATTCGTCCCGGGAAGGGCCTCGGAATCCGAGAAATTGTGGGTCCGAAGCGCGAACAGCTTCTCATCTCCCTCAAGGCCCATCAGGCCCGGAATCCCCGGGTTTTTGGGTCGGTTGCTCGGGGGGCCGCCTCCGCGAAGAGCGATCTCGACCTTCTCGTCGATTTCGACCCCGAAGCGTCGCTGTTTGACCACATCCGCCTCCTTAACGACCTCCAGGAGATCTTTCACCGAAAGGTCGATGTTGCAGAACCGAGCGGCCTTCACTGGCTCATCCGTCCTCAGGTGCTGTTCGAGGCGGTCCCGCTTTGACGAGCTCCCGGGCGGATGGCCCACGATTGGCCGACATTCTTCGTTCCGTCGACCGTATTGAGGAGGTCTTGCAGGAGGGCTACGAGCGGTTCTCGAACTCCTGGAGGAGCCAAAGTGCGGTAGTTCGCGAACTCGAAGTAGTGGGCGAAGCCGCGGGCGCGGTGTCCGACGAGCTCCGAAAGCGCCATCCCGAGATCGAGTGGAACCTGATGCGAGGATTCAGTTCCTTCGCCAAGCATGAGTATTGGCGGGTCGACCCTCAGAAGCTCTGGAAGGCGGTCCTGGAGATGCCTTTGCTGCGCGAGAGAATCGCGAGAGTCAGTCCAGCATCTGAGTGAAGGAATCCCCGGAGACTGGGTCTTCGCCTGAATGGCCGGCCCAAGAGGGGGGGGCCTGCGTACGACTCAGTAGGTGCAAGCCTGATTGCACCCAGGGGACAGCCCCCCCGAGAGAATTCGGTGGGCCCCTCCCTGCCCGTGAAGGGAGCACTTTCCTCCGGGGCATGCCACCTCATATACTGCATGCTGCATGCAGTGAACATGGTGGGGGAGTCAACGTCGATCCGAGTGTCCAGAGGGACTCTGTCGGAGCTCGCGCGCTTCCAGCAGGCCCTCCGTACAAGGACCGCCGACGAGACGATCCGATTCCTCCTCGCGAGCAGGCGAAAGGAGCTCGTCGACCGTTTGTATGGGAGTGCACGGACGAGTCACCCGTATCGGGCATTCCGGGAGGCTGACCGACTTGAAACTGATCGTTGATTCGTACGCGTGGGTCGAGTTCCTCCTCGCCGGCCCGCACGGCCCCGAAGTGAGAAAGTACCTTGCGGAGCCCCACGATTTGATGTGCCCGGATGTCGTGCTGCCCGAGGTAGCACGGAGACTGGCTCGGGACGACCCGAATCTCGGCCGCATCGCCGGCCATCTACGTTCGATGACGACTCTCAGTGCGATCTTGCCGATCGACACCGAGGTGGCCATCGAATCAATCGCGGCTAGCTCGACGTTGCGGATTCACGCACAACGAAGGAAACTTGGACCACCGAGTTTCACTGATGCCATTATTCTCGCCTTCGCCCGAAGACGGGGCGCGAGAGTCCTTACGGGGGACCCACACTTCGAAGGCCTCTCCGATAC
>DATEQS010000036.1:0-73709 GCA_035272385.1 Thermoplasmata archaeon
TGGTCGCGGCAAAGCGGGGCGCGACGCCCACGGTCCGGGAGGCCGGGGAATGCCTTTTTCGCTTCGGTGAGCGACAGGCGCCGGGCGGACGGAGCGCCGCAACCGGGGACGAGGCACGGTTCGTCCTCTTCCGGGACCCGAAGGCGCGGACTCTCGGGCGTCATCGTTGGGCCTTCCGGACGGCCTCGGCGATGAGTCCGGGAATTTCGTACGGGAACCGGGCGACCCGAGCCCCCGCGGCCTCGAGGGCCGCGACCTTGGTCTCCGCGGTGCCCTTGCCGCGCGTGATGATGGCCCCGGCGTGGCCCATCCGCTTTCCGGGAGGAGCGCTTCGGCCGGCGATGTAGGCGACGACGGGTTTCGTGAAGTGGTGACGGATGTATTCGGCTCCGTCCTCCTCCGCGGTCCCGCCGATCTCTCCGACCATCACGAGCGCGTCCGTCTCGGGGTCGGCCTCGAAGAGGGGCAAAGCATCGACGAACGACGTTCCGACCACCGGGTCTCCCCCGAGGCCGATACACGTCGACTGGCCCAAGCCGACCTCCTTGATCCCGTTCACGATCTCGTACGTCAGAGTGCCGCTTCGGGAGATGACCCCGATCCGCCCCGGTTGGAACACGACGTTCGGAATGATGCCGACCTTGGACTTCCCGGGCGAGGCAATACCGGGACAATTGGGACCGATGATCCGGGTGCCCTTCGACTTGGCATAGTGGTACATCACCAACATGTCGTGGAACGGGATGTGCTCGGTGACGATCACGCAGAGACGGATACCGGCGTCCACGGCCTCGAGCAGCGCATCTTTGGCGTAGGGCGCCGGAACAAAGATGCAGGAGGCGTTCGCACGGGTCGCCTCGACGGCATCCCGGACCGCGTTGTAGACGGGGACTCCTTCGACGTCCGTCCTGGCCTTTCCGGGCGTGACACCGGCGACCACCGCGGTGCCGAATTGGCGCATCTGTCGAGAGTGAACGGTTCCCTGGTGACCGGTGATCCCCTGGACGACCACACGGGTCTCCCGGTCGACGAGTACGCTCATGACCGTCCTCGGGCCGCGTCCACGGCGGCCTGGGCGGAGGCGCGCAGGTCGGAAACAGAGGTGACTCCCGCCGCGCGGAGAATCTCGATCCCTTCCTTCTCGTTGTTGCCGCGGATTCTCGCGATCAACGGGAATCGTTCGCTGGTGGGGACCTGGCCCATCGCCTCCACCAAGCCCTTCGCGACCGTGTCGCAGCGGGTGACCCCCCCGAAGATGTTGAGAAAGACCGACGCGGGCTTCGCCCGGGCCATGAGCAGGAACGCCTCCGTGACCTTCTTGGGGTCGTCCGTGCCTCCGAGGTCGAGGAACACCCCCGGAGCGCCTCCGAGTTCCTTCAGCACGTCGAGGGTCGCCATCGTGAGACCCGCGCCGTTCGCGATCACTCCGATATTCCCGTCCAACTGCACGAAGGCGATCTCTTTCTCCCGCGCGATCTCCTCGAGCTCGGTCCGGTCGTCCCGGATCTCGGCATACTCGGGGTGACGGAACCCCGCGTCATCCTCGATGATCACCTTCGCGTCGAGCGCCACGAGCCCTTCGCCCACGATCGCGAGCGGGTTGATCTCGACGAGCTCCGCATCCTCCTGTTGGAAGACGTTCCATAGGGAATCGAGGAGACGGTCGAGCGAGAGGGCTTGGGTACCCGAGATCCCGAGGACCTGGGCGACGCGGCGCTTCTCGTACCCCGTGAGTCCCGGGAATGGATCCACCGTTTGTCGGTCGATCTCGGAGTCGGCCACCGATTCGATCTCGACTCCACCGTGGGGGCTCGCGATCAGCAACGGAAGTCGACGGGCTCGGTCGAGGGTCAGGGAGACGTAGAGCTCGCGACCGATCGGGAGCTTCTCTTCGAGGAGGACTTCGCGCACCTTCTCGCCCTTGAATTCCATCGCGAGGATCGCGGCGGCGGCCGTCCGGGCCTCCTCGGGGGTGTTCGCGAACCGGACCGCGCCCCCTTTGCCTCGTCCGCCGGCGAGCACCTGTGCCTTGATGACGCAGGGGAGGGGGACCTTTCCGTCGCGAATCGCCGACTCGGCCTTGTCGGCCGAACGCGCGACCGTACCCCGCGGGAGCGGGACACCGTACTTCCGGAATACGTTCTTACCTTGCCACTCGGCAAGTTTGACCATCGTGACCCTCGGCGCGCGCATGGGGTCGGTCTATTAAGGGCGGCGGTCGGCGGCGAGCCGGAGAGGGACCCGAACTCCCCGAACAATAGTTCCGGGCTCGCGGCCGGAAAGGGCGAGCTTGGCCCTTCGGCGATGCCGACACTCGTAAACGGTGGGTGTTAAGTACTCACCTCTCGAGACTCCTCAGTCCGATGGCGAACTTCCCGGAACTCGTCGCCCTCTCGACCGCGATGGGACTCTCCATCTACCTCGGGTTGCCCGTCATTCTCTACAAGAAGATGGGATCGCGGACGATCACTCTGCTCAACGCGGCGGCGATCGGGATTCTCGTCTTCCTCCTCGCGGACATCTTCGCCGACGCGGCCCCCACGATCTATTCGGGCACCTCGAACGCGTTCGTCGCGAACGGCACCTACGCGGTCGCTTTCGCGCTCGCCGTGACCTTTTGTTATCTGCTCTTGTTCGCCACGGAACATCGTTCCCGGGGGACCAAGGCGACGCCCGTATCGCTCGCCCTGATCGTGGCGTTGGCGATCGGATTCCAGAACCTGACCGAGGGGCTCGTGTTCGGGGCCTCCTGGGCCTTGGGCACCGTCGGACTCTCGACCGTCGTTTTCGTGGGCTTTTTCCTACAGAACGTGACCGAGGGGTTCCCCATCACCGCCCCTTTGTTGACCCAACAGGACCGGCGGGTCGCCTTGATCGCGGTGTTCTTCCTCATCGGAGGATTGCCGACGATCGTCGGGGGCGTCGCGGGGTACTTCTACAACAGCGCGATGTTCAACCTGGTCTTCGATGGGCTCGCGATCGGAGCCATCTTGTACTCGACCCTTCCCATGCTGCGAACGGCGTTCCGGCCGGCGGACCCCCCGCAAGCGACGTACACCAAGCAGCGCCTCGTATACCTCGGGGTCTTGGTCGGTTTCCTCGTCGGATTCCTCGTGAACGCGATCTAAGGAACCCCGGGTCGCGGACCCGCTCGGCAAGGGGGTCCCCGCTCCCCGGATCAACGATCTCGAGACCGATG
Organism: Thermoplasmata archaeon; assembly: GCA_035272385.1. Classification (GTDB taxonomy): domain Archaea; phylum Thermoplasmatota; class Thermoplasmata; order Lutacidiplasmatales; family UBA184; genus Lutacidiplasma. Next base: position 3,200 of record DATEQS010000036.1, read on the forward strand.
TCGCCCGATGCGGCGCTTCCGGGGTACGGGGCCCGCGGGGCTTGCGGAGAGGTTCAGGAGGTCGCGACCAATGTCGTCGAGCAGTTTGCCGGCGAACTCGGTCTTGGGCCCACGAATCCAGTGCCGGCCCCCGGCGGGAGGCAGCACGAGCGCATTCGTGTCCGGGCCGCCCACAGATGTCACATCGTTCGCGACGACCCAATCGGCACCCGTTTCCCGGGCGAGGCGACGGCCCTCCTCTTCGAGTTGGACGGGCGCGAGACCGGGTTCCAACTTGAAGGCGACCAGTCGGGTCGGCGAAGGGGCGACACGGCGGAGTTCGGGAAGGACCTTCGGAGCGCGGCGAAGGGTAAGGGTCAGGCTTTCGTGTTCCCGGGACGGAATCTTGCCGGGGCGCCGCTCGAGCGTGAAGTCCGAGAGGGCGGCAGGGACCAGGATCGCTGCCGCGTCGCGGAGCTCCGAGCGCCGTCGGCGAACCAGCGAGAGCAGGTCCTCCACGCCTTTCCACGACGTCACCGGAACCCAGGAGGGCACCGCGACCTCGAGAGCGCCCGCCCAGAGCTCGACCTCGGCCCCACGGTAGTACGCTTGGTTCGCGAGAGCGAGCGCCGTCGTTCCCGAGCTCTCGTTCGTCACCGACCGTACCTCGTCGATCGCCTCGCGGGAAGCCCCGCCGACAACGATCACCCGGCGGCCCACCCAAGGTCCCGACGCGAGCCGATGCAAGACGGCCGCGGCGACCGCCTCAGGGCCGGCGATCTTTTCCTCTCCCTCCGCGGAAACGCTGGGAATGATCCCGACCCCCCAACTGCGAAGCTTCTCGAGGTTCTCCTTCACCGCCGGGTTCAACCCCATGTGGCTGTGCATGGCGGGGGCCAGCAGGATCGGTACGCCGCCTCCGAGCGCCACCGACGCGCAGGAGGTGACCGGGGTGTCGTCGATCCCATGGGCGATCTTGGAGATCGTGTTCGCCGTGGCGGGCGCGATCAAGTAGAGGTCCGCTCGGCCCGTCCCGGGTCCCAGGAGGGTGACGTGCTCGACATTGCCCGTGAGCTGGGTGATCGGGGGATGACCGGTGGCGAACTCGAGGGTCTCGGGGGTGACGAGGCGCATGGCCTCGTGGCTCATGACCACATGGACGTCGGCGCCGTGGCGGATCAGCTCGCGGATCACCTTCGGTAGTTCGATCGCCGCGATCGACCCCGAAACACCGAGGACGATTCGTCGGCCCGCCAGCAGTTGGCTCGAACGGCCCCGAATCGCGTGACTTGGATGCATGGCAGTCCTTGGAACGTCGCGTTCGCAAGGTGAGGCACGCCTCGCTATTAGCGCGACCCCGCGCCTACCATCTTAAAGAGGTCGCCCGGCTCGATGGCGCGATGCCCGGCCCCGAAGACGTTCCCCCCGTGGCGGTCCCCCTCCCAGTGTTCCCCGCGACGAGCCAATTCGCCGAGGTCTCGCGTCCGGTAGGCAGTCCTCGCGAAGTCGTCCCGGCCCGCACCGTGAAGCGGGGGGTTGTCGTCTTCGACCTCGACGGGACCATCCTCGATGACATCTCGCTCATCTGCACGGTCGCGGCCGACGTGATGTCGCACGCCTTCGGAACCCCCGACGAGGAGGCGCGGGTCCATTACCTCGCGACGACCGGCATGCCGTTCGAAGCCCAGCTGTCTCAACTCTACCCGACCGCCCCCGCCGCGCTCCGGGCGAGCACCGCGCGGACATTCCATCAGCGCAAGGTGACCGAGGCGTACGCGAAAGCCCATCCTTTTCCCGAGGTTCCGAAGCTCCTGAACACCCTGGACCGCGACGGCTGGACGCTGGTGGTGGCGACCGGTGCGGAGACCGAGATGGCCGACCTGATGCTGGAACGAGAAGGCCTGCGATATTGGTTCGATGGGGTCCTAGGGTCGGGGGAGGGAACGAAACGCGAGCACCTCGCCGAGTACCAACGTCGTTACCCCGGTGTGCCCATGTTCCTCGTCGGAGACTCCCGATTCGACATGGAGGCCGCCCGGTCCGTAGCGGGCGTGACGCCGGTGGCACGGGCCTCGCGACTCCCGGGATGGACCCTCACTCCGTCCGACCTCAAGAAGTGGGGGGCCGCCTGGGCCGACTACAGTCTCTCGGACCTGCCCGCCGCCCTCGCCGCACTTGCGGACAAGCCTCGGAAACCCCCGACGCGAAAAACCGCGGCTCGGCCGAAGAAGGCGTAGGGCCGGGACCGAGAGTCTCACAGCACGGGGGAGGTCCCCGCGCCGCTTTGAACCCGGGTCGAGGGATCCACAGTCCCCCAGGATAGGCCAAGCTACCCCATCCCGGCCACGACCGTTGGACGCTGCGGTCGTAAGAAAAGGTTTCCCCGCCACGCGCGAGCTAGCGGGAACCCGAGCGCGGCTCCCCCGGCCGTTCCTTCTCGGCGTCCGCGAGGAACGCGAGACGGTCGCGATGCTCTTCCCGGGCGACGTAGAGGAAGAAAGCCCCGAAGCCCACGGCGAGTCCGCACGCGAGCCAAGCGTCCGCGAACTCGACACCCGCGCCCGCGAAGAAAAGTCCTGCCCCGAGCAGGACTCCAAGTGCGACCGTAAGGACGCCGCCGATCCAGAAGGTCGTTTCGCGCAACATCGCCTAGGTCACGGGCCGTTCCCCTGGGCCGGCGGCGTCACTTGTACGCCCAAACGACGGCCTGCCCGAAGAACCGCCAGGGAACTCCAACGTGCGAGAATCCGGCTCGGCCGAGGGCGGCGACCTCGGCGAAGAGGGTGGACGGGTGGTCGAATCGTTCGTGTTCGTGCCACACGGCCTGCGGGCTGGTCCATCCTCCGGCCCTCTTGCGTCGGCCCACGGCGGTCGTAGAGGCGATCTGCGCCCAACGGTTGTCGAACGTCGGATCCTCGGCGAGGTGGTCGTCCGCGTCCCCAAAGTATCCGCCCGGAGAAAGACACCGGTAGACCCGGCGGAAGAGACGCCACTTCTGCGGGTCCGTGAGGTGGTGAATGGCGAGGGCGGAGATCACGGCATCATACGGGCTTTCTTCAAAATCCCCGATGTCGCCGGCGATCAACTCGACCCGACTTCGGAACGAACGAAGTTTCGTTCGGGCCCGGGCGATCATGCGAGGCGATAGGTCCACCCCGGTAAGGCGGGCGTGCGGAAACTCCTCCAGCACGAGCGAGCTCAAGGTACCCGTCCCGACCCCGAGCTCGAGGACCCGAAACTCGCGGGTGGGTACGTACGGGATCCCGCCGAGGAGCGTCCGGTGAAGGTCGATGTATCCCGGCATCGAGGCGCTCGCGGTCCGGTCGTAGTTCGGAGCCTCGCGGTCGAACTCGCGTCGGGGAGACGGAGCGGGCGATGGGCGAGTCATGCTCCGGGCATCCCTTCCGAGGCTTAGGCGTTCGGGAGCGCCCTACGAAAGCGTAAAACCGAGACCGGCTCACCCACGGGGAGAGGCGAGCGCATGTCGAGCTCGGGCGACCGGAACCTCGGATTCCTATTCGGCGCGTTGGGCGCCGTCATCCTCATCGTCGCCGGGGTCATCAATTTCTTCGGCGGGTTCGTCTTCCTGGCCTTGGGATTGGGAGGCCCCGCGCTCGGGGCATTGACCCGGTCGGTGATCTACGTCGTCTTCGGGATCATCATCGGCCTGTTCACGCTCATCGGACGATCGGGCGGGAACGACCGAACCTTCACGGCGGGGGTGGTCCTGATCGTCCTTGCTGTCGTGGGATGGTTCGGCTTGGGCCTGGCGAACGGGCTACTCGCCCTCCTCGCGGCGCTCTTCGCTCTGATCGCGGGGATCCTGTACCTCCTCTCGGCGCGCTGATCGGACCTTCGAGGGCCGGTTCCCCGGCACCGGGTTAAATCCCTCTAAAGAGGTGGGTGCTCGATGGCCCTCACCCCGTTTTCCACCGTCGACCGCTCCGCGCTCCGCTGGCTTCGAGATCGGGACCACCCGGACGCGTTCTCTCTGCTCTCGGGCGATGCGACCGCCGCAACCCTCGAATGGCAGGCTCGGGGAACATCGCTCGCGACGGCGCACAGCGCCTCGGGGGAATGGAGCCTGAAGCGCGGAGGGTTCCTCAACCCCCATATCACAGCTCGTTCGGGGGACGTGGTCATCGGCCGGCTCTCCGTCCACCTCAACTACCACCAGATCGACGTTCTGGGGGGGCGCTCTTACCGATTCCACCGGGCGGGGGTGTTGGTGCCGGCCTGGCAGGTGACGTCACGGGACGGGAAGGAGGTCCTCCACGTGGAGCCGGCCCGGGAAGGTCGGCACCTCTCGGCGGGCGCGGTCGTCGTCGGTCCCGATGCCAAAGACCTGCCCGAACTGCTGCTGCTCACCGTACTCTCCTGGTATTTCATCGTCCTCGCCTGGTTCGAGGACGAAGCGGTCGATACGCTCGCGCCGTTCGAGGGCCCCGATGCCCCCGAGTCGCTCTCCTCGTAGCGAGGACCGGACTAGGCCCGCGGGATCGCCTCGGTCTTGAGCTGGGCGAAGCAGGCGGAGCACAGGGTGTGCATCTTCGGCCAACCCTCGGCGGGGACCTCCGTGATCCGGCTGATGGGCTTCTGACAAACATCACAGAGCATCTGGCCGTCGCGGATCATCCGAACCCTACCGTCGCCCGATCGGCGAGTTGAGACGCATCATCCCGGCGAGCTACTAAACGGGTGCCGCCGGCCCTCCCGGAGCCGGAAAGCCGAGCGCGGCCAGAAGGCGCGGGATCATGACCTCGTAGCGCGGGCCACCGTCGCCGTGAACCCCGTCGAATTCCTCGAAGTCGACGTGAGCCCCGGCCCGCCGCGCTTCGTGGGCGAAGATGCGGGCCCCGACATCGAGCGAGTACTCGTCGCGAATTCCACCGTCGACGTAGAGATAGGCGAGACGCCGGGCGGCGTCCCGGTATCGGGTCTCCGAGACCATGCGGACCGGGTCCCAGGCTAGCCATTTCGCCCAGACGTCGGGGCGAAGACTCCCGGTGTCGAGGTCGAACGGGAGGTCGAAGCGCCCGGGCTCCGAGTCGATCGGGGAGTAGCAGGAAGCGTATCCCATCATCTCGAGCGTTTGGATCTCGTGGTTCCCTGGCCCAAAACCGCTCACCGGTGCGTGGAGAACCTTTTCGAGCAGTTTCTCGGGCCCTCCGGCCTTGCGGATCTCTCGGAATGCGATGGGAAACTCCGGAGCGTAGCAATATTCGAAGTAGGCATCTCCCGCGTTCGACCCCGCCGCGCGGAGAATGTCGGGGTGGCGCAGGGCGAGAACGAGCGCGCCGTACCCTCCGCTTGAGGTGCCCATCACGGCGATGGGCCCCGTGTGGTAGCGTTCTCGCACGAAGGGTAGGACCTCCTCGATGACATAGTCCTCGTAGCGCCCCGTGGCCGAGGAGTTGAGGTACTGACTTCCCCCGAGCATGGTGAGGCAATCCGGCGCCACCATCACGGCCTCGGGGGCGAGCTTGAGTCGGATCAATCGGTCGAGTCGCCCCGTGATCGTGTCGGAGAGATACCTCGGGCGCTGAAAATGGAGCCAACCGGCCCCGGTGTAGCCGGTCAGGAGCAGGATCAGGGGGAGTCCGTCGGACCGGCCCGACGGCGGAAGATACACCGGAAGGTCGCGCTCTTCGGGGTCTCCCCACGGGTTCCCCTTGAGCACCCGGCTCGAGAACCGGTGGTTCTCGACCGTGCCGTGGATCGGGCCGGGGAATACTCGGTCGCTCTTCGCTTCCGTCGGAACTCGCCAGGACATCGACGATCCCCGGAGGCGGAACACGCGGGGGGTTCAATAGACTGGGGGTCGTCGGGGACGCCAGAGATGCGCGAAGGTCGACCGGTTCGAAACCGCGACGCTCCGGATGCCGGGCTCTCCGCGTTCGACCGGATTCGCGCCGACCGCAGACACGGCGCCCATGCGCTCGCCATCGAGGCCCTGGCGGGCCTCTCCCGGCTGACGAGCGAATGGTCGCACGAGACGGAGGCCGTACTCCAACATCGCTTCCGGCAGGTCGCTCGCACATTGGAGCAGGCACAACCTGCCATGGGGCCGTTTCTGCGCTGGGCGACGGAGTGGCGCGCGATGGCCCGATCCCTCCCTCCGGCGGGTTTGGCGACGACCGCGCGGCGGTGGTTGCGCCGGGAGCGATGTCACCTGCAAGGCGAACTTGCCGGAGTCCTCCGGACGAGCCGTCGAAGATTCCCGAAGGTCTCTCTCGTGGTCACGCTCAGCCGGAGCCAGTCCGTCCTGACGGCCCTCCGTAGCCCTCCCCGGTCGGGGCGTCCGGAGCGAATTCTTGTTCTCGAAAGTCTCCCCGGGGGAGAGGGTCGCCTCTTTGCCCGGGAACTTCGGCACGAGGGCCTTCCCGCTCGAGTGATTCCCGACGCCCAACGCGACCGCGTCGCCAAGACAGCTGATCTCGTAATCCTCGGGGCGGACGCCGTCTGCTCGGATGGGTCGGTGGTGCACAAGGTGGGCACGCGTCGGCTGGCGGTGGCCGCCGCGAAGGCAGGGGTCCCCGTCGTCGTCGTGGCGGGTCGCTCGAAATTCACGGGCCGACCGCCCACCCGCCGACCGCTCCCTGCGCTATTCGATCGGACCCCGGTGCGGTATCTGTCCGAGTTTTGGACTGACGGGGGTGTGCGTCGGGGCGGGTCGCGACATCGAGTCCGCTCCCAGCGTCCCCCTCTTTAGGGCGGCGAGCCTCGGTCGCGCGGCCCGAACCCGGGAGACCCCTCGGCCGAAGCACGAGCGTCGATGGAGAGGCTGGAGGCCGGTGCATTCCACCACGAGGAGCTACTTCGAGAGGGGACGTGGATCGTGGCGTTCGTCGCAGACTGGTGTCCGTTCTGCCATCGATTCCTTCCCCAGTTCTCCGCCCTCGAGTCCGAGAAGGGCTTTCGAATCGCCGCGGGCGACATCACTCCCGACGATAGCCCCCTGTGGGACGACTTCCGAATCGACGTGGTGCCGACAATCGTCGTGTTCCGGAACGGGGCTCCGGTTTTTCGCGAGGACGGCGTCCTCGGAGTGGGGTTGCCCTCCGGAAGCCTCGAGAAGGCTCGCGCAGCCGCTTTGGGACGGACGGCGTAGCGCCGAAGCCTCTCGTTCCGATGCCCGTACGACGCTCTTCGGCCGACGACCTTTCGGGTTAGGTTCTTACGGGGGCCCGGACTCCCTTTTCCCATGACCGCAGGCTTCGCCCACCGGCCCGAGGCGAAGCCCGTCGCGCTCATCACGGGCGGGGGGACCGGTCTCGGCCGGGCCATCGGTGTCGCGCTCGCCGATGACGGCTACAACTTGGTGATCGCGAGCCGCTCGGCCGAGCATCTCGCCTCGGGCGCGGGCGAGCTCCGGGGTCACGGAGCCCGCGTGATCGAGGTCCCTACCGACGTACGACTTCCGGAGCAGATCGACCGCTTGATGAGCCGCGTTCGCGACGAGTACGGTCGCCTCGACATTCTGGTGAACAACGCCGCCGGAAACTTCGTCTCTCCCGCCGAGAAGATCACTCCGAACGGATGGAGGGCGGTCGTGGGCATCGTGCTCGACGGGACGTTCTTCTGCTCGAAAGCCGCGTTCCCCCTGCTCCAGCGCTCCCCGACCCCCGCGATCGTGAACATCGTGGCGTCCTACGCGTGGATGGCCGGCCCCGGCACCGCGCACTCGGCCTCGGCGAAGGCAGGCGTGCTCGCCCTCACTCGGACTCTGGCCGTAGAGTGGGCGCGCTACGGAATCCGCGTGAACGCGGTCGCGCCCGGACCGGTGCACACCGAGGGAACGGACGAGCGGCTCTGGATCTCGGAAGCGGTCGAGAAGTCGGTGACGGACGCGGTCCCGCTCGGACGGTTCGGGACGCCCCAGGAGGTCGCCGAGGCCGTCCGATTCCTGGCGAGCCCCCGGGCGAGCTACATTACCGGACAGGTCCTGGCCGTGGATGGAGGACAGTGGCTGGGGAAAGGCGTCCTGGAGCTCCTCGAGCCGTTCTTTGCGTCGGGAGAGCGACCGCCGCGTTGACCGCTGCGGGGTCGTAGGAACGGAAGAGGCATTCCGGTCGGATTCGACGGGAATCGGTCAGTCCGGGTTGACAAAATCCTCACCCGTTGTCTCGATGTGGCGGGCATCATGAGCGCCGCGTATTTTCCGACCCCGGTAGCTTACCCGACTCCTCGAACCCGTCCGCCCTCGGCCGGGACGGCCGAGACCCTCGTCCTGGTCGCGCTCGTTTTGCAGGTCATCGCGGCGGTGGTCATCATTGGCCTCTTCTTGCTGTTGTTCGGGTTCGCGGCTTTTCACACCGATCGGGCCACCTGGATTTTCGCCCTCGTCGCATCGATCGTCGGGGGCCTTTCGCTCCTGTTCCTCTACTGTGCGTACGAGTACTCGTACCTCCGGATCCAGCGCGGGCAGTACCAAGAGGCTCAAGCCCCCACGCTGGTGATCGGGATCCTCTCGTTGTTCCTGGGTCTGCTTCCCGGAATCCTGTACTTGGTCGGCTACCTGAAGCTTGGGGACGCGATGCGCGAAGGCCAAGCGCCGCCGGGCGGGTACGGCTATCCGTACAGCTTCCCGCCCGCGACGGGGCCGACGATCCCCCAGCTCGCTTGCAAGGGGTGTGGCCGGGTCTACTTCGTGGGACAGTTCCCGTTCTGTCCGAACTGTGGTCAAAAGTTGGGCACGTAGCCTCGACCCCAGATCTCCACGCGGGGTGTTCCCCGAACTGTGCGGGTAAAACTCGGGGCACGTCAGGTGCTGGGCACGTTCCGCTCCACCAGGAAGCTGTGGACGAGGGCGATGAACTGGTCGGGGTCGCTCAGGTGAGGAACGTGGCCGACGCCGGGGAGCGTCCGGAACGTAGCGTTGCGTAGGTTCTCGGCCAATCGGCTGGCGATGCGGCCGAGGAAGGGCGGGCTTCGCTCTCCCGTCGTGACGAGCACCGGGATCAGCAGTTCGGCGACCGCGGGAAGGTCCATATGAGTGGCCTCGGGGTCGCGCAGTTCTTCCGCCCAGCGGTCCACATGGCGAATGAGTCCCCGTTGCACCTCGGGACGGAGCCGTTCCCACGCTCCTCCTTCCATAGAGAACGCGTTCACGATCTCGCGGGCGGCCACGTCGGGATGACCGGCGCTGACGAGCGCCTGGATCTCCTTTGTACCCGCCCAAAGTCGCGCGGCTTCGGGTGCGGTCGCGGGGTCCTCCTCGAGAAGGCCGACGAACGGGGGCTCGTGCAGAGCGAGGCTCCGAACCATCTCGGGCCGGTCCACGGCGAGCCGAAGCGCGATTGCCCCGCCGTAGGAATGCGCGACCACGTGAACGGGATAGAGGTCGAGCGACTCGAGCAGTTGGGCGAGGTCCCCGGCGTCATCGCGGACCGGATGAGTGCGGACAGGGCCCGTACTCTCTCCGTGGCCCCGCCGGTCGTAAACGAGGACCGCGAGCGACTGGGCCAGCCGTGTCCGGACCGCATCCCAACTCGTTCGGTCGACGAGCGAGCCGTGGACGAGCACGGTGGGGTCTCCTTCTCCCGCCAGCTCGTAGCGGATCTGGGCGTTCGCTAGGGTCGCCGAGGGCATCGTTCTCCGTAACCGTCCTGCGCTGCTCCGGCGGGAGCGCGCGCGAGTCCGTTCGACCCGCGGTGGAGGTCATAGCTTCCACCGTCGTCGAGGGACCGAAGCCCCGCCAACGGTTTTGTAGGGGGCCACCCGTCCCGCCTCTCGGGAGCACCATGCCGTTCTACGTGTTCTTGGTGAACTGGAGCGCCGAGGGAATTCGAAACGTGAAAGAGGCGCCGGGCCGCAGCGAATCGTTCCGCAAGTCGGTGGAACAATCGGGCGGGAAGGTTCTCTCGTTCCTCCACACCATGGGGGCCTACGATGTGGTCTGCGCCGTTGAGCTACCGTCCGACAACGCGGCGAACCAGCTGGCGCTGCGAGCGGGCATGGCGGGTTTTGTCCGTACGACGACCCTGAAAGGATGGTCCTCGAGCGAATTCGCCGAGCTCATCCGGACCCTCTGACCACCGAAGGCCGGATCGACTCGCGAGCGGGGTAGGCGCGGGCATGAGTCACCTCTTCCAGCGTCCGCTCTGCGACATGGGCGCCGCGTACGATTTCGCCTACCGACCTACCCTCGGCGAACCCGCAGCGGAGGATGGTGGCGGATGCGACGATCGACCGGGCCACATCGAGCTCTACGCCGCTGGAGCGGACCGTTCGCGGGCGGATGCGTCGTGGCGGTCGTTCTCGGTATGCCCCGAACACGAGACCCAGCTGCGCCGGTACGACCAGCGACTCCAAGAACGGGGGACCCCTCCACGGCTTCGCTCCGCCCCGGCCGGCGCCACTCCCTCGAGCCGCGGACGATAAGCCTCCAGGTACGCTCGCCCATCCATGCCGTTTCCGAGCAGCGCCTCGATCGCCTCGCGGGTGAAACTCAACCAAGGACCCGAGATCCCGTGGCTCGGCCTCGGGGTCTTCCAGTCGGAGCCGGGCCCGGTCACCCGGGACGCGGTCCGGTATGCCTTGGAGACCGGCTATCGGGCCGTCGACACCGCCGCGATGTACCGTAACGAGGCCGACGTGGGCGAGGCGGTCCGGCAGAGCGGGCTCGCCCGGGACGAGGTGTTCGTCACGACCAAGCTCTGGTACACGGAGCACGGTTTCGAGCCCGCGCTGAAGGCGGGCCGGGCGAGTGCCGAACGCCTCGGACTGGGGCCCATCGACCTCTACCTCATCCACTGGCCGCGGGCCAACTCGCCCCAGGACCGGATCGATTCATGGAAAGCGCTGGTCCAGCTCCAGAAGGAAGGGGTCTGTCGCGCGGTCGGCGTCAGCAACTACACCGTTCGCCACCTCGAGGAACTCCGGACGCACTCCTCGGTCGTGCCGGCGGTCAACCAGGTCGAGTTCCATCCCTTCGTGTTCAACCCCGAGCTCTTGACCTACTGCGAACGCCTCGGCATCCGCCTCGAGGCGTGGTCCCCGTTGACGCGCGGACGCCGGCTCGACGACCCTACGATCCAATCGATTGCGGCGACCCATCATCGAACCCCCGCCCAGGTGCTCATCCGCTGGGGTCTCGAGCACGGGGTCGTGGAGATCCCGAAGTCGGTCCACCGCGAACGGATCCGGGAGAACGCCCAGGTCTTCGATTTCTCCCTGTCCGCGAGCGAGGTCGCGACCCTCGACGGGCTCCGCGGAGGTCCCCGGGTCGGGATGTGGGACCCTTCCGAGATTCCGTGAACGAGAGCCGCGTCGCAGGCTAACACGGCCGCCGGCCGGCGAGCGAAACGCTCTTCGACGGGACGGTTTAATATATTCCGCGTCGGTGGGAAAACTGGTATCCCATGGTCAGTGTCGAGGTCGCCCTAGAAAAGTGCACCGGGTGCGCGCATTGCCGGGACGTTTGCCCGGTGACGGTCTTCGAGATGAAGCCCCGGGAGAACTGGCCCGACGTCGTGGACGACCCGGCGGTCGCCGCGAAATTCCAGTTCCGGGGAGAGCGCTCGGCCGTGATCCACGGGCCGGACTGCATCATGTGCGAGGCGTGTCTCTTCGAGTGCGAAGGGGAATGCATCACGATCGTCGACGACGAGGGCACCACCCATCGCTCGACGTACAAGTAGCGACCCTCCGCGCTCGGTTCGGGGAACCCGGCCGATCTAGATCGGGTGCTGGACCGGTCGATAGAACGTCGAGTGGACCTCGGCGGGCCCGCCCTGGGTCGGGAAGCGCACCCGCACGGCGGGGGACCGACCGAACATCGTGAACTCGAGAGAATACCACACGGCGACCCACGTGCCGGCGGCCTCCTGGAACGCCTCGCCGAAGTGGTAGGTCGTTTCGATGACCCGGCTCGCCCGACGGGCGAGCGGGTACGACCATTCGAGGGCCTCGGTCGCGGAGCTCGGCGTCCCGATGTAGGAGGCGGGCTCCATCGGCCCTTCGACACTAAAGGGGCCTTCGGTGATGCCCCGACCCAGCACGTAGCGGGCCCACGTCGTCCGCATCCGGCCGTCCTTCAGGTCCTCCGAGAGGAGGAGCCATCGGAACGGGTTCCCGGTCGGGACCGGCTGCGCCCGCACCCCGAGGAGCATCCGGTGCTTGCCGATCGCGGCGCGTCCGGCAAGTCGGACCGCGAAGTACGCCACGAAGAAGGCCGTGAGCACCCAGAGGGTCGCGACGTAGACCCCGAGCGCGACGTGATTCCGCTCGATGCCGAGGAGGACGTAGAACCCGACCGCGGAGACGACGAGCGTCACGAAGTTGATCGCCCGGTCCGCGTCGAGCTGGAGCCGCTTATCGGAGAACGGCATCAACGGCGGGACCGAGAACTGAGTGAACCCGTCCTGGAGGATGTGGGCGACCCCTCCGACCTCCATGACGACGAAATAGACGAGGGGGGAGCCGGCCAGGATCATCGGTGCCACGATGGCCCCGACGCTCGCCACGACGGTCACCCCGAGGAGCGAATGGGTGATGCCGTGATGGCGGAGGATGGGAAAGCGTCGGGCGAGGGGAAAGAGGAGCGCGTCCGCGTCCGGGATACCGCCGGCGAGCGCGCCGGCCGCGAGAAACTGCGGCTGGAGCCCGACGAGGCCGTAGGTCAGGAGGTAGGCGACGAGTACGTGCGTGAGGAGGTCCACGGTGGCCCCGGGACGGGCTTCCCTAGAGGAGCCCCTCCTCCATCACTTCGACCGATTCCACGTGCGGGACCTTCGCGAACGCGCGCTCGGTCGAATCGAGCACTCCGCCCGCATCGTCCATCACCACCGAGACGAGGAGCGACTTGAGCCCGAACGCGATGTCCTTGACCTGCATGCCCCGGATCGTGACCCCCGTGGGGAGGGCTGTGCGGACCGCTTTTGCGACCTCGTTGAAGTCGGTCTCGACGCCCTGCGGCATCAGCCGGAACAGCACGGCGACCTGGCCCACGGAGCCCCCTACGGTCCCTCGAAGCCGCACTTCGTGCACCGGTAGAGCACGCTCTGGTCCCGGCAGCGCGCGCATCGCCCGATGGTCGTCTCGCCGCAGCTCGGGCAGGGGAATTGGGTCGCGCCCTTCGCGGGCACGGTGCGCCCGCACGAAGAGCATCGCAATTCGATCCGCGCCGACATCATCTTATCGAGGTCCTTCGCCGGTCAACGGCGCGTTGCGCCCCGCCGGCGCGCGGCCACCCGGGATGCGAATATAAAGATGGCCCCGAAGAACGCTACGATTCCGGCGACATACCACAGCGTGTAGTCCGGAGCGGGCCCGTTGACGTATACGTTCACAGTATACTGCGTCTGCCCGTTCGCGAACGTCACGAGACCGTGTTCTTGGGCGAGTGAGATCCCGAAGGTATGCTCGCCGCTCGAGAGTCCTGAGGTCGGGTACTCGTAGAGGAGTTGGAAGGTCCCGCCCGAGGTCAGGCTCGTGACGTTCACTCGCCCCACCACGGAGCCGTCCAGGGTCACGAACACGACGAACGCGCTGACCGTCGTCGCTGAGGAGTTCACGATGGTCGCCGAGATCACGTACGGCTGAACGACGTGCACCGTGGTGGAGACGTTCGTCGATTTGTTCTCACTCGCGTTCGAGTTCAGGGAGGAGATCATCACGTCGATCGTGACCGTCTCGGTGGCGTTCCCGACGGCGAGGTCCACTAGGACCGATTTATTGGAGCTGATGTTCCCCGACGCCGGAGTGAAGGAGACTCCGGTGAGGTTGGACGCCGAGAGCGCGGAATAGTACTTGATGGTCCCGACGACGGTCGCATTGAACGCGACGGCCGGGCCGCCCCACCCGTACACTTGGTACAGGGTGGTGGAGCCCGTGGAGACGATGTTGGGTCCGCTGATCGAACCGGTCACGGCCTCGGTCGTGGCCGCCCGCGCGGGCGGAGCGACGACGGAGATCGCGAACAGGAACGTCGGGGCCGCGAGGAGCAGCACGAGCCCGAGGACGGCCCACGGTCGGCGATTCATCGCCGGGTCCACCTCCGGGTGCGCCACCAGCGGTAGGTGACGACCCCCACGACGAGCGCGATCGCCGGAACGAACACCAAGAGCGGCACGAGCCAGTCCGGCGGCGGGTTTGGTTGGGGGCCCACCGACGGGCCCGTGACGGTGAGCGGGGGCGCGCCGTGGCCCGCGCCCGCGCTGACGGGAACGATCGGCACGTTCAACGTCAACGACGTGGAGACGCTCCCCGACGCGTTGAGGACGGAGACCGAGACCGTCACCGTCCCCGGGGCGGCGAAGATGGAGGACGTCGCGGTCAGGTTCACGTACAGCGTGGTGTTGGCACCGGTCGCTAGGAACGTCTGGAACGACTCCGTCGCGGCCCCGCCGGCGGCCAACTGGAATCCGCTCGTCCAGCCGAGCCCCGAGAGCCGAGCGGAGTCCGAGACGGTGGCGAGGACGGTCTCCCCGAGGTTGCCCGTGTTCAGGACGTAGAACGGGATGAGCGCGACCGACGCCGTCACTTGAGTCGGGAGGGTCGAGGAATCTGCGGCGAGTCCGAAGTAACCGACCACGTTGATGGTCGGCGCCGGGCTCACCGACCCGAGGATCGTGCCGGTGGCGTTCGCGAACTCGATCGTCACTCCCGGGTGGGCGACGGCGGTCCCCGCGGGCACCAGCACGCGGACCTCGCCCGAGACGACCGTGCCGCTGGGGCCCGGAAGGAGCGTGACGTTACCGAAGTTGAAGTCGAACGTCCAGTAGGAAGGAGTCCCCACCGGGTGGACGGTCACGGGTACGTTGCCGGAATTGCGGAGGGAGAACGAGAACGTCGCGGTCCCTCCGGCTTGGACGGTCGTCGAGGTCGGCCCGATCAGGCTCCCCGCGACCGCCGTCGTCGTGACGTAGGCGAGCGAGAGGACCGTGCCTACGTTGCCGTTGAGAATCGTGACGGTCGACTGGGCCGACGCATTCGTGGGAACCCCGCCGTAGGTACCGGTCGCCGTCGCCCGAACGAGGTAGGTCCCGGCGGGGAGGGCGAGCACGAGGGGAGAGCTCGGGGTCTGACCGGAGTATACGGTCCGGGTCCCGAGAGCATCCGTGATCGACAGCGTGACCGGGCCGATCCCGCCGCCGGTTCCGCCCGGGGGAACGATCGAGATCGTGTCGACCCACGTCGGCGAGAGCGAGACGGAAAGAGACGTGGAGCTCGACTGAAGCGCGAGGACGCTCGTCAAGTTGGCGAGGGGCTCGACGGAACCTCCGCCCGTCGCGTAGAGGGAGTACGCGCCCGGGAGCAAGGAGGCCGAGAACGACCCCGTGGCCGTGGTCACGACGGTCACGTTGGTCGACGGGTACGGACCCACCAATCGCAATGTGCCGGGCACCGTGCCCGGAACCCCGGAGGCGACGAGGGTCCCGTTCAGGAAGACGAAACGGGGAGTCCCCACGAGAGGCACGCTGCACGAGGTATTCACGGACCCGAGCGCACAGGAGGCCCCCGCGGCGGCGCTCCAGGATTGTACAAAGCTGCCGTTCGGTCCCGGGGTAACCGTGGAGCCGTTGACGTAGATCGAATACGTCGTGCTCGGGTTCAGCGGCAACGAGAAGATCCCGTTCACGGAATTCGCGACGGCGACGGCCCCCCCGGGGGCGACCACGAACACGGTCGCATTGAGGGGTACGGTCCTACCGGACGCGTTGACGAGCGTGCCCAAGAGACTAGGCCCGGCACCGGAGAGCACGATCGCCGGGGAGACGGTCCCCGTGGCGGAGATGGATACCCGGGAGAGACTCGCGTACGTCGTACCCCCCACCGTGGCCGTCGCGTAGGCGGAATACGTTCCCGGGGCCGCGAAGAAGCCGTTCTCGAACGCATTGCCGTTCACGGTAACGTTGAGCCCCGGAGAGGAGAGGGAGACCGTGACGTTCCCCAACGGCACGCCCGTCGGCACGGTAAGGGTCCCCGTGGAGTTCACCTGAGGGATGAGGAGGAGCGTCACGTCGTAACTTGTCGCTCCGAGCGGAATCGAGGTGGCGAACGGGCCGGGAGGAAGGTAGACGACCGTCCCCGAGCCGGTCACCGCACGGGCCCCGATCACGTAGTTACCGGGGGCCAACGTGAACGAGAAGTCGGGTCCACCGGAAAGCGTGCGGTTGACGGCGGTGGGGCTCTCCGCCGTGAGGTTTACCTGAACGGAGCTGCCCGCCGGCAGCCCCAGAACGGTGAGCGTCACGGGGACCGGGTCGAGGGAGGTCACGAGCTGGGAGAGCGCGGAGAGAGCGCTCGGAGAGAGGTCGCAGGTCGTCGTCGAGGCGAATCCGAGGGCGCTCGCCCGAACGCAGTACGAACCGGCGGTGAGGGGAAGGGTGGTCGGCACGTAGAGGGCGACCGACCCGTTGCCGTCCGCGGTCCCGGGTATCGAAGGCCCGCCGACTCCCTCGCTGACGAACACGGCCGCCCCGCCGGCCGGGAAGAGCGTTCCATTCGGAAGCGGAGCCCCGACCGTGAAGGCGACCCGCATTGCCGCGACCGGGTCGATGGGCAGGGTGGTCGGGCTCGAGATCGTGACCCCGGTGAGCGCGGCCCAAACCGAGCTCGCATCGTTCTTGGGTCCTTCGAGGGCCAGCAGGCCATAGCTGCCGGAGGGCAGAGAGAAGGAGTACGACCCTCCGGTCGCCCACGTCACGAACTCGTCCCCGCTCGACGTGTAAGCGATCACCGCGGTTTGGGTCTGATTGGTCTGCGGCCCCACGGCCGCGACGGTGCCCGAAAGCCGGACGGCCGGAGAGAGGGCGAGCAGGGAGGTCGACGAGAGCCCGGCCGTTATGGAGGCCCCGCCGAGGCCGACGTACAGAACCCCATTGATGACCCCAGAAGCGTACACCGAGTAATTTCCGGGCGGGAGGGTGGCGGTGACGACCCCGGAGCCGGAGCTCACCAACACGGTAGCGTTCCGGGAGGCACTCCCGAGCGTAGCGAGGGGAGAGACCGAGCGGTTCGAGTAGGTCGCGATCGGCGTCAACCGGACGGGGATGTTCGCGGCGGGCGCGCCCGCCGCGGTCAACACGAAGGAGGAGCTGCCCGTCGGGCGGACCGTAAGGTTCTCGCTTACGTTGAGACTCGCTGCGGTGAGGGTGATCGGTACTCCGGCCGAGCGCAGGTCCGACCCGGCCACCGACGCGAAAAGGGTGTAGTTGCCGGCTCCGACGCTGCCGAGGCGATAGTCACCCGTCGCACCCGAAGTGGTCGATGCGAGCGTCCCGCTCGGGCCTCCGAGGGACACGGTCGCCCCGGGGAGTGAGTGTCCGCTCGAGGTTCTCACGGTTCCCAGCACGGTGGCGGCCGAGAGGCCGGCGGTGGCGTTCGAACTCTTGCCGGGATTGACTGTGATGCTGCTCTCGGTGTAGTTCTGCCCCCCGTAGAGGATGTGGTAACTGTAGACGCCCGGCGCCACGTCGGTCAAGTTGAACGAGCCGCTCGCGTCGGTCGTCGCATCGTGCGAGGACAGGTTCGCCCCTCCGAACACGACCTGAGCGCCCGGCACGAGCGTGTCCGCGGGAGGCGAGTACGAGGAGTTGCTCCCGTACTGCCAGAAGACGAAGCCCTGGATGGAGCCACTTCCCACGGTGATCGTCTGAACCAGGTTCGGGGCGTTGTAGCTGAGCCCGACCGCGTTCGGGACGACGATCTTCGCCGAGTTCAGCAGCGTGCCGCCGGCCTGTGTGAGTCCGTCGAAAGTACCCGTCGTGACGTTCACGGTGTCGTTGCCGGGAGGCAGCACGAGAGAGAACGAGCCGTCCGGTGCGGTCATCACCGTTTGATGCGGGATCCCCCAGCCGTCGTAGACGGTCACTCGGGCGCCGCCGACGGGGGAGCCGTCCGCGAGCTGGACATTGCCGAGGAGAGTCTGGCCGGGATAGTACTGGAGCATCGATTCGCCGCCGCTGAAGTACGTGAAGGCGGTCGTGTCGGCCGAGCCGTTGATGCGAGCCGCTCCCGCGACCGCCGCCGGTTCGTTCGTCGCCACGCAGTTTCCCCCGTCATTGGGCAGCGAGCAAAGATACGCGGTCTTGTAGACGACCTGGAAATGCTGGAGCATCCAGCCCGGCTCGATCGTCGCGTTCGCGAGCGAGGTCGAGAGACCCGGGATGCCGGGACTCGAACCGATGTCCGTCCCGTTGTACCCGATGTACGTACGGTAGATCATCGAGTTGTAGAACGGCGCGAAATAGTTGATGACCGGCGAGCCGACCGCGGTGACTCCCGAGGGCAGATGGTTGGGCGAGTAGTAATTGCCGTCCGACCCGAGGACGCTCAGATTGAAGAACGTCGAGGGCGCGCCGTTCGAGTCGATGACCCGTCCGGTGAGCTCGGCCGGAGCGTAGAAGATGCCGGTGTCGGTGCCGCCGAACGGGAAGAGCCGGGTGTCGGTCATCGCGTAGCGGATCGACCAGCCGGTGTACGACTGGATGTCGTTGTAGACTTTCGCGACCCCGTTGAGGGGCAGGGACGTCGCGAGGAAATAGGCCATGGCGAGATACATCGCGTTCTCGGCGGTGATCGTGCTCGCGTCGACCGGGAGATACCGCTCGGGGTGAGCGACCACGAGGGTGTGGTCCGAACTGGTGTTGACGAGGAGGTTGTGGAGCTCGTTCATGTTGAGCCCGTCGGCGGCGAGCATCTGATTGAGAGCGGGAGGGAGGTCGGACAACCCCGACGCGCGCTGCTCGGCCGCGAGGAGCGTGGTGGCGAGCACGCCGATCGCCTGGGATTCGTTCTGGGATAGAAGGAACTGCCCGGCGGGGTCGATCCCGTTCTGGAAGTTGTCGGCGACGCTGGGGTGGGCCCCCTGGGCGATCGCCTGGAATCCGTAATCCCACCAGCTGACGAAAGCCGGACGCTGCGGTGCGGGGACGTTCGTGTCCTGTTGGGCGAGCCAATTGTATCCGGCGCTATCGTACTGGTTCGGCGTGTCGAGCGACGTGCCCGCGGCCCCGAAGTAATAGCTCGACGGGTTGGAGCTGTTGAGCTGAAGCCACGGGGGGAGCGTGGCCCCGACCTGAGCCGCGTACCCCGACTTCGTGTTTCCCGGAATGCCCGCGTCGATCGCGACCCAGACGTTGGGGAGGACGACGAGGAGAACGAGCGCCATCACGAGGACGTGGCGAGGTTTGAACGCCTTGCGGAAGGCCGAGAATTGGCTCCGGCGGTCGGAGAGCGAGGCGGTGGTTCTTCGGAGCTCCCCGTAGCCGGCGATGTCGAGCGCCCGACGGATCGCCTCGGCCGGAAGGAGCGCGAAGATCGGCGAACCGACGAGGAAGAACTTCGCGGCCGAGATCGGAAGGTAGAGCGAGAGGAGGGCGAAGACGAGGAACACGACGTGGTGACGCTTGAAACGACCCTGAACGAGGAGGTAGACGAAGATGGCGAGCCCCGCGAACGCGAGGAAGAACGTCACCACGCCGTAGCCGAGCACCAACTGGTCGATCGACGGAGCCTGGGCCTCGGCGACGGTCGAGTAGATCAGGTTCTTGACGAAGTATCCCTGGCCGGTAACGAGGGACGTGAAGTAGGTTGGGCTCGCGACGGCGAGTAGGCCCACGCCCGCGACGAATACCAGCACCAGGAACGGAACGGAGAACACCCAAGGGATGTCCCGCATGAGCAGGAACGGAAGGAGGAGGAGTAGAGCGCCAAAGAAGATCAGCAGCGGAAGGTCGAACCAGACGGTGAACTGCTGCTGGGCGAGGTAATAGGGCATCGCCATGGGGAATCCGACGAGCCCGACGATCCAGGTCGCGACATAGAGGCCGAACGAATCCACACGGCGGATCCGTTCCACGACCATCGCTACGACGAGGGAGATCGCGATCACCACCACACCGTAGGTGTATCCTTGCCAGGCCAGGGCAAGCGCGCCGAGGGAGACTCCGGTGAATACCGCCCATTTCACCGCGCTGCGTTCCGTCCGAACGAACGCGCGGACCGCGGGGATGTACTGGCGGGGATGGCGGTAATCCTCGACCCAGCGTCGACTTCCGACCGCTTTGACGGTACGGATGTAGGAATAGACGACGACGAGAATGATGAAGGTGTAGAAGGAGAGGTAGTTCGCGTAGCCGAATATCGAGGAGTCGATGTTGCCGCTCAGGAACGGGAAGATGATCGCCGCGATGAGTCCCGTCCGCCGGCCCGAGACCTCCCGGCCGATGAGGTAGACCGGAAAGACGCCGAGCGCGGCCCACAGCGGGGCCTGGAGGTCGAGGAACCAGGCGCCTGCCACGACGGCGTTACCGCCGAAGAACGGGGCGAAGATGATCCCGAGGATCGCGTTCATCCAGTCGAAGAGCGGCTCTCGGGGATTGATCGCTCCGACCGGGAACTGGAGGAGCGGGTCGTGGATCAGATTCGTATGGTTGAGGATGATGTACTGCATCACCCGGGAGTGGTAGTAGGAGTCCGAGCCGCCGGCGTAGGTGAAGAGCGGTCCCCACTGGGAAACGACCGGGTAGGCCCAGACCGTTCGGAGCGCGAAGGAGATCCCGAAGGCGGAGAGAAGAATCGCCACCGTCCAGCCGTGACGGTGCCACCATCCGGAAGATGTCGATTCCATGCGCGACCGGCTCTCCGAGCCGGCGGCGCGCGAGACCTAGGGGGTGTATAAATAGCCTACGCCGGAAAACGCCACAAAAACCGTCAGTGGCGCCGAACGCCCGATTCGCTGGGTCGAGAAGCGTTCCGGGGCTCGGTCATCCCGCCGGAACCGCCCAAAAGTCAGCCGACCGTGCGAAACCGGTAGAACACGCGTCCGTCCCCGATATCGTAGGACTCGGCGCGCACGGGCTGACCGATCCTGAGCTCGGTCCAGGGCTGGCCCTCGATACGCCCAAAGAGTCGAAGCGGTGCCCCGTCGAGGTCGACCAGTCCGACCGCGAAGGGAACCTCGGCCTCCATGCCGAGGGGCGCGCCGGCGAGGACGGCGCTGAAAGCGTAAAGATGGCCGGTTTCAGGGAGGTCGACCCACTCGAGCTCTTCCTGATGGCACTTGGGACACGCGGTCCGCGGTGGCCAGTGGAGCGTGCCGTCCCGGGGGCAGCGAGTCGTGGACAGGCGGCCGGCCCGCAGTCGGTCGTAGAAACGGTGCAGCCGCGTCTGGTCCGCGGTCTCGAGGGGGAAGAAGTCGAGGAGGAAAGGTCGCTTCTCGAACGTCTTGGAGGGTTTCGGGACCGATTCCGGTTCAGGCGATCGCGCCGGGGAACCTTCCGTCGGGGGCGCCATCGTCTCCCTCACGCCCCGCCGGTGCCGGACCTCGGTGCTCACGCCGCTCCCCCCCGTTGGTAGACCATGACCGAGTGCACGTTCGCGCTTCCCGACAGATTGTGGACGAGGGCCCACTCGGGGTCCGGTACCTGTCGGGCCGGAGGCACGGTCGATGAGAATTGTTGGTAGACCTCGACCGCTTGGGCGATCCCCGTCGCGCCGAGAGGATGGCCGCACCCGAGGAGGCCTCCGCGAGGGTTCACGACGAGGTCACCGCCGAGGTCACCGCGCCCGTCCGCCGCGAACCGCCCCCCCTCGCCGGGAGCGCACAGTCCGAGGGCCTCATACTCGACGATCTCGGAGATCGAGAAACAATCGTGGACCTCCGCGAGGTCGAGGTCGCGCACCCCGATGCCGGCCCGGCCCAGCGCTTCGCGCGCCGCTCGCGTGAGTCCGCTCCATTGCGTCAGGGAGCCCGCGTTCGCGAGGTTGTGGAAATCTGAGTATTGGCCGCTCCCCCGGACCCACGCGGGGGTATCGGTGTAGGATTTGGCCCGCTCTTCCGAGGTGAGTACCACCGCGGCCGCCCCATCGGTCATCGAGGAACAGTCCCCGAGGCGCAACGGAGGCGCGATGACGGGGAGACGCAGGAGCTTGTCGCGGGAGAATTTCTTCTCGTGGAAATGAGCGGTCGGGTTCGTGTTCGCGAACCGGTGGTTCTTCTCCGAGACGGCGGCCAGCTGCTCCTCGGTCGTGCCGTATTCGAGCATATGGCGCTGCGCGACCATGGCGAAGAACGGGGGAGCGGTCGCTCCGTGGGGTCCGTCCCACGCGCGGTCCATCACGCACGCCATCGCCGAGTTGGCTTCGGCCATCGACGGGAGGTTCATCTTCTCGATGCCGACCGCGACGGCCACGTCCGAAAGCCCGCTCGCGATCGCGGCGTAGGCCGACCGGATGGCGGACTGGCCCGACGCACACGCGAGTTCAGTACGCTGCAAGATCCGGTAGGGCTGGAGACCCATCTGCTCCGCGGCCAACGGGGCGACGTGCGATTGGAACGCGAACCGCTCGGGCTCCGCGGCTCCGACGAAGAGAGAATCCACGTCCTCCGTCCGAAGCTCGGGCACCGCACGGAAGACCGCGGCTCCGACCTCCTGCGCGAGCTCGGCCCAGGTGGTGGGACGGACGCCGAACTTCGTCGTGATCCCTCCCACGACCGCCACCGCGCGTCCGCTCATCGCGCCTCGCCTCGTATCGCAGCGATCACAGCGTCGCCCGCTTCGCTCGTCGTTCGAGTTCCGCCCTGGTCGTAGGTTCGAGTCCGTCCGTCCGCGAGGGTTTTGGCCAGAATCCGCTCGAGTCGGTCCGCCTGTCCGCGGAGCCGAGCGTCGTTGTGCCGACCCCCGAGCCAACGCAACATCTGCTCGACGGCGAAGAAGGTCGCGAACGGATTCACCTGGTTCTTGCCCGCGTACTTCGGCGCACTTCCGTGCACCGGTTCGAACATCCCGTGCTCGGTGCCGATGTTGCCACCGGACGCGAACCCCATCCCTCCCTGAAGAACGGCGGCGAGGTCGGTGATGATGTCCCCCATCATGTTCGTCGCGACGACGACGTTGTAATGCTCCGGGTTCCGGACGAGCCATTGGGCGAAGGCGTCCACGTACGCGTAGTCGCGCTCGATCTCGGGGTACTCGGCGCCGACCCGGTCGAACGTCTCCCGGAAGAAACGGCATCCTTCCATGACGTTCGATTTGTCGACGCAGGTCAACCGTCGGGCACCGTCCTCCGGGGCGCCGCGAGCCCGGGCCCGGGCGAGTTCAAAGGCGTAGCGAACGACGCGCTCCGAGCCCTTGCGCGTGATGATCCGTGTATCGATCGCTACTTCGGTCTCCTCCCCCCTCCTCAGACGACCCCGCGCGGGGGTGTAGAGGTCCTCGGTGTTTTCCCGCACGATCACCATGTCGACGTTCTTGGGGGCCCATACTTGCCGATACTCGCCGCTGATCCGGTGTTGCACGCCGGGATAGAGCTTGCAAGGTCGGACGTTGGCGTACAGGTCCAGGCCCTCTCGAAGCCCGAGCACGAGCGCCCGGCCTGCTAGGTCCCCGTTGGGAAGGGTCGCCCCCGGCCACCCGACCGCCCCCACGAGAATCGCATCGGCCGATCGGGAGGCCGCGGCGGCGTCGGGCTCCCATTCCCGTCCGGTTCTAAGGAAGTATTGTCCGCCGCCAGGATATTCCGTGCAATGCCACGGGGCGGGTCCGCCCTCCCCGAGGGCGTCCAGCACGCGGCGTCCTTCCCGGATGACCTCGGGCCCGGTACCGTCTCCGGGATAGACCGCGATCTCGTACCCTGCTTCCTTCACGGTGGGCTCCCGGCGACGGCGCGGGCCTTGAGTTCACGCCGGACTTTCTCGACCAAGCCTCCCGCCTCGAGAAGGTCGAGGAGATGGTGCGGAAGGGGCGGGAACGAAACGGAGGCGCCGGTCCGAAGGTTCGTTACACGACCCGCGGTCATTTCGATTCGGGCGGTATCGCCCTTCTCGAAGATCGCCCGCACCCCTCCAGCCTCGATCGTTGGGATACCTAGGTTGATCGCATTCCGGTAGAAGATCCGAGCGAAGGAGTCCGCGACGACGGCCCCCACGCCGATCGCCCGCATTGCCTGAGGAGCGTGTTCGCGGCTCGAACCACAAGCAAAATTTTCGTCCGCGACGATGATGTCGCCGGCTCGGGCTTCCTTGGCGAACTCGGGCAGCGCGATCTCGAAGACGTGCTTCTTGAGTTCCTCCGGGTCGATGATGGTGAGATACTTGCCCGAGATGATCTGGTCGGTGTCGACATCCGGGCCGAGCGTCCAGACACGCCCCTCGATGACGTCCTTCATATGGACCTCTACAGGAGCTCCCGCGGGTCGGCGATCTCGCCCTTGATCGCGGTCGCGACGACGGCGGCGGGCGACATGAGGTAGATCCGGGCCTCCTTCGCACCCATTCGGCCGGGAAAGTTCCGATTCGAGGAAGAGGCGCAGACTTCCTCGGGCGCGAGGATCCCCATGTTGCCCCCGAAGCACGCGGAACAGCTCGAATTGGTGAAGACCGCGCCGGCATCGGTGAAGATCTCGATGATCCCTTCGTGCAGACACTGATCGTAGATCGGGGTCGACGCCGGGGAGACGATGAAACGCACTCCGGGGGCGACCTTGCGTCCCTTCATCAGGGCGGCTCCTTCCCGCAGGTCCTCGATGCGGGCGTTGGTGCAGGAGCCCAGGAACGCCTGGTCGACCTTGACGTGCTCCCGAACGACGTCGGTCAACGGCCGGACGTTGTCGGGCGAGTACGGGCAGGCCACCATCGGCGGCATTCCGTCGACGTCGATATCGATCGTACGTTCGTAATGGGCGTCCGCGTCCGCCGTCATCGGGTGCATCGGATGTTTCGCGATCTTGGCGAGGTACTCGAACGTCTTCTCGTCGGGCCCGACGATCCCGGTCTTCGCCCCCATCTCGGTGGTCATGTTGCAAATCGTGAAGCGCTCGGGCATCGAGAGACCCCGCACGGTCGGACCCGAGAATTCGACGGCCTTGTAGGTCGCCCCGGTCGTCCGCACTTCGCCGAGGATTCGCAAGACTAGGTCCTTCGCCGTGACCCCCTTCCCGAACGAGCCCCGCACCCGCACCTGGATCGTCGGAGGCACCTTGAGCCAAAGTCGTCCCAGGGCGAGCACCGCGGCCATCTCGGTCGGTCCGATCCCCGCCGAGACCGACCCCATGGCGCCGAGCATGTTCGTATGCGAGTCGGTCCCCACGGCCAAGTCCCCGGGGACGACCCAGCCGTTCTCCGCGAGGATCTGGTGGCAGATCCCGTGTCGGCCGACGTCGTAGAAGTGCGTTAGTCCCGTCTCGGCCGCGAACTTGCGCAAGATGCGGTGGAGCACGGCGGCGCCCTCGGTGGATGCCGGAACCCAGTGGTCGATGGCGATGACGACCCGTTCTGGGTCCCACACCTTCACCGCACCCATCTGGTGGAACGGGGCTACGGTCTGGGCTCCTTGTTCGTGCATCATGGCAAGGTCGACGGAACCTTCGACAATCTCTCCGGGAACCACCCGGTCCAGGCCCGATGCACGCGAGAGCACCTTTTCCGCGAGGGTGGCCCCTTGGCCGTTGGCTTCGCTCATGCGCTCACGGGCCGTATCCCGACGGCGTCCACGATGGCCCAGAACTCTGCGTCGCTAAGACCCGGGCTCTCGAACATGGCCCGGTAGTAATGGAGGAACTTGCGAAGTCCGCTCTTCGACTGAGATTCGGTCTCCGACTTGACACGGGCCAGGAGCTCGAGTAGAAGCGGGTCGGCCGCCGTTATCCCGTGCTCTTTCAGTTTCTCCACGAGCGCGGCCTTTCCGGTGTGTTTCCCGAGGATCATCTTCCGCACTCGACCGACCGCTCCGGGTTGAAGGGGTTCGTAGGTGAGCGTGTGAGCGAGGATTCCGTGAGTGTGGATTCCCGCCTCGTGCGAGAACGCATTGTATCCCACGAGCGCCTTGTTCGCCGCGACCGGAACCCCGGAGAGCTCCTCGACCAGGCGCGAGAGGTCATGGATCTTTTCCGTCTTGATCCCCGTCCGGATGCCATAAAGGGTTTCGAGGCCTAGAACAACCTCCTCGAGCGCGGCGTTCCCCGCCCGCTCCCCGATCCCGTTGACACAGACGTGGGGGGCTCGCGCACCGCACTCGATAGCGGTGAGGGTGTTCGCGGTCGCCAGCCCGAAGTCGTTGTGGCAGTGGACCGAGAGGTCCTTCGGTTTCACCCGGCGCTGGAATTCGGTGAGATACCACCGGAACGTGAGGGGGGTCATGATCCCCACGGTGTCGGCGACGACGAGTCGGTCCGCGCCCGCGTCTTGGACGTCCCGGTACAGCCGCTCGACGAAATCGAAGGGCGCCCGGACGGTATCTTCGGTCACGAACGCGACGTGGAGGCCCGCGTCCTTGGCCTGACGGACCGTCTTGATGGACGCGGCGTGGACTTCCGCCTGGGTCATCTTGAGCTTGAATTTCAAGTGGACGTGGCTCGCGGCGACGAAGATCGCAATGTGCGTGACCCCGCTGTTGATGACGGCATCCACGTCGGACGGAACGGTTCGCGCCGCGGCCAGGATCTTGGCCCGCAGTCCAGCGGCCGCCACGTCGCGGACCGCGCGGGCCTCCTCGGGCGAGACGACCGGGATTCCTGCATTGATCACGCCGACCCCGATGTCCGAGAGCGCGGTAGCGATCCGCAACTTTTCCCCCGGGGAAAAGTGGACCCCCGGCATCTGCTCTCCATCTCGGAGGGTCTCGTCCCAGATCTCGATTCGGGGATGGATTCGACGCTCGTGGTGAGTCTCGGAGTGGTAGTCCTCCACCAGGCGCGTCTTCGCCATTCTTCCTTCTACGGGCCCCGGCGAATTAACGTTTGTTAGCGCACGATTCCGTACTTTGGCACTAGAACTCGGGCCGGCGGGATGAGTACTTAAATAGCCACCTGACCTGAAACGGCGTACAAGTCGGCGACGACCTGTCCCTGGAGAATTCGATGTCCCCCGCGGCCGCCCAAATCACTCCGCTTCCCGAACAATCCGGTCCCGGTGCTCCGCGACCCCCGCTCGAGCTGAGCGACGTCAGCGTCATGATCGGAGGACAGGGGGGCGATGGAACGCTGACCGTCTCCGACCTTTTGGGACGGTACTTCCGGAAGAAAGGGCTCTACGTCTACACTTCGAGGAACGTCCTGTCCCGGATCCGGGGAGGGCACGCCGATGCCTCGGTCCGCGCCAGCCGCGACCCGCTGGCGGCGGTGAAGTCCCATGTCGATGTGCTGGTCGCGTTCGACAACGAGGCCGTCGAAATGGGAAAGACCGAGCTCGCTCCTCACGGATTCATCCTTTACGACTCCACCACCTTCCACATCGCAGAACCGCACTCGGCGGGGTTCCCGTTCGCCACGTTGGTCGGGGGACCGCTCGGTCAACCGATCTTCAAGAACACGGCGGCGTACGGCGCCCTCTCGGTGCTTTTTGGCTTCGACCCCGCCCTGACCCGCGCGGTGATCGAGGAGAGGTTCAAGCGACGCGGCGGCGAGGCGCTCGAGAAGAATCTCAAGGCGCTCGAGATCGGACGCAAGGTGGCGCTCTCGGCCCCCGGTGTCGAAAACCGATTCTCGCTGACCAGCGGGGACGCGCACGACATGATCCTCACGACCGGCAACCAGGCCGTGGCCCTCGGTTTCGTCGTCGGCGGGGGCCGGTTCTTCGCCGGTTATCCCATCACTCCGGCCACCGAGGTCATGGAGTACCTCCAGCAGTACCTTCCCGCGTTCGGCGGTGTGGTCCGGCAGGCCGAGGACGAGCTCGCCGCGATCAACATGGTGATCGGGGCGTCGTACGCTGGGGCTCGGGTGATGACCTCCACGAGCGGCCCGGGGCTCTCGCTCATGACCGAGGGGATCGGACACGCCTCGACCGCCGAGATCCCGGTCGTGATCGCGGACTGTCAGCGCGTCGGTCCGTCGACCGGTCAACCGACCCGCCACGAGCAATCGGACCTCTCTCACCTTGCGAACCTCGGCCACGGCGAGTACCCGCGGTTCATTCTCGCGCCCGCGGACCCGGTCGACTGTTTCGACCTCACGGTCGAGGCGCTGAACCTCGCCGAGCGCTGGCGCCTCCCGGTGATCCTTCTCCTCGACCAGGCGCTCTGTCAGAACACCACCACGAGCGCCCGCTTCGACCTCTCCAAGGTCCGGATCGATCGGGGAAAGCGCCTCTCTCCCGAGGTGACGGCGAAGCTGGCCCACTACAAGGTCTACGAACACAGTTCGGACGGCCGGAGCGCCTACGCGCCCCCCGGAACGCCGGGGGTCTGGTCCGAGGTGACGGGCAACGAGCACGACGAATGGGGGCACGTTTCCGTCAACCCGGCGAACCGGATCAAGATGATGACGAAGCGAATGGAAAAGATGGTCCACGCTCGGTCGGAACTCCCGTCCTGCCGCCTCTTCGGACCTCCGGACGCCAAAGTCGGGATCATCGGATTCGGAAGCACCTCGGGGCCGATCCTCGAGGCGCAGGGCCTCCTTCAACACCGGGGCGTGCCGACCCGTTACCTCCAAGCCCGGACGGTGTACCCCGTGCCCGTCCACGAGATCGACCCGTTCCTGAATTCGGTCGACGTCGTCTACGTCGTCGAACACAACTACACCGGTCAGTTGGCGCGCCTCCTCCGCGAGACGATGCCCTGGCACCATGCGAAGCTCCGGTCCGTCGTGAAGTACGACGGCTTCACGTTCCGCGCGCCCGAGATCGTCTCCGCGATGAAGGAGGGGGCGTAACATGGTCCAGTCCGCGAAACCCGTCCCTCCGATCTGGTGCCCCGGCTGCGGGGATTTCGGCGTGCTCGCCGCGGTAAAGAAGGCGGCCGCCGAGCTCAGGATCCCCACTCACGAGCTCGTGCTCGTCGGCGGGATCGGCTGTTCCGGCTCGATCCACAATTTCCTCGAGATCAACGGGATCCACGCGCTCCACGGCCGCCTGCTCGCCCAGGCCGTCGGCGTGAAGCTCGCCAACCCGTCCCTCACGGTGGTCGCCGCGGGCGGCGACGGGGACGGCTACGCGATCGGAATGGGTCACTTCATGCACGCGTTCAAGAAGAACGCGTCCATCCTCTACATCGTCATGAACAACGAGACGTACGGGCTCACCAAGGGGCAGGCGTCTCCGACGAGCCAGATCGGGTTCGAGGGCAACGTCGAGCCCCCGTTCCATTCCATCCTGACGGCGCTCTCTATACCGGCGCCGAACTTCATCGCCCGGACCTTCTCCGGCGACCCGAAGACCATGATCGCCATCCTCTCGGAGGCGCTTCGATTCAACCGCGAGGGCCGGGGATTCGCCTTCGTGGAGGACCTTTCCCCGTGCGTCACCTACAACGACACGTACAAGCTCTGGCGCGAGAAGGTCCTCGACGTCTCGACCCTCGAGGGCTACGACCCGACCGACCGCAAGGCGATGTTCCGGCTCTGCCTCGAGACGACCGAGTCCGGTCGCATCCCGATCGGCGTCATGCACCGACCGAAGGTCTCCGGACGAAATGGTCTCGAGGTCAAGCTGGTCGGCGAGGGACCGGGGCCCGTGCGTACCGATATCGAGCTCGCACCGAACCTACCGGCCTACCAGAAGCTCCTCTCGGGGCTCGCGTAGGCGGAAGCGTTCGGTCGCCCTCGGCGCGAGCGCGCAGGGGGTGAGCACGATCTGGCTGGGGATCGACGACACCGATAGCCCCGAGGGCGGATGCACGACCTGGGTTCTTACCGAACTGCTCGCGCTCGCTCGGGAAGAGGACGTCGACCTCATCGGGGAACCCCGCCTCGTCCGCTTGAATCCCAACATCCCATGGAAGACACGCGGTAACGCCGCCCTCGCCGCGCGATTCGGCCGCGGCCGGGGCCCTCGACGTCGTTTGGGGGAAGTGTCGGGCCGGCCGGTCTGGAGCTTTGCGGAAGGGGGCCCCCTCTCGGCGGTGCGCGAAAGCATCTTCGTCGACCGAGCTTGGGAACGCGTGCGAGCGAGCTCCCGTCTGGGAGAACCCCGTACCGACCCCGCGTTGGTCGCCGTGCGGCGTCGACTCCCGGCGTGGGTCTACTACCGTGCGGTCCGAGAGGTCGTCCCGGTCGAGGAAGCCCGTCGGTATCTCGAGTCCGTGGGGGCTCTCGTGTATGCCGAAGGGGACGGACGAGGGGTCGTCGGCGCGAGCGCCGCCATCGCGTGGCCCGCCCGCCGGGTCACGTGGGAGTTGATCGCCTACCGTCCGGTCGCTCGCGAGGGCGCTCGACGACGGGTGGATGCCGCGTCGGTGCGTTCGGCGGCTCGGGACCACCCCCGGCTGTTCCTGTGCCACGACCCGCGGACCCGGCGATTGCTCGTCACGCCCCACACGCCCTGTCCGATCCTGTTCGGGCTCCGGGCGACCGACCCGGTCTCCCCGATGCGGGCGCGAACTGACGTGATCTCCGAACCCGTCGATCGGTGGGTTCTCTATCGGACGAATCAGGGCACGGGCGACCATCTCCGCCCCCGGCTCGCGAGGGAGCTGAGACCGTTCGGGTCCGGACGAGTGTCGGGTCGTGTCCTCGACGAACCGCGCATCTTGCGCGGGGGCCACGTGCGACTCCGGATCGAGGACTCGGAGGGGACGGCTCTCGAAACGATCGCCTTTGAGCCGACGAAGACGTTGCCCCCGATCGTCCGCTCACTCGCGCCCGGAGACCGGGTCGTCGTCTGGGGGAGTCGGGACTCGAGCCCCGTGCTCAAGATGGAAGGCCTTCGGGTCCTCTCGCTGGTCCCTCGGTGGGGAGGACCCTCGTCGCCTTCCTGCCCCGAATGCCACCGACCGACCCGGTCGATGGGCACCGGTCGGGGGTTTCGTTGCCCCCGGTGTCACCGCCGGCTTCCGCCCGAAGCCGCCCGACGGGTCCGCCGGCCGGCCACCGTCCGACCGGGGGAGTATCATCCGACCCCGTCGGCGCGTCGCCACCTCGCTCCGCTCGGGCCCGAACCGTAAGATGCCTTTCCGCGCTCACCGAGAGCTTTTGAGGTGGTCCCCACATTCATTTCATGGGTCCGGCCCTATGGGCGCTCGCGTCCGCACGTCGGTACTGTTCCCCGTCTTGGTCGCGCTCGCCGCGCGGAGACTGCCCTTTCTGCCGGGACTCCCCCGTCGCCCGGCGAGGAGCTAGCGCCGCCCGATGCCGACGTGTCCCGCGTGCGGGTCGGAAGTGGTCGCGGAATCGAAGCAGTGTCCGGAATGTCATCTCGCGGTAACGCTCTTCTCGGCGGTGCGGGAAGCCGCCGGAACCTCCCCCAACCAAGACCCCACCTACATCCGAACGATCGGAGAGTTGCTGGCGACCGTCGACCTCGGAAAACCC
Source organism: Thermoplasmata archaeon (assembly GCA_035272385.1). Taxonomy (GTDB): domain Archaea; phylum Thermoplasmatota; class Thermoplasmata; order Lutacidiplasmatales; family UBA184; genus Lutacidiplasma. Next base: position 34,373 of record DATEQS010000036.1, read on the forward strand.
GGCGACGTCCCCCCCGAGGTCTCTTCGCACGGCCTCATGAGCCGACCCAAGCGTTCGGCGACGAGCGGTGGCCCTCCGCCGGAGCACCCGCGGACCGCGAAAGTGATCGCTCCGTTGAAGGACCTTCCCGAGCTCCCGTCCGGTCGGACCGATGCGCAACTGCGGAAACGCATTCGCGAGTACTTCGAGCTGGGCCGACGTCTGGGGGCCGATTTCACAGACTTCGAGATCCGCTCGAACGCGGCGACCCTCGCGGACGACGAAAGCTCGTTGGACGTGCTGGCTCGGGAGATGTTCGTCCACCTGGTCAGCGAACTCGCCGAGGAGTTCGAAGCAACGATTGCGCAGCGCAACGAGCTCACGCAGCTCGTCCCCACCCCCAGTGCCGACGTCGAGCTCGACGCGATCCGCGAGTCGATCCGTCTCGGGGACCTCCCGGGCGCCCTCCGGCGTCTTACCCACGTCCGCGACGAGCTCCTGCGCGTCGAGGAGGAGTGGGAGGTCGGTCGGATTCTTGTGACGGAATGCGACCTGCTCGTTCAAACGATCCGGGAGCTCGGGGGCGACCCGGCTCCTGCGCAAGGGCCGCTCGAGGAGGGGAGAAAATTCCTCTCCCGGGGCCGCCGGTCCGACGCCGAGAAACTCCTGGCCCGGGCGGCCGTCGCGCTGTGGACCGTTCTCGAGCCCCGATTCTTTGAGGACCTCCGACGCGTCCGGGACCGATTGAACGACGCACGAAATTCCGGAGCCGACATTGCCCCGGCGGTCACCGACCTCCGGGGCGTCGCCACCGAGCTACGACAGCGCAACTTTGTGGGAATGCTGGTCGCCTACCGTCGCCTGCGGGCCTTCGCCGACCGGCTCACTCCGCTCGGGTCGGTCGACGTGGGGGCCGGTGTCCTCGCGCCCGCCGTGCGTTCCGGCCCGTCGGCATAGCTAATTAATCGGGCGGAGGTCGTCCGGTCGTGCCGTTCGACGCGCTCCGAGGATTCCGAGACTACCCGCCGCCCGAGGCGGGGGCGCGTTCGGAGATCCGCCGCCGGATGCGGGCGGCGGCCCGCCGGGGCGGCTACGTCGAACTCGAGACGCCGTGCGTCGAGAGCTTCGAACTCTACCAGACGAAGAGCGGAGAGGGGATCGCGGCCCAGACCTGGATGTTCCACGACAAAGGAGAGCGGTTAGTGGCTCTCGTTCCGGAGACGACCCCTTCGCTCGCCCGCGTCTTCGCCTCGCGTGCGAAGTCGGAGCCGCTGCCCGCCAAATGGTTCACGGTGTCGAAATCCTGGCGCTATGAGGAACCCCAGGCCGGACGGACTCGGGAGTTCCTGCAGTTCAATCTGGATATCCTGGGCGTCCCCGGCGTCGAGGCCGAGACCGACATCCTCGCGACGACCGCGCTGCTCCTCGACGAGGTCGGGGCGCAAGGCCTCTACGCGTTCCGGGTGAGCGACCGCGCGATCGCCGAGGGCCTGGGACGCCGTGCGGGGGCGCGGGAGACCGGCCCGTTCTTCCGGGCGGTCGACCAGTACCGTAAGATCCCACCCGCGGAGTTCGAAGGCGAACTCGCCGCGGCCGGCGTCTCCCCCGACCGGGTGGAAGAGCTCCGCTCCTTCTTCGAGAGCGCCGGCACCGGGATTCCCGCGGCGAACCTGGACCGATTCCTGGGCGAGCTCTCGCGGGAAGGCCTCGACGCCTCTGCCCTCCAGGGGGTCGAGCGGCTCCGCAAGCTGTTCACCCTGCTCGACCGGGCCGGGATCTCCGACCGCACCGTCTTCGACCCCACCGTCGTGCGGGGCCTCGCCTACTACACCTCGATCGTGTTCGAGGGGTACGCGAAGACCGGGGACTCTCGCGCGCTCTTCGGAGGCGGCCGCTACGACCACCTGATCGAATTGTTCGACGGCCCGCCGACCCCGGCCGCCGGGATCGCCATCGGGGACCAGACGCTCGAGATCCTGCTCAAGAACGCCGGCCGTTGGCCCGAAGGAGAGCCTCCGCTCGACACGTTCGTCGCCGTGGCGGTCGCGGACCCGGTGCTGCAGGCCGAGGCGATCGCGATCGTGCAAGAACTTCGGCGGGCGGGACGCAGCGCCGACTGCGACCTATTGTCCCGGAACCTATCGCGTCAGCTCAAGGAGGCGGCACGCCGCCGGAGCCGCCGTGCGCTGATCCTGGGCTTGCGGGAGGCGGGGCCGGGTGCGCTGGTCGAACGTGATCTCGCGACGGGTGCCCAGCGTGAGGTCGCTCGGAGCGCGGCGGTACGATCGGAGTGATCGCTTCGAACGTCTCCCCGTCCCAGAGCAGGATGCCCGCCGGCGACTCCGCGCCGTCCACGTACCCGTGCCAATAGACGACCGCGCCCTCCCCGAAGATCTCGGTATAGGGCCCGAGCTGGCGTCGAAGGTTCTTCCGAAGCTCGACGTCATCCCCGAAGTTCGCCTTCGATTCGATCCACGTGAGCTTCTGGCCGTAGAAGATGATCGGCTCGTCAAGGAGCGCGTCCGGAGTCTTCGCGTACTTCCCGCGTAGGTCCTTCTCCGTTCGGTAGCCGATCCCGTGCTTCTCGAGCCAGTGCTGGAGGCGTTCCTCGCCTTTGCGACCGCGCTCGCGCTGCAGCTCCATCCCGTGCGGGGAGTAGATCATGTCCGCCGCGAGGAGCTCGTCGATCTCCTTGCGGAGACGCGCGTCCGGAGCGGTCTCGGGGTGCAGGAACGCCCCCCAGACCTTCTTGCGCGGGATGCCGAGCTCCCCGAGCATCTGCTGGCCCATCAGGACGGGAGGGAACTTCCATTCCCGGGCGATGTCGAGGATCGAGCGGCCGCGCTTCCACTGCGAAACGAGCTTGGGCAGCTGGCGCTTGACGACGTAGAATCGACGGGTCGCGTCCCGGGTGACCCGATGCGTGTGGATGACGAAGAGGAGCTCCTCGTCCCGGTGCTCTGTGTGCGCGATGCGATGCACATCCTCGTAGGTGACGAGGGAATCGTAGAGGCGCTGGTAGGTCGCTCGGTCCATGGAGGTACGCAGTCAGTAGATGGCGCCCCGAGCCGCGAGCGGGTAAAACGTTGCGCCGAAGGACGTCGGGCGGCCCGCGCCCCCTCCGACGGTCATTCGCGCCAATCCATGCCGATGGTCCGGAGCCGAACCTTGGGGATCGGTGGCGGGCGCCGCTTGTGACGGAAACGGAGGACCCGGTCCGAGACCTCTCGGACGCGAGCGAGCGGGAACCCCGTCAGGGAAGCGATCTCCTCCTCGCTGCGAAGCTGTTCGAGGCCGTAGAGGATCTGGTCGACGTCCGCGTAGGAGATCCCGAGCTCTTCTTCGTCGGTCTGCCCTTCCCACAGGCCCGCCGTCGGAGCTCGTTCCCGAATCGCGGCGGGCAACCCGAGTTCCTTCGCCACCGCGCGAAGGTCGGTCTTGTAGAGGTCCCCGAGGGGCACGATGTCCACCCCGCCGTCGCCGTACTTGGTGAAGTATCCGAGCAGGAGCTCGGACTTGTTTCCCGTACCGGCGACGAGACGGTGCCTCTCCCGCGCGATGGCGTAGAGCACCGTCATCCGGATCCGGGCCTTCACGTTCCCGAGCGACACCCGGTCGGCGAGCTCGGGAAGGAGCGCTCGATACGCTTTTTCGACCGGATCGATCGGTACCGTACGCACTTCGATGCCGAGGTCGTGGGCGTACCCTTCGGTCTCCTTTCGGAGGGGGTCCGGGAACGGCGCGTCGGGGAGGAGTACCCCCAGCACGTGCTCGGCGCCGAGGGCGTCCCGGGCGAGGCGGGCGAGGAGTGCGCTATCGATGCCACCGGAGAGTCCCACCACGACGCCCTCGGTACCCGGTCCGAGCGCGTGGGCCCTCAGGAACTGGCGAATGGTATCGACGGCGTGCGCCGGCAGTCGGGGAACGAGGCTGCTCATGCCTCGACCCCCAGCGGTATGTAATCGAGCGTCGTCCGCCACTCCGACCGGCAGGGACAATCGAGTTCTTCGAGCCCCGAGAACTCCTGAGAGAGCGACGCTTCCTCGATCGCGGCCAGTACCCGTGTGTCGCACGCGCCGCAATTGTGCGGGCCCCGGGGCAATCCTCCGGCGGTCGGGAAAGAAACGAGTCGGGAGCTTCCCCGGACGGCCGACCCGTCCCGCAGGACGTCCACGAGCGACCAGAGCCAGGGCGGTCGGTACCGTCCCCGGTGATACAACCACTCCACGACGGTCCCGTTCTGGATGTGCACGGGATTCACAGAGATCGAATCGAAGTGGGGAGCCGCTTCCCGGACCGAGCGGACGACGTCCGCGACGGCCTCGGATTCCGCGAGGTAGGGCGGTTTGAGGAGCAGGTAGGCCTTCCGGCGGACGCCGATCGAGGCGAGCCGGTCCGCGGCGGCGAGGTACTCGGACGGGGGCGAACCTTTGTTGACGAATCGTCCGAGGACGGTGGGGTCAGTAGACTCGAGTCCGAGCGCGACCTCGAGCTCTCCCGCGAACGCGTCCCGCAGAGGGTTCATCGTCTCGGGGCGTGCGAACTCGGGCAGGGTTTCGAACAGGAGCTTCCGGGCACGCCCCGAGAAGGCGGTTACGATCGCCGTACGGCTGGTCGGGTCGACCTCCCGGTCGTCGAGGAAGCTTCCCGACGTGTAGATCTTCACGTAGGGTTCGTCCCGGTATCGAGCGAGAGCGCGGGAAAGTTGCTCGGCGAGCTCCTCGGGCGTCGCGGACCGTCCGAGCGTATCCTTCGCGTATCCGCACATCGAGCAGCCCTTGACGTCGGCCCAGTAGCATCCGCGCGTCCGAAGGATCAGGACGAACGCGCGAACGCGTTCCGGCCCGATCGCCTCCGCCTCGACCCATTGGTTGACGTACCGACGTGCCTCGCCCGAGGGGGCCGGGTCGGGTCGACGATCCCGAGCGACGGAGCGACCGATCGATTCCGGCGTCACGATTCCTCGATGGCGACTTCGACGACGTCGTTGTCCTGGATGTGCAAGGTCTCCCGCAGACAATCGCGCGCGATGAACTCGATGACGTCCTTGTAGTGGGTCCGGTCGGGGTGGATGAGGTGGCAAGAGTGGCCGTTCATGCGGGCGGGAAAGCAGGTCGCCCCCCCGAAGGTCCGGCCGCTCGCGTGAAAGCCGTCGATCCGCAACCCGCTCCATTCCGAGACCAGGGAAGCCTTGCGAAGGGCCTCCGTCCCCAGCCGCACGTTGAGCGTGCCGGGGTAGGGTGAGTACCCGAGACGCTCCGTGAACTGGATGACATATCCCGGCTGACTGAGGTAGTAGCGGCCCTCTCCCAGTCCCGAGGTTACCTTGCCCGAGAGGGACACCTTCGCCGGACCTTCGAAGATCCGGCGGTACCCGTGGTACTCGCTGCGAAGGAGCTCCATCGCGGCGGGAGTGAGGAGAAGTCGCTGGCGACGCTGCGCCATCGACCGGGTGAGGAGACCCTTCGCCTCGAGAGCCAGGAGGTAGCGGTCCGCCGCCTGTTGGCTCACTCCGATCCGTTCGCCGATTTCCCGGGAGGTGAAGACGACGGGAGCGTGGTCGCCCCCCGCGATCGCCAGCAGCTTCAGGACGGCGAGCGCCTCGCCTTTCGGACGGGGACGAACGGAATCGAGGTTGGCGCCGGCGGACGGTCCCATCAGGAGGACTTCCCTGCCGCGCCCTGCGGGGCGTTCAGGGTGACGACGTTTGACCCTCGCAGGACGACCCGGCCGAGGTGGCGCGTGACCTCGGAGGTCCGCTCCTCGGCGTCCTCAAGGACGAGGTTCATGTGCTCGTCCACCCCGACGAGCTTGCCCGTCAGCATTCGAGTGTCCTTCAGCTCCAGTGTCACGCGCTGCTGAAGCAGGCGCTCGACGAGGTGGGCGGGGCCATCGACCATCGACGTGCCGACCCGAACTCGGCCTTAAGCGTTTTCGAGGCAGGGCGGACGATATCTTGACGACCGTATTCGGCCCGGCGTGACGCCGGCGCACCTCTCGAAGGGCCTCGACGACGTGGTAGTCGGCCAGTCCCAGGTCTCTTGGGTCGGAGGGAACACCGGCGACCTCGTGTATCGCGGGTTCGATGTGCGCATGCTTGTCCCCGGGATACCGTACGAATCGATCGTCCATCTGCTCCTCTACGGTGACCCGCCCACGGTCGACCCGTCGCCCGAGGTCGTGATTGCGCTGAAGGCGAATCGAAATCCTCCCTCGACGGCCGAGCGGGTCGTCGATGCCCTGCCCTCTCGACTCCCTCCCCTCGAAGCCTTGCGGACGATGCTCTCGTCCCTGGGAGACGGAACGTACGGATACCCTCCTACCTTAGAGGAGGGGTTCCGCCTCATCGCCCAGACGCCGGTCCTCCTCGCGCGGTTCGTCCGCCGGTCGCGGGGTCAGAGCCCGACCGCTCCCCGCCCGGAGCTCTCGCACGCGGCGAACTACCTGTGGATGCTCACGGGGACGGAGCCCACGCCCGAAGGGGTCCGAGCCCTCGAAGGGTACCTGTGCCTGCTCGCGGACCACGGGATGAACGCCTCGACGTTCGCGCTCAGGGTGGCCATCTCGACCCAATCCGACCTCATCAGCGCGGCCACCGCCGCGCTCGCGACGCTGAAAGGGCCGCTCCACGGGGGCGCGCCGAGCCGCGTCTCCGAGATGTTGGACGCGATCGGCACGCCCGAGCGTGCCGACGAATGGATCTCGGATCGTCTCGCTCGCCGAGAGTTGCTCTTCGGGTTCGGACATCGGGCGTACAAGACGGAGGACCCGCGCGGCCTCGTACTCCACAAAATCGCCCGCTCCGTCGCCGACCCGGCCCGGTTCGAGCTCGCCGAGGCGGTCGAGCGAGCCGCGCTTGCTGCCTTGCGTCGTGCGCGACCCGAGGCTCGGCTGTTCACCAACGTGGAGTACTACAGCGCGGTCGTCCTCGAGGCGGTTGGCCTCCCCCGCGAGATGTTCACCCCGACGTTCGCCGTGGCCCGCACGGCGGGATGGACGGCGCATGCGCTCGAGCAGGCCGCCGACAATCGGCTCATCCGGCCCGATGTCGAGTACATCGGACCGGCGAAAGGCCGGGAGTGGCCGAGGCCCGTCGCCCCCGCGTAGGCGAACGACGCCCTACGGTTGGCCCTTCTCGCCGTTGCTGTTGGAGTCGACCACCTTGAAGTCGGCGTCGACGGGGCCCGTGCCGCCCGCCGGGGGAGTTTCTGAAGTCCCGCCGCTCGGAGGAGCCTCGGCATGCCCCGCGTCCGGCGGGGTCGCGGACTGGTAGAGCTTCTGGGCCACCGCATGCAACGCTTTCGTGAGTTCGTCGGTCTGGTCCCGGATCTCCCGGAGCGTGGCGTCGCTCTTGCCGATGACCGCTCGCAGCGCCTTCACCTTCTCCCGAAGACCGTCGGCTTCCGTTGGGGAGATCTTCTCCTTCTGGTCGGTGACGACCCGCTCGGCCTCGTACGCGAGGGACTCGGCCGCGTTCCGAGCCTGGATGAGCTCGGCGCGCTCGCGGTCCTTCTCGGCGAACTCCTCGGCCTGGTGGACCATCTTGGCGACTTCGTCCTTCGAGAGCTTGTTGGACGCGGTGATCGTGATCCCCTGCTTTCGGCCCGAGGCGAGGTCCTTCGCGGAGACGTTGAGGATCCCGTTCGCGTCGATGTCGAACGAAACCTCGACCTGCGGGATCCCGCGCGGCGCCGGGGGAATCCCTGTGAGGAGGAAGCTCCCGAGGGGGACGTTGTCGGCCGCGATCGGTCGTTCGCCCTGGTAGACCTTGATCTCGACCGTTGATTGGCTGTCGGCGGCGGTCGTGAAGATCTGGCTCTTGTGGGTGGGGATGGTCGTGTTCCGCTCAATCAGATGTGACGCGACCCCGCCCAGGGTCTCGACCCCGAGCGAAAGGGGCGTGACATCGAGCAGGACGACGTCCTTCACTTCGCCGGCGAGCACGCCGCCCTGGACCGCCGCGCCCGTGGCGACGCATTCCATCGGGTCGACCCCGTGCTCGATCGGACGGCCGATGTTCTGTTCGAGGAACTTCTGGACAATCGGCATCCGGGTCGGACCGCCGACCAATACGACGCGGCTGATCTGGTCCTTTGCGATCTTGGCGTCCTTGATCGCCTGCTCGACCGGCGCCCGGCATCGGTCCACGATTGGGCGGACGAGCTCCTCGAGCTTGGCCCGGCTGAGGGGCAGGGCGAGGTGCTTCGGTCCTTCGTGTGTGGCCGTGAGGAACGGGAGGTTGATCTGGGTCTCCATGGTCGAGGAGAGCTCGATCTTCGCCTTCTCGGCTGCGTCGCGCACCCGCTGCATCGCCATCTTGTCGGAGCGGATGTTGACGCCGGACTCCTTCTGGAATTCCGCCGCGATCCACTCGGTGACCGCGTTATCCATGTCGGTGCCACCGAGCTGCGTGTCGCCGCTCGTCGACATGACCTCGAAGACTCCCTCTCCGAAGTCCATCAGCGTGACATCGAGGGTTCCGCCGCCCAGGTCGAAGACGAGGATCTTCTGATTCTTCCCGGCCTTGTCGAGGCCGTAGGCGAGGGACGCCGCCGTCGGTTCGTTGATGATCCGGATGACTTCGAGGCCCGCGATCGCGCCCGCGTCCTTCGTCGCCTGCCGCTGGTTGTCGTTGAAGTAGGCGGGAACGGTGATCACGGCCTTCTCGACCTTGTCGCCGAGGAACGCTTCCGCGTCTCGCTTGATCTTCTGAAGCAGGAACGCCGACAGTTGCTGCGGTGTGTACTTCTTTCCGTGGAGGGTGTACTGGTAGTCCGTTCCCATCTTTCGCTTGAAGGCGGTGACGGTTCCCTCGGGGTTGGAGATCGCTTGGCGCCGAGCAGGTTCCCCGACGACCAATTGCCCGTCCTTGGTGAATGCGACGTACGACGGGAACGCCTTTCCTCCCCCCACCGTGGTCCCTTCCGAGCTCGGAATGATGACCGGACGGCCACCTTCGAGCACGGCCGCTGCTGAGTTGCTGGTCCCGAGGTCAATCCCTATGATCTTCGACATGGTTGTGATGTCGGGGACCCCGCGACAACGCCGCAGGAACCCCGTCTTCCTTCGCGATAAGTAAGAAAGCGCTCATATAAAAAGACACATGTACTGTCTTGCCAGGGACTCAGTCCCGTCGAGAGGGCGGGTCTTTGCCTCCTCCGACATTCTCCTCCTGCGGGAGTTATCGGCGCTTGCGCTCCTTCTTACGAGGAATCTCGGAGTAGATCTCGATCAGGTATTGGTCCGGATCACGTAGGTGGATCGTTCGAAGCCCCCATTCGGGCCGATTTGTCGGGCCCCGCCAGAGACGAACCTTTCGCCTTCGGAGTCGAGTCGCGACCCGATCGACATCGTCCACCTCGAAGACCAGGGTGGACCGCCCCACGTTCTTCTCCGCGTACCGACCGGGAGCGAGGCCGACGGCGGAGGCCATCAGCTTTCGGTCAAAGAGGGAAAGGAGGGGCTGGCCCTTCCACTCGAACTCGCCGTACGGGGGCTCGCCATGCCCTTTCACCGGAGTGAGTCCGAGGCGGTCACGGTAGAAGTGGTAGGACTTACGAAAATCGCGGACCAGGAGCCGCACGCGGGAGAACTCGAGCCCGGTCGACGGGGAACGAACCATGATCGGCCACGGTTCGTCGCTACATTAGAGCGGGGGAGTCGGAATCGGTTACGCGATTTCGCCGGGCGAGGGGAGCGGCGGCCGGGAAGGGCTTCAGGCTCCCGACGGGACGACCCGGCGGGGCGCCGTGGCCAGGATGGCGATCGAGGTATGGGAAACCCTCGGGGGCCGGTGGGAAGCGGGAACGCCCACCTGCAACCGTGTGCCGGTAAGTGCCACGGTCTCCGGTTCCACGCTGCGGTTGATCGTTACTTCGTTGATGATGATCAGCATCTCAAGGGACATCGCCAGATTCGACGTGATCCGCTGGGCCGCGACGGCGACCTTGCGGTTCCCGACACGTCGGGCAATGAGCTGCCCGAGGTCGGCTCCCTTCGGGAGTGTCTGGCCGATTTCGTTCAAGTTTGAGTTCGCCTCTACGACGGAAAGATGGCCGAACGCCTCCATGGTTTGGGTGAGGAGGAGGTCGAGCCGCTCGAGCCGGGTCACCAGCTCGTCCATGACACGTCGAGGCATTCTTCGCAGTCCCGGCAGGTTTTCTTGAAGGTCCTTTCCGATCTCGTGGATCAGGTCGCCGGTGACTTCGAGTACTTTGGCCACCAGCCGGTCTCCGATCTGGTAGTGATGACTCTCGACGTCAATGTTCCGCGCGATCCGGGGGTTGTCGGAGGAGAGAAGAAGCTGCCGGACCATCAACAGGTACAGTCGGTCGATCTCCTCTTCGAGGTTCTCGATCTGCCAAAGTTCCCGGGAGTCGTCCTGTGTGAGGGCCGCGTGACAGACCTTGAGTTCGGCCCGCAGCAACTGCACGACCCGGTGAAGGAGGCGGGGGAGCTCGTGCTTACCTGGGTCGATGAAATTCTGAATCTCAACGGTGGCCGGGCTCTCGGCCACGACCGTCATTCCGAGCGTTCGGTCGACCACCTGACGAATCTCCTTCCTCTGCTCGAGGGTGAGACCGTGGCGCGCCGAGACGATCACTTGGTCCTGGCCGGTGATATAGCTCCCGACCAGCAGTCGGCCGAGCAGATTCGGCGGGGCCCCCGTCATATCGATTCGCAAAACCTTCTGGGGCCGACCGTCGGGCAGGCCGGGCTCTAGGCGCCCCTCCCCCAGCTCGTGGGCCGTATAGACCACGGCTGGGGGGAGGGGTGGGTCGGAGGGGGCGAGGCGTCGTTTCGCTACCATCTCCGACTCCGGGGTCTCTCGATCCCTTCGTTCGTCCTTCCGACTTACGGCGCCGACGTAAGGTGGGCCGGCAGCGTGCTGTCCAGGTAGAACATCGCTGCGATGCCCGCGAGCGCCATCATCGCCACGAAGATGAGCAACGTGGTGCTGATGTAGATCGGCAGGTGGAAGGTCGTGGTCACGGTTGCGTTCGGGCTGTCCGAGGACTCCACCGGGACAATCGGTTGGACCGCTCGGCTCGCACCCTGAATCGACGGGCGCCGGCTGGGGGTCGCCGAGTACGAGGGCTTCGCGAAGACCGAGCTCTCGGGGTGGGCCAGGTAGTGGTCGGTGATGATCGTTGCGGGGAACGAGAGGATCGCGGCCAGACCGAATGCTCCGTAGAGCATGAAGGTCTGGAGCGGCTCCTTCGTCATGTGCAAGATGTAGCCGTTCCACCCGTAGCAGATCGTGATGCCGCCCGCGACGAGCGCGAAAATACCGGCATACTGGAGCTTCGAGGAGGTGGCCATCGAGACGGCGAGGACCACGAGCGTGACCCCGAACAGGAGGAAGACATCCGTGAACAGGATGTTGTAGCTCCCGGGAAGTGGCCAAGCCTCTTCCGCCCACACGGAAAGCGCTGTTGCAATCACGCCGACGCTACCGAGGGGAATGGCACCGGCCTTGAGCGCGCTCTTCACTCCGGCGGCGTCGTTGTGACGCATCGACAGGAGTACCGCTACGCCCACGTAGCCCACGATGACCGCGGCTACGATCAGCAGAGCTTCTTGGAACGCCAGGAAGTCGATGAATGCCATGGTTACCACTTCCCCTGCGTCTTTCGGTCCGCGACCTGCGAGGGTCGCTTCTCGATCTCCGCACGTTGCGCCAAATCGGGCACCCGTGCCTTTCGTCGCCAGTCGGCTCTGTCGAACACTCGGAATCCTTGTCCTGGTCGCATGTGACGCCTCTGGAGGGGAGAAGGGCCGGGGGGGTGATGCGGGTACGGTCACGGCCGTAAGGAGAGTAAGGAGACCCGCGGGGGGGTCCCGGTCGCACGAGGGCGTCCGGGCAGACCGTTAATGACCCCGAGACGATGCGGTCGCGATGCCCCGGGCTCGGAAGGAACCGCCGGAGACCCCGGCCGCCCCCGGATTCACCCGGCGAGTGCAGCGAACCGGCTCCTCGTCCCTCTCGATCACCCTCCCGAAGGCCTGGACCGATTCGATGAACCTCGACACGGGCGACACTCTCCGATTTCGCGACATTGGAGGGGGGCGTCTCGAGATCAGCCCGGCGAACGCGGAGACCCCGTCGGACCGACGCCAGAAGCTCCTGCGGATCGATGCGAGCGGCGCGCCTCCGAAGCTTCTGGCCCGCCTGCTCATCGGGGCCTACATTACCGGTCAGGACCAGATCGTCGTGACCGCGCGCTCCGGCCTGACTTCCGAACAGCGGCAGGAGGTTCGAAGCACCGTCGCCCACGTCCTCGGGATGACGGTCGTCGAGGAGGATTCGGGGGCGGTCGAGGTGCAGAACTTCGTCGACCCGGGGCGCTACCAGTTCCACCGCCTCATGAGCCAAGTCGTGCGAATGCTGCGGACCGAACTCGAGACCTGCCGATCGGTCCTGACCGGCGGGAACCGCACCGCCCTCCAGCAGCTCGGACCGATGGAGGACGAGATCGACCGATTCTACCTGTTGATGGTGCGTCAACTGCTGCTCTCCTCCGACGATTTCCAGGTCGCGCGCGACATCGGGGTGGAGAGCCACCACTACCAGATCGGCTACCGACTGCTTGCGAAGGTCCTCGAGGTCACCGGAGACCTGATCTCGGGGGTGGGCCGCGAGCTCGGCGACAATCTGCCGGGACTCCAGCGCTTGCCGAAGGCGGCCGTCGCCGACCTGGTCACGCTGATCGAGCGAGTCGAGAGCCTGCTCGAACGGACGATGGATGCCTTCGGCCGGCTCTCGGTGGTGGACGCGAACGCGAACCTAAACGAGATCGACCGAGTCCTCCCGGCCGATTACAAGCTCGGGGACGCGCTCGCTCGTCGTATCTCCGACCGTCGACTTGCGGTGGCCGCCCAGCGCGTCGTCTCGAACCTTCTCATGGCGCTGGAGATGCTGGTGATCATCAACGAGGTCACGATCAACCGCAGCGTGGAACCCGAGACGGTCGCGAAGACCGACCGCCAAGTCGCGATGCACTCCCGCGAACCCGCAGAACGCTAAACCGGACCCGCCGTCGCCGATGGAGTCGCCCGCGCGAAACGGCAGGGGGATGTAATGAGGGGGCCGGTTCCTTCCTACGGGGATCAACCATGACCGGCTCCTGCCCCGACTGTGGCACTTCGATGGATTTCGACGAACGCGAGGTGCACCTCCGCACCGGAACCTGTCCGTCGTGCTCGAAGGAGTTCGCGTTCGTCGAAGGCACGACCGTCTCCTCTCGTCTGGCCCGGGGTCCTTCAGGGGCTACGTCCCCTGCCGAGCCTGGCGCGGTCGCGATCGCGGGAGTCGAAGGCGGGCCCGAGTGCGAAGAATGCGGAGCCCCTCTCGCGTTCCGAGAAGGCAAGAACGGTTCGCTTGAGGCGGTCTGCGCCGATTGTGAGATTACCACCGTCTTCGTCCCCCAGCGAGAAGCGCCGAAGCTCGAGCGGGAGCCGAAGTTTGAGCGGGAACGGGAACGGCCCGAGAGGTTTGACGCGGAAGCCCCTCGCGGTCGACCGTGCCGGAAATGCGGGGCCACCCTACGGTTCTCGACGGGCGACGACGGGATGCTCGTGGGCGAATGCGAATCGTGCGGAAACCGGTTCACCTTGCCACCCCGCAGTGACAGCGGCGGTGGTCGCGGCGATCGAGGAGGACCGCGTTATGGACGTCGCGAGTTCCGGCCCTCGTCCGGGGGTCGACCTCCTTATCGGGGCCGTGGCGGCTACGGAGCCGGACGGCCGTCCCGAAGTTTTGACCGCCGCGGGCCCCCCCGCTCCGACGATGACGACGACCGCCGGAAGCGCCGGCGCCGGGAAGAATAAGTCCCGTCCGCCGCCGGGACCTGCGGACCCCTCGCGGGTTCTTCGCCGTGCTCCAATCTCGGGCGACTCCCGCCAACCCCGGCCCGCAAGTCTTCCGAGCCCTAGCGGGGCGCCAGCGCGTGCCGGGGTTGGTACAACCCCACTTCGCCCCCGCCCGGCAGCTTGATGTTCGTGATCGTACCCCAATCCCGCTCTACGGGAGTCGAGAACCGGACCTTCTTCTGTTGGAGAATCTTGAGCGTCGCCTTGAGGTCAACGCACAGCAGATAGAGCTCGTGCGAGCCATTCTCCGCCGCCGGGTGGATCGCTACCTCGGCGGGCGGTAGCGCGAAGATCAGCCAGCCCTCGCCCGCGTCAACGTGCGGGAATTTCAGGACGTCTCGGAAGAACTCGCGATCCGCTTCCGCATCCTTGCTGAAGAGGACGAAGTGGGCTCCGCTTATCATGGGGCTCCCGGGAAGTAATGCCGTCCGTACTTACGGGGGAAGGGCCGCCGGTGGGTGCAACGGGGCTTGCACCGACCGTCGGCGGGGAAACAATCCCCGCCGGCGCCGTCCATGTCGCCCTTCAGACGTAAACTGCGTCAGTGTAGCAGTAGTACCTGCCGTACTGGGCGATGTACGTGGTGGGCTTACCGCACTTCGGGCAAACGGGAGTCGCCGGAACTGGCGCGGGTGCCATCGGGGGAGCTGCGGCAGGAGCCATGACGGGCGCAGCCTGCGGAGGCGCGGGAGCCATCGCGGAGGGAGCCGCCTGCTTCCGAGCGGCAAGCATGGGGAACACCATTACCCGAAGCAGCCAGCCCAGAATCGTGAGGAAGATACCGACTCCCGTCCATACGAAGAACGATTGCAAATCATTCGCGTAATTTGTCTCCGAGGGCGGGGTGGCCGTCAGTTGGCCGATAGCCGCGTCCCCTTCGAGAAAACCGACCAAGATGAGTATGGCTCCGACCAGGATGATGACGAAGCCGATCAGATCCCAGAGGGTCATTCCCCCGGGAAGTTTCACGGGGGTCGGTGCCGGCTGCGCCGGGGCGTAAGCCACTGGGTACGCCGAGGGCGGTGGAGGTGGGGCTGTAGGACCTGACATACAACGGCCCCATTTCGTCCACCTATACGAACTTATTCATCACCCAAGCGCGGAGGCCGAACCCGGTCCCTGTCCGTGTGATTCTAGGAGGTGGCGCTCGTGCATCGAGTCATTCCGGCACGGGCCGCGAATCGATAGGAGGTTCCTAGGTGAGCCGGTCTCCCTCGCAATCCGGGACAGGGGAACTATAAGTCCCGAATGATCCGGTCGATCTCCCTCGCCGCCTTCTCCAACTCTTCGGCCGCCTTCCGGGTTGCGCGTTTGACCGAGGCGGGTGGATTTCTCGCAGCGCCGGCGGCCTTGTCGACCACCCGCTGGGAAAGAGTGGCGGCCGCCGCTGCTAGCTCTTTGGCGGCCTTCTTCGTCTCGGAGACGAAATGCTCGATCGAATCGGAGCCGGACGAGGGCGTCGGCCTGCGAGCCATCGCGTTGAAGCCGCACGCGGGGCAGGTCGGGCTGCCTGACGGAATCTCCTTCCCGCACTGCTGGCAGTACATGGCCGGTCCTCAGGAGGCGACTGCGATCCACGCACATCAAGGCCTCGGTGGGTGCAATTCGTCCCGCGTCCGGCCGACGTCACGCACGCTTCTCGCGGTCGGTCGGCCCCCCCAATGCCTTCATCTATCGGAACCCCTCGTCGGAGAGAGGCGAACCCGAATGTCGAGTGCGATGGATCCAGAGACCGTGATGAAGCAGCTCGGGGCGGTTCCTCTATTCTCCGGCCTCAGCAAGAAGCTCCTTCACACCCTCGCCGCCACGGCGGCCGACCGGAGCTACACGCCGGGGGACGTCATCGTCCGCCAGGACGAGAAGGCGATCCGGTTCTACCTTGTTGTCGAGGGAAAGGTGAACGTGGAAAGGTCCGGCAAGATCGTCGCGACCCTCGGTCCCGGCCAGTTCTTTGGGGAGATGGCCCTCCTCGACGAGGAGCCCCGGACCGCGAGCGTGAAGGCGGCCACCGCAGCGCGATGCTTGGTCCTCTACTCGTGGGAGTTCTGGTCGTCCGTCGGCAAGGACCCCGAGGCGATGCGGTCGCTTCTGAGGGAAACTGTGCGGAGACTCCGAGGGTCGGTTCCCGCTCCCGAGGATTGACCCACCATCCGAACCGGGTTCGGGCCTACATCTTCGCCGGCTGGTAGAGGCCGACGACGTTCCCTTCGCTGTCCTTGAAGTAGGCCGTGAATCCCATGTTGCCTCCGACGGATTGCCTTTCTCGGATGATCTTTCCGCCGTTCTTTTCGATCTTCTTTACGGCTGCGCCGATGTCGTCCACTATGATCGTCACGACGGGGTGCTCCAGCGGGCCCCCCCGCTGTCCAATGCCACCACCGATGTATCCGGCTTCCTTGGGCATGCCCTTGTCGTCAGTAGCGCCGGTGGCCACCATCGTGTAGTCCATGTCGGGCATTCGGGTCATCTTCCAACCGAATGTGGCCGAGTAGAACTTGCGCGCTCGTTCGGTGTTGTCCGCAGGTATCTCAAAGTGGCCGACTTCGCCGCTCATGGGGTTCTCGGTTTGGGGAAGAATTCGGTCGTTAAAGGAATTCGGAGGGGTGATGAAACACTCCTCGACCTCAGCTCCGGAATGCGCTCAACCCTGATGCTAGACGCGGCGGCCAGGGTTCTGCCGGCGGGCGACAACGCTCTAACATAGAATCCCCTACCGGTGGTGGAGTATGGCAGAGGATCAATCTTCCACTCTTTGCCCAAACTGCAGGCATTCCGTCCCGGTCGAGATCGATTGGAGGCTCGTCCAATGCCCCAACTGCGGTCACGTCATTATTCGGATGGAAACGGACCCGACCTACGACTGAAGGTCCGATCCGCTCACCGCGGCCCGACACGATGGTCGATCGCGATTCCTTCGCGGACCGCCCCGGAGACCGTGCAGAAATCGACGAAGATCTCCACACAATGATCGAAGCGGCTCCGGTCCGCCTCGTCCACCGGCTGGGTGGCGATTTCCACCGCGAGGCGGCGGACGCGACGTCGATCTTTCTCGTTCAGAGCGACGGTCGCTCGAACGGTCGTATGCAGCGGAGTCACCCGGACATGAGCGCGTTCGAGCGTGCTGAGCAAGGTTGAGCTCATGCAATGTCCGACCGCCATTGCGAGCGACTGTACGGGGTTGGGTCCCGCATCTGCTCCTATCGGGGGAGGTTCGTCCACCGTCAGTCCGGGGAACGGCGCGTCCACGAAGGTCACGGTGAATCGGTACTTCTCGACCTGCTCAAGCTCGGTATGGGCGTCCGGAGCCGACATGGGACGGACACTCCTGGGTGGATACTTGAATCCGGCGAACGGGCCCGTGGATCGGTCCCGAAACCCCTTACCCGTAGGCGTATTCGACGACCGAACGATTATGGGTCCTGCCGAGATGGACGAGGGGGAAGAATCGACGCGATGACGTCGGTCTTGCCCGGAGGTGAATTCGATGGCGAGCGGGTCGAGAACTCCCCCGGGTGTACCGGTGGTCGACGGCGTGGGTCGGATCCCCGGATTTGTGAACAGCTACACGTACCGGGACGGGGACGAGACGTACCTCATTGACACCGGATTTTCCCGAAAGGCGAAACTGATCGTGCGGGCCTTTCGGACCGCCGACCAGCCTCTTTCTTCTGTGGGCAAGGTGCTCCTCACCCACCATCATGTGGACCACATGGGAGGTGCGGCGTACCTCCTTCAAAACACGCCGGCATCTCTTGCCTGCCATATCGATGACGCACCGTACGTCGACGGTCGCACGAAGACCCCACTGCCGCTACTGATGCGCCTCTTCATGAGAATCCATCCGGCGCCCGTCGCGATGCCCTTGAAGGACGGCGACCGGATCGGTTCGTTGGTCGTCGTCCACGCCCCCGGTCATACTCCGGGAGAGGTCGTCTTCTATGATCCGACTCGGAAGATTCTCTTCTCGGGGGACGCGGCCGTGGAGCGGAATGGTCAGCTCACTTTGCCCGCTCCCAAGTTCGCGAGCAGCTTGGAACAAGCGGTGGGGTCGCTCGCCCGGCTCCGTAAGCTCGATGCGGAAGTGCTGTTACCCGGCCATGGGGTTCCGGTTACCAAGAACATTCCCTCGCTGCTCGATGATCTGATCCGTCGGGCACCCGCCGAATTCCTGCGGCGAGCGGCCCAGTAGGACGCGGGCGAAATTCACAACGGGGAAGCGATCGACTTAGCCACGGCCGTCGGCCGCGGCCCCGTGCCCCCTTGCCCGGCCCCTCGGTGGGGTGGTCGAGCGACTGCCGATAGTTCGCGAATGGGGCGATCGTCCCACGCAGCGCTAACCTCTCTCGTTGCGCCAGAGGTAAGTCTGCCCAGCGTCTTAGGACAGAGCGCCCGGATGGAGGAGCACGTGGGCCGGAACGTCATCGTTGTGGACGGCCGCGTCGTGGAAGTTCCCGCGCACCGTTCGGTCGGTTTTCCTCCCCTCGAGGGCTCGGTTGCCTGGTGGGAGGCCCTCGCGCTCCTGGGGGGATTGTTCGTCGCCTTAGGCGCGTTCGTCGCGGCTGACTGGGGCTCCGCTACCGCGATCGCTGGGGTTCTGCTATTCTTTGCTGCCGCCATTCTTGCCGGAGCCGACCGTTACGAATTCGCAACCGCTCTTGGCGTGGCCGCGGTCATCTGGACCTCGGCCGGCATCTCCGTCTACCTCGGGGCGGACCCCTCTCTGCTCGGCTCCTTCCTCGGGTTCGTCATCGCCGGCACGGTCGCCCTCGTGACGGGCGGATTCCGAACTCTCCGGAGCGTGAGGAGCCCGCCGAGAATCCGGTGAGAACCGCTACTTGGGCCAGAGGCTGCGGAGAGCGGGTTGGAGTTGGTAGAGGACGTTCAGGTCGGAGGCCGTCAATCGGATGTCTCTTCCCTCCTCCAAGTAGGGGGTCCGAGACCGAAAACCCTCGAATCCCATTCGTGTGGCCAGCGTGCGATTCTCCCAGGCGGCCATCCCCTGGGACCGGATCGAATCCGTCGGACGTACTCCCGTGTTCGGCAGGCCATCGGGCCTCCCGGCTTCCGTCGCCAGCATTCGCGGAAGGAGGATTCGTGTCTCCACGTAGACCCCGAAGGCCTTCCACCGCTCGTCCACCGCCGTGACGACTCCGGAGCCGACCCAGGCGGCCCCTCGCTCCCGCGTTTGGAGGAAGAGGACCGGCTGGCCGGGAGTCTTGCCAATCGTTCGAGCGTCGTCCCATAGACGGACGGTTCCGGGGCGAAGCATCGAGCGCAAGTGCTCGTCCGGAAAGCCGACGAACACCCAACCCTCCACCTGGTTCGCCATCATCCGTACGGACCCGATGGGTGACTCCGACCGTGCCGCATCCTTGGGAGACGCCCGACGGGAGGTTACTCCGTCGCGGGCGGCCGCACCGGATTTCCGCAGACGTCACAGAACTTGGCGTGGAAGCGGTTCGGCCCGCCGCAACGTGGGCAGGGAGCTCCCAAGGCTTGGTAGCGAAGCGTGAGAAGGGCCCCCTCGAGGAGCCCGATGGCACCAAGGGCGAGATACCAGCCGACGGCCGGATACCAATTCAGATTGGTCTCGGCACACGTCCCGCCGCTGCAGCCGATCCCGCTCGCGTGGCCGAACAGGCTGTTGCACGGAGTGAGCGAAGTAGTGAATCCCGCGCACGCACCGCTATCGCTGAGCGCTGCGCCCTGGAAGGCCGCCATCGTCAGGATGGTGACGGCGCCGATGATGATCGCGGCCAACGTTAGAGTGACCAGCAGCAACTGGGCGCGTCGTATGCGCAGACTTCCCGCCGCGGACGATCCCATGACGACCAGTCCCCCGAAGGCCAGCACGGCCATGGCGGCCATGCCGCCGAGGAGCCCAAGATAGAGGCCCGCCAGCAGGTCCGTTCCATTCCCCGCGCCGTACGTGGTCCCTACGGAGGTGCAATCGGAGTAGTGGGCGGTCAGAAACGTGGAACAGGAGGCGATGTATCCTCCCGGTCCGGGCGTGAAGGCCACCTGAAAGGTGGTGATGATGGTGGGGCCCGGTACCGTTCCGGTTTCTACATACCAAGGCGTAAGGGCCGAAAAGGCGCCCAAGATCGCGGCCACGGCGAGGAGGACGACGAGGAGGTGGATCCCGAAGGGTGTCCGGCCGAACGAGAGCGCGGTAGCGGTCGGCGGCTTTGACACCCGATCCTGGCTCATTCTCTGAGAGACGGGTTCCGGCGGCTGACCTGCCATCGGCGTCGACCCGCTCCTCCTACGCCCGGCGGAGAACATGTTGGTATTTCATTGACAGTCCGTCAGGAACCGACCGAATTGCGGCACGAGAGTCCATCTTACGGGAGCGAACGCGGCCACCTCTAGATATGCACTTGCGGTGGCGCCCGGCCGGTTTTTCGCCCGGGGCGAGGTCGCACGGTACCCGCCCCGCGGGAGCGACTTACCTTTAGCCTCCACCGTGCTCCACTAATACAGGTGTTCGACGCCGAGGGAAGCCGAGTTGACGACTGAGTGCGAAACTTCCGGCTGCATGCACCAGAAGCGGTTGCACGGGTCGGATGGCCATTGTCGCGCCTGCGGATGCACCGGTTACACGCGGACCGGGCCGGGCCACCAAACAAAGGCGGCGAGAAAACAAGTCGCGCAAGCCCTCCGAAAGTGGTGACCTGATTTTCCCTTCGACACTCCCCACCAAATCCGATCTGGGCGCATCCGACTCCCGGCAATTCCGCTCGAGAGGAGAGACCCACCTCGCCGAGAGATGATCGAAAAGTCGGCTTCCTTCGCGCTTCGAAGGTTCCCGGGCCCCTCAAGTCTTCGTTTGTCCACAGAGGTCAAGGCAGGGTGCTAGTCGAAATTCCCGACATGTCTGGCCCTGGGGCGGCTAACGGACACCGTATTCGCGGGCGAAATCGGAAGTTGGATAACCCCCTGCCTCTCTCGCCGTTGGGACCAGGTCTATGTCAGCTCCTCGAGGTCTTGGGCGAATCTGCGCTGTGCTAGTCGTGCTGACTACTCTTCTGGGCACCGCGGTTGCCGCAAGCTCCGCCCTTTCGAGCCCTTCCTTGTCGGCCAGCCCCGCTCGCGGCCATGCGGTCAGTGCGCCTGAGGTCGGCAGCGGCACGCACGGGTCGAGCGAATCCGCCCCATCCCACGGAGGAGGTCCGGCAGTCCACGCCGCCAGTGGGACGTCCGTCATCGACACGCTGGTACTCGCGAACAACACCCTCGTTCCGGGGAATTACCTTCCCTCCACGTACCAAACCGGCCCCGGTCACTATAGCCCCCGCAACATGGTATTGGACACGAGCAAAAACCAGATCTGGGTTGATGAGGCGAACAACACGAGCGTGATTTCGGCCGCCACCAACAAGGTGGTCGCCAAAACCCCCACCGGGAACGTGTCTCCGGCTGAGCTAGCATACGACAGCGTCCAAGGCTTGGTGTACCAAGCCAATTTTGCGACGTACGTACCCCTGACCCTGGATTTAGGGAACGTAACGGCCTTTTCCGACTCGACGTACAAAAGTGTGCTGACCCAATCCTTGTGGATCTTCCCGAGCGCAATCGCCTACGATAGCGGGACCCACCAGATCTTCGTGGCCGACGGGGGCACCGGGAATGTCACGGTGCTGAACGCTGCGACGGGTGCTTTCGTGACGAATATCACTGCCGGCTTAGTGTCGATCGGGGGAGACGACGGCCCCTCGGTCTACGACCCGGTGAACTCGGAGCTCTATTTTGCGGACGACCTAGGAACCAACATCACGGTGATCTCGGACAAGAACGACACGGCCTGGAAATCCATTCAGGTGGGCGCGGAACCGTTCTACATGGCCTACGATAGCGGGAAGGGGGAAATCTTCGTCTCGGACGCCGGCAACTCCACCATCAGCGTGATCAACACGACCACCAACAAAGTGGTCGCGAGCATCCCCATCAGCGAGAGTCCATCCCTCCAGATTCCGGGGGCGCTCGCGTATGATCAGGCGACGAACCAGGTGTTCGTCCTTGACGACGTCGCCGACGGCGACGATCTGAGCGTGATTTCGGATTCCAACAACGCCCTGACCGATGTGTTGAATGCAACGGGGGTGCAAGTGGTGGTCGGTTCCACCCCCAACTCTATCCTCGTCGACCCAGCGAACGGATATCTCTACACGGCCGACACGGACAGTGGGACCATATCGATCGTCCAGCTCGGGACGTCGGGGGGCCCGCTCACCGTCACCTCCTTCACGGCGAACCCCTCCCCTGTCGCCGTCGGAAAGTCCACCACCTTCACCACGGTCGCGACCGGGGGCGTAACCCCCTACTCGTACTCATACACGGGGCTTCCCCCGGGATGCGGGACCCAGGACACTGCCTCGTTCGCGTGCACCCCGACGAAGGCGGGCAATTACACGGTCAAAGTGTTCGTGAACGATAGCGCATCCCATTCGGTCAGCGCGACGCTGTCCCTGACGGTCTTCTCCGGGGCGACCTACCTGGTGACGTTCACCGAGTCTGGATTACCCCACGGAACGACGTGGTTGGTCGTCTTGGGCGGTTTGGCGCACACCTCGAAGACCAACGTGATTACGTTCACCGAGCCGAACGCAAGTTACCCATATCTCGTTGGGTCCGCGGCGGGATACGGACCGAACCCCTCCAACGGGACGCTCACGGTCAACGGGGCGCCCGTGTCCGTGCTCGTGACGTACTCGACGATCTTCGGGATCGAATTCGAGGAATCCAACCTGCCCTCGGGCGCCAACTGGTCCCTGACCCTGACCGGCAACGCGAACAACGTCATCCTGGTCGTCCCGCTGGCGAGCAACTCGCTGACCCGGTGGTCGGACGGCGCTACCTCGATCGCGTTCTACGTGTCGAAGGGAAACTACTCCTATTCGACCTCCGTTTCCGGCTACTCGAGCAGCTCGGGCACCGTGAACGTCACCGGCGCGGGGACCGCCCCGGTCAGCCTGGACTTCTCGGCGAACCCGGTTTCGTCCTCCGGACTCTCGACGCTCGACTATCTGCTGATCGCGGTGGTGATCGTCGTGGTGGCGGTCGCCGCGGTTCTGTTCGTCGCGCAGCGTCGTCGTCGACGAACGCGTCCCGGCGTTCAACCCTACTACCCTCCGCCGGGATTGGCCGGCGGACCTCCTTCGGGACCGTCGCCTCCCACCCCGCCGGCCGCTGTGCCGGCGGTCGCGGCCGCCGCCCCGATGGCGGCCTCGGCAGCGGCTCCGGCGGTCCCCAACTGTGCCAATTGTGGCCAGACCACCACGTACATCGCGCAGTACGGCCGGTACTACTGCTACCCGTGCGCCCGCTACGTCTGAGGGAAGTTGCGAAGGGGTCGGGCGGATCGCCTAACCGCGAGCGAACGAATCGGATGCGTAAGACGAGCCGGGCGGGATCGTGGGAAAGAGCCCGGCCGTTCGGATCTCTTCGCAGGTCACGGTCGACGGACCGTGAGCGTCGTCTCGTGACCCTTCCTCCGACAACAGAAGATCAAAGTCGTGGCGGTTCTCCCGGGGACGACTGCACGCGGTGACGACGACCGTAACCCCCACCTTGTTCAGAGCCTCGATGTAGGGTCGGAGAGCTCCCGTAGCTCCGTCGAAGGCTGCACTGGCTCGCTCCGCGTTGGTCAGCAAGATCACCCGAGGAGTCGGGTCCGGCTCCATCTCGAGCGCCGCGTTGCGGATGCTCTCGGGAATCCGCAAGAGATCGTCGAGGAATCCTGGGGAAGACAGCACGGGCGGACTGTAGACTGGTTCCGAGCTGGTCCGATCCGCGCCCGCACTATCGAGATGCATCTCCGGCACATCGATGACGTGGAGTCTCGTTGGCGACATGTCGACCTCGAGCGCCGACTGCCAGGGGGGCGCCTCGGATTGGCTGCTGCGGATATCGAACCAAAGGAACTGCGAATCGAGGCGTTTCGCGAGGCCGACTGCGACGTGGGTGAGCTGGACTCGGTTTTGTCCGGAGAGCGCCACGGACGTGGGCCGGGCCCGGAGGGCCTCGATCAAGGGAGCGATGTACGTGGAGGAGAGGGGGAGCGGCGTGAGCTCGACGTGGGATCCCATCGCTCTTGATGCCAAGGTCAAGCGAAGTCGACGGGACTCGAGCCATCCCGGACGCAGCGGAGAACGGGTCCCGAATCGAATGCGCGTACTGTCTTCGAGGTCGCTCCCCACCCCCTGTCCTTCAAGAAGTTCGCGGGATTGGGGGAACAGAAGGGGCGAACCATCGCAATGTCGTCACGAAGAACACCCAAGCCACCGCGAGCGAGGCGGGGGAGCTCGCCCGGGGACCGTGCCGCGTGGCGATCAACGTACGAGGAAACCCCATTCGATCAACTTCCCTGGTTCGAACCTGGGCCGAGCCCTCCCGTCCGACTGGCCGTCGATGATGGATTCCTCCCGAAGGGTGGGGAGGTGCTCGACGTCGGATGCGGAGCGGGTTCGAATGTCATTTTCCTCGCCGCCCATGGTTACCGGGCCCATGGAATCGACTTGTCTCCGGGAGCTGTGACGGCGGCCCGGACCCGGGTGTCTGAGTCCCGCCTGCACGCGGACATCCAGGAGGGAGATGCCTTGGCCTTGGCATTTCCGGCCGGGGGCCTCGACGGAATGGTCGACAACGGCTGCTTTCACACCCTCCCCATCGCTCGCCGGGAGGACTACGCAAAGGAGGCTTTCCGCGTCCTTCGGCCAGGAGGGAGCTTGGTTCTGAGTTGGGTAGCCCGAGAGCACACCGGCACGATGGGCCCACGTCACCGACCTTCTCTCCAGGAGGTAGCCGCGGCCCTCGAATCGCGATTCTTGTTCACCCGGACCGGATTCCAGCCGAGCCGCGAGGAAGGGGGACCGGCGACCTACTTCGCTTTCCTCTTGCGCCGCTCGACCCCCTATCCCCCACCTCGGTAGGCGGAATCTCGAATGGACCCCTTCAGCCACCTTCTCCTCGGATACCTGCTGGGGTTCGGGATCTGGGGCCCCTCGGGGATCCCGTATGTCGTGGCCGCCGCGATCGCGGGCGCACTTCCCGACCTGGACGTCACGCTCTACCCGCTATCGCGGAAATTCCCCCTCCTTCGTCACCGCGGGATATCGCATTCGATCGTTGGGGTCACGATCATCGCGGCCGTCGGCTGCCTGGTTGTCCCAGAGGCGATGGCACGGGGGTTGGGCTCGAGTTTCGGGATGGGATCCCCCTTCGAGTTCTTCGTTGCGATGGAGGTCGGAGGTCTGTCGCATGTGTTCCTCGACTCCCTCGATCACTGGTCGGTGCCGATCTTCGCTCCATTCTCCGGGCAGGAGTACCACTTCGACGTAGATCGGATTGTGAACGTCGGGTCGATGGCGTTCACCGTCGTCGCATATGCGACCCTGGTTTACGAACGGGGTCGGGTGCCCGTGGCGCTCTGGGCCGACACGACGTGGGTCTTCCTTGCCGTCGTCTTGATTTACTTCGTCATCCGGATCCTCGGCCGATGGCGAGCCGGAGTCGTCCAACAGCGCGAAGGTTACTCCGCGGTTATTCCTCAAGGGAATCCCTTCACCTTCGTCTTCTTCCGTGAGGAGAGAACCCCCGAACAACTCAAGCTGCGAACTGCCCGATACAACTTGCTTCGAGGATTCGAATCACCGGCGAAGTCGGTCGACATCCCGGCCGTGCCCACTGGTTCACTGCCCGTGGAAGACGAAGCCACAGCCTTAGCGCGAAGCTACCCCACGGCTCTGTCTTCGAGTTGGATGCTCGGTGAGACCCATCACTTCGCCGAGACGCGAGCGCTCGACGGTGGCTTCGACATCTTCTGGTATTCGTTGGAGGTCAATTTTTGGGGGCGAGCGGCAGGGGTGCTCACCCACGTCGATTCCGCGACGGGTGCGGTAACCACTCGAAATCGGTGGCGAACCCCGACAAGACCCTTTGTCTAGAGCTCAGTTGGAAACCGACAATCCTGCGTTCCGGGACCGCGCTCGGACGGACTGCGTGCAATCATGCTTACACCCACCACGCTTCAATTCAGTTGAGGGCGGGAGGGAACTCGATTTTTCCAACCCTTGGGTTTTATTCGCTCAATGGCATGCCTCCCCATGCCCGACGCTTGGTCGCTCAAGGCGGACTATTTCGAGGCCTGCAATTGCGACGTCGCCTGCCCCTGCGTGTTCCTCAGTGACCCCACGGAGGAGGTTTGCACCGTCCTCCTCGGGTTCCACGTGGACCGAGGGAAGTCGGGGCCCCATGCGCTCGATGGGCTCAACTTCGCAATCGCTGCGTTCTGCCGCGGAAACATGGCCACGAACAAGTGGGAGGCGGCCATCTACCTCGACGCTCGGGCCACGGAACCCCAGCGCAAGGCGCTCGAGACGATCCTCACAGGACAGGCGGGGGGCGTCTTCGGCGCCCTCGGACCCCTGATCGGCAAGCTCCACGGAATCCGCTCGGTCCCGATCGAGTTCCGAGCCGATGGCAAGAAACGCAGCTTGAAGATCCAGGACATCGCAGAAATGCGGGTCCAAGCCCTCGTCGGGTCAAACGGAAAGGACGTCGTGATACAAAACGCCCTCATGGGAGTCGAACCTGTTGTTTCCGTGGGCAAGTCCGAGAAGTTCATGCTCAAGGACTACGCATGGAAGTGGGACCTTTCGGGAAAGAACAGCTTCCTTTCGCCCTTCGCGGCCGGCGGTCCGTAGCCGGTCCGGGTGGGTGCGTCGCAAAGAAGATCTACTCTCACGGAAAGCCGGAAAAGCCGACCGCCAGCGCGGACACCAGAACTCCGACCGACACGGCCCCGACGCCCATTCCTCGGGAGAACCATAGCGAACTCCCCCAGATCTTTTCGACCAACACCAGACCGGAGAAGGCCCCCATCCACAGAAGGCTCATCGCCCCCGTGACAAAGACGACGAGCATCAGAAGCCAGCAGCATCCGAGGCAGAAGATCGAGTGAGAGACCCCGAGTCGCAAGGCCCCCAAGCGTCCGGGCCGCCATCGGCCCATGAGAAAGCCAATTGGGGTTTGACACTTCTCAAGACAGTAACGTTTCCAAGTGGTGAATTGGTAAAGCCCTGCGGCGATCAAGATTAGACCGGGAATAACAACGAGCCAGCTCGTGAGGCCTCCCATCAGCCCAAGCGCCATCACCAGGATGAGGACGAGCGCGGCGAAGACGGCCCATACTGCGAGGTAACTCAGCGTGAACAGCGCGGCCCGCAGGTTCCCCTCCTTGACGGATGAGTCGGCGCGCGCGAACCTCCGATAGACCGTAACCATCGGAACGGCCGACGGCAGCATCATGGCGGTCATCATGACGGCCGCGAGGGAGAAGTAAGCCAGATGGCCGATCGGAGCGGTGCCGGTCACCTCGTTCCCCAGGAGGACCATCAGGTCGTTCGCAGTGAGGATGGTAACGACCCATGTGACGACGATGACCGCGCCAAAGGCAACGAGAAGGAGCGCGGCCGGACCTGCGAGTTGGCGGGTCGTCCCCGCCGAACCGCTGTCGCCATCGGGAGAGGGGAGTCCGAGGTCGAGTTTCACATCGACCCCCGTTGGTTAGCCTCGGCCTCGAAATTCCAATTCAGAGTCGTCATCGCGAGCTCTACTTGGGAAGATGACCACGCAAGGATTGTTCGTGGATAAACCCGACCGACAGGGGATTCTTCTCCCGCCTATTCTCTGGTTGCAACAGATAGGCGCATCACGCTTGCACCCCGTCTCTCTCGTTCCTCAGGGGAACGGTTGCCTGACGAACCTTCGACGAAATGGCGCTTATCGCGGCCAATCGGGGAGCGGAGCGATTCCTCACGGCCGGCTGAGAGGCGACATTAAGGGACCGGTTTATGTTGTCTGTCACAAGGTATGGACGGTATCCCTCCGGGCTCGGCGGACGCGGTCCTGGCAATCCTCCGTTCACAATCCATGCCGATGCGCCGCCGCAAGATCCTCGCGGAACTGGAGGCTCGTGGCCACCGCATTTCGTTGGCGGGACTGAATCGCATTCTCGAGCATTGCACGCGGAATCAGCTGATCTCCGACGGCCCGGAGGGAGTCCGCGCGAAACCCCCTGCCGCCTGAGGCTGCCCCCTGCGGGGAGAATCGAATCCGGCACTCTTCTCGTTACTGACGTCCCTCGCGCCACTTGAGGGGTTTCTCGATGGCGCGGCGTCCCTTTTTCGCCCGAGGCTCGGGCTTGCTGCCGGCGCGATAGATGCGGCGGGCAGTCTCGTCCGGCGTCTCCAGGTTCTCTTCCGCAATCTCGGGGGTAGTTTTGCGGCTGGATTCTCGGGCGGCAATCTCGGAGGTCCGCTCCTGCTTGGCCTCTTCTCGTTCCTCGGCTCGTCGTTGCGCCCGTCCCATACCCTGGTGTATGACACAGCCGGTTAAAACGCCCCGGACGGTCGTCGTCCAATCAGCGAAGCCGTTCAGAACGTGTTCTGGGTGCGAGGGCTCTGGCACTCCATCATCGAGTTTGTGAGTTATCACCAGCCGACCCGGTCTGGCAGCGCTCACTTGAAGTGAGCATCGCTTAACCGCGGCCGGCGATAGGTATCCCCCAGTGTTCGACAAACCCGTGCGCGCACCCGCGACGAACGCATCGGACCCGGTCATTTCGGCCGAGAACCTTCGCCATTCCTATGACCGCCGCCACTTCGCGCTGGACGGGGTCAGCTTCACCGTCCGTCGGGGAGAGGTGTTCGGCCTCCTCGGAAGGAATGGAGCGGGCAAGTCGACGCTCATCAAGGCGATGACTACCTTGATTCAGCTCACTTCGGGAAAACTGCGAGTCCTCGGCATGGACCCCGCCCACGACGGGCAGAGGATCCGCAGCCGAATCGGAGTCGTCCAGCAGGGCGAGTCCTTCGATTTCACGACCGTTGAGAAGAACTTCGACGTCTACGGAATGCTGTGGGGGATCTCAAAGGCCGAAAGTCGGCGTCGCCGCGAACTCTTGCTCGCCAAATTCGGTCTCGCGGACATACGCAAACGTCGGGCCTTCGACATCTCGGGGGGCCAGAAACGCCGCGTGCAGGTCGCTCGAGAGTTCATGCACGACATGGAGGTGCTCTTCCTGGACGAGCCGACGGTCGGCCTCGACGTCATCATGCGCCGAACACTGCTCGACTCGGTCCGCGAAGAGGTGCGTCGGGGTCTCACGGTGGTATTTACGACCCACAACCTCGAGGAGGCCGACTACCTCTGCGACCGTGCCGCCGTCATCGATGAGGGACGGATCCTGATCCTGGATTCGATCGAGAATCTGAAGCAACAATACGGCGGCAAGAAAACCATCGACCTGACGATCGGCAACGGCGATCCCGCCCGATTCTTCAATCTGTTGACCGAGCGACTCGGTGCCGTCGCGAGCGTGACCGCGAGGGGCCGTTCGGCCGTGATCCTTGCGACCGACCCGAAGGACGCCCTCTCCAAAATCGCCGAGCTTTCCCAGAGCCTGGGGATCCAATTGGAATGGCTGAACGTCCGGCAGAACACCCTGGAGGATGTCTTCCTGCGCTCGGTGGGCCATGGAGGCGAAACTCTTGCCGCTCCCTAACCTGCTTCGGCTCGTCTATCGCAACATCCTGGTCAACACGGACCCCGGGAGTCTGATCATTTTGGTCGGACTTCCGGGCATGTATCTCGTCTTCTTCGGTTTCGGTTTCCAATCGGTGGCCTCCGCGGGCGGTTCCGGAAACAGCTACCTCGCCTACCTGACGCCGGGAATTATGTCGTTCCAAGTCGTGATGGCCGGTAGTGTGGGGGGTAGCATGCTGTGGGCCGACCGCCGTTGGGGAATGTTGTCCCAGCTCCTCACCGGCCCGTTCACTCGACTCCAGTATCTGTTCGGTATCATGCTCACGTCGATGTTGTTCGGCCTGGGCGGCTCGGCAATCATGCTGGGAGTTGCATATGCCTTGCTGGGAGCGATTCCGACCCAACCTCTGGCGCTTGGAATTATCTTCGCAACCATCACCCTCGGGTCGATTTTCTTCGGAGCGTTGATGCTCTACATCGCAGCGCTCGTGAAGTCGAACACCGCCTACAACAGCATTCAGATTCTGCTCCTTTTCGTCGTCAACTTCGCGAGCACGGTGTTCTACCCCCTGAGCAGCGGTCTTCCCGTCGTGCTGAAGGTCTTGTTCCAGGTGAACCCGCTCACTTACGTCGCGAACGCCGTTCGAGGCGCCTATTCGGGGACGTTGAACATCACCGACCTTTACGAGATACTTCTCCTCGGAGCGGAAGTGGCGGTGGTCCTGTTCTTGGCGACCCGGGCGTACTTGCGCTCGGACGTCTCGTACGAATGAACGGGCGTCATACCGGCGGTGGGGGGTAGGGTGATGCAACCCACCGTGGTCGATCTCGGGATTGATCCCGCGAGAACCCGCTCGGTTGGGACCTTGAGAAGAGTTTTCTTCTGAGAGTGGATTCCGGCGGGTATGCCCCTCTACATGGACACTCACCGGAAGGTGAAGGGCGTCACGGACAAGGCCGTCGCGGAAGCCCACGCGAAGGATCTCAAGGTGCAGGGCAAGCACGGCGTGAACTATCGGAGCTACTGGGTCGATGAAAAGAACGAGACGATCTTTTGTCTGGTCGAGGCACCGAGCCCCGAGGCCGCGGCCCGAGTGCACAAAGAGGCACACGGTCTCGTTGCCGACGAGATTCACGAGGTCCACGAAGGCTGAACCCGCGGTCTCAAGCCCGGTACCCGGACGAGAATCTCTTCCTGTCCGCCGCTCCTAGGCTCGGGCCCCGTCACTTCGGGGTTACGCCCAAGTGACGCAGGAGACGCAGATAGTCGGATCGGGAGACCCACGTCACCCGAAGGTACTCGCGGAGATAGCTGTCGGGAACTCCCAACCTGCGGGCCTCCGCGATGGAAAACGCGTACGCCTCGATCTCGGTCGGTCGGTCCACATAGGGGACCTTGAGGCCCGTCCAGAGTTCGCGTCCCTGTTTTCGCTGCAGAATGTGCAAGAACTCGTGGATGACATCCAGATACACGTCCATGCCGGGGCTGTTCACGAGATGGGAACGGGCCACCACGATCTCGTCGTCGAGACTCTCGACCATGCGGAAGCCCCCGGCGCGGACCTCGGGAGGGGTCTTCGGAGGGGCCACGTACATCCAACCGGGCCCGTCGACTATGTGGGCCCACGTCTCCCGGGCGATCTCCAGTATGGCATCGTCGTCCCCGGGATACTTCTGGAACGGGACCGTTCTCTGGAGACCGACGAACACCTTGAGCAGCGGGAATCGGCCCGGGGGAGTGTCCTTGGCGGGGCGAAACACACTCGGGACCGGATACACCTCATGGACGCGGCCGGCGGGGACTTGGGGAACGACGAGGCGAGGACGCTTCGGTCGGGCCGCGCTCACGACGCTCTCCAAGGCATTCGGTGGGTTTCGTTCGGCCGCATGCCCACCTTTGCCTCGTGAACCCGACAATCCAGATCGGACCCTCACATTAGTTCTAGGGTCCGAGGGACCTCGGTCGTTCCCCGCTGCACCGGCGGGAACTCCGGAAGGGTGAGCCTCTGAATACAGGCTTTAGGACCCAGCGGTTAGCGGGAAGGGGGCTCGCGGGAAATGACCGTCACGGGTAATCGGTATGAGCAGCGCTTTCGCGTGAGCTGGGGTCACGTAGACGGAAATGCGCACATGGCGAACACGGCTTTCCTGGACCGGGCAGCCGACACCCGTTTCCTATTCTTCGCCGAGCATGGGTTCCCGGCGGCTCGATTCATCGCGGACCGGGTCGGGCCCGTCATCGGGCGCGACGAACTCGTCTATCGTAAAGAGTTGCGACTCCTCGATGAGTTCACCGTGACCTTGGAAATGGTCGGCCTTTCCCCCGACGGCACTCGCTTCGAACTAAGCAACACCTTCGTCAATGGGACCGGCGAGGTCGCGGCGGCAGTCACCTCCGAGGGCGTCTGGTTCGACCTTGACAAGCGGCGACCACGACCCCCGCCGCCGGAACTGGACGCCGTTCAGCGGGGAATGCCTCGGAGCGAACGCTTCAAGGAAATCCCCTCGCGACGGCATTGACCCTGCGGTTCCCAAATCTCCCGAGCCCGGCTTATGGGTGCAACGCTGTTTGCACCCACCCTCGAATAGCAACCGCTCGTGGGTGAGTCGTCGCCCGAATGCTCTCAATATACGGGACGACAGTCCGATGAAAGCGTTGGCCGGGCAGGCTCAAACCTGCTTCGCGGGACACCGGTCTAGGACGCCGAATTCAATTGCGCAGACCACAATGATTTTCAGGGGGACCCCGGTGCCCTTGGCGAATGGTCGGAGAACCCTTCGGCGGTTATCCATCCTAAACGTGGGGCAGAGAATGGCGAGCAAAGGAGCAATCGTCGCGATCGCACTTGTGATGGTCTTGAGCGGGTTGATAGTGCCCACGATTTCCTCGAGGGCTCCCGCGCCCGCGGGGGACCACGTATTGACGAGCCACGTTCCCCTTACCGCGGGAAATGCTCCGGCGCCCGCCCAGCCCGACCAAGGCTGGCAGACTCCTATTGCGCTCGAGTCTCAGACGGCCTCGAACGCGAATCTCGCAGGGATCGCGCTTTCGGCCGCCGGCCCCGGGATGGTCGTATGGCAGCTCGGCGGCCAACGGAACGTGTTGATGGCGACACATTTCGTCCCTAACGGGGGCGGAGACGGGGGCTCGGACTGGCAGGTCCCCGTGAAGATCTCGAACAGCTACAACGACATTGGAATCGCCTATCACGGCGCGGTCGCCATGGACGCCGCCGGCGACGCGATGGCGGTGTACTACACCTGGAATGACACGCACGGGTACACCGTCTTTGCTACGCTTTACCAAGCCGGAGTCGGATGGAAGACCCCGGTGGCCATCGACCAACCGTTCGACTGGTCGTACTACCCGGTCGTCGCGATGAACGCGGTCGGCGACGCGTTTGTGATGTGGCAGGTCTGGAACGGCGCTTGGTACAGCATGTGGGCGAACCGGTACGTCCACGGAATCGGCTGGGCGACCGCCCAGCAAATCGAGCCGACATCCAACATCACTTGGGGTCAAGACATCGCGATCGATGGATCCGGCAACGCCATCGCCACATGGTATGAGTACGATGGCGTTGCCTACCACGTATACGCAGCGCGATTCAGCGGCACATGGTCCTCGCCGCTCCAACTCGCCACCAACTACTCGTTCTACCCATCCGTCGCGATGGACAGCCTGGGAAACGGAGTGGTGGCTTGGATCGAAGTTGATGGCCCCGTTGTCGACGTATCGGCCGCCAGGTACGACCATGTGCTTGGCTGGGTCAACGCTACCAAGATCGAGTCGAGCCCGTACTCGGCGGACTACTCCCCCGGTCCGGACACGGCCGCTAGCAACGGAAACTTGAGCGTCGTCTGGACGATGTCCGACGTGACCGGAACGGCGAACGTATTCGTCAACCGGTTCGTCTCCGGCGTGGGATGGGTCGGGGAGATCGATATCGACGGGACCACCTACCCGGCGAGCCAAGGTCGCGTGGCGATGGACTCCACGGGTAATGTCACGATCACCTACGCTTACTATCCCACCACGACCAACCCCGCGAATCAGGTCGTCGATCAGGCGGTCCGTTACAACCACCTGACGAGCACGTGGACCTATTCGCAACTCGATTACAGCCGGGTCGGAAGCGGCTCGCCCCTCGTGGCCATCGACGGAAAAGGCAACGCGCTCACAGCCTGGAACTTCAACGACAACCCCGACACTACGACCCCTCCGCGGAACGGGATCCTTTCGAACCACTACACCTCCGGCTCAGGCTGGCAGCCGTACTACCAGGCCCAGCGGGCCGAATGGACCGACCAGATTTCTCCCTCCTGGCTCCAGCTCGAGACGAACGCGGCCGGAGATGCGATCTTCTCCTTCACCCAGAACGACGGCCCGATCTGGAACGGATACGCGGCCCTCTACAAGCCGGGCACCGGTTGGGGACCGGTGACTCGGATCGCCTACTTCAACGCTAGCGGGGTCACCGAAGAGTGGTCGGCCATCGACGGCTCCGGGAACGCTATCGTCCTCCTCCGAGCCTCGAACGGGACCCAGTTCAACGTCTACGCGGCGTACTACTCCGTGAGCTCCGGATGGGGACCGACGCACCGACTCGACAACCTGGCCGGTAGCAACAAGGACTGGCTCCGGGTCGCCATGAACGCGCGGGGTGACGGCGTCGCAATTTGGTCCGGGTACAACGGGACCAACTGGGGCGACTACATTTCCCTATTCAATCGAACTTCCCATACTTGGGGCGCTCCGTTACAGGTCCCGACGACGTTCTCCTATCTCGGATCGGCGATGGTGGGCATCGACGGGAGCGGGAACGTGATGACGGTGTACAACGCGTACAACGGCACCGGTTACACGAACTACGGCAGCTACTACCGGCCGGGCGCCGGTTGGGGGTCGCCCGTGAACATCGCGCACACTACGATGGGCGTGAACACCCCGTACGCGTTGGCGATGAACGAAGCGGGCGACTTCGCCGTGAGCTGGACGGATTGGAACGGAACCCGTAACGTGGCGGTAGCGAACGTGTTCTCGCCTGCGACGGGGTGGGGCACGAACACCGTCTTCTATTCGGGCATCGGAGACGAAGGACCCGCGACGCCCTCCTTAGACGGCGCCGGGAACACCTTGCTCGCGTACAACGCCTGGGACGGAACCCAGTACAATGCCTACGTAGTCGTCAAACCCGCCGGCGGTGCCTGGGGCGCACCATTGCGTTTGAGCTCGGGCTCGGGTGACTCCTCCGGCCTTACCTCCGCCCTCGACTATCGCGGGGACGGCTTCGTAGCCTGGAATCAATTCAACGGGATCGGCTGGGACATGTTGGCCCGCAGGTACGTGAGCGGCACCGGATGGATGCAGCAGTACACGGTGAACCTGCCGGTACCGGCCACGCCCGCTACGGATACCGGGAGCGCAAACATTGGAGTGGATGGTCACGGCAACGCAGTTCTCGGATGGAACGAGTGGGAGAACGACGCGCTTCTTCCCTTCGCCGCGACGTATACGGTCGGCAACGGGCTTCCGACGCTTTCCGTGACGTCCCCGGCCAACGGAACTATCACGAACAACCCCTCGGTCACGGTCTCCGGATCCACCGACCCGGGAACCACGGTGACGATCGACGGTTCGCCCGTCGCGGTCGCCGCGAACGGGTCGTTCAGTCAGACCTACGCGATGGCCGACGGGTCGCACGCGTTCGTAGTCATAGCGAAGAACGCGGCGGGGCTCTCTACTCAACAGACCACCACCGTGACCGTGGACACGAGCCCTCCGCCCCTCGCGATCTCTAGCCCCCTCACCGGCAGTATCACCAAGAACCCGGTCGCTCAAGTTACGGGTACGACCGAGCCCGGCGCGACGGTCTCGGTGAACGGGGTGCAAGCGGCGGTCTCCTCCTTGGGCGCTTTCAGTGTCTCGGTTTCGCTCCAGGAGGGCTCGAACGTGATCACGGCCATCGCCACGGACTCCGCGGGGAACACCGCCGCGGCATCGGTGACGGTTACCCTCGACACCGTAGCGCCTCCGCTCACCCTCTCGTCCCCCGGGTCGGCGTACTCGAACAGCACATTTGTGGTGGTTTCGGGGTCGACGGAGGCTGGGGCGAATGTTACGGTCGACGGGACTGCCGTGACGGTGAGCGGGTCCGGTACCTTCGCGACGATCCTGTCCCTTTCCCAGGGCCCTCACACGATCGTCGTGGTCGCCACGGATGCGGCGGGCAATCAGGCGACGGTTTCGGTGCAGATTACGGTCGATACGACTCCGCCGACCCTCGCAATCACGTCGCCTGCTACCGGGACCACCGTCTCGAGTTCCACGGTTCTGGTGACGGGAACCGCGGAAGTCGGCTCGACGGTCGTGGTGAACGGGTACGCGGTCTCCTTGAACAGCAGCGGGGCGTTCTCGATTCAGCTCCCGTTGACCCCGGGTGCCAACACGATCGTGGCGACGGCGACGGACCCGGCGGGGAACGTGGCTACTCAGTCGATCGAGGTTTCGTTCAATGACCAGCTGCCGGCGGTCCAGACGTCGGTGAATACCGCGAACACGCTCGTCTGGGTCGCGGTCGGACTCGCCGCGGCAGCGTTGGCGGTCGGAACCGTATCGATGCTCCGCGGACGCAAGCCGAAAGCCGGCCCGGCCGAGGAGCGGAAGGAGAGCGAGCCGGAGCGGCCCGCGCCCTAGGAGGACGGCAGGTCCCCCGGTGCTCGCCCGAGTCCCCGCACTCGGCTTCCCGCACAGGGAGGGGCCACTCACGACAGCAAATTCGCCGACTCGGTGTATGCGCTGACGGAATGCGCAGGCACCCAACTCCTCGCTCTGAGAATCCGGCCAGTCAACAACAAGGTGCAAGCGTGTTTGCACCCACTCCTCCTTCCTCAGCCGGTATGCGGTTCATGAACGAGTGCCCTTTTTGGAGCTGACCACGATGCGGTTCCAGCGAGGCACAGATGCCATTCGTCAAGCGGAACCGTGTGAGAATACATTACGAGGTCGAGGGACAGGGACTTCCTGTCGTCTTTCTCCCGGGGCTTGGCGGCACTGTCCAGATGTGGAATCTGATTGGAGGAAGCGGAGCACTTCCCGATCGCCGACTGATCCTCATAGATCCTCGCGGACACGGGAGGAGCGACAAACCCACCGACCGGAAGGCTCATCGGATCGAAGAGTACCGAGACGATGTCCTCGCCGTTCTCGATACTGAGCACGTGTCAAAGGCCGTGCTCTGGGGAATCTCGGACGGTTCAAAGATAGGCTGCGCTTTCGCCGATGCCTACCCCGATCGTGTTACTGCGTTGATCGATCACGACGGCATCGAAGGGGAGGACCTGTGTGAGGATCCTAGCCGCCATGAGCGACTTGATGCAGCTCAGCAGGAGCGGACCGACAGGGGATGGCTGTTGCGTTCGATGTCCGCTTTCGAGGCTTACACAATCTCGCCCGCTCTCCTCAACGAGTTCCGGGGCGAGGATCTTGAGATGGTAGCCTTAGAGCTAGAGGAGTGGACGCATTGGAAGGGAGCGCTGAGCGTCCTTCCTCGACTGAAGCTCCCAATACTGATGCTGCTGAATGGAGGGCGAGAGAAGGACGAAATTGCCCGACTTCGAATCTCCACGGCGGGAAGGGCCGAGCTCCAAGTGATCCCGGGCACGGGGCATCTGCGGATTTGTTTCGAGCTCCAGCTCACAATTCCGTTAATACGGGATTTCTTGTCTCGCGTCCAGCCCGAGGCGTAGCCCACTTGGCGGAAGGTGGGTGCAACGACGATTGCACGCACCCCGATTCAAGCCAGATTCATCCTTTTCAACAACGCGGGGAATCTTGGGTCGCTTCGGATGTGAGCGAGCGAAGGATCGAGGCGCCAGAACTGGATCCCGAGCCTCTTGGCGTCTACACAGACGTCCAGCCACCGGAACGTTTCGTCGATATCCCCGACACTCGCGTAAACGGCCGCGATTTGAGAGTCGGGGCGAAGGGGCTCCGGGAGGCTCTCCACCGATCGAAGTAGTTCTCTGGCCCGATCCTTATTTCCGTTGATGGCGGCAACCGCAGCGTGGGCTGTCACAACTTCCGGTCGGCCCGGAAACAGTTCCTCAAAGTGCCGGATGTCGTCGTTGAGGCGCTCTCCCTCGCCCCGAACCAGATGGATGAAGAACCAACTATTGTGGTACAACAAACCAGACCCCTCTAATCGGCCCAGCTTTCCGATCTGGACCTCGGCCTCATCTAGCCGCCGGAGGTACGTGAGCAGATTTGCCTCGCTGGAAAATACTAGGCCTGAGAGAGGATCGAGTTGCTCGGCCAGCGCCAACTCGCGGAGAGCTTCCTCGGGTCGTCCGGTGTCGGCGAGGAGGTTCCCGTAACCAACTCGCGCCCAGGCAAAACTCGGGTTGAGAGCTATGGCGAGCTGGAATTCCTTCTCGGCGGCCGCAAATTCCCAGTCATCCCACATTATCATGGCCAGCGAAGCATGCGCCTCGGCGAGATTCGGGTCGAGCTCGATCGCCCGACGCGCGTGCTTTCGGCTAAGTTCCTCCCAATCGGCCTTCGGCAGATGGTGGTACAAGCCTCCGAGAAATCGGTGACTGTCCGCGAGTCCGGCGTGGGCGGCCGCGTTTCCTTCGTCCAGTTGGACGGCTCGCTCGAAGTGTCCCTTGGCGGCTCGCATGTCGGCCTCGCCAATACCGTGCAAGCTTGTGCGTCCCTGAAGGTATTCAAGGTAGGACTCCGGGCGCGGGGGTAGACGGTGCTCCAGACGAGCCTCTTCGGGAGCGAGTAGCTTTACCTTGAGGGCTTCTGCGACCTGCTTCGCTATCTCGGTTTGGAGAGCGAAGACGTCGTCGAGTTCGCGATCGTACGTGCCCGCCCAGAGATGCCCTTGGGAACTCACGTCGATCAATTGGACCGTGATCCGGAGCCGGTTCCCGGCCTTGCGTACGCTGCCCTCGAGAACGGACGAAACCCCCAGTTCTGTCCCGATCTGGGAGACCCCCTTGGAGGTCGACTTATAGGGAGTTACGGAGGTCCGAGCGATGACCCTCAGATCCTTGAGCTGCGAGAGCACGGTGATCATCTCTTCCGTGAGACCATCGGCAAAGTACTCATCCTTGGGGTCGGGGCTAATGTTGGCGAACGGCAGGACAGCCAGCCCGGTCGCCACGGAGCTCGCGGCCGAGGGCTCGCGGGCCTTCCAGGGAAGTACCACTCGGTAGAGGTCCATGGACCCCTGAACCCCTTTGAGAACGGAGGGCGGGAGCTTCTCGAGCTTGTCGGGGATCTTGTTCCAGACCTGGTCCCGGACCGCACTCGAGACACAAATCCCTCCGGGCTCGGCGACGGGCTCGATCCGAGCAGCGATATTCACCGCGTCCCCGAGAATGTCGTTACCGCGCTGGACAACGTCCCCCAAGTGAATTCCGATCCGGATCTGGATGGGAGCGAGGGTCTTCTCGGCATTCCGTTCGTAGATCCGCCGCTGGATGTCCACGGCACATTGGGTCGCCTTCAACGCACTATCGAATTCCACGAGGAAGCCGTCCCCGGTCGACTTGATTTCACGACCCCTGTGAGCGATTAGAAGCGGACGCACGAGCTCCTGTTGAACACCGAGCAAATCCAGCGCGCGGGCCTCGTCCGCTTGAGTCGAAGCCGTGTAGCCGACTGTATCGGTGAACATGATCGCGGCGAGTCGACGAGTCGCGGCCATGCCTTGAAGAGCGCTTCCCTTAGATTAAGTGCGTGTCCCTCGGTTTCGTTAGGGACGGCCTCTCGCCGTTACTAGAAAGAGTGTGCAACCACAATTGCACTCTCTTTCCCTCAGGCGAGGTTCATCTGTTCCAGCAATCCACGGAATCTCCGGTCGCTGCGCACGGGTTCCAATCGGGGGTCGAGACGGAACTGTTGCATCGGCAGATTGCGGTCGCGGAG
>DATEQS010000037.1:0-16878 GCA_035272385.1 Thermoplasmata archaeon
GGGAATCATGCCGCCCATGTCGTCGATGCGGCGGATGTAATCGATCGCCCGTTTTTCCATGTCCGCGGTCAGGTTTTCGATGAAATAGCTGCCGCCCAACGGATCGGGCTCCTCGGGCACGCCGCTTTCGTAGGCGATCACCTGCTGCGTCCGGAGCGCGATGGTCACCGCATGTTCGCTCGGAAGGGCGTAGGCTTCATCGAGCGAATTGGTGTGCAGCGACTGCGTACCTCCCAGGACCGCGGCCAACGCCTGGAGCGTAGTCCGCACGATGTTGTTGTAGGGCTGCTGCCAGGTGAGTGAGCAGCCTGCCGTTTGGGCGTGGGTGCGCAGCTTCCAGCTTCGTTCGTCGCGGGCGCCGTAACGATCGCGCATGGTTTCAGCCCAGATTTTGCGAGCGGCGCGGAATTTCGCGATCTCCTCGAAGAAATCGTTGTGCGAGTTGAAGAAGAACGAGAGTCGTTGGGCGAACTCGTCGACGTCCAGCCCGCGTTTCTTGGCCTCCGCGACGTAGGTCCGTCCGTCCGCGAGCGTGAACGCGAGCTCCTGGACCGCGGTCGAGCCGGCCTCCCGGATGTGATAGCCCGAGATCGAGACCGGATTCCATCGCGGGGTCGAACGGGTCCCGAACTCGATCGTGTCGGTGACGAGGCGAAGGGCGTGGCGCGGGGGGTAGAGGAACTCCTTCTGGGCGATGTATTCCTTCAGGATGTCGTTCTGGGTCGTCCCGCCGAGTCGCGCAAAGGGGACGTGGCTCGCGGTGGCCGCGAGGAGGTACATTCCCCAGAGGATGTTCGCC
Source organism: Thermoplasmata archaeon (assembly GCA_035272385.1). Classification (GTDB taxonomy): domain Archaea; phylum Thermoplasmatota; class Thermoplasmata; order Lutacidiplasmatales; family UBA184; genus Lutacidiplasma. The sequence goes on from DATEQS010000037.1 coordinate 800, forward strand.
GGGGCGTTGATCGTCATACTGGTCGTGACGTCCGCGAGGGGGATCCCCGCGAGCAGCCGGCGCATGTCGTCGAGCGAGCTCACATTGACCCCGCACTTGCCGACCTCGCCGAGCGCCTCGGGGTCGTCCGCGTCGAGGCCATAGAGCGTGGGGTCGTCGAACGCGATGGAGAGTCCGGATTCCCCGTGCTTCAAAAGGTAGCGGAATCGGCGGTTCGTGTCCTCGGGGGTACCGAAGCCGGAAAACATCCGCATCGACCAGACCCGGCCGCGGTACATCGTCGGGTGGATCCCGCGGGTGAACGGCGGCTGGCCCGGGTAGCCGATGCGCTCGAACGACCGATGCGAATTGAGAGGCGTGTAGACCCGCTCGACCGGGATCCCTCCGAGCGTCGTGAACCGGTCCTTGCGCTCCGGATTCTTCGCGAGGACGGGAGCGAGGGTCTCGGCTTCCCACTGGCGGGATCGTGTCCGAAGGGAATCGTTGGATTCCCCCTCCACCGGACCAGAGGAAGGCGGTCGGAGCGGGCGACTCGCCGACATCGAGGTCCCGGAGACCGAGAGGAACTATAACTCCGGGGGCCCCGGAATAGCGACGGTTCCCGGCCCAAGACTACGGGAACGTGAGGCCGACGAGGTCGCTGCGGCCGCGTCGCCAGACGTGCGCCCCGACCTCGCGGGCGAACCGCGGGAACGCCTGGCCCGTCCAGACCGTGTTGTCGGCGAGGACCACCGCTCCGCGGGCGAGCTTCGGCCGGACGGTTGCGAGCTCGAACGTGAGGTGGCTCGGGCTATGCAGGCTATCGTGCAGGAAGATGCCGACCGAGGGGACCTCGTCCGCGAGGCCGGGCAGGATCGTCTCGCTCGTTCCGATCCGAAGGTCCCAACCGGGCCGAAGCTCGAGCGGGATCGCCCATCCACTGGACCGACCGGGCGGGAGCGCCACCGGGGACTCCCGAGCCGAGAAGCGGGCGGCGCGTTGCGGGAGCGGGAGGTCGATCGAATGCACCACTCCGAGCCCGTTCTTGCGGACTCCGAGGAGGAAGTGGGCCGAGGAGACGCCGCTGCTTACCCCCGTCTCGATAATGTGGTTCGGCTCGAGGAGGCGCACAAGCGCGTAGAGTTCGAACGGCGCGCGGAACTGCGCGTAGTGGGGGCGCCCCGCCGAGAGATGTTCCTGACGGATCCGCTGCTCGACAGCGACCAGGTCGCCGACCTCGGCGAGCGCGTTCGCAATTCGCTCGGGGGAAGCTCCGCTCAGCCGGCGAAGCCAATCGTAATTCACCGCGGCGCGCGGGTCGCCGAGTGCGGTCTGGGCCTTCCCGACGATCGCTCGGACCGAGGCGGGGATCCCACGGGGGGAGGACACCGCTCGGGTCAGGGCCGTCCTCCCGATGACCACCGAGCGTCCTTGGGGACGAGCCGGGCTTTCTCGATTACGAGATTGGCCGTTGAGCCCGTGACGGTGCGCTCGACCACCTGCGTTTCGATCCGCTGCTCGAAGAACGGTGCGTCCACGACGAGGGTTTCGAACTCGCCCCCTTCACCGGCAACGTTGACGGTTCGAACCTCCCGACTTCGGCGTTCGAGCTCGTCCACGAGCGCGAGGTCGAGTCGGCGCCCGAGCAGTTCGGCGGTGAGCGGTTCCGCCGCGAGGTGGACGAGGCGGATGTCGAGCCCCGCCGCGATCTCTTCCCGCACGACGCGGACCGGGTCTTTCCTCCATAGGGGGACGTAGACGCGTCGGCCCACCTCCCCCGCGATGCGGAGCAGGCGCGCCCACTGGTACGACGACTGAATGGCCCCGGCCACCACGGGACCGCGGTCCCCGTCGATCGCCTCTTTCAGCGCCTCGAGCTCGGGACCCTCTCCGATGCCGTGGACGGGGACCCGTCGGTGGGCCTTCTTCCACGCCTGGGCTTGCAGTGCCACGAGGTCCAAGTTGGGAGTGTGGAACATCATCGCGTCGGGGTCCTCGGGCGCGATCGTGACGAGCTCGTCGACCGGCCAGCCCTGCGTATCGGCGAGATACGCCGAGTAGATCGAATCCTTCCCTCCCGAGACGAGCGCCGTGACCGTCATGTCGTCCCCTTAGGGAAGTCCCAACCCGGTCCGCCATCGGTCGTAGTACGAGAGGACCGGAAGCGTCGCGATCGTGCGGCCCTTCCATCGGAGGGTCGCGTCGCTGGCGTCGACCGAACCGAGCCGGACGCACCGGAGCGCACCGAACGCTCGTTCGAAGGTCCTACGGTCTCCTTCCGGGACCTCGACCACGAACCGGCTTCCCCCCTCCGCCGCGAGCGCGAGGGACGGCGAGCCGAGACCGGTGGCATCGAGGTCGACCGAGAACCCGTAACCTCCTCCGAACGCCATCTCCGCGAGCGTGACCGCCAGCCCGCCGTCGGAGACGTCGTGCGCGGCGCGCACGAGACCTCGGTGTCCCGCCGCGAGCAAACGCTCCCCCAAGCGACGTAGCCCCGCCGGGTCCGGTCGCGGCAGGGAAAAACCGCTCTTCCCGTGCCGTCGGGCCCAGAGCGACCCGCCGAGCTCCGGCGCCGAGCGTCCGAGCAGGTAGAGGGCGTTCCCCTCCTCCTTCAAGTCGCTCGTCACGGCGCGGTCGATGTCGTCCACGATTCCCGTGGCGAGGAGGACCGGGGTGGGTGGGATCTCCGCGCCCAGACCTCCGTTGTAGAAGCTGACGTTCCCGGACGGAACGGCGAGTCCGAGCGCGCGGGCGCCGCGGGCGAGACCCCGGGTCACGGACGCGAAATCGCCCAGGACGCGCGGGTCCTCCGGGTTTCCGAAGTTGAGGCAGTTCGTGAAGGCGTCGGGGCGCGCCCCGACGGCAAAGAGGTTTCGGGCCGCTTCCTCCACGACCCAAACGGCACCTTCCTCTGGATTCTCGGAACAGGCCCAGGGCTGCGACGCCGTGGCGACCGCGAGCCCGCGGCGACTCGAGGGTCGAGGCTGCAAGACCGCGGCGTCGCCGTGCGCCGGCGAGGTGACCCGACCGTGGAGCGGCTTCACCACGGTTCGGCCCTGGACCTCGTGGTCGTAGACGCGCAGGAGCCCCTCGCGCGAGAGGGAGTCCGGAGCGAAGAGGAGGTCGGTGAAGGTCTCCGTCGGGTCCTCGTCGCCGAGAGTGGGGGACGGTACGGAGCGACGGCGTCGCGCGCGGGTCGGTCGGTGGAGCGAAGGGGGGTCGACTCGGAAACCGACCTTGAGATGGCCGGCGAGGGCGCCCTTCCACAGCAGGGTCTCGTACGGGCCGGGGACGACCTCGCCGATGTCGGTGGCGGGGACATCGTGGCGCCGGAAGATCGCGAGGAGCTGCGAGAGGTCCTTCGGGGCCACATCCAGGATCATCCGTTCCTGGGACTCGGAGACCCAGACCTCCCACGGGCGGAGACCCTCCTCGCGCAGCGGCACGAGGGCAAGGTCAATGCGCGAGCCGAAACCGCCCGCGTTCACGAGCTCGCCGGAGGCGGTGGCGAGGCCGCCTCCCCCGAGGTCCTTCTGGCCGCGGACCAGCCGGCGGTCGTACGATTCGAGGCAGGCGTGGATCAGCGGTTCCTTCATGATCGGGTTGCCGAGCTGGACCGCGCCCCGGGATTCGGACTCGCTGCGGTCGGTGAGCTCCTTCGAGGCGAAGGCGACGCCTCCGATCCCATCGCGGCCGGTGAGCCCACCGACCAGCACGAGGCGGTCGCCGGCCGAGCGAGCTCGGTTCGGCGTCAGTCGAGCTCGCGGTAGGAAGCCGACGCAACCCACGTTGACGAGAGGGTTCACGACGTACGCCGGATCAAAGGAGACGGACCCCGAAACGGTCGGCACGCCCACGCGGTTGCCGTAATCCCGGATCCCGGCGATGACGCCCTCCGCGAGGTACCGCGGGCTCTTCACGCCCGGGGGAAGGTCGTCGGGTCCGCGGTCGAGGGGGCCGAAGAAAAGAGGGTCGCTGAGCGCGATCGGCTTTCCCCCGACCGCGAGGACGTCCCGAAGGATCCCCCCGATCCCGGTCGCGGCGCCGCCGTACGGCTCGACCGCGGACGGATGGTTGTGGGATTCAATCCGGATCGCGTAGGCGTATCCGTCCTCGAACCGAAGGACTCCCGCGTCCCCCGTCCCGAGGACCCGAGGAGGATGCAGGCTCGAGAACGCGCGCTTGAGGAAGGGTCGGGAGCTCTTGTAACTGCAGTGTTCGCTCCAGCTCTGCGCGATCCCCGCGAGTTCGAGGTCCGTGGGGTCGCGGCCCTCCGTCCGGAAATACGCCCGGAGACGGCCGAGCTCGTGTCGGTCGAGGCCGAGTCCTCGCTCTTCCGAGATCCGAGTGAGAGCGGCCGGCGACGCGGTTCGGATCGGGACGGAGCTGACTTCGCCCGACCAGTCGGACATGGAACTAGGCCGGGAGCGGCCGCACCGTCACTCGATGGATGACGGGGTTCGCGAGAAGTTGTTCGACCGCACGGTCGGCGAGGCGCCGAGCCTCGGATTCGGAGACGTTCGAAAACTCGAGGTCGTAGATGTGGGCCGTCGTCACGTGGCGAACCGACGGGATCCCGAGGAGCGCGAGCGACTTTTCGATGCTCTCGGCCTCGGCGTCCATCACGCCCGGCTTGAGCTCGACGCGCACCTCGATCCGGACCGCCGGCGCGTCCGTTCTTCCGACCTCCCGGCGAGGTCGTACCGGACCGGGAAGATAACGATACGCCCGCGGACCGACTCGCTCGAGTTCGCTCGCTTCGTACCGAAGATTCGGAGCTTCCCAAAAGCCTATATAGTGGAGCTTTTTCGGCCGGCCGGCTCGCTGGGGGGCCGGCCGTCATGGAGGAGTTCATCTGCAGTGTTGAGTTCCTTCGGGGCTCGGCCGCTGTCATCGCCCGCGTGTCGAGCGAAGCGGGGGGCATCCGCGAGTATCGCGGGGCCACGGCCGACGCCGTGATCGATCAGGTCATCAACGACCTCCAAGAGGAGTTCGAGTCCGCCCCGGCGGTGTAGCGCGGTTCGGGGACCGGGCATTCGCTTTTCACGAAGGAGACGACGCGTTCGGAGGGATCACCGTGGAGAAACCCACTGCGGCCAAGCCGCCGGTCAGTCGCGCCGTCGAAAGCGCCTTCACGAAGGTCTGGGGGGAAGAGAGCGTGGTCGCGCTCATCGCCCTCAAGGTCGAGACCGCCGAGGCGGACAACGTGGCGAGCGAGGTCGCGAAGTTCCCCGAGGTGGAGGACGACTTCCTGGTCACGGGGGATACCGACATCTACCTCAAGGCCCGTTTCCCGCACTACGAGGAGCTGAAGGAGTTCGTCCTTCACCGTCTCCCGGCGGTCCGCGGGATCCGGGAGTCGAAGACGCTGCTCGTCGTCACCGCCTACAAGGAAGGAGGGGAGACCCACAATCCGTGACGGGCGCGAACTCCGCTCCGTCGACCCCGGCCGCCGGGGCCGCCCCGCCGGTCGCTCCGAGGACCGAAGTGGACCTCGCGGGCTTCCAGCGGATCGTCGAAGCGCTCACGCAACTGGCCGACGACTCACTGGTCCCGAGGAACGTCCGCCGCGGGGCCCAGTCCGCGAAGGAAGCGCTCACGAAGCCCCGGGTCGCCCTCGACGTGCGGATCGCGAGCGCCGTCTACGTCCTTGACGACCTCGCGAACGACGCCAACCTGCCGACCCACGGACGCACCGCGATCTGGTCGATCATTTCGAGCTTGGAGAGCCTTCAGTGATTTCCCTCAGGCATAGGGTCAAATACGCCGACCGGGTCCCACCCCTTCGGAGCGCAAACGGGCCCGTAGCTCAGTTAGGTTGGCTGTCCGGCACCCCGGGCGGCCCTACAAAGAGCATCTGGCTTTTAACCAGGTGGTCGGGGGTTCGAACGAGCCTCCTCGCGCCAACCGCGAGGTCGCTCCGGACGTCCCCCCGGGCCCGTCACGTTCCTTGGAGGACCGCATGACCCCCAGCACCCCCCGTCGATCGCGCGCGCGCCCGGCCGCGGCCAAGCCGGTGGTAGCCCCCCGACCGTTCGTCGCTCACCACCTCGCTCCCCCTCACGAGATCCTGAGCGAGGAGGAGTCGCGGAAAGTGCTCGAGACGCTCGGCGCTTTGCCGGAACGTCTCCCGAAGATCCTCGTCTCGGACCCCGGCCTCAAGACCGACCCCAAGTTCGAGGGCCTGCGCGAACGCGGGGAGACCCTCGTCGGCCGGCTCGTTCGGGTCCGCCGACCGAGCGCCACGGCCGGCATGGCCATCGCCTACCGGCTCATCGTTCCGTCCGTCGGAGGGGACTAGTCATAATCCATGCGAGAAATCGTGGACGCGTTCTTCCGGGAACGCTCGATCGTCAACCACCACCTGGCGAGCTTCAACGACTTCCTGCCGACCAAGGACAACCCGAACTCGCGGATGCAGCGCATCGTCGACGACGCGCGCGTCAGCGAGGATTCGACCGAGCGCGGCGTGATCCGCCTGGACGTTCAGAAGACGAAGAGCTCGATCTACGTGCGCGTCGGCCGCCGCCGAGACGCCCGAGGGAACGTCAACCCCTCGGCCGAGCCGACCATCTTCATCGGCGCTCCGTTCGTGAAGGAGCCGGTGGGTTCGAAGCCGACCCTTACCCCCATGGAGGCGAGGCTCCGGAACCTCACCTACCAGGCCCCCATCTTCCTCAAGGTCACGGTCGTCGAGAACGGTGTGGAGCGCGCCCCCGAGGACGTGCACATCGGCGACCTTCCCATCATGGTCAAGAGCCGTCCGTGCAACCTGAACCGCTACAAGATCTCCGAGGACGACCAGATCTGGCTCTCGGACGACGAGTACCGCGCGAAGCTCGTCGAGTACGGGGAGGACCCGCTCGACCCCGGCGGGTACGCCATCATCGGCGGAACGGAGCGCGTCATCATCAGCCTCGAGGACCTCGCGCCCAACCGGATCTTCGCCGAGTTCAACGAACGCTACGGCACCCCGATCGAGAGCGCGAAGGTGTTCAGCCAGCGCGGCGGGTACCGCTCGCTCACGGTCGTGGAGAAGAAGAAGGACGGCGTCCTCCAGGTCTCGGTCCCGACGGCGAGCGGGCAGATCCCGCTTGTGATCCTGATGAAGGCGCTCGGGATGAAGAACGACGAGGAGATCTTCCAGGCCGTCCTCGGCGAACTCCTCCCGCTGGACGAACCGTTCGTCCAGACGATGAAGCATCTTCTGAACGTCAACCTCGAGGAGTGCGTCTCGAAGAAGCTCTACCCCCCCGAGGGGGTCCTTTCGACGGACGACGCGCTCATCTTCCTCGAGAAGAAGTTCGCGACCGGCCAGGCGAAGGAGTACCGGCAGCGCAAGGTCGACGGCATCCTCGACCGCTCGCTCCTCCCACACCTCGGCGACACGAAGCCGGACCGTCTGAAGAAGGCGCTCTACCTCGCGCGCATGGCGAGGACGGTCCTCGAGCTTCACCTCAAGGTCCGAGGCGAGGACGACAAGGACCACTACGCGAACAAGCGGCTCAAGCTCGCGGGAGACCTCATGGAGGACCTGTTCCGCGTCGCGTTCTCCCTCCTCCTCAAGGACCTCAAGTACCAGCTCGAGCGGTCGTTCGCGCGCAAGAAGGACCTTCGGATCGCGAGCGCGATCCGCCCGGACCTGCTCACGCAGCGGCTCGTGCACGCGCTGGCGACGGGGAACTGGGTCGGCGGGCGCGCCGGGGTGAGCCAGGTGCTCGACCGGACGAGCCACATGTCGACCATCAGCCACCTGCGCCGCGTCACGAGCCCGCTCACGAGGAGCCAGCCGCACTTCGAGGCGCGCGACCTGCACCCGACGCAGTGGGGCCGTCTCTGCCCCAACGAGACGCCCGAAGGGCAGAACTGCGGTCTCGTCAAGAACTACGCGCTCTGCGTGGACGTGAGCGAGGGCACCGACGAGGAGGAGGTCACCCTCATCCTCCGGGACCTCAACACCCGCGAGATCGGGCCCGAGGTCTTCCAGGAGTCCGCTGCGCCCCGCGGAAAGCGCGCGGCGCGCGTCTACGTTAACGGGAACCTGGTCGGTCTTCACTCCCAGCCCCTCGAGCTCGTCCGGGAGATCCGCGAGCGCCGGCGGACCGGGACCCTCTCTCCGACCCTCGGCGACAAGACGTACGAGATCAACGTCCGCTACGACGACGAGATGAACGAAGTGATCGTTCACTGTGACGGCGGCCGTCTCCGCCGACCGCTCGTGGTCGTCAAGAACGGCGTCCCGCGCGTTTCCCGCTCCGACCTCGACGAACTCGGCCGAGGCACGCTCTCGTTCAGCGACCTCGTCCGCCAAGGGAAGATCGAGTGGGCGGACGCGGAAGAGGAGGAGGACGCGCTCATCGCGGTGGACGCGTACGTCTCCCCCGACCGCTGCCCGAAGTGCCAGAAGGCGCTCAGCCGTTCCGACGTCCGCTGGGCCTCGATGGGCGACAAGGGCGAGCAGGCGACGGTGGAGTGCGGTTTCTGCCACGGGACGTTCCCGACGGCGAACCTGCTCACCGAGCGGCACACCCACCTCGAGATCGACCCGAACCTGATCCTCGGAGTCTGCACCGGACTGATCCCGTACCCGGAGCACAACAGCGCTCCGCGGAACACGATGGGGTCGGGGATGGCGAAGCAGGCGCTCGGGGTCGAGTCGGTCAACTACCGCCGGCGTCCGGACACCCGCGGCCACCTCCTCCACTACCCGCAGGCCCCGCTCCTTCGGACGCAGACGATGCGCTACGTCCACTTCACCGAGCGGCCGGCCGGGCAGAACTTCGTGGTCGCGGTCCTCTCCTACGAGGGATACAACATGCAGGACGCCCTCGTCTTCTCGAAGGGCGCGATCGACCGCGGCCTCGGCCGCTCCTCGTTCTTCCGAACGTACCGCGGCGAGGAACGCAAGTACCCTGGCGGCCAGGAGGACCGCTTCGAGATCCCGCGGCCGGACGTCGCGGGAGCCCGCGTCGACACGGCCTACCGGAACCTCGGCGAGGACGGACTCATCTTCCCCGAGCTCGAGGTGACCGAGGGCGACGTGCTGGTCGGCAAGACGAGCCCGCCGCGCTTCCTCGAGGAGAAGACCGACCTGCTCACGCCGCAGAAGCGGCGGGAGACGAGCGTCACGGTCCGCTTCGGCGAATCCGGCTGGGTCGACAACGTCGTCCTGACCGAGGGCGAGAACATCTCGAAGCTCGTGAAGGTCAAGGTCCGCAACCAGCGGGTCCCCGAGCTCGGCGACAAGTTCGCGAGCCGTCACGGCCAGAAGGGGGTCATCGGGCTCATCGTCCCGCCGGAGGACCTTCCGTTCACGCGCGACGGGATCACGCCGGACCTGCTGATCAACCCGCACGCCATCCCGTCCCGGATGACCGTCGCCCACGTCCTGGAGATGCTGGGCGGCAAGGTCGGAGCGCTCGAGGGCCGCACGATCGACGGCACGGCGTTCTCGGGAGCGCGTGAGGAGGCCCTGCGCGAAGGGCTCCAGGCGCTCGGCTTCCACCCCTCAGGCCGCGAGACGCTCTACGACGGGCTCACGGGCCGCCGGTTCGAGGCGGAGATCTTCATCGGCGTGATCTACTACCAGAAGCTCCACCACATGGTCGCGGGCAAGATGCACATGCGCTCGCGCGGCCCGGTCCAGATCCTGACGCGGCAGCCGACCGAGGGTCGCTCGCGCCAGGGCGGTCTACGGTTCGGAGAGATGGAACGCGACTGCCTGATCGGCCACGGCGTCGCGATGGTCATCAAGGACCGGTTGCTGGACGAATCGGACGGAACGATCCAGTACGTCTGCGGGAACCCGGAGTGCGGGCACATCGCGATCCCGGACACGCGCGCGAACTCGCTGCGCTGCCCGAGCTGCGGGAACACCTCGTCGATCTATCCGGTCGAGATGAGCTACTCGTTCAAGCTCCTCCTGGAGGAGCTGATCAGCCTCGGCGTGATCATGCGCTTGCAGCTCGAGGAGATGCGGTAGGAGGACGACGATGGCACAAGGACTTTCGAAGAAGATCCGCGGCCTCCAGTTCGCCTTCCTCTCTCCGGACGAGATCCGGCGGATGAGCGCCGCGAAGATCATCACCGCCGACACGTACGACGACGACGGCTACCCCATCGAGATGGGCCTCATGGACCTCCACCTCGGGGTCATCGAACCGAACTTGAGGTGCCGGACGTGCGGCGGACGGGTCAACGAGTGCCCCGGCCACTTCGGCATCATCGAGCTCGCCATGCCGGTCATCCACGTCGGCTACGCGAAGGAGGTCAAGCGCCTCCTGCAGTCGACGTGCCGGGCGTGCGGACGGATGCTTCCCGACGCCCCGACCCAGCGGGCGGAGGCGGCCGCCGATGCGGAAGACGCGGCCCCGACGCCTCGGGCCCCGCGAACGCGGGAGGCGAAGGACGAGCGCGCGTGCCCGAACTGCCACGAGCTTCAGCAGAAGATCGTCCTCGACAAGCCGACCACCTTCCGCGAGAACAGCCACAAGATCACCCCGAAGGAGGTGCGCGCCCGACTCGAGCGGATCCCCGACGACGACGTCCGCGCCCTCGCGCTCAACCCGAAGTTCGGTCGCCCCGAGTGGATGGTCCTCACCGTGCTCCCGGTGCCGCCGGTCCAGGTCCGTCCGTCCATCACGCTCGAGAGCGGAGAGAGGAGCGAGGACGACCTCACCCACAAGCTCGTCGACGTGCTGCGGATCAACCAGCGCCTGCGCGAGAACCGGGACATGGGCGCTCCCCAGCTCGTGGTCGAGGACCTCTGGGAGCTCCTCCAGTACCACGTCACGACCTACTTCGACAACCAGACGAGCGGCATCCCGCCCGCCCGGCACCGCTCGGGCCGGCCGCTCAAGACCCTCGCGCAGCGCCTGAAAGGGAAGGACGGCCGCTTCCGCTCGAACCTGTCGGGAAAGCGGGTCAACTTCTCGGCGCGCACGGTCATCAGCCCGGACCCGCTGCTCTCGATCAACGAGGTCGGGATCCCGGTCGAGGTCGCTCGGGGGCTCACCGTCCCGCTCGAGGTCACGCTCCACAACCAGGAGGTCGCAAAGGAGCTCGTCCGCCGCGGCCCGGCCCCCGCCCCCGACGCCGAGGGCCACGTCCGCTGCGGGGTCAACTACCTCGTCCGCGAGGACGGCCAGCGCATCCGGGTGATGGAGAAGAACGCGGAAGCCTGCGCCGAGCTCGTCGTTCCCGGATCGATCGTCGAGCGTCAGCTCATCGACGGGGACATCGTCCTGTTCAACCGGCAGCCGAGCCTGCACCGGATGAGCATGATGGCGCACTTCGTCCGGATCCTTCCGCACAAGACGTTCCGGTTCAACCTCTGCGACTGCCCGCCCTACAACGCGGACTTCGATGGCGACGAGATGAACCTGCACGTCCTCCAGAGCCAGGAGGCCCGGGCCGAGGCGAAGGTCCTCATGAAGGTCGAGGAGCACATCCTCTCCCCGCGCTACGGCGGTCCCATCATCGGGATGCTGCACGACCACATCACGGCGGCGTTCCTGCTCACGTACCAGAACCCGACGTTCACGAAGAGCGAGGTGACGTACCTCCTCTCGAAGCTCAACTACCCGCTCCCGCCGCCCGCCGGCAAGGACAAGGACGGCGCCCCGTTCTGGACGGGGAAGCAGCTCTTCTCTCTCACGCTCCCGAAGGACCTCACGATCGAGTTCCGCGCGAACATCTGGGCCCGGTGCGACTGCCCGCCGCTCGCGTGCAAGCACGACGCCATCGTCGTGATCGAGAACGGCATATTGAAGGCCGGCGTGATCGACAAGAAGGCGATCGCCTACGAGAAGGGGGCGGTCCTCGACTCGATCGCGCGCAACAACGGCATGCCGCGGGCGCGGCAGTTCCTGGACGAGATGAGCCGGCTCGCGATCACGGCGATCGGCCTCAAGGGTCTCTCGACCGGGATCGACGACGAGGACGTCCCCGAAGGGGCGCTCAAGGAGATCCTGACGGCGCTCTCGGACGCGCGCGTTCGCGTGAACGAGCTGGTCGCCGAGTATAGGAAGGGCGAGCTCGAGCAGATGCCCGGCCGTTCCCTCGAGGAGACGCTCGAGGTGATGGTCCGACGCGAGCTCGGCCAGGCGCGCGACACCGCCGGCGACATCGCGGGCCGCTACCTGGGTCTCGAGAACCCCGCGGTGATCCTCGCGAAGTCGGGCGCCCGGGGCTCGATGCTCAACCTCACCCAGATGGCCGGAGCCGTCGGCCAGCAATCCGTGCGCGGCGAGCGGCTCATGCGCGGGTTCGTCCACCGGACCCTCCCGCACTTCGAGCGGGGCGACCTCGGCGCCGATGCGCGCGGGTTCGTGAGCTCGAGCTACAAGCGCGGGCTCTCCCCGACCGAGTACTTCTTCCACTCGATGGGCGGCCGAGAGTCGCTCGTCGACACCGCGGTCCGAACGAGCCGGTCCGGGTACATGCAGCGGCGGCTCATCAACGCCCTCGAGGACCTGAAGGTCAACGAGGACGGGACCGTGCGCAACACCGCGGAGACGATCATCGAGTACAAGTACGGCGAGGACGGCATCGACCCGACCCGTTCCTACCAGGGCGCCCCGGTCTCGCTCGACGAGGTCGTCGCCCAGGTCCTCGGGCGCCGCGTGCGCTCGAGCGAGGTTCGGCGGACCGAAGGGACCGCCGGAGCCCCGCCCGTGACCGAGGAGGAGATGGACCTTCAGGCCGAGGCCCAGCTCGAGGAAGAGGCCGAGGAAGAGGAGACCGAGGAGTTCGGCGCGCCCGAAGAGGGCCCCGAATTCGGAGGGGAGTGAGCGCGATGGCGGCCGACGAGAAGAAGGTCCCCGTCCGCGACCTCTCCACCCGCATCCAGGAGACCGCCCGTCGGGAGACCGGGATATCGCTCCCGCCGTCCCTGGTCGAGGACCTCCGCGCGAAGCTCCAGAGCCTCCGGCTCGAGCCCTCGGACGCCTCTAAGGTCGTCCGCGAGGTCGCCCGCCGCTTCCGCAAGGCCGGCGTCGACGCGCACGAGTCCGTGGGGATCGTCGCGGCCCAGTCGATCGGCGAGCCGGGCACGCAGATGACGCTGCGGACGTTCCACTACGCCGGCGTCGCCGAGATGAACGTCACGCTCGGGCTGCCCCGCCTCATCGAGCTCGTGGACGCGCGCAGGGTCCCGTCGACGCCGATGATGACCGTGCACGTCGAGAAGAAGCTGCGCGGCGACCGCGAGGCGGTCCAGAAGATCGCGCTGCAGGTCGAGGTGACGACGGTCCCGGACGTCGCGTCCATCGGGACGGTTGTCGAGGACCTGAAGGTCGTCGTCTCCCCGCAGGCCGCGCTCCTCGAGGCCCGGGGGGTCAAGCGCGCCGAGCTCGAAGCGGCGCTCATCGCGAACCTGGACGCTCGACTGTTCGAAGTGAAGCCGGGCTCGGGGAGCGGAGAGACCCGCTCGTTCGAGGTCCACTTGAAGGAAGCGACCGTCGGAGCGACGAAGTCGCGCCGGGAAGAGATGGTCGAGGAGATGCCGTTCAAGAAGCTCCTCATCGCGAGCGAGGAGGCGAAGCGGATCCAGATCAAGGGCGTCGAAGGGATCCGCCGCGCCCTCATCCGAAAGGAGAAGGACGAGTACGTAATCTACACGGAGGGCTCGAACCTCGAGGGGGTCATCGAGATCCCCGGCGTGGACGGGGTCCGGACGACCACGAACTCGGTCTTCGAGATCTACCGCGTCTACGGCGTCGAGGCGGCGCGCGCCGCGCTCATCCACGAGGCGAATCGGACGCTCGCCGAGCAGGGTCTCGGCGTCGATATCCGCCACCTCATGCTCGTCGCGGACGTGATGACCAACGAGGGCGACATCCGCGCGATCGGTCGGCACGGGATCTCGGGCAAGAAGACGAGCGTGCTCGCCCGCGCCGCGTTCGAGATCACCGCGGCCCATCTTCTGCGGGCCGCCATCACCGGCGAAGTGGACGAGCTCAAGGGGGTCGCCGAGAACATCATCGTCGGTCAGCCGATCACGCTCGGCACCGGAGCGGTCAACCTGGTCTACCGACCGGTCAGCGCGCTCCCTGTCCCGAAGACGGTCGTCGAGGAACCGAAGGAAGAGGCGGTGACCTAGATGGACCTCGCGCACGCCCTCAAGGTGGCCCTCGAGACCGGCAAGGTCCAGATCGGGCTGACCGAGACTCTCGCGGCGGCCGAGTCGAAGAAGGCGAGGCTCTTGATCGTCGCGAAGACGTGCCCGGACGCGAAGCTCACGAAGGAACGCGCCATCGGCAAGATCCCGATCTATCACTACGACGGCACCGCGGTCGACCTCGGCCAGGCGTGCGGACGGCCGTTCCCCATCAGCGCGATGGCGATCCTCGACCCCGGTTCGAGCGCCATCCTTTCTCTCGAGACCTAGGGCCCGCGCCCCCGTTCGATGCCCGAGGTCACGTTCGACACCGCGACGCTCGGCTACATTCGGCTCTTTGAGGAACGGACCGGCGCCCGCGTCAAGGACTGCTTCGAGGCCGAGGACAAGCTCGTCTACCTCGTCTACCCCGGCGAGGTCCACAAAGCGGTCGGCCCGGGCGGGGTCCTCGTCGACCGGTTGAAGGGGATGATGAAGAAGGAGATCCAGGTCGTCGAGTTCTCGGAGGACCCCGAGACCCTCGTGAAGAACATCTTCTACTGGTACTCTCCCCGGAAGGCGGAATTCGCACCGAAGGGGAAGGGCCGGCACGTGACGGTGACGGTCGACCCGGCGTGGAAGGCGCGCGCGATCGGCAAAGCCGGAAAGAACCTCAAGGTCGCCCGAGCGATCCTGCTCCGCCACAGCGACATCCAGTCGGTCAGCGTCGCGTAAGCCGCGCCCGCGGTCCCCGACGAGAGTGGGGCCGTGAAAGTAAAAGACGAGTGACCGCTAGGTCCCGATCGGAGGAAGCGTGCGCGTCCGGGCAGTGCTCTTCGACCTCGGCGACACGCTCGTCGACGGGAAGGATTTCGACGGCTGGACCGAGCTCGCGCGCCGGTTCTACCTGGACCTCGACCCGGACGAGCTCCGTCATGCGTACTTCGAAGTGGAGAACGACGTTGACGTCCGCCCCCATCCCGAGGGCCGGGAGGCCGGTCTCGTCGACTTCTGGCGTCGGACGCTCTCGCGCGCCGCGGGCAAGGAGCTCGACGACGGCCTGACCCGCAAGTTCATCGCGGCGGTCCACGAGACCGAGCGGCCCGTCCGGCTCTACTCCGATGCGCGCCGTTGCCTCGACACGCTGCGGGCCGAGCGCCGCGCCCTCGGGGTGGTCTCGAACTCCACGAGCGAGGCAGCGGTCCGCCGGATCCTCGACCGGGTCGGGATCCTCGACTACTTCGCTCGGATCCTCTCCTCGGGGACCGAGGGCATCGAGAAGCCGAACCCCGAGATCTTCCGTCGCGCGGTCGAGCGGTTGGCCGTGCGACCGGAGGAGACGGTCTACGTCGGCAACCTTGCCTACACCGACGCGAAGGCCGCGACGGCCGCGGGCCTTCACGGAATCTGGCTCAACCGCGAAGGGTTCGGGTACGGCGAGGACCCGCCCGAGATCACGTCGTTGATCGAGGTCCCGACCCTGGTGCGGCGGCTCGAGAACGGCGAGGACAGCCCGCGCCGGAGCGCCGCCGGTGGCGCCCGTTAAATACCGGACCCCCTTCGTTCGAGGGCTGAGCCCGTCTCTTCGGAGGCGCGGCCGAGCGACGCCGCCACGGCGAGCCGGGGACCCCGTGATCCGCGCTCTTCCAAGGCGACGCCACAGATGGCCCAATGGGGGCGTGGAGCCCTGAGAACCCCTCCCTGGAGACGGGGAGTGACCTCTCGGGACTGACGGGGGAGACAAGTACGAGAAACGTACGCGAAAATAGCTCATCTAACGTAAAGAGCAATTCCGCCAGTCAGCGAAGATCGGTTTCCGACCACAAGTATTCCCGCACACGCATGAACGTGTGCATCAAATCCGGTTGATCCTGCCGGCGGGCACCGCTATTGGAGTTCGCTTAAGCCATGCGAGTCGAGAGGGGTAAGCCCTCGGCGCACTGCTCAGTAACACGCGGACAATCTGCCCTCGAGACGGGGATAATCCCGGGAAACTGGG
>DATEQS010000038.1:0-30454 GCA_035272385.1 Thermoplasmata archaeon
CGCGAAGGGATGAACCGCCTGCTCCGGACGGTCGACATCACGTTCCGCCGGGACGCCGAAACGCTGCGCCCCCGGATTAATCGGGAGGGCTCCGTGCTCGACCGGGAGCAACGCGCGAAGGGGGAGTACTACTACGAAGCCATCGCCTGAACTCTCGGTCGCTCCGCCCACTCCGCCACGTCTCGATGCCTCCGGAGTCTATCGCCAGCGAGGTCGACTTTCCTACGCGGTCATCGGAGTGTACGTGTTCTTGATCCTCATCTTGATCGTAATCTTCCCCCTGAGGAACACCCTCGCCTACTCCTGGGCGCCATGGGCCGTCGCGGCGCTGTTCGTTCTGTTCCTCGCTCGCTACATGTCGACTTCTTACTCCATCGACGATAGCTACCTACGGGCGTGGCGGATCTTGGGGGGCCGCCGGATTGCTCTCGAAAAGGTGAACAAGATCGAGTACGACAACCTTCGCGACCTCGGTTCGTCGGGCGGGCTCCTCGGGTCCTGGGGCTGGCACGGTCGGATGTGGAGCCCCCAGATCGGCCGCTTTGACTCCGTCTATACGGACGCCGCGCAAGGAATTCTTGTCACGGCAGAGGGCATGCCCCTCTACATCTCCCCCCTCGACGTTCCGGAGTTCGCGCGCGAACTTTCCCGGCGGGTGCGTTCCTATACCGGTCGACTCTTGGTCGACGTCGGCGACCCGCATGCGGGCGCCGAGGACCCCGTGAGCTGAACCGCCCGCCGCGACGATTGCGCGCGGGCGCTCAGTATTGCGGGAGCGACGGGTCGACGCGCTGGGCCCAGGCGTTGATCCCGCCACGAAGCGTCCGAACGTGGGAAAAACCGAGGTCGAGGAGGAGACGGGTGGCCTCGGCGGAACGCCGCCCGCTTCGGCAGTAGAGCACGAGATGGGAGGCCCGGGTGAGCTCGTCGACCCGCTCGGGGAGCTCTCCCTTCGGGATCAGGTGGGCCCCGGGAAGGTGGGCGATCGCCCATTCCTCGGGCTCGCGGACGTCGACGAGAAACGGAGGTTCCGCCGACTCGAGCTCGGCGTGCAGCGTTTCCGGTTCGACCTCGGGCACGGTTCCCTTGGCGAGCGGTGCGCCGGGGGCCGGGACACCGCAGAAGGCGGGGTAGTCGATGAGACCGGTCTGGGTCGCGACGGGCGAGCAGAGCACGCACTGCGGGTTCTTTCGCAGCTTCAGCTCCCGGAACTTGAGGCTGAGCGCGTCGTACAACAGGAGCCGACCGATCAGCGGCTCGCCGCGCCCGAGGATGAGTTTCACCGTCTCCGTTGCCTGAAGGACGCCGACGAGTCCCGGGAGCACGCCGAGCACCCCGGCCTCGGCGCACGACGGGACCAGGTCCGGGGGGGGAGGCTCGGGATAGAGGCAGCGATAACAGGGGCCGCGCTTCGCGTCGAAGACGCTCACTTGGCCCTCAAAGCGGTAGATCGACCCGTAGACGTTGGGTTTGCCGAGAAGGACGGACGCGTCGTTGACGAGGTAGCGGGTCGGGAAGTTGTCGGTGCCGTCAACGACGATGTCGTATCGGCCCACGATGTCGAGGGCGTTCTCGGAGGTCAGGCGCTCCTCGTACGGAGTGATCCGGGTGCCGGGGTTGAGCGCCTCGAGTCGCTCTTTCGCCACGGCCAGCTTGGGTCGGCCCACGTCCGCCGTGGTGTAGAGCACCTGCCGCTGGAGGTTCGAGAGGTCGATAGAATCGAAATCGACGAGGCCGATCTCTCCCACCCCGGCGGCGGCCAGATAGAGTGCGCTCGGAGCGCCGAGTCCTCCGGCTCCGACCAAGAGCACCTTCGCGTACCGAAGCTTGCGTTGCCCAGCGACCCCGACCTCGGGGAGCAGCAGGTGACGACTGTATCGACGCAGCTCGTCACGGGAGAACGTCTCCTCGGGAGCCGGCGCGATCCCCACCAACTTACTGTTGTGCGAGGGAGACCGAGCCGATGTCGGAGCGCCCCCGGCGACCGCGGGGACGATCGATACGACGTCCCCGTCCTTCAACGGGGTCGCCTCGCGGTCGAGGTATCGGATGTCCTCATCGTTGAGGTACACCGTCACGAAGTTCCGGAGTCGCCCTTCGGGCGTGAACAGGTGGCGCTTCAGCGCGGGGTTCGCGTCCGCCAGCGTGCGGATCACTCCGCCGACCGTGGAGCCTTCCAGCGCGAGCTCCGCGGCTCCTCCCGCGAACGGGCGCAGCGGAGTGGGAACTTTGACGGTCGTTTTCGGCATGATTCGACCTTTCCCTCGACGTTCTTAGGCTCTCGGTAACCCGCTTGTTACCGACGGGAGCGATACGGAGTCCGGGACGACGACGAGGGAAGTCTCGTGGAAGGTGGAAGTGTCCGGGTCCAGCTCGAAAGCGGCCACACTCGGAACGTCCGCGGCGGTAACCGCCAGGACGAGGTACGAGTACCAGGGCCAGGCATGGTCCTGGTCGTATTGGGAAGGCTGGGCGGGGTGGTCCGGGTGGGAGTGGTAGAAACCGACGACCGCGCGCTCGGACTGCTCCGTCCGACGTTCGACCTCGCGAAGCTCCGCCGGCAGAATCAAGAAGCGGCGGCGACGCTCCCCGTCGAATTCGTTCCGCGCGCGCTCCAGAGCCGAGATCGTTCGTCGGCGCTCGCCGTCCGTTTCGGGAGGCGATCCGATGAGGAACCCGCAGCATTCGTCCGGATAGGTTTCGCGCGCGTGCGCCTTCATCTCGCTCAGGAAGGCCTCGGACATCACGACCTCCTTCACTTCCGCTCGCCTCCGTCGAGTTCGTGGCCTCCGTCCGGCAGAATCGTGACCACGACCGCTCCCGTCGTCGAACGGCCCACCTCGAGAGCCGCCCACACCGCGGCCCCCGCGGAGGCGCCTACCTGGAGACCTTCTTCTCGAGCGAGGCGGAGTTGCATCTCCAAGGCGTCTTCAGTGTCGACCCGGATCGTCGAGTCGATGAGGCGTTCGTCGTACGTGGACGGTCGAAGGGCCGTGGGCAAGTGCTTCAGCCCCTCGATGCCGTGGATCGGGCCCGGCGGCTCCACCCCGATGGTCCGGACCGTCGGGTTTCGTTCCTTCAGGAATCGGCTGACTCCCGAGATCGTCCCACCGGTGCCCACCCCCGCGACGAAATGACTGACCCGTTCCGCGCTCTGATGCCAGATTTCCGGGCCCGTACTCGCGTAGTGAGCTCGGGGATTCGACGGGCTGTTGTACTGGTCAGGATAGAAGTACCGCTCGGGGGCCTCCGCAGCCCTGCGCCGAGCTTCGCGCTGCGCCCCGTCGGTACCGTCCGAGGCGTCGGTGAGCACGACGGAAGCGCCGAACGCCCGGATGCGCGCCACCCGAGACGGGTGCGCGTTCGCCGGAAGGATCAGCTCGACCGGAAAGCCGAGACGAGCTCCCAGCATCGCGTACGCCACCGCCGTGTTGCCGCTGGAGGCGTCCATGAGCGTGCGGCCCGGCTCGAGGAGTCCCGCATCGATCGCGTCCAGGACGATCCCTCTCGCCGTCCGGTCCTTCACCGAACCCGTCGGATTGAGATGTTCCGCCTTCGCCCAGAGCTCGAACCCACCGCCGGCACGGGCGACAATGGCCCGCAGCGGGACGAGAGGCGTGTGGCCAATCGCGGCGATCAGAGGATCGTCGAGCGGCGCCACGGGGCGGGATAAGAACCCCGTGCGAGGCGAAGGCTCGCTCGCTATGCGAGCTGAATCAAGTGAGTACACCGCATCCCTCCGCGCCCGATCGAATCGACCAGGTCTACCCCGGACTGCCCGAGGAGCGCCTCGGTGAGATGCTTGTCGAACACGTCGCAGAGCAGGAACGGATGGGTGAGGGCGCTATGGCGAAAGACGCAGTTCGTGCGGTTGATCCGGATCGTTCCATCGGGAGCTTGGTCGATGGTGCAACGAAACCCAAGACGGTTCAGCGAGCGGACGACGTTCTCGGCCCGCTCCTGAGGCGTGCCGGTCTGGGGAACCTCCTTCGCGACCGCGCGAGCCATTCGCTCGGCGGCGTCCGCGAACAACGCGCTCACGTACCCCTCGCCTTCCCGGGCGAGGAGTTCGTCCACGACGGTGTCGAGGATCAGGTCGTATTTCTTCGGAAAGAGATCCTGGGCGGCGCCCGTGAGAGCGTAGCGCTTGCGCGGCCGCCCGACCCCTTCCCGACGGAACGTGGGGACGACGAGCCCGCGCCCTTCCATGCGACCGAGGTGTCCTCGGGCAGCGCTCTCCTGGATCCCGAGTTTTTGAGCGAGGTCTCGGGCCGTGCGCGGAGCGACCGCGAGCTCTTCGAGGATGCGCCCCCGAGTGCCCTCGAGCTGCTCGGTCTCCATCATCGCCCCCATGTTGCCTCGAACGGGTCCCAGGATTTACACACCGCGCCATGCTTAAATAACGGTATCGGCTCGTACGAAGTCGATGGCGAACGCGACGCTCAGCGGTCCGCGCACCCTCGTAGTGGATGGCCTCCACGCCGAAGTGGCGGGCAAGGAGATCCTGAAGGGGGTCAGCCTCACGATGAAGACCGGTGAGCTGACCGCCCTGATGGGTCCGAACGGGTCGGGGAAGAGCACCCTCGCCTACGCACTCATGGGCCATCCGAAGTACAAGGTCACGAAGGGAACCGTGACCCTCGATGGCCAGGACCTGCTCAAGATGACCGTGGACCAGCGGGCGCGGGCGGGCCTCTTTCTCGGCTTTCAGTACCCTCAGGAGGTATCGGGTCTCTCCCTTTCGAAATTCCTCTGGACCGGATACATGCAGAAGCACACCGTCCAGACCGCCAGCACGACTCAGTTCGATAAGGACCTGAAGATGCACCTGGACTACCTCGGCATGGACGAGTCGCTCCTCAAGCGCTCGTTGAACGAGGGCTTCTCGGGAGGGGAGAAGAAGCGGGTCGAGGTGCTGCAGATGGCCACCTTCGAGCCCGTCTTCGCGATCCTGGACGAGCCGGATTCGGGTCTCGATATCGACGCGGTCCGTGCCGTGGGGGAGACGGTCGCGAAGATCCAACGGCCCGACGCCGGGATCCTCGTGATCACGCACTACCAACGAATCCTGAAGTACCTGAAGCCCGATCGCGTCCACGTGATGGTGGACGGCGCGATCGCGCTCTCGGGAGGACGCGACCTCGCGGAGAAGCTCGAGGCGAACGGGTACGACTGGGTCCGCCTGGGGATCGCCACGACGCCGGCCTAATCGGGGTCGGCGGCTGTACCGATCTGCCTATGGACGTCTCCCGAATCCGCGAGGACTTTCCAATCCTCTCCCGTGTGGAACAGGGTCACCCTCTCGTCTACCTCGATTCGGCCGCGACCTCCCAGAAGCCGCGCAGCGTGATCTCGGCCGAGGAACGGTACTACGAGGAAACCAACGCCAACGTCCACCGCGGCGTGTACGCCCTGAGCGTCGAGGCCACGGACGCCTACGAGGCGGCGCGAGAGCGCGTGGCCCGGTTCCTCCACGCCCCCGACGCGTCGGGCATTGTGTTCGTGCGGGGGACCACCGAGGCGATCAACCTCGTCGCCACGAGCCTCGGACGCAAGCTCTTCTCGCGGGGAGACCGGATCATCTCCACGGTTATGGAGCACCACTCGAACATCGTCCCCTGGCACATGCTGAGGGAATACTCGGGCGTGGAGCTCGAGTTCGTGGATGTCGACGACGACGGACGCCTGCGGTTGGACGACCTCGACCGACTTCTCGACCGCAAGACCAAGGTGGTCACCCTCACCCATGTCTCGAACGTGCTCGGCACGGTGAACCCGGTCCGAGAGATCGCCGACCGAGCGCACGCCGTGGGCGCCCTCGTGGTTCTCGACGCGGCCCAATCCGCGCCGCACATCCCGATCGATGTCCGCGCGCTCGGGGTCGATTTCCTGGCGTTCTCGGGACACAAGACGCTCGGACCCATGGGGATCGGGGTGCTCTGGGGTCGCACCGACCTGCTCGACGCGATGCCTCCGTGCATGGGAGGCGGAGAGATGATCCGGGACGTCCACCTCGACCGCATCAGCTATCGCGAGAGCCCGGCGAAGTTCGAAGCCGGGACCCCGAACGTGGGAGGCGCGATCGCTCTCGCCGCGGGCCTCGACTACCTGGAGCACGTCGGTTGGGAGGAGCTTCGGGAACACGAATCCCGTTTGCAGCGAAAGGCACTCTCGATCGCGGCGGATCGATTCGGCGACAAGATGAAGGTATTCGGGCCCTCGGACGCGGCGGACCGAGAAGCGGTCTTTTCCTTTTCCCTGAAGGGAGCCCACCCGCACGACATCGCGAGCCTGCTCGACGAGCGGGGAGTCTGCGTGCGGGCGGGGCATCACTGCGCGCAGCCCCTCATGGAGCGGTTCCATGTGCCCGCGCTCACCCGGGCGAGCCCGTACCTTTACAACACTGAGGAAGAGCTCGTCACGATGTTCGACGGTCTCGAGGAGATCTCGGCGCTTTTCTCCGGGTCGCCCCGCGCCGTGACGTCCTCGTGAGCGATCCCAGCCTGTCCCGCTTCGTGCCCAGAATCGTCTGTAGCGTTCCGGTTGACACGAATGCTGCCGGCGTGCGATTCCTTGACAGCACGACGAATGTAGCCGCTCGGGCGACCTCTCATTTAAATACGCCGGAGTGATGGAATTACTCGAGACGTTCATGGCTCAGACGGCGACCGATATCACGCCTCTCGACTACACTCGTTACGACTTCAAGGACCCCGAGACGTACCGCCTCCGGATCGCGAAAGGCCTCAACCGCGATGTGGTCCGAGAGATCTCCAAGTTCAAGAGCGAACCGGACTGGATGCTCGAGTACCGCCTCCGGGCGTACGACCATTTCGTTCAGCGCCCGATGCCCGACTGGGGTCCGAGCCTCTCGGACATCGACTTCGATTCCTACACGTACTACGCGAACCCCCTGCTGGAAGGGGAGACGAAGCGGACTTGGGAGGACCTCCCCGCCGACATCAAGAACACGTTCGAGAAGCTCGGGATCCCGAAGGCAGAGCGGGAGTACTTCGGAGGGGTCGGCGCCCAGTACGACAGCGGTACTGTCTACCACAAGATCCGAGCGGACCTCGCGGCCAAGGGCGTCATCTTTTGCGACACGGACACTGCCGTCAAAGAGCATCCGGACATCCTCCGGAAGTACTTTGGTAAGGTCGTGCCGTACAACGATAACAAATTCTCCGCCCTCAACAGCGCTGTCTGGTCCGGCGGCAGCTTCGTCTACGTCCCCCCCGGGGTGGACGCTGGGATCCCGCTGCAGGCCTACTTTCGGATCAACGCGAAGAATGTGGGTCAGTTCGAGCGGACGCTCATCATCGCGGACAAGGGCGCGAAGATTCACTACATCGAGGGTTGCACCGCTCCGATATACTCGACCGACTCGCTGCATGCCGCGGTCGTCGAGGTGGTCGCCGAGCCGAACGCGAAGCTCCGCTACACGACCGTCCAGAACTGGTCGAAGAACGTCTACAACCTCGTGACCAAGCGCGCGGTCGCTTACGAGAACGCTCTGGTCGAATGGGTGGACGGCAACATGGGCTCGAAGATCACGATGAAGTACCCCTCGGTCTACCTGCGCGGCCGAGGAGCCCGCGCCGACATCCTATCGGTCGCCTTCGCGAGCCAGGGGCAGATCATCGATTCGGGCGCGAAGGCCGTCCACTCCGCGCCAGACACCTCGAGCAAGATCGTCGCGAAGTCGATCGCGATCCGGGGCGGCCAGACGAGCTATCGGGGCCTTCTTCACGTGGCGCCGGGCGCCACGGGAGTCAAGGCGGCCGTCCGATGCGACGCGCTGCTACCGGACGAACAGGGCCGATCCGACACTTACCCGTACAACGAGATCCACGAGGAGGACGCCACGATCACGCACGAAGCGGTCGTCGGAAAGATCGGCGAAGAGCAGATCTTCTACCTCATGAGCCGAGGACTCAACGAGTCCGACGCGATCCACCTGATCCTGATGGGCTTCCTGGCGGAGTTCGCCAAGGAGCTACCGGTCGATTACGCGCTCGAGCTCAACCGTCTCATCCAGCTTGAGATGACCGGCGCGGTGGGATAGGGACGCCCTTCCCGACTCTCGGTGGTCGACTCGGCCCGCGCGACCGCTTCGCGGGGCCACAAAGACCCGGCTCCGAGGGGGGAATTCGATTTCACGAGTCTGCTATTATATGGTGCTCTCCGTCCGGGACCCCTGAGGAGCCGAGATGCCAAGCAATCCTGAAGATCAAGCGAGAGCCGGCTGGTGGACTCGACATGTCTCCCCCCTGAATGCGATTCTCCGAATTCTTCTTGGAATCGTCTGGATGATCGATGGGATTCTCAAGTTCTATTCCGGGTTCGCCGGAACCTTCTTGAGCAACCTCCAGGGCACGCAACAGTCCGCCCCGAGCTGGCTCTCGGGGTGGTTCACCTTCTGGGTGAACGTGACCTCGCCGAACCCGACGGCGGTCGTTTACACGGTGGGCGTGTTCGAGCTCCTCTTGGGTATCGCCCTGATCTTCGGCTTCATGCGGAAGATCGCCTACGCGGGAGGCGTCGTTCTCGCGCTCCTCATCTGGGCCATCCCGGAGGGGTTCGGTGGATTGTACACCATCACCCCCCAGACCACGGATATCGGGACGGGGATCCTCTACGCGTTCGCCATGACGGGGCTGATCCTCATCAACGCGGCGCACGGAACCAGCCGATGGAGCGTCGACTACTACATCGAGCGCCGATTCCCCGGCTGGGCCCGCATCGCGGAGTTCTCGACCCCCTTGTTCGGGTCCACGAAGCCGGCGTCAACGGCCTCTCCCAAGACCCCGGCCGCCTGACGCAACTAGTCGAATCGAGACCAACCCTTTCCCACCGTTTCCCTCGCGAGCCCGGTGACCCCGGTGGGCACCTCGGGGTCGCTCGCGGGGTCGGAAAGGGACGCCGCCAGGTGACGGACGAGCACGTGGGTCGGGACGAGACTGGCTCGAAGGTCGCGGTGCTGGACCCGCAACGCCTCGTCGCAGCGGGAGGTAGGGTCCGTGGGGGTCGGCATGGGGGGCGGGCATCCCCGGACCGAACTAAGCGGGAGCGCTCAGCGCAGCTTCGAGTCGAAGCGCCAGTCGGGGGCCGCCTCGGTTCCGGTGACATCGAGCCGGGGAAGGGCCGGGTACTGTCCGTCCCGCCACAGGATGTCGGTCCCATCCCAGCGTGCTTGTAGCGAAGGGTAGAGGATCTCTCGGAGGCCCGCGATCGGCACCCGGTCGTAGACGTTCGCGAGGAACCCCTCACCGATCATCCGAATCGCTTCGGATTGGGGAACTCCCCGGGATTCCAGGTAGAAGACCTTCTCCGGGTCGACCGGCGCCACCGACGTCGAGTGGGTCGCCTTCACGTCGCGGCAGAGGATCTCGAGGATCGGGATCGTGTCGGAACGTGCGCCGCGGGAGAGGAGCATGGCGTGTTCGGAGATGAGGGCGATCGTCTTGCGAGCCTCCGCTTCGATGCGGACGAGGCCCCGACTCATCCCTCGCGCCTGGTCCGTGAACACTCCCCGGGTCACCGAGGTTCCGTGGGTGTCGGTGGCGGTGTGGGTCAGGTCGAACGAGCTGTCGTACGACTGGTCGTGAGCTCCGTAGAACGCTTGAAAGTCCTCGGCGACCGACCCTCGGCCGGTGAGGCGGGTGTGGTTCCTCATCTTGGCCCGGTATCCGCCGAGGCCGTTCCACATCCAACCGACCCGCGAATTGGTGCCGGTCGTGGCGGTCCGCCGGTACACCGACACCGTTCGAAGGTCGGGGGCATGGACCGTCACGTACACCATCTTGGAGTAGTCGGCCAGGTCGAGGTCGGTGTTGGAGGCGTAGAGTCGCTGGCCGTCCGGGGAGGGGTCCGTGGAGTACACTTCCTCGGTGACGAGAAGATGAGAATCCGCGCCGAGCCGGATCGCCCTTCGCACGGAGAGGGCTTCCTTCGGGACCGAGAGCAGCGAGAACTCCTGGACGCGGACCGGTTGGGGGAAGTGATCGGGGACTTCGAGCCGATACCCGCGGTTGAGCGTGGCCGTGGCCATGGCGGAGAGGCGGTCGGGGGGCTCCTCCGTTCCCCGAAGGAACGCGTCGACTTCCTCCTTCCCGGCGCCCCAAATATCCGAGAGGGAGATCGCTCGGACCCCGGCGTTCTGGAGGTCCTCCGGGAGCTCGATCCGAGTGCCCGAGACGTCGTGGACGACGCGGATCGCCCCCTCGAGACGGGGAGGCAAGCCGACCGCGGGTCCCTCGAGGCCCGGATCGACCCCGGAGAGGTCGACGTTGGTGAAGTAGCCGTACCCCCGGTAGAGAGGATTCGGTTCGATCGGAAGGTGGCGGAATCGCTCGTAGGCATCGGACCGTTGACGCGCAAATCCCTCGGGGTCACCGAGGTCGTGCGAGAGTCGAACGACCTGCTCGGACGTGAGCCAGTCGTCGAGTTTGGGTGCCGCGGCCGCCATCGGATTTACACACCAAAGTGTGTTTATAACATGAGCGGGCAACTCTTGGCACGGCGTAGGCATGCTGTTCCTCGCTACGCCGTCCGATACCCCTCGTCCCGACGCCTTCGAGGGGACAGTCGCCAGCGCCCGTTCCAAGCCGATTTGTACGGGAACGTCCTGCTTGGGAACCGGATGTGCGACTGGAACGAAGCGGAGTACGCAGAGTACCTGCTCTGGGTTGAGGCCGCTCGGGCTCGCGCACGGGCCGCCGTCACGACTCCCCCTCGCGAGAGAACTCGCACGGAACTGAACCTCGTAGCCTCTCCGCCGGTCGCAGCCGAATCCTGAGAACGGTTCTCGAACTTGCCCCGTCCGCCCGTGGGCCCTGTTGACCGGGCGACTCTTCTCCCGGAAGCCGTTTAGTACGCCGGCGGCACTCAGTTGAATTCCCAGGTCACACGATGTTCGACATGTACCAGGAGGTCATTCTTCAACACTACCGTACCCCGAAAAATTTCGGCCCGCTTCCCGAGGCCGACCGCATCGGGGAGGAATCGAACCCCCTGTGCGGCGATCACATCACTGTCCGCCTCAAGGTCGACCCGGCCACGCAGAAGATCTCCGAGGTGCGTTTCCAGGGGGATGGATGCGCCATCAGCGTGGCGAGCACCTCCATGCTCACCGAAAAAGTGGCGGGACTGACCCTGGAAGAGGCGGGTCATCTGACCCGAGACGACGTCCTGCAACTGCTAGGGATCCCCCTCTCACCGGTCCGGGTCAAGTGCGCGCTCACCGGGTTCGCGGCCCTCGGTCGGGCGTTGCACCCCGAGACTCTCCCCCCGGTCGCGTGAGGGATTGGTTGCCGGGCGCGAGGTCCCCAAGGGTCGGGCCGATGCGAGTTGCGGCCTCCCCCTCGGCGCAGGCCGGGTGCACGACGTGATCGTCGTCGACCCCGACACCTGTGTGCTGTGCGGCCTGTGCACCGCGGTGTGTCCGCCGGATGCCTTGGAGCTCACGGCCGACCGACTGGTCGTTCATTCGAACTGTACCGATTGCGGCTGGTGCGTCCCGTACTGCCCGGTCGGGGCTATCTCGGGCGGGCGCAGCGTCCGTCGTCGACCACGTGATGCGGACTAGTCGGCGTGCGGCGGCCCGGGATCCTACCCGCGGGTCGCTCGAGGATGGACCGGGCACGGTCGTTTGAGACGGCAAAACCGGCATTTCTCGGGGGAGACCGGTGGGATCGGCTTTCGCAGTCGACCGTACTTGCGGCGGGGCATGGTCTCTGCCCGAATCGAATGCCGAGGTGCCTTCATCAAGGTGACGAGGCCGGGGGCTCGCAGCGGCGCACCGGTGAACCTTTTGTGGTCTCTCGGCCCGAACCCCTCGTGAGCGCGCTGTCCGGTCACGCGAGCCTCGAGGGCACCGCTCGTTTCCGAGACCGGGCGGTCGGGACTCGAAAACTACCGCCCGAGCATTTTCGGGACGGCCCCGGCAGACTCGTCTTCACCTCGTTGGGTCTCGGGACCTACATCGGTCCGCCCGATGCCGCGACCGACCTCGCGGTGGAGCAGGCGGTCACGGTGTGTCTTACGTCGGGACGGGTCAACGTCCTGGACACGGCCATCAACTACCGTTACCAACGGGCGGAGAGAAGCATCGGCCGGTCGCTCGCACGTCTCTTCGCTCGCGACGAGGTCCAACGGGACGAGGTGTTCGTGGCGACGAAGAACGGGTACTTCGCGCCCGACGCCGAATCCTCCACCCCTACCGATCGATGGATCCAGGAGGAACTCGTTCGCCCGGGAATTCTCGACCCAGCCGACATCGTCGACGATTGCCATGCGATGAGCCCGTCGTACCTTTCCGATCAGCTCGAACGCAGCCGGCGGAATCTGGGGCTCGACACGATCGACCTCGTCTACCTCCACAACGCCGCGGACGCACAACTGCCGGTCGTGGGTCGCACGGTGTTCTCCGCCCGCCTCGAGGAGGCGTTTCGCCTGTACGAGAAGCTCCGAGAGGAGGGTCGACTCCGAACCTACGGACTCGCGACGTGGGACTGCCTGCGCGCCCGCCCGAACGACCCGAACTTCCTTTCTCTCGAGGCGGCGGTCCGGTTGGCCCGCAAGGTCGGCGGAGTGGAACACGGGTTCCGCTTCGTGCAATTCCCGTTCAACATCGCGATGCCCGAGGCCGCGGCGGTCGAGAATCAATCGGTCGGGGGAAAGCGAACGACCCTATTCGACGCGGCACACCGCCTCGGAGTCGGATGCTTCACCAGCGTCCCTCTCTTCCAGGGTCAGCTCGCTCGGTCCGGTCCCAAGCGCAACGGGCTCACCTCGGCTCAGACCGCGCTGCAATTCGCGCGTTCGGCCCCCGGTACGATCGCTCCCCTCATCGGCCAGAAGAGCTCCGAGCACCTATCGGAGAACCTCGAGCTGGCGGCGCGGGCGCCGTGGGACCTCGAGCAGTTTCGCGGTCTCGTCGCCTAGGCCCTCGCCGCGGCCCCGAACCCGGACCCCCGGTTTACGGGTCGGCCGGTAGGGAGGATTCGTCGGCGGCGGGGGGCCGGGCCCCCTCGAGAACGGAGCGACCGTCCACCTTCTCTACCCGGATCACGCGGTCCGCGATTGCGGCGAGCTCGGACTCGTGGGACACGAGGATGACCTGGGGCAACGCCAATTCGTCGAGAAGCTCTCCCATCCGGATCACTTGTTCGGGGGAGAATCCGTCCGTCGGTTCGTCGAGGAGCATCGTTTCGAGACGCAAACTCCCCATGGCCCGGACCACCTGGGCAAGCGCCAGCCGGAAGGCGAGCGCGAGGCTCGTCCGTTCGCCCCCGCTGAGCGCTTCCGCGGGGGTCCATTCGCCTTCGATCATCACGAGCGGGGTGAACGCCGGGTCCGTACGGGCGACGAGTCCCGGGTCATCGATGAGGGAGGCGAAGTACCGGGCGAAATCCCGCTCGAACAGCGCCTGGGCGTGCGTGAGCAACTTTTGCTCCATCGTGAGGACCGCGTTCCGGAACGAGGTTCCGACCCACGCGGCCTTCTCTTCGACGTCCTTCGCCTCGGTGAGAAGCTCCGCCCTCTCGCGCCGGCCCGACTCCGCCGCCGCCACGCGGCGGACCGCCTCGTCCAGTTGGGCATCCAGTCGAACCAGGGTCGACCTCTCGCCGTTCAGAGCGTCCTCCGCGGTTCGGAGATCCCGTTCGGCGTCCACCAGGGCGCGACGAAGGTCCGCAATCCCCTCGCGGGCGGTGCGCAGCGAAGAGAGGCGAATCGCTCGCTGTTCCCGCCGGTCCGTGAGGAGGGCCGCGTCGTGCTCGAGCCGGCGGGTCTCGGATTGAAGAACCTCGAGCGATCGGTCGATCCCTCGACGCCGTTCGGCCGCGAGAATCGAGCTCTCCACCTCTCGTACGACCCCCGCCCGGGCTTCTTCCTTTCGCGAAAACTCGGCGCGCAGGGCCGAATCCTGCGATTCCTGGGGCGAGAGCTCCTCCACTCGTTGCCGGGCGGCGAGGGCAGAACGTTCCGCCGTCTCGAGGGAACGCACCGACCCCTCGAACGACCTCGTGGCCCGGCCGAGGACGGTCCGCGCTGCGATCCGACGTTTTTCGACCTCTTTCCATCGGTCCAGTGCCCGTTCGTAACGCTCCCGCGCCCGTCGTTCCTCGTCCCAGCGTTGTCGGTCGGTGGCGACGGCAGCGAGGGTCGCTCGCGTCGCATCGAGCTCCGCGGCCGCCTCGGTGCGGTGAGTCCCGTATTCGGACGGGCGGACCGGTTGGCGGCAACGAGGGCACACTCCCGCACGAAGGAGCTCGTCGATCTCGGCGAGCGAACTTTCCGCTTGGGCGACGGCCTGCAGAGCCGTCGCTTCGTGTCCGTGTGCCTCCGAAAGTCGTTCCTCGATTTTGGGGAGGGTATCGGGCGTGGGAGCGGGCGGCTCCTTTCCGGGACCCTCGGCGAGCGCCTCCTCGTTCGTCCGCCGGGCCTCGGCCTCCTCGGTGCGGTTCCGTTCGACGGCTTCGCGGGCTTCCGCGACGCGTCGGTCCGCCGCTTCCACGTGCGCGCGCCCTTCCGCGAGCGCTCGGAGCCCGGCCGAACGACGATCAAGTTCGGACCGGAGCCGGGAGAGCTCCTGGTCGATGCCGGCGAGCGTGCCTCGTCGGGTCTCAAGCGCGTCCGCGTCCGCGCTCGCGGAGGACGATTCTTCTCGACGCCGTCGAGCTTCCTCCTGCCGCTCCGCGACGACCCGACGCACTTCTTCGAGGGAGAGATGGTCCGCTTGCTGCTCTCGCTCCAGGCCGGCGAGCTCTCGCTCGTCCGCTTCGAGCTTGCGCGTCCGCGATTCGAGCTCCGTTCGTGCGACGCGAAGTGCGGCGACATTCGCCTCCCGCTCCCGAAGGGCGCGGTCGAGCGTCGCCCGGTCCACGCGGAGACGATCCGCCTGGAGATTGCCCTCCGCGAACTCCTCGTCAAAATGACGAAGTCGGTCCGCTTCGGCCCGTCGCGAAGCGGCGCTGCGGCGGAGGTCCGTGGCGAGCTCTTGGGCGTTCTCGGCGGCGGTGCGATACCGTTCTACTCCGAGAGCCTTGCGAACCGTCTCGAGGCGGTCCTGCGGCCGGGCCCCGAGGATGTCCCGCATTCGTTCCTGGGGCACGTAAACGGCCCATCGCCACAGGTCCGAATGGGCCTGGGGGCTGGGATTGTCGGGGAACCCGAGCAGACCGATGACCTGCTGACGCAGCTCGGTCGCGGAGTACGAGGTCTCGGCCCCGTTGACCGTGAAACGGATCCGCTCGGCCTCGAAGGTGTCCCGGCCCTTCCGGCGAAGCCGTCGGAACCGGCGAAAGATCTCGTAGCGCTGCTCGGGCCCTTCGAATGCGACGGAAACCTCGGCGTGTGCGGCTCCGTGTCGGACAAGATACGCCGCGTCGACCTCGGCCACCCCGAAGAGCGCCATCTCGATCGCGTACAGGAGGCTCGTCTTCCCGGAGCCGACGTCCCCGGCGATGAGGGTCGTTCCCGCGCCGAAGTCGATGTCGGCGGACACGTAGCTGCGGATGTTCTTGACGCGGAGGCGGCGCAGCTGCACGGTGCGCCCTATTCTCCGGCCGGTCCGAGGCGGACTCCGAGAAGTCGGCGAGAAGTGCCGATGCGGGCGTTGGCGTAGTCTTGGCGCGACTCGCCTTCCGATTTCGGGAGACCCAGCTCCCGCACGAGCTCGCGGACCCGTCGTTCGCCGTCGGGCCCTTCCAGCCAGGGTCGCCCCGCGACGCCCTCTTCGAGAAGGCGACGAATTTCCTCGGTCTCGATCTCGGTCTCCGAGGTGACCTCTTGCCCTTCCGACGGGGCCGGGGCGAGGTCTCGCACATCCCAATGAACCGTCCCCGACTCGGGGCTCCGTTTCCGGGCGACCTGAGTGAGCGCGAGGCTCGCGAGCGTTCCGTCGGCGAGGGTCCCGTGAACCCGGGGAAACAAGAGTGCGCCCGGTTGGCTCTCGTCGGCGAGCCGACGTTCGAGCTCCGAACGGGCTTCTTCCGCGGTCTTTCCCGAGACATCCACGTCGACGAGGTGGATGGCGTTCCGAGGCGCCGTGTCGACGAACTCGGCTCGCGGTCGACCGTTCTCGACGGTCACGATGACCACGCCCTGGTGGGTCCGCCCCTCCTGGCCGTTCTCGAGGTCCGTGCGGCTCGTCCCGAATACCGCCCCCGGGTTGACGAGCAGCCCCCCGCCGGGCCCTTCCCCCACGTAGGTGTAGTGGATGTGGCCGCCCGCGTAGTAGTCGCAGCCGAAGGGAAGGTCGTCCCGCCGAATGCCGTGGATGTGCTCCCGAAGATTCTCGGGCAGGTACTCCTCTACCGCGGCGTGAAATTGGAAGACCCGGAACCCCGGTTCCGCGCGGAACGCCTCGGAGTCCACCTCGCGGAAGTACTCCCGGTCCAGGCCATGAGAACGTCCCGAGATCCCCGCGATGAGGGCGCCGGTCGGTTCGTCCCGATGGAAGGGGAGGGTCCATCGGGTGCCCTCCGAGCGGACCGCTTCGGGCGCGACTTTGAGGAACACGCCGGTTTCGGCGAGCACATCGAGCCAGCTCGTGCGGTGCGCGACGTAGTCGTGGGAGCCGTAGATCACGTAGATCCGTCGGCCGTGGTCGACGAATCGACGCAACGCCGCGGCCACCGGGGCCACCTCGCCGGGGTCGGGGACCGGGGTGTGGAAAAGGTCGCCCGAGATGAGGAGGAACTCGGCGTTTCTCTCTTCGGCGACCCGCAGGGCCGAGACGAGGCTCTCCCGCAGGGCCGAGCGTATCGCCGGATCTCTCGGCCAGGCGCCGACGTGCGCGTCCGCGAGATGGGCAAAGACGAACCGGTCGGGCCCCATCCACTACCCCTTTTGGGACGCGGACCGAGAATTCGGCGGAGCGCTGGCGGGCGGGCCGGAAGGGGCCGTGACGTCCTGGATCCGTTTCGTCATCGCCGCCAGGAGACCCGCTCCGGCTCCCATCGCGAGAAGGCCGACCAGCAGAAGGTCATCGCCGCTTCCGCTCGGCGGCGGCGCCGGGGGGCGTGCCGCCGGAGCCGGATGAAAGGCCGAGGACGGCGGTGGCGGCGGGGACCGCATGAGAGCGGCTCGCGCCGCCTCGCTGGTCTGGAGCATTCCCTGCATGATGGTGAAGAGTTCCGTCGCCTCTTCCATCGTCATCTGACGGTTTCGAAGGCGCGCGGCGAGGTAGGCGTACCGGGCGTTCCGGCCGCCCTCGCTTCCCGAGGCGGACCCGCCGCTGCTCGCACCTCGATCCGGGGCGTACACGGTGGGCCCCACACCACGTCGGCACTTGAAGAGTCGGTCGCCTCCACCGGCCGGGCCGCGCTCGTTATAGAGGGTCGCCCGTTCCTCGGGCAATGACCGCCTCCGACGCGCCCGCGCCGACCGAGAAGGACCGACACCTCCACGTCCGCATGGCAGACGAACGGACGTCGATCTACGACCTCATCACGGAGTACCTTCAGGCCTCGGGGAAGGCCCCCGACTGGTACTGGAGGACGGCCGGACGGCTCGAAGGGAACGAGGCCGACAACCTGGAGGAGCTCTTGTCGAGCGCGTTCGAGGCCGGCGCGTTCATCTCGCACGACCACCCGGAAGACCTCGAGTTCGTGTGGGTGACCGAAGAGGAATGCGAGAAGGAGCGCCGCCGGGACGAACACGGTGGGCCCAACGATGCGTCCCGCAAAGAACGCTCCAGCCTGAGCCACTACGCCTGAATCGAGCACCCGTGTTTAGGCCCCCGCGCCCGCGGGAGCATAACGTTCGACAGCGGCTACGCTAACGGGAGGGTGCCATCAAAGGACCGGACTTCTGTCGTCCGGCTCCGCCGCGTCGAGACTCAGCTCGGACGCGAGGACGGTCCTACGGCTTCTTCTTGGTCTTGCAGCCGCACGTGTCGCACATGGTCGACCTCGAGTGCCCGAGGCCTCTCCGGTTAATGAACCTCACGGTCTCGGGGTTCGGTCGGTCGACTTAGATCGCGATCACCGAGTGCGCGACGATGAGCGCGATGAACAGGATCGAGATCGTGTTCACGACCTTGATGAGCGGGTTGATCGCCGGACCGGCCGTGTCTTTCGTGGCATCGCCCACCGTGTCGCCGACGACCGCCGCCTTGTGGGCCTCGGAACCCTTGCCGCCGAAGTGGCCGCTCTCGATGTACTTCTTGCCGTTGTCCCAAGCTGCCCCGCCGGTCGTCATGGTCAGAGCGAGGGGGAATCCCGAGACGATCGTGCCCAGGAGGAGTCCCGCGAGCGCGATGGGACCGAGCAGGAACCCGACGGCGAGCGGAGTGACGACCGCGATCAAGGCGGGCACGGCGAGCTGCTGGAGTGCGGTGAGCGTGACGATGTCGACGCACTTTCCGTAATCGGGTTTCCCCGTGCCCTGAAGCAGGCCCTCGATCTCGCGGAACTGACGGCGGATCTCGAAGACCATCTTCTCCGCCGCGACTCCGACCGCGTTCATCAGGAAGGAAGTGAACAGGAACGGCAACGCCGCGCCGATCACGAGGCCCGCGACGACGAGCGGAGTGGAGAGGGTCAGCAGGCTCGTGAACGACCCCCAGGGCTGACCCCAGTCCTTGGCGGCCGCGAAGGTGTAGGCGGCGAAAAGGGCGAGCGCCGCGAGAACGGCCGAGCCGATAGCGTAACCCTTGGTGATCGCCTTCGTCGTGTTCCCGACGGCGTCCAACGGGTCCGTGATCGCTCGGGCCGCCTCGGGAAGTTTCGCCATCTCGGCGATCCCACCGGCATTGTCGGTGATCGGGCCGAACGCATCGATGGAGATGATCATCCCCGTGACCGAGAGCATGCTCGCCGCGGCGAGACCGATTCCGTAGAGACCGAAGTAGCTGTCCGGGCCGGCGTTGGGGGTGTACCCGTTGTACCAGCCGGCGGCCGCGTAGGCGATCAGGGTTCCTCCGACCAGGATGAGCGCCGGCATCCACGCCGACTCGAGCCCGACCGAGAACCCACTGATGACGGTAGGACCCGCGCCCGCTTGGGATGCTTCTGCGATCTTGTGGACCGGTTTGTACTTCGCGCTCGTGTAGTAATCTGTGACGACGACGATGAGGATCATCACGATCAGGCCCACCGCGGTCGCGACGAAGATCCCCAGATTCCCTCCCATGAAGTATACGTCCAGGGCGTAGAGGCCGGCCAGACCGACCGCCGTCGTGGCGCCCAGCCCTTGGTAGAGGGCTCCCATGATCGTCCCGCCCGGGCGCATCCGGACGAAGAACGTCCCGACGATCGTCGCGACGATGGCCCACGCACAGACGAGGAGCGGGAAGAGGACCGCGTTCGGGAAGACCGTGGCGAGCGGCGAGGCTCCGGGTACCTGCTCGATCAGGAAGGCGAGGAGCATCGCGGCCACCGCGGTCACGACGTACGTTTCGAACAGGTCGGCCGCCATACCCGCGCAGTCGCCGACGTTGTCGCCGACGTTGTCCGCAATGACGCCGGGGTTCCGAGGGTCGTCCTCGGGAATTCCTGCCTCGACCTTGCCGACGAGGTCCGTCCCCACGTCGGCCCCCTTCGTGTAGATTCCGCCACCGACCCGCGCGAAGAGACTCATGAGCGAGGCGCCGAACAAGACCCCGACCATGTCGAGGACGTTCCCACCGAACGCCCAGTAGAATCCGACGAGTTCCAAGAGCGCAAGACTCGCGACCGACATCCCGGTGACGCTCCCGCCCCGGAACGCGTAGCTCATCGTGGCCCCCAGGTTGCCCTTCATGGCGTGCGCGGCCGTCCGGACGTTCGCTCGAATGCTGACGAGCATTCCGACCGCCCCGGCAAGCGCGCTTCCCGCCACTCCGAAGATGAATCCGACCGCGAGCCGCGCGCCATCGCCCGTGATCCCGAACGCGAGCGCGATGACCACCGTCAGCGGCACCGCCGCGGCGAAGACGAACGTGTACTCGCGCCGCAGGAAGGCGATCGCACCTTCCCGGATGGCCGCCGCGATCTCGCGCATCCGCTCATTGCCCTCGTCCTCGCGCAGGACGAGAACGGTCTGGACGCCCGCGTAGGCGAGCCCGACGAGCGCGGCGATCAAAATGAGGAGCTCGAGTTGTCCGGTCGACAAATCCATGGGTTTTCCGCTCGAAAGATGTGGCGGCTCAAGAACGCTCCCAATTAAACCTTGCCGACCGTCCTTGGGCTACCGCAGCTCCGGGGTGGCGGGTGGGTCTATATCCCCCGCCGTCCGTCACCCGCCTCGTGCAGTCGTCTAGCTCCCGAGACTCGGACATGCGCCGGTCGCGGGTGCCGTGCAAGGTGTGCGGCCGACCGGTGGAGCTGGTCCGGATGCGCGACCACTTGCGTTCGGAACACCAGGTCGCGAGCGCCGACCTCGAGACGATGTACTTGGACGCGCGCATCGAAGCGCGCCGCTCTCGTCGGTCCCAACGGCCCTAGCGTTAGGGGTCGAACTCTCGCTTGCGGACCCGCTCGGAAACGTAGGCCAGGAACTCCGCGCGCGAGAACGGGCGGTTCTCGCGGGAACCCCGGACGCGAAGGGCCACCGTTCCCTCCGACACTTCCTTGTCGCCGAGGACGACGACGTACGGTATGCGGTCCACTTCAGCGTTCCGGACTCGCTTCCCGAGCGACTCCTCGGTTCCGGAGGCTTGGGCCCTCAGGTGGTCCGCTCGAAGTTCCTCGACCAGCCCGAGCGCGGCGGGCGTGTGCCGGTCGGTGACCGGAAGGACCCGAACCTGGAGCGGCGCAAGCCAAGGCGGCAATCGGCCCCCGACGTGCTCGAGCAAGACTCCGAAGAACCTCTCCCAGGAGCCGAGGATGGTCCGGTGAACGACGATCGGGGGATGGAGCTGGCCGTCCGGTCCCTGGTACTGTAGACCGAAGCGAAGGGGCATCTGGTAATCGAGCTGGATGGTCCCTGTCTGCCAGGGTCGTCCGAGGCTGTCTCGGATGTGAATGTCGATTTTCGGGGCGTAGAACCCGCCTTCGCCCGGCGAGACTCGATACTTTACCCCCGAGCTCTTCAGCACGCGCTCGAGGGTCGCTTCCGCCCGGTCCCACACCGCAGCCTCCCCCAAGAACTGGGCAGGCCGCGTCGAGAGCTCGCAGCTCCATTCGAGACGGAACGTGGCGAACGCGCGTTCGATCCAGGCGAGCAGGGTGCGGATCTCGTCTTCGACCTGCTCCTCGGTCACGAAGATGTGGGCGTCGTCCTGGACGAACTCCCGGACCCGAGTGAGGCCGTGAAGCGTGCCGCTCGGTTCGAAACGGTGAAGCGGCGCGAACTCGGCGAGCCGCATGGGAAGCTCGCGATAACTCCGCGCTCGTGACCGAAAGATCAGCATCGAGCCCGGGCAGTTCATCGGTTTCCAGCCGAAGGTCCGACCCTCGGCCTCGGTCAGGAACATGTCTTTGCGATAGTGCTCCCAGTGGCCGCTCGTCTCGTAAACGGATTGTGCGAACAGGAGCGGGGTCCGGACCTCTACGTAACCGGCCGCGTCGAGATGCTCCCGAACGAATCGCTCGAGCTCGTGAACGACGATCATCCCGTTGGGGAGCCAGATCGGGAACCCGGGGGCCTCGTCGACGAAGGTGAACAGCTCGAGCTTCGCCCCGACCGTGCGGTGGTCTCGGGCCTCCGCTTCGGCGCGCATCTTGAGGTAAGTGTCGAGTTGGCCCCGAGTGGGGAATCCGACCCCGCGTATCCGCTGGAGCGTTGGAGCGGCGGGGTCCTCCGGGGTAATGGCCGAGAAGCCGAGGATGTGGATTCCCTGGAGCCACTCGGTCGTCGGCACGTGCGGTCCCCGACAGAGGTCGGTGAAGGCTCCGGTGTCGTAGACCGACACGGTTTCACCCGCGGGAACCTCGGAGATGTACCGGAGCTTGTGGGAATTCTCGGCGAAAAGTTTCTCCGCCTCCGCTCGAGTGAGCTCGCGTCGGACGTAGGGCTCCTTCGCTCGGACCGACCGGTCCATCGCAGCCCGGACCGAGTCGAGGTCGGAGGGAGTGAGTGGCCGAACGTCGAAGTCGTAGTAGAAGCCGTCGTCGGTGGGAGGCCCGTGGGTAGGCCGAGCACCTGGCACCACCTCGACGAGCCCTTTCGCGACCAGGTGAGCCGAAGAATGTTGAAGAATTTCCCGTCCAGCCCGGTCCTCGAAGGTGAGTGGAGCGAGCGTCCCATCCGATGAGAGAGTCGATGCTAGGTCGACCGGAACCCCATTCCAGGAGGCCGCGAGTGCGCCCTTGAGCTGGGCCGAGTCCCAACGACCAAGCACGTCCCGCGCGCGGGTGCCCGCCGGGAACGTCTCCTCCTTCCCGTCGGGGAAACGTATGCGGATCGAGGTCGACTGCGACATGAGCACGTGGGCAGCGAGCGACCGGTCCCTTCCCTAAAAGGCTTGGGCGGCTCCTGTCGCTCCCTCCTCGTTGTCGGTCATCGGTCGCGCGCGTCCTCCATGAAGGTCGCGCAATCCCGCCGCCCGCGACGACAATCACGCTATTCCGATAGCAGTTCACCAGCCGCCCACGCTTCGGGGTCGGTCATGTGCACTCCTTGCCGGGCCCGGGCTTGTTCGAGGAATCTCCTCACTTCGTCCGAGTGGTCCATCCGGACATGGTCTCTTGCCGCTTCGTGGCTCGGAAAGGCGCTCCCCGGACAGAAGGGACAAGGCGTCGTCACGCCCTAGGTAGTCCTCGCCGGCAGATGGCGTCCCTGGTGCGGTGGTCAGGGGCCGATGGAGCAATTCCGCCGGACCCCTGCGCTCCTCGCGGTCGGTTGTCGAACGCGCTCGTCTTTCATGACATCCGCGTGACGCGGAGGCCCGGGCGACCATCATGAGGGCAGGTCTGCCGACAACACGAGCTCGTCTCCAGCCCGGACTTGGGGAGACCCCGTGAGATCTGGTCCAAAGGCCTTAACTCGCCCGGGGGAAGGAAACGCAGTTCAATCCCTCAGCTCGGCTCGCCCGGGAGACGCACAGGCGACGGTCATATCGCCGAGGGTGAATCACCGCTCGGGGATGGACGCGTGTCTACTCTCACTCGGTTACGGCAAGTGATAGCGCATGTCCCCCGGGGAAAAGTGATCACTTACGGCCAGGTGGCGGCCGCCGCCGGATTCCCCGGCGCCGCGCGTTTGACCGTGTGGGCGTTGCAAGGGGGCGAGGGCCTGCCGTGGCATAGGGTAGTGGGCGCCGGCGGTCGGATCGCCTTGTCGCGAGAACAAGGCCAGGAACAGCGCCTACTGCTCAAGATCGAAGGCGTGACGTTCCGAGGGGGGCGGGTCCGCATGGACCTCCATAACTGGACGCCGAGGACGCGTACAGGGCGACGAGACCGAGGAGGGGATGCCACGGTGGCCCGACGTTTTCCAGATTCCCGTTTCGTCGTTTTGCCCCCGAGCTATGGGGAAGATGTCTGAGGTGCCCTCAGCCCGGCCATTATTCGTCAATACCTCAGAGATTTGCCCGATTTCGCCATCCCCCAGCGACCGGGCCCAAGCCTCCGACCTCGCCCAGTCCCGTGATCGACCCGGCCCACTCCGAGGCAGACGCCTCACCGGCGCCCGAAACCGGTTGATCCTGGGCCTCCGGCCAGCTCGTCTTCGACGCGGGCCAGTTCGAATCCGCGCGCAGCGGGTTCGTGGACTACGCGAAGGACGGCGAGACCGGGGAGCAGCTCCGGGCGCGCGTGAACAGGATCATCCTCGAGGACCTCGAACAGAAGGTGCTCGCACTCCGTGCGCTTCATGCGATGCTCCGGGACATGGACGCGGGCGAGTCGTTCGGGGACGTGGTGGCACGGTCGCGACCGTCAGACGCGCGATTCGAGCGGCGAGTGTAGCGCGGTCGCCGCCGAGCGACCACCCTGGTCAGGCCTTGGGGGTGTGCTTGAACTACTGATTTCGGACTCGAGGTCGTCGGGCTGCTCGCACAGGTCAGCGCGGGCCTATTGACAAATACGAACCGCGGCTTGCTCATCGGCCGGCGAACCAGATGTCCACTTTGATACTCAGAGGCAGGGCCTTCGACGGAAGGAACTTCCACAAGTCTGCGGTCCTGAAGATTGACACCGACAAGGGGATCATCCAAGGCTTTGGCGAGAGAGGAGAGATAGAGGAGCCCGGGGGGGCCAAGAAGCTCGAGCTCGAAGACGCTACCATACTCCCCGGGCTCATCGACGCCCACGTCCACTTCTACTCCGCCAAGGGCCAAGGGGTAACATCCTGGGCGTCGGTCCCTGACACACTGGCCGTGCTCCGAGGGGCTGGGGACCTGAGGCGGCTCCTCCACTCAGGGTTCACCGCCGTCCGGGAGCTCGGGACCAAGGGGGGAGCGCACCTCGCCCAGGCGGTCGCCGAGGGTTCCATAGAGGGCCCGGAAGTCGTCTCCTGCGCAAGGGCGCTCGCCCAGACAGGGGAGGACGATGACCCTCCGGCCTTCCCCCTCGAGCTGGCGCAGCAGCTTGCGTCCTACACCTTCTTCTGCGACGGCCCCTGGGAGTGCCGAAAAGCGGTCAGGAAGGTGGCGAGAGACGGCGGGAAGGTGGTGAAGTTCTACGCCTCGGGGGCCTTCTCTCGAGGAGGGAGGATTAAACCCAACTTCACGAAGGAAGAGATCGGAGCCATAGTGAACGAGGCGAGGCGCCTGGGCCTGAAGGTGGCGGCCCACGCTTACGGGGAGGAGGCGCTCAGCAGCGTCGTCGGCGCCGGGGTGGACTCCATCGAGCACGGGCTGGGCCTCACGTCGAGGATAGCCAGCGCTGTGGCGAGGAAGGGGATATACTACGTTCCGACCCTGGTGACCTACAGCAATCCTGCCTACGAGAACAGGTACAACGAGATGGTGAAGCGCCACCTCACCGAAGACATGGTGATGGCGAAGGAACACGGGGTGAAGGTGGTGATGGGGTCGGACATAGTCGGGGACGCGGCCAGACCTCATGGCAGGAACTACGAGGAGATCGCGGCTGAAGCGAAGTTCCTGGGGAACAAGGAGGCGCTGATCGCTGCCACGTCCATGGCGGCCGAGTGCCTGGGCCTGGAGAACAGCGGCATACTGAAAGAGGGTTTCAGGGCGGACGCGGTAGTCGTCAAAGGGAACCCTATCGCGGACATAGAGGCGCTGGCTCCGGGGAACATTCTCTACGTCATCAGGTCAGGAAAGTTGCTCTCGCCAGAGCAGTGAACAATCGTCTGCCACCTCGGCCTTTTCTTAGGTGGAACATCTCTAGCTGGGGCGCAGCGAACCCAACGAGTGGGAGAGTGGGTGAGTCCGACCGGGGCCCCTCCCCCTGGTCTTCCATGACCGCGGGCGTCTGTATCGGTGGGTGTTTGGGGCCCGTCGTATCAAGTCGAAAAGCGACCCGAGCCCAGTCTCAGTAGTTCGGGCACGAGAGCGCGTGCCGTTTCGCGCTAACAGGGATGTCACAGGGAGGACTTCGTTCCCCCTCGCCGTTCGGGCGCTCCCCGCGAAGCTCCGCGACCGGGACGCAGGCGAGTCGTTCGGGGGGCGTGGTGGCGCGGTCGCGGCCGAAGGGCGAGATGCTGTAGACGCTGGCCCAGACGTGCTTTCCGTGAGGATTAACACCCGACCGGTCTGAGGGCGGTGGGGCTTCCGTGGCTTGGCAATGTCAAGGACTCTCCACGAACCGGCGCGGAGGAAGTCGTCTGCCTCACCCACCCCATCGGTAGTGTGTGACAGCTTCCCCGGGGCCGACCCCATTGGCCGTCATCGCGGGCGTTCAAGACGAACTGCGCGCCCTCGCAATCCGTGTTCGCGCGGCGGCCTGGCGGAGCTACCGGTTCTCCTGGTTCGCATGGGGCTTTCTGGTGGCGACGATCGCGGGCGAGGGGTTGATCGTGTTGGCCTACATCTTCCTCCCGGTCGTCACCACCGCACCCACACCGACCCTGGGGGGAAGCTACACGACATTTACGCTACCCATCTGGGTTGTCCCCCTCACACAGACACCGGCGTTGGTGGTGTTGGGGCTGGCGATCCGTGAACTGCTCCTGGCCCGTCGGGAAGCGCAAGGGTCACCGCTCTCCCCCTATGCGCCTCACCTAAGCGCGGAGGAGGCGGAAGATCCGAGCTGGACCTTCCTCGTGCAAAAGGCTCAGCAACGGATCACCCACGCCAAGAACGAGACCGACTGGTCGTTCCCGCCGATCTTAGTCGGTGGGTTCGTATTCGCCGAGCTCCTCATCGTGAATCTTCTACCGTCCGGCGCGCTCTTGTTCTTCGTCGTTCTCCCCTTGACCGGCGCGCTCCTATCGGTTCTCTTCTGGCTTCTCTACCGCGTCGCGCGGCGCTGGATTCGAGGCTACCAGACTCTTCTCGACCGATTGGTCGGCGAGTTCGCGACGCTCGAGTCGGAGTTCTTCTGGCACTTCGTTGGGACGCAGCCCTCGCCATGATGGCCCGTCCCGATCTCTTCGTGATCGGACGATTACTAGAAGCCCTCAACGGTGGGCGGCTCCGACGGACCCAGCTGCAGCAGAGAGCCGGAGTAAACTACACCGTCTTCCAACGGTACCTTGAACTCCTCGTCCACCTCGACTTGATCAAAGAAGTTACGGAGGACGAGGGACGGCTCGACCTGACTCCGAGGGGTGTCGAGGCTTACCGGTTCCTCTCCGAGGGACTCTCCCGCATCTTCGGTCCGGTAGCCCCGTCCCACCGGACGTAGCCCCGACCCAATCTTTCCGGCCCCGGAGGGCACGCGTCCCTGGTCGGGGTTGCGGTCCGGTGTCTTCACCGCGGCGCGATCACCCACAGAATCGCGGAAAGGGCGAACATCATCGTGAGCGCGAGCAGCGCGGCGAGCAGTCGTTGACCCTGCGCCCTGGACCTCTACATGCGCCGTCGCGCCGTGGCCCATTTAAGGTGCCGTAGCGGCGTCATCAGGTTTCAGCTCGCGGTCCCGTCATCGGTCGCGCGCGTCCCACATCAAGCCCGCGGTCGCGTTGCGCGCGGCCATTCCCTCGCTCGCGCACGCTCGCTCGGAAAGGGCGCTTTTCAATCGGTTTTCCGTGTGGGCCCGGTCAGGCGGTGCCCTCGCTCAGTCGGAGGCCTCTCCAATGGTAGTAAGCGACGGTCC
This sequence comes from Thermoplasmata archaeon, assembly GCA_035272385.1. GTDB lineage: Archaea > Thermoplasmatota > Thermoplasmata > Lutacidiplasmatales > UBA184 > Lutacidiplasma. The sequence goes on from DATEQS010000038.1 coordinate 27,096, forward strand.
CGGCCAGGAGGATCAACATGCCCCCGGCGGTTCCGATGAGATAGATTGCAAGACCGGCCCCAAATGACGTGGGGTAGTTCCCGCTCGAGTTGGCCCAGAAACTGAAAGCGGAGATGGCCACGACCAGGACGATGCCCGCCACGAGAAGCGCGAGGCTGAGGCGGTAGTCACGCCTCCAAGTGGAGAGCATGATCTGCTCTGACGTCGCCGCCTTCTGAGCGGCCATAGGTCCATTTCCGCCAATGATTCCGTGGCCTTGTAGGTTCCTACCGACGGCCGTGAACGCTGACGAAGCCCACCATGCCCCGCGGCGTCGGTCGCGGTCTCTTCAGGGTGTTTGGGCTGCCGCACTCATCGCGGTCGTCCCTCGACCGCGCGCTTCCTTCACGAAGGTCGCGGTATGCTCCGCACTTCGGTGGAGGGTCAGTCTAATCAGTCCGGGGAGCTCGCCCTGAGATGCGAGGAAGATGCCCGCGCGATACCGCGTTCTTTCTCTGGACCTCCACGACACCGTCGTTTGGGATACGCAGGCAATCGTCGAGGCTCAGTACGAGGTTCGTTGGAGTCTCCTGGCCCAAGGACTCCAGATGGCAAACGGGAGCCAGGTTCCGTCGGAAGAACTCCGCAGGGCCCGGGAAGTTCTTTACTCGGAATTGAAGAGCGAGGGACGTCCTGTGGAATCCGTCCCCGTGGCCACCCAAGTCGACCGGATGCGTCAGTTCCTGGGAGCTCAGTACGCCGGCCCCGTCGAGCAGGTCGTCCAACGCTACGCCGAAGGGGGACTGAAGGAACATCCTCCCGTATTCAATCCCGAGGCCAAGACTCTCGTCCGACACCTGAACGAGGTGGGATTTCCCGTCGTCATAATCACGGACACCTCCCGATCGGGGTCGGCTTGGAAACCGTTCTTGGAGGGGGCCGGAGGGATGCGGCTTGCCCATGTCATCGCCTCTGCGGACGTCGGGGCATGCAAACCCGACCCTCGGATTTTTGCGGAGGCGGTGCGGCGGGCCGGCGTCCCAGCCTCGGAGGTCCTTCACGTGGGAGACAGTTGGATCTGGGATGTGGAAGGGGCCCGGGGAAGTGGGATGGGGGCGGCACTCTACCGCGGACTGTGGGCGCACTATTGGGACCCTAATAATCCTCGTGAGGATCCGCCAGCGATCGATCCCTCGATTCCCTCTCTCGACCATCTTTCCGAGGTCCGGAGCCTGCTCGGCCTGGCATAGTCGAGTCGCGTGGCCTCCCCAATCCTTCGCGCGCTGATTGCGGTCGGGTCATCGGCCGCGCGGAGAGTCCACGAGATATTCTATTGGGTCCGGGAGTCCATCGTTCTCCGAAGACATGAGCCGGGTGTGGGTCGTGGTCGTGGCGTTCATCGCAGCGATGGCCGCGGTTCCGGTCTACATCTTACTCGCACCAACTTCGAATTCATTCCCCTGCGGGGCCAGCTCGTCGGGGTCGGGACCCCTGGTCGTGTTTGCCGGCGCACCTCCGTTCGGCTTCGAGTACGTGAACACGACAAGGGTCGGAGGCACGAATTGGTACAACTTTTCGCTCGTGCCGTGGCCCCCGAACTTGACAGCAGGTCAGCTCACCTTCCGAGCTGAGCTGGCGAATGGCTCGGCCGCAAACGGAGTCGAAGAGTTTCTCCTCTGGAATGGCACCAGTCACGTCATCGCGATCGCAAACGGTTCGACCTCGGTATGGACGGAAGGAAGCTCGGCCGTCGTGCAGCTCGCGGACACTCTCACTGTCGTCTCGGCCGTTTCGCTCACGGGAGACAACCTGGTAGGGAGGGTTCCGCTTCAGTGCGGATTAGTCGGCACCGGAATAACCCCGTTCGGCTAGGAACCAACGAACTCGATCCGATTTCCGTTCGAACCCAGTCCAAGCGCGCTCCTCGCGGTCGGTCATCGAACGCGCTCGATTCGGGAGGCCTGGAGAGTACCTATCCTAACCAGTTCCAAAAGTCGTCGCGCCAGAAGTCCACCTCCTCGTGGAGATGGCGGAGGGCCACTGGCTTCAGTCCTTCCCGTTGGGCGCCTTCGAACCGACTCCGCAAATCCTCGACCGTCTCGTCCGAGAGGGAGTCCAGGATTCGCTTCAGGTCCTGTCCGATTCCGACATCCAGGACGCGCTCGGGGTGGCGGATCACCAAACGGAAGTGGTGACTGTTCGAGCTTTCGATGCGGATCACTTGCCAGATGAGCGCCTCACCGCGTTCCCGTTGGAGCCGGAAGGCGGCCAGGTTGCCGATTGCGACCCCGACGAAGTTCTCGTCGGCCAACCCGGGCTTCAGATGCAGCCCAATCTCGAGTCCGCGATGCGTGTGGGACAGACGCCACCTGCGCGGAAACCCTCTTCGGCCCCGACCGCGAGGTAAGGAGCGATAGGGTTGCCCGCGGCTCGAACGCCCGAACCGATCCTGTAACGATTCCTCGCGCGCTGACTGCGGTCTCGTCATCGGTCGCGCGCGCCCGACATCAAGCCGGCGGGGGCGGGTTCAAGAACTTCGAAGGCCTTCGCAGGGGGGGATCGATGAGGACTGTACCTTGCTCGGTCGAGGGCTGCAACGCGGAAGGGATGAGATGGGCACTCCAAGACGTGAAGGTCTATGTGCGCGGGGTTAATCCATGGCCCAAAGGAACGCAAATCCCACGCTTCGTATGTGACAAACACGCCGCGGAGTTCTTGAACCAAGGTTGTAGCGTCACCCCGCGACTCTAGGTTTCGATTCAGGGCACGCGACCCGTTCGACCACGTTCTGATTCGCGTGTCTTTCGCGCTGCGTGATCGGCCTGCGCGCTGATTGCGGTCAAGTCTCTGGACGAATCTGCGGGATTCGTCCGCTCGTGGAGGCAAAGTCTCCCCGACTCGGCCGCGCGCGTCCTTCATGAAGCCTGCGCGGACGACGCGCGGTCGTTCTGTCGAGGACTGTTCACGTGCCCCGGGCGGGGCGTCCGGCGCGATAGTCCGCCTCGAGGGCCGCGGCGAACACGGCCCACGTTCTCGCAACCTGCGCGCGGAGGGTCTCGCGAGTCGGAAAGTCAGGGGTGACCCAGCGTTCGGTGACCGACAGCTGAAGTCGCGTCCGCGCGCGGCCGACCGCGCTGACCCGGTAGTCCAAGGACTGCCGGTCGGTCTCGTCGATCTGGTCGAGGTGCCAGGAGTGGGGGGGATTAAGACGAACCAAATCGACCGCGATCGCGGGATCACGACCGGACCCCCGGGAAACGCGAATCCGGAGCACGCGGCGGGACGAAATTCTGATCACACGGAAGCTCGGGCGGGGACGCCTGTTCGAGAATCGTCCGTCGTCGCTCCGGTAGTCCGTGCACCAATCATACACGTAGCGC
>DATEQS010000039.1:0-11534 GCA_035272385.1 Thermoplasmata archaeon
CCTACTGCCCGCGGTCCCATTGGTACCGGCACCACCCGCCCCCCGGGGGCCGGAGCCCGGCCTCCCAGCGGAGCGCTCGCGGCGGGGTACGATACCATGACCGCGTGCTGACCGGGGAACGTCACCGCGCCGAACGCGGAGCCACGTACCTCGCGCTCCTGGTGCTAGGCCTCGTGCTGGCCATCGGAGGAATTTGGTGGATCCTTCTTCCCTGACCATCCCGGTCGTCGCAGGGGTCGTCGCCCTCGCCGGCCTGGTGCTCACGGCGTGGGCGCTCCGGGCCCTCTCCCAGCGTCGCGACGACCTCGCCCGCGGCCGACTGGTCGCAGTGGACGCCGGCCGTCCCGCGACCCTTCGGGCGGAGCGCTACCGGATCGTGGGGCGCCCGGACGAGATGCGACGGTTGGCGGACGGCCGGCTCGTTCCGATCGAGTTCAAGCGTCGCACGACTCCCTTCCGTGGCCCGCCCCCCTCGCACGTGGTCCAGGTTCGAGCGTACTGCCTGCTCATCGAGGAGACGACCGGGGTCGCGCCCCCCTACGGGGTGCTCCGGTACTCGGACGGGGAGTTCCGGGTTCGCTGGGATGACCGCGCCCGCCGCGAGCTCCTCGCGCTCCGGAACGAACTGCTTCGCCCGTACGACGGACGCGCTACGCCGTCCGGGGCGCGGTGCGCCCGATGTCCGTGGTCCGGGGTCTGCGACGCGCGGGCTACCTAGCAAGCGCCCAATAGACGTCCGTACGATATGGGAGGCGAATCCGGGTCCGGCCCCGAGTCTCGGGGTCTGTGGCCAGGAGTTCGCGGACCTCCTCGGCGACCGCGCGGCGCCGGCGCGGGGGAAGGATCGCGATCATGCTCACCGAGAGGGCCCGGTCGACGAACAACGCGGGGGTCCCGTACTGCACGTGCCGAAAGGCGCGGTAGCTCAGGGGAGTGAAACCGGAGTTCTTCCTCGAGAACGCGGGCCGGAGCACCGTCGTCCAGTAGCTTCCGGCCGTTCGCTCGCGCCAGGGGCGCCGGGAACGACCGGCGGTCTCGACGATCTCGGTGAGCCGGCGCGACCATCGCACAGAGTCGTCGCGGGTGTTCCAGACGAGACCGACCCCACCGCCCGGGCGGAGCACCCGTCGGATCTCCCGCAGCGCGGGGCGAGGGCGGAACCAGTGGAACGCCTGCGCGCTCACGACCGCATCCGCGAACGAGTCGGGAAGTGGCATCGCTTCGGCCGTCCCATCGAGCACCGGAACGTCCGGAACCATCCGCTCGAACACCGCCCGCATGCCGGCGGTCGGCTCGACGGCGATGCGCGCGGCTCCCAACGGGGCGAGCGAGCGCGTGAACTTTCCCGTACCGCTCCCAAGGTCGACGATCGTGCGCGAAGGCCCGAGGCGGAGAACGCGACCGAGGTGGCGGACCGCCGAGGGAGGGTAATCTGGCCGCCCGCGCTCGTAGGCCGATGCGGCGCGGTCGAAGCCGCGCACCGAGGGATGGACTCGCCCGGATCGTCGTGCCATCGTCGTCCCGCTCCCGAAAGCTCCGGCGCTATACGCTCTCGCCCGGCGCGCGAAAGCTTTACCCGCCGCTCGGGCTCGGCGGCCTCGATGGCGGAAGGGAACGTCGAGCGAACTCTCGTGCTCGTGAAGCCGGACGGCGTGCGCCGGGGCTTGGTCGGGGAGATCGTCTCGCGCTTCGAGCACAAGGGCCTGAAGCTGGTGGCCGCGAGAATGCTCCGGGTCACTCCCGAGCTCGCCCAACGCCACTACGCCGAACATCAGGGAAAGGCGTTCTACCCTGCCCTCGTCCAACACATCACCTCGGGACCGGTGGTCGCTCTCGCGCTCGAAGGACGGAGCGCGATCGCGGTCGTGCGCCTCCTCATCGGGGCAACCAACCCCCAGACCGCCGCGCCGGGAACGGTGCGCGGCGACCTCGCGCTCGGGCTCACTCCGAACCTGATCCACGCCGCCGACTCGGCCGATTCGGCCGCGCGGGAGCTCTTGCTCTACTTCACCCCCGAAGAGTATCTGGCCTATTCGCAGGTCGGCGAGGAATACTTCTAGCTGCTTACTTGAAAACGAGCTCGGAGCTCGAGTTGCCTGGTTTCGCGTCGTCTCCTTTCATCGGCTCGGCCGCGGGGCCCAGGATCCCACCCGGACGCCACGTCGCCGCCTCCAGGAGCGCGTTGCGCGCGCTCGGGGGAACAGCCACTCCCCGTAGGGAGTCGCAGCCGCGGGCCAGGACGGCGATCGCCGCCGCGCCATCCCGATGCCAATGACTCCCACATTTTCCGCAGACCGTTTCGCGAGAACGTACCCGACCCGAAGGGGGAGCCAACTGCCCCCCACACCGGGGACACTCGCTGGAGGTCCCCCTCGGGTCGACCCGAAGAACAACGCAGCTGGCCTTGTAACTGACCATCCGAGCGAACTCGCCATGGGTCCAACTGGAGAGCCGACGGCGTATCGCGGGACCCCGAGGGTCCCGCTGAAGAATTGACTGGGTCGAGTTGGCGAGGTTTTCGAGGATGATTCGTCGCTCTCCGACACGTCGGAGGAGTTCGTTGGCAGCGAGATGCAACCGAGAGGTGACCCTGTGATGTTCCCTGCGACTATACCGACGCAGGACCGATCGTTGATGACGCAGGTCCTTCGAAATATGACGTTGGATTGATTGTCTCTTTCTCTCCATTCTTCGTTGAATCTGAGCGATAGCCCCTAGGTCGATTGAATCGAGGTCACCATCGGAAGTGGCATAAACGGCTGAACGGAAATTCAGGTCGACGCCCGCCGCTTCGGGATGATCGGGGAACCCGCAAGGCAGGTGGAAATGGAAAAGCAAAGAGGAGTCAGTGACGGTGAGGCCGAACCTCCAGTGGGAGGCATCACCATATCTCGTGAACAGAGGATGACGGAATCGCCTCACATCGACCCGCTCGTGACGACTCGGGCTGAGGGTGATATCGAGCTCGCCGCCGCGGAAACGAAAGAGATCCCGGTGGAGGCTAGCCTTCAATCGACGGCGGCGAGGCAATTGCGCGTGCATCCGTGCAAACCGCTCGGGATTGTCCCGGCGGACGCGTCGCAAAGTTCGCCTCCAGGTGTTGAGGACTGCAGACGTTTCGTTGGCGATTGTGACCGCCCATCCGGATGCGAGATGGGGATATCGAGATCGAAGTAGCGGGTAGGAGGCCTTGGAGTTCTCAAATCGGGAGCATTTTGGGTGCGCCTGCCAAACAGGAACGAGGGTGTTGACGGCGGAGCGGACATCAAAGAGAGTTCGACGGAGTGCGTGCGACGGAGTGAAAGGGAGAGCGACGGTGCGAATCCGGCGAGAAGGCATGGCTAAGAAGGGAGGGCGTTGAAGCGGTGGAAGACCATTGTCCAACCGGTGGAAAGTGAAACGTGATAACGGAAGGCACTCAACAGTGGCAAGGAACATGGAGAATACTCTTTCGCACGCGGTGCAGACGCTCCGACGCGGCGGGCTCGTGGTGTACCCGACGGACACGCTGCTCGGCCTCGGCGCCCTCGCGAGCCACCGGGGCGCGGTCGGTCGGCTCCTGGCGGTCAAGGGCCGTTCTCCGGCGCAACCGATCTCGGTCTGCGTGAGCTCGACGGAGGAAGTGGAGCGATACGCGCAGGTATCGTCGGCGGCGCGCCGCTTCCTGCGTCGCCATCTTCCCGGACCATTCACCGTCCTACTCACCCCCTCCGCTGAGGGTCGCCGGACGTTCGCGCCGAGCGTGGGCGGTCTCGCGACGATCGGGTTCCGGGTCCCGGACCACCCCGTCGCGCGCGAACTCGCCCAACGCGCCGGACCCATCACCGCGACCTCGGCCAACCGGCACGGAGCCCCATCGGCCCGCACGGTCGGGGAGGCGCGTCGGTCGCTCGGTCGGGCCGTGAGCGTGTACTTGCCCGCGGTCCCCCCCGGGTCGGGGAATCCCTCGACCGTGGTCGACCTCATCGGCCCCGAGCCGCGCGAGATCGTGAGGAGCTGAGCTCGGTGGCCCGTTACCCCCCCGACCTCGAGCGTTGGCGCGAGGCGGCCCGGATCGCGGCGAACGCCCGGGAGCTCGGGATCCGACTCTCCGTCCCGGGGGCGCGCCTCAAAGACATCGCGGACGCGGTCGAGGGCTACATCCGCTCGGAGGGCGCGGCGCCCGCGTTCCCCGCGAACCTTTCGCGCAACGATGAGGCCGCCCACTTCACCCCGGCGCCGGACGATACGACGGCCCTCGTGGAGGGAGACCTCCTCAAGGTCGACGTCGGGGCGCATATCGACGGAGCCATCGCCGACACCGCCGACACGGTCGAGGTCGGAGGAACGCATCGGTTCGACCACCTGGTCCGCGCCGCGAGGGAGGGCCGGGCCGCGGGGATCGCGCGCGTACGGGCGGGGGCGCGGGTCGACGACATCTCTACTGCGATCGCCGAGGCGATCCGAGCTCGGGGCGTGAAGCCGATCGTCGACCTCACCGGCCACTCGATCGAACGGTATCTCCTGCACGCCGGCAAATCCATCCCCAACGTCCCGAGCGCGAGCCCGGCCTTGCTCGAGGAAGGCGAGGTGATCGCGATCGAGCCGTTCGCCACCAACGGGATGGGCAGCATCGGGAACGGTCCGTTCGGCAACATCCTGCGCTTCCGTCGTGACCCGGGGAATTCCGACCCGGCGCTCGCCGCGCTGTTCGCGCGGTTCCGGACCCTTCCGTTCACCCCCCGCTGGCTCGCCTCGCCCGAGGAGGCGGACGCGCTCCGGCGCGCCCGAAGGTTCCTGCAGACGTACCCGGTGTTCGTCGAGCGAGGTCACGGCCACGTCGCCCAGGCCGAGCACACGGTCCTCGTCGGACCGAGCGGCCCCGAGGTCCTTTCCGGGCCGTGAGCGGCTAGCGCCGCGGGCTCTCGAAGTCGGCGCGCGCGAGCGCGGCGCCCTGGACGACCGACTCGAGCTTCGCCCGCGAGACCGAAAGGCTGCGCGTGCGAAGGCCGCAGTCCGGGTTCACCCAGATCCGGCTCGGGTCACCGAGATACTTCGCGGCCCGGCGGATCCGGTCCGCGACGACCTCGGGGGACTCGATCGTGTCGCGATGGACGTCCACGACCCCGAGGCCCACGTCCCGCGTGTCCCCGTACTCGGCGAGCACCTTCAGGACCGCGTAGCCGTCGTGCCCCTCGGAATCACGGTTCGCGAACTCCCACGCCCACTGCCGGCATCGTTTCGCCTCGAGGAGCGTCGGGAGGAGGTCGGCGTAGTTCGAGTAGCAGATGTGCATCGTGAACTCGGCGTCCAGGCCTTCCGTCGCCGCGTTGAACCCATCGACCACGATCGCCGCCTCGTCCGGATGGGTGCCGGCAGCCGGCTCGTCGATCTGGATCACCCGACAGCCGTGGTCGATGAGCGCGCTCAACGTCGGGCGGATCGCCCGTCGGGCGATGTCGACCACGAACTCCTTTTGGGCGGCCCGTCGGGCCGTCCGTCCTTTCCAGCCGGGCTGACGGGCGAGGTAGTACTCGTTGTACGACCAGTCGGCGAGGGTGTACGGTCCCGTGATCGGGAGCTTCGGCTCGGCGTGCGCATGCCCCTTCACGAAATCGAACTCCTCAACGTGGTAGGGATGGTCGAGCCGGACCTCGTCCGTCACGGTCGCCTTGAGGTAGTACTTGTTGTCCCACGAACGCACGTGGCCGCCAAAGCGGAACCCGCGCATCTGGCGGATCGGGTACTCGTACATCTCGATGCGGCGGGCCTCCCCGTCGTAGACCCGGTCGAGACCGGCTGTCTCGAGGAACCGAAGTCCGAAGAGGGCGCCCAGGTCGCGGACGGCGTCGGGGCTCGTGTCCTTCGGACGGCCTCCGAGCAGCGCGTCCCGGACTTGCGGCGCCTCGGCTGCGAAGCCGACGCGCGCGTCCCAGTTCGCGAGCTCCTCTTTCGCGGGAGCATCGAGCGCCTCCGAGCGCTGACCGAGGATCTGCCATCGGGGCTTCGCGAGGCTGCCGATCTCCTGCGTCGGGAAGAGTCCGCGCGTCACGGCGAGCCCTCCGTGAGCGCCCGACGGACGGCCGGAAGGACGTGGAGCTTGCGGGTCGCCGGCTCCCAGGGAAGAAGGTCGAGGGGAGAGCCGGGGCCGAGCCAGATGGCGCTCGGGTGTCGACGGGCCTGCGCGGCGCGGACGACGCGCGCCACCTCCGCCGGGTCCTCCTCGAGGGTCGTGCGCGGGTCGACGACGCCGAGTCCCAGTCCGACCCGGGAAGGTCCGGCGGGGAGGTGTTCGACCTCGGTCTCGGCCAGGTCGACCCCGACCACCGACACGGGCAGCCGGTCGAGGAGCGGGAAGGCGGGCAGTGCGTCGGCGCCGTACGTCCAGACGATCGAGGCTCCGCCGTCGAGCCCGGTCCCGATCGCGCGGTAGCCCGCGAGCACCGCCTCGGCGCGCGGGCCCTCGGGGGGCCGGACGACGAGCTGCGGTTCGGAGAAGAGGAACGTCGAGAATCCCAGCCCTCGCAGCTCCTTCACTTCCTCGCCGAGGAGCCGTCCGAGGCGATGGATGAGCGCGGGCTCGGTCTCTCCCGAGCGGTTGTCGAGCATCACGGAGAAGGAATACGGTCCCGGGAGCACGACGCGCGCCGACCCCGGTGCGGTTCGCAGCGGCGGAGGCAAGCGGGAAGCGATCGCCCCCGGGGTCCGACCGGGCGGCGCGAGCAGGATCGGCTGACGGTAGAACGTGTTCGTCTCGAGCCAGCGGGTGAGCGGACCGACCGTGAATCCCTCCCACGTCTCGGCGAACGGCCGGAAGAGGTCTTGCCAGCGCAAGTACCCCGCGGTCGTCTCGTCGAAACCGAGCCGTCGCTCGAGCGCGACGATCTCCTGCTCGGTGCTCGCGAACAGTTCTTCGACGGCCTCGGCATTCGTGCGACCCCGGTCGAGGTCCCGGGTCGCGTTCACGAGCGCCTCGGAGCGAGGGAACGGTCCCGTGAGACCGGTGCGGACGATCATCGCGTCCCCGACCCGGAGGAGGGTTTAACGCTGACGAATTTCCGGCAAGGTGCGAACGAAGAAACGCGGTTGCGCGAGGGGAAAACCCCGCCGCGGCTCACTCGTCGAGATTCGTGCGCACGATGCGGTCGAAGTCGACCGGTTTCGGGGGCCATCCTTGCGTCATGTACTCCACGAACGCCTCGAGGGAACCCTGCGTGAGGGCCTCGTTGCGGGCCCGTTCGAAGCCGACCGTGGAGACGTGCCGCTCGTTCAGGGCGTGCTTCGCGCCGTAGTGCGCCGGATAGACCTCCGTCTCGCTCGGGAGCGTGAGGATCTTCTCGTGGAGCGAGGCGTAGAGCTGTGCGGGAGAACCCCCGCCGAGGTCGGTCCGCCCGCAGCTGCCGAGGAGCAGCGTGTCGCCCGTGAAGATCTGGTCGCGCGCCTTCAGGGTCACGTGGTCGGGGGTGTGACCCGGGGTCTCGAGCACGACGACCTCCTCCTGCCCGAACGCGACCGAATCCCCTTCGGCGAACGAACGGTGCGGGTAGCGGGCCTCCGATCGGCGGCCGAGGTAGATCGGCGCGTCCGTCGCGGCGTGGAGCGCCGAGTGGCCGGCGAGGTGGTCGGCGTGCGTGTGGGTCTCGACGATGCCCACGAGGCGCCAGTTTCCTTCCGCGAGGAGCGCCCGGTAGGGCGCGGTGTCGCGACCGGGGTCGATGAAGATCCCCTCGCGCGAGTCCCGGTCCCCGAGGAAGTACGTCAAGCAACCCACCTCGGGCCGCGGGATCTGACGAAGGAACAGGTGGGCGGCCGGGTCGTCTTCCGGGTAGCGAGCGACGCTGGGGTCGGCCAGTCGCGCGTAGTCCTCGAGCCCGCCCTCGAGCGCCCCGGTGAGCGGGAACCCTCGGTCCTGCAGGAACCGGGCCGCGCGACGGGCCTGGGCGCCGAAGTGGTCGTAGGTGACGATGGGCCGGTCGTGCGGAAGGGCGGAGACGGCGTGGGCGATGGCGTCGAGAGGAACGTGCCGGTCGTTCGGCAAGTGGACGATCTTCCGCTCCTCGGCCGAACGGACGTCGAGGAGGAGAAGGGGGGTATCGAACTCGATCATCCGTCGAAGGTCCTCGGGGGAGACGAGCGGTACCGCTCCGGTCCGGGGCGGTCGGACGAACGGATGCGGAAGCGGCTCGGGAGCGGCGCTCACGGACGGACGTCACGGAGGTCCCGAGGTATTTAGAACCGGGTTCCGGCGCGATTTGGGAAGGCGCGGACCTCGTCGGAGGGGTCCGGCAATTGCCGAACTCCCCGCACGTCTCCGGCAAAGTGTTAATAAACCGAGTTCGGGTCGACGCCGGTCGATGGCCCAGAGCTCGCCCTCCCCGGTCGACCCGGACCGTACGGCCCGGCGGAAAGCGCGAGAAGCCGCCGCGGCCGAACGAAGCGAGGACCAGACCGACCTCCTCGGTGAGCGCTCCCTCGAACTGTCGCGCTACTACGGCGGAAAGATCGAGACGGTTCCCAAGGTCCCCGTCCGCTCCCTCGGGGATTTCGCCCTGTGGTACACGCCCGGGGTCGCCGCCGTGTCGCGCGCGATCCAGGCGGACCCCGACAGCTCGTTCGACCTCACCGGGCGCTGGAACACCATCGCGATCGTCACGGACGGCTCCCGCGTGCTCGGTCTCGGGGATATCGGCCCGCGGGCCGCCCTGCCGGTCATGGAGGGGAAGGCGCTCCTGTTCAAGATCCTCGGCGGGGTCGACGCGATCCCGATCCCGATCCAGGTGAAGTCGCCCGACCAGTTCATCGCGACCGTCGAGGCGATGGCGCCGGCGTTCGGCGGGATCAACCTCGAAGACATCGCCTCGCCGAAATGCTTCGGCATCCTCGAGGAGCTCTCGAATCGGATGCCGATCCCGGTCTGGCACGACGACCAGCTCGGAACAGCCGCGGCGACCGTCGCGGGCCTTCTCAACGCGCTCGAGCTCACCCACCGCTCGATCCGGGAAGTGCGCACGGTCCTTCTCGGGGCCGGAGCGGCGAACCTCGTCACCGCCCGACTGCTGCTCGCCCTCGGCCTTCCGGCGCATCAGCTCACGCTCGTCGACCAGAAGGGGATCCTGCACGCCGACCGGGAGGACCTCGACGAGCTCGAGCTGCGCAACCCCTGGAAGTATCGCTTCGCGCTCAAGACGAACGGCGGCGGCCGCACGGGCGACCTGGCCGCGGCGCTCGAGGGGGCGGACGTCCTCTTGGCCGCCTCGACCCCGAACCCGGATACGATCCGGCCGGAGCACGTGCGCTCGATGGCGGTGGACCCGATCGTCTTCGCCCTCGCGAACCCGGTGCCCGAGATCTGGCCGGACGTGGCCCGAGGGGCCGGTGCGGCGGTCGTGGCGACCGGGCGCAGCGACTTCCCGAACCAGGTGAACAACTCGTTGATCTTCCCCGCCGTCTTCCGCGGGATCCTGGACGCGCGGGCGCGCTCGATCCCCGACGAGGTGGTGCTCGCGGCGGCAAGAGAGCTCGCCCGCGGCGCCGCGATCAAGGGGCTGAGCGCCCATCATCTGTTGCCGACGATGGAAGAATCGGAGGTGTTCCCGCTCATCGCGGCCGCGGTCGGGGACACCGCCGTCCGCCTCGGCATCGCCCGTCGGAAACTCTCGCATGACGAATTCCTCGAGCGAGCGCGGACGTTGATGGGACGACCCTCGCGGCTCGTGAAGGCCCTCGCCCGTGCTCGTCTTACCCCCCCGATGCCTCGGGCTCCCGCGCGACGGAGGCGAACGAAGTGAACGGGACCAGCGAAGGAGGAGGACGCGCGGGCGGTCCGGGCGGCTCGCCCTCGGTGCCGATCCACCTTCGGCCCGCCCGAGATTCGGACGTGCCGGCGCTCGTCCCGCTCCTCCTGCGGCTGAAGCGGCTCAACGAGGAATTCGACCCGCTCCTCAAGGTCCGCGACGACGCCGACCAGCAGGCGCGGCAGATCCTGAAGGCGGACATCTCCAACCCGAAGGCCGTCGTCTTCGCGGCGGAGGGCGTCGGAGCGGACAAGGACAAGGTCGTGGGATTCGTGCGCGCGCTCGTCCGCGAACGACCGTTCTACGCGCCCGAGCACGAGGGCGTGATCCTGGACATCTACCTCCTCCCGCTCTATCGTCGGCGCGGGGTCGGGGAATACGTCCTGCGCGAGACCTCGAACGCGCTCAAAGCGAAGGGAGCGGGGGTCGTCACCGCCGAGTTCCCCGCCCAGAACGAGATCGCCACCCGATTCTATTCGAAGCGCGGTTTCCGGCCGATCACCGCGGTCCAGGCCCGCTCGCTCTAGGGGCGACGGGGCCGAGCGCGTCGCGCGCGTCCGCTGACCTTAAGCAAGCCCGGGCTCCTCGGCCGACATGGCGAAGACCCCGAGCGCTTCCGCGTCGTCCGCGCCCCGCTTCCTGCGCCGTGGGAAGGTGAAGGAGGTCTACGAGATCTCTCCCACCGAGCTCGAGTTCCGGTTCACGAACGATATCTCGGTCTTCGACAAACACATCCCGAGCGAGATCCCGCACAAGGGCGAGACCCTCGCTCGCACGGCCGCGTTCTGGTTCGACATCTGCTCCCGCCTCGGCGTTCCGCACCACTACCTCGGACTCTCGGGGCCCACGGCGATGCGGGTGAAGCGGGTCCAGGTCGTGCCGAAGCCGTCGACCCTCGGTCCGCACCCGAAGGGCTACCTCGTCCCGCTCGAGCTGATCGTTCGCTACTACCTCGCCGGGTCGATGTGGGACCGCGTCAAGGCCGGCAAGGTCCTGCCCGAGGCGCTCGGCTTCCCGAAAGGAAAGACGCTCACGTACGGAGTGCCGCTCCCTCAGCCGCATTTCGAAGTGACGACGAAGCTCGAACCCGTCGACCGCCTGCTCTCGACCGCGGAGGCGCTCTCCTTGTCCGCGCTCGAACCCAAGGAGCTCGACGCGATCCGGGAAACCATCCTCAAGGTGGACGTGGCGATGCAGAAGGAGATCGGGCCGCGCGGCTTGATCCACGTGGACGGGAAGAAGGAGTTCGCCGTCGATACGGAGGGCGTCCCGATGGTCGTCGACACGTTCGGAACGGCCGACGAGGACCGGTTCTGGGACCAGGCCGCCTACGACCGCGGCCGTCAGGTCGACTTCTCGAAGGAGTTCGTCCGCCAGCATTACCGGCAATCGGGCTACTACGACGCGCTCCTGAAGGCCCGCGAGACGAAGGCGCCCGAGCCGGCCATCCCGCCGCTCCCGCCGCTGCTCGTGGACGAAGTGAGCCGCCTGTACACCACTGTGTACCAGCGCCTCACCGGCGAGCCGTTCATCCCGCTCGCCCGCACCGGATAGGCGGCAACGTTCACCGTTTCGCGACCCCTCCCGCACGCTTATCTCCCCGCGGCCCGGTCGGTCGCTCGTGCCGTCCAAGACCCCCAGTAAACCCGCCGGTTCGGAGGAAGCGCCGCAGCCTCCGAAGCAGGCGATCGCGCTCGAAGACCTCCCCGGTATCGGGGGCATCACCGCCGAGAAACTCCGCGAGAACGGTTACACCGACCT
>DATEQS010000040.1:0-26635 GCA_035272385.1 Thermoplasmata archaeon
GCCGTGTACGTCCCGTTCACCGTGACGAACCCGCCCGCGCCGATCCAGGGATAGGGCCCGCCGGTCGTGTTCGTCAGAGTGACGGACACGGAGGGGTAGTATCCTGCGCCGATGCTTGTCGCGCTCGGGTTCACCTTGAGCGCCACCAGTTGACCGGAGCCCGTGTGGGTGACCCCGGCCGGGGTGGTCGCGTTGGCGAACACGGTGTACAAGCCCGGCGTAGCGTAAGTGTAAGAGAGAGAGCCCGTGGAGCCAGTGGTAGTCTGCCCCGGGGCCCAAGCTACATTGAAAGTTTTAATGGTCTCAGTTCCTGTGACACCGACAGTCGCCGGCACCGAAGCTCCGGCCGCGACCACGGCGTAAGTTTGTCCCGCGCCCACCGTATACGGAATGAACAACGTCACGTCGTTCGTCGTGATGGTGGTGCTACAGGCGCTCGCGGGAGCGCACGATGTCTTCGTGGCCTTCTGGGCGCCCACGGAGTTGAGGGCCGCGAACGTCCCTACGCCTCCGATGATCACGATGACCGCCATCACGATAGCGGCCATTGCGACGGACATCCCTCGTCGATTCGAGAACATCGATGGTCTACCGGCGCCTTCGCTCTGTTGCATGTATCTCCTTACCTCCCGGGATGGGAACGCAAGGTCATCCCGAGGGTCCTATATATACTGTGACGCCCCGCCCTCCGGCGGACGAGCTATAGAGGCGTGTCCGGGCCTTGCGGACGCTGCGAAAACCGCGGGCTATAAAATTTTAGAGATGGAGGGCGCGGACCCTCCAACGGGTGCCCGCTCGGGCCGCTCCAGCGAACGCCGACCCCACCGCTTGTTTTGAAAAAAGAAAGGAAGGCCGGACCCTCCCCCCGCCTTGCGGGGAAAGGGTCCGTGTGGGAAGGAGTTAACCTCGTGGAGAGGCGGGACCGCTCCTCGGCTACTGCATCCCGTGCTCGGACTTGCTGTGCGCCGCGAGCTCCTCGGGGGTCGTGAACGATTGGCCGCAGACGCTGCAGGTGTTCGTGGCCGCGGGCTTCTGGCTCCACGGTTGGGCCGGGCCGGTAGTCTTCGGGCCTCCCCAGACCAAGCGTCCCACGACCATCGCGACGATCATTCCGATGATCAGGCCGACCACCAAGAGGATCGTACCCGCTGCGCCCGAACTCAAGCCGGGGATGAACGACGTGTTCGCCCACTGGGTCGAGTTGTAGTAGACTGGAGTACTGCCGGAGACGGCGATCGACCCCGACGAGCTGTAGGTTCCGAAGGCCGCGAACACCGACAGTGTGTACGGGTAGAGTCCCGCAGTCGCCTCGAGCCACGTGGCCGTGGTCGGGGTGGTGCCGTTCCAGCGGAGGTTCGTCGAGAACGCCAGGCCGCCCGTAGGAGTAAAGATCGACAGCTGGACTTTTCCCACGTACTGAGAGGTATAGGCGGCGGAGAGGGTGTACGTGGTGGGCGCGCCCGCGGTGGGACCGACCATAAGCAGGCTCGTCGGGGTCGCCAGAACCCACGAAGTAGTCTTGGAGGCCGAAGCGCTCGCCACGCCGTTCGTCGCGTTGTTCACCGTCGCGCTGATGGTCATAGTGCCGGTGTCGCTCAAGAAGTCGGGACAGGCCTTGGTCACGTTGGTGAAGTAGGTCGTGTCGACGACCAGCCCGAAGGCCTCCGTCAAGGCGGACGTGTCGACCACCAATCCGGAGATACTGTTGGACACGCAAGTCACCCCGGTGATACTGTCGGAGACATTCAGCCACAGCTGGGTAGAGAAGGTGCTAATGTTGGCGTTGGTGACCGAGACGGTGAACACCAAGTCGTAGGGAAGGACGGTGTAGGTAGACACCCCAGTGACCCACGCGACGCTGACCCCGGTCGCGGGGACCGTGAAGACGGCGGTCGCATTGTCCGGTACCCCATCGCTCCCTACGGCCGCGACCGTGTACGGGCCGGGGAGAAGGCCTAGGGGGGCGACAAACGAGCAGGCGAACTTGCCGAACGCCGACGAGGTCTGAACGTTGCACGACTGGAGGGCGGGCGTCGCTCCGTTGAAGGTGAACGTCGTGATCGCCGTGGAGCGCGTGAATCCGCTGCCGCTCACGGCCACGACGGTCCCGGGCGCGGCCGCGGAAGGGGTCAAGGCGATCGCCGGCTCCGGGATCGTGAAGACCGCGGTCGCATTGTCCGCGCCCCCGTCGGCCCCGATGGCGGTCACATTGTTGGCACTGGGAACTTGCGCGGGGACGACGAACGTGCAAGTGAAGTTGCCGTACGTGTTCGTGGTCTGAGCCGTGCACGTCTGGGTGGCGGGCGTCGTTGTGTTGAAGTGGAACGTGGCGATCGCCGTGCTGGCCGTGAATCCGGTGCCGTTAACGGTCACCGTGATACCGACCACGCCCGTGGATGGGGTCAAGGAAAGGGTCGGCGTCGCCACCGCCGGGTGAATCGTCGCGGCCGGCGAGGAACTTGCGGCCGAGTGGGGAGCGACCTGCGCGGAAGCTCCGCTCGCCCGCGCCCCGGCCGTGGAGTGTGGCCCCACGGACATCGCGGCCCCGACGGAAAACGCCAACACAAGCCCCAAAATTATCAGTACGACACCCACACCCGGTCTGGTCTGGCGCATAGGTCGGTCCATGAGGACCCTGCAGGTTTCGCGCTACTTAAAGTTCGCGCTAATGACATCACCTGAGGCGAGCCGTCCTGCAGACGACAATCGCCCCGTGCGAAGAGGCGTTTGCACGGTCGGACCCACGACCGACGAAGCGTTTGCGCAGGGCGCCCAAGTGACCCCACCCGGCGCCGGGACGCCGAGGAGACGGGAGTTGCGACCTTGGGGGCCCCCATCAGCCGACCTCCGATTGGAACTGATGGACCATCCGGGCGAGCGCTTCCATGAGAGAGACGGGGCAATCCACGACCGCCACCGCGGTCCGAGCGCCGGCGTACGTGATCGATCGAACCCGGCCGGCAGTCCAAACCACGGCCGATAGATTGCTCGGCGGAGCGCCGTCGGCCGGGCCAGGTGGCATGGCCGCGGGCGCCAAGAGCGCGACCGCGACCACCTCGCTCTCGTAACTCCGGCCGTACCGTAACCAGAGAAACAACGCCACGAACACGCCCGCCGCGACCCAGGGGGCTGCGAGAATCACCGAGCCGACGACATAGGCGTCGAGCCCACCCAGCGCGGCCCCTGCGCCCACCAGGACCGCGATCGACGCCCGTACGGGACGTCCCGTGGCGACTCGTCGGACGTTTCGTTCGGCATAGAGCTCGCCGGCGTCCCCGAGGGGGAGCGCGGTGCCGGACCCGGGGGACTGCCCTAGGGACGATTCAACAAGGGTGAAACCCCCCAACCCCACCGCGCTCGAGACTGCGGAGACGACTTTGTCCCGTGTCTGAAGCGGGACTGGGACCTTCTGACCCACGGGCAACGGCAGCCGATCGACCGAGCGGAGGGGTGCCGCATTCACGGACTTTCGTGAAATCACCCTCGCTGGCGGGTCCCGCTTCGCCATGACCGTCCGCAGCCAAGCGTCGCAGTCGGCTTATTCCCATCCACCGACGCGGAGAGCCGATCGAGCCTCGTTCGACTCGCGGAGTTCACGGCCACGTCCACTCTAGAGGGAGCGGTAAGGGCCGGGGAGGTCGTTCGCGATCGGATGGGTCGGGTCGTTTCGACCTCGGTGGTGGACGACCCGGTCGCGCCTTCATCGGTGGGTCTCCGAGAGCCCGAGGACCACGGGAGTTGCCGGGGTCGGCTCTCGACGCATGTGCGCCTAAATACGAGGGGAGAGTGGGAGGCTCCGTGCCGTTGAGCGCGCGCCGCTTGTCGCTCGCTCCGTCGCTTCTGAGCGCGGACTTCGGCGCTCTGGGCGAGGCGGTCCGCTCGGCCGAGGCGGCCGGTGCCGACGCCTTCCACCTCGACGTGATGGACGGCCACTTCGTTCCGAACATCTCCTTCGGTCCGGCTCTCGTGGCGGCCGTGAGGTCCCGCACGAAGCTTCCCCTCGATATCCACCTCATGATCGAAAACCCCCTCAAGCACGTCGAAGCGTTCCAACGCGCCGGCGGCAACACGCTCGTCTTCCACATGGAGGCCCGGTCCGACCCGGAGGAGGTCGTCCGAACCGTCCATCGCCTCGGCGCCGCGGTCGGTGCGGCGATCCGGCCCGACACCCCGTACGAACGGGTCGACCCGCTCGTCGAGCGACTCGACCAGGTGCTCGTCATGAGCGTGCACCCCGGCTTCTCGGGCCAGAAGTTCATCCCCGAGGTCCTTCCGAAGGTCCGGGCGGCGAGGGCCCGGCTCGATGCGCTCGGCTCGGCGGCCGACCTCTCGATCGACGGCGGGGTTGGCCCCGAGACTGCGGTCGAAGCGGCCGCGGCCGGTGCGACGTTCTTCGTCTGCGGGAACTCCGTGTTCCACGGCGGGGACGTGGCCACCAACCTCACCCGTCTCCGCGCCTCCGTCGAGGAGGGGGCCCGGCGTGCGGTTCGCTGAGCTCGCGGCCACCTACGAACGCCTCGAGGCGACTACCAAACGCCTCGAGATGCGGGCGACCCTCGTCGAGCTGATCCGGCCCCTGCGCCCCCCCGAGCTCTCCCACGTCCTCTACCTCTCGCAAGGCATGCTCCGCCCCGAGTACGAGGGGGTCGAGCTGGGGGTGGCGGATTCTCTCGCCCGCCGGGCCGTGGCGACGGCCACGGGGGTCGAGGAAGCGACCGTCGCCCGCCGGACGAAGGAATCCGGCGACCTCGGGTCGACCGCCGCCGAACTGCTGGCCCACGTCCGGCGGCTCGAGGAAAAGGAGCCGCTCACGGTCGCCGGGGTGTATGCCGACCTTCTCCGCGTCGCCGCCGCGAAGGGTGTCGGGTCGCAGGATGGGAAGGTCCAGATACTCACCGACCTCCTTCTCCGCGCGACGCCGATCGAGGGAAAGTACCTCGTCCGGTTCGTCCTCGGCACGTTGCGGGTCGGGGTCCGCGAGATGACGATCCTCGACGCGCTTGCCGAGGCGTTCGGAGACGGAACGAAGCCGACCCGTGCGCGGATCGAGGCGGCGTTCAACCTCTCGAGCGACCTCGGGTTGGTCGCCGGCGTGCTGGTCGAGTCGGGGGTGGAGGGCCTCGCTGCGGTCGGGCTCGAGGTCGGGCGGCCGATCCGCTCGATGCTCGCCGAGCGGGAACCGAACCTCGCCGCGGTCCTCGAACGAATGGGCGGGACCGCCGCCCTCGAGTACAAGTACGACGGCCTCCGCGTCCAGGCGCACATTCCGAAGCGCGGTCCGGTGCGCCTTTTCTCCCGACGGCTCGAGGAGATCAGCGCCCAGTTCCCCGAGCTCGTCGCCGAGCTCCCCCAGGCCGTCCGGGACACCCCCGCGATCCTGGAGGGCGAGTGCGTGCCGATCGACCTCGATACCGGAGAGATCCAACCGTTCCAGGAGGTTTCTCGGAGGAGGGGCCGCAAGCACGACCTCGCCCGGGTCCAGGAAGAGGTTCCGGTCTGCCTGTTCACGTTCGACGTCCTCCTCGCCGGCGGGTCACCGGTCTACGAGCGACCGTTCCCCGAGCGACGGAAGCGGCTCGAAGCGATGATCCACCCCACCCAACGGGTCCGGCTCGCCGTCCAGAAGGTCGTCTCGGACGAGGAGGAAGCGACCCGGTTCTTCGAGGAGGCGATCGCCGCGGGCGGCGAGGGCGTGATGGCGAAGTCGCTCAAGGAGGGCAGCTCCTATCGCGCCGGGGCTCGCGGGTACTGGTGGATCAAGTACAAGCGAGAGTACACCGCGGGGCTCTCCGACTCGATCGACGGCGTCGTGGTTGGCGCGTTCCAGGGACGGGGTCGCCGGTCGGGCCGCTACGGCGCCTTCCTGCTCGCGGTCTACGACCCGCCCCGCGACCGCTTCGAGTCGTTCTGCAAGGTCGGCACCGGTTTCGACGATGCCGCCCTCGAGGAGATGCCCCGGCGGCTCGCGAAGTTCGAGACCGACAGCCGGCCTCCCGAGGTCGATACCGCGCTCTCCCCCGACCGGTGGATGCGCCCCGGGCTCGTGCTCGAGGTCCGCGGCGCGGAGCTCACGGTGAGCCCGATCCACCGGGCCGCGTTCGGCGCGGTCCGGCCCGCCACGGGACTCGCGCTCCGCTTCCCCCGGTACACGGGCCGCGTCCGCGACGACAAGGCACCGATCGAGGCGACGACGTCCGCCGAGCTCCTGAAGATGTACCGCTCCCAGGTCCGCCAGGCCTCCGCTCCGGCGGAGGAGTCTCCGAAGGACGCTGCCTGACGGGACGACGCGCGCGGGCCCGGTCGCCGCCGGTTCGTTTCCGCCCAAAGGCATAAAAGGGTCGGGTCCGCTCGGCGGAGAGAGAGAACCGACCATGCTCGTCGAGATGACCGAACTGCTGGGACGCCAGATCTACACGCCGGACGGACGACTCCTGGGCGAGGTCGACAACGTCGTCGTCGACGTCGACGCGGCGAAGGTCGACGGCCTCTACGTCGACGAGACCAGTCCGATGTTAGTTGAAGATTCCCGGCCCACCAACATCCCGTATCGATGGGTATCGGCGGTCAACGACGTGGTCCTCCTGAAGTACTTCCCGCGCCGGGTCTCGGTGAAGAAGACCAGCTCGCGCGCGGCGAAGGAAGAGGCCCCCGCCGCTCCCGCACGGTAGTGCTGCGGGGATAGCCAAGCCCGGTCAACGGCGCAGGACTTAAAGGGCGGTCGACGCCGAAGAAATCCTGCCGCGCAGGCGTTCGCCGGTTCAAATCCGGCTCCCCGCTTCGCTCCCTTCGGAGGCCCTCAACGTCATCTCATCCGGACGGCATCGAGCGGTCGTGCGCCGAGATGAACTCGTTCGTCGGATCCAGTCGGTCCCTCTGCCTCCGGACCCGACCGCATCGCTCGAGCAGGTCGCGACTCCGGCCGAAGCCGCGGCGAACCTCCTTTCGGCCCTCGACCGGTATGTCGGTCTGCGTGGACGCTCGGTCCTCGACCTCGGGTGTGGGACCGGACGGCTCGCCATCGGGGCTGCGTTGCTCGGAGCGGACCCCGTCACGGGGGTCGAGGTCGACCCGTCCCTCGTATCAATCGCCCGTGAGGCCGCTCGGACGAACGATGCGGCGGTGAAGTTCGAAATCTCGGACGTTGCGAATTGGGACGGGGCCGCGGACGTGGTGGTCATGAACCCGCCGTTCGGTGCGCAACGACGGCACGCCGACCGGCCGTTCTGGGACCGCGCGTTCACCCTCGCCCAACGGTCGATCGGCGCTTTCGCTTCTTTCGAGTCCCGAAACTTTATAGCGCGTCTCGCGCTCGACCGCGGTGCCCACGTAGTCGAGGTCGAACCGGTTCCTTGGAACCTGCCTCGGACGTTCCCGCACCATCGGGCGGCGAACGTTCGGCTCGCCGTCGACCGCTGGGTCCTCGAAGCGGAATCGAAGCCATGACACCTGCGAACGAAGAGTCGAAGCTGGTCCTTCCCGGAGACTACCTCGGGACCGCGGAGGAGTTCCTCCCCGGCCGCGGAACGTACGAGAATCGGGGCCGGATCTACGCCTCCGTCCTCGGAACCTCCCATGTCGACCCGAGGGACCGGACGGTCCGCGTCGAACCTCGGAACGCGGTCCCGGAGATCCAGGAGGGCGAGATCGTCTACGCCCGCGTGGACGAGCTCAAGACCGCCATGGCGATCTGCACGATCCTCACCACCTCGGCGAGCCGACGGCCCGTCCCGGGCGAACCCGAAGGAACGGTGCACGTATCGAAGGCCAAGGACGGGTACACCGAATCGCTCTCGAGCGAGTTCGCGGTCGGCGACATCATCCTCGCGAAGGTCCTTCAATCCCACCCGTCGGTCAAGCTGACGACCGCCCCGTCGTCCCTCGGGGTCGTCTCGGCCCGCTGCCAGGTCTGCCACAACCTGCTCGCGCGTCGCGCGAAGGGGCTCGAGTGCCCCCGGTGCGGCCACCACGAGCAACGGAAGCTCGCTCACGGACCCGCGTTCCCGGCTCCCGCGCCGGACGGCGCGCATGCCCTCTGACGAGGAGCGCCGGCTCGCCGCGGTCGTCCGAGCGCACGACCGCTGGCGCGGCCGCGAAGTGTTCAACCTTCTCCCGAGCGAGAACGCCGTCTCCCCCGCGGCTCGTCACTATCTCGCGAGCGACCTCGCCGGCCGCTACACTCTTCCGATGACCGGGGAATTCGACGGCGAGCGCCTCGACAACAGCTACGCGGGGACCCGCTACACCGACGAGGTCGAGCGGATCGCGAATGCCGCGGCGCAGCGAGTCTTCCGCGCGCGCTTCGCGACCACGCGGCCGCTCTCGGGCCACATCGCGGCCCTCTCGGCGCTGGTCCCGCTCTTGCCCCCGAAGTCGCGATTTCTCGCGATCTCTCCGGAGGAAGGAGGATACGACGGGTATGCCCCCGGATACATCCCGGCCGTGTTCGGCTACACGGTCCGCCCGCTTCCTGCGACCGGACCTGGCCACCGGGTCCGAGTGGAGGAGGCCGTCGACACGATCCGCCGGGAACGGCCGAGCGCAGTGGTGCTCGGCCAGAGCTTCTTCCTGTTCCCGTACCCCCTGCGCGCGATCGCCGAGGAGGCGCACGCCCACGATGCCCTCGTCTTCTACGACGCCTCCCACGTCCTCGGCTTGATCGCGGGAGGAGGGTTTCAGGACCCGCTGCGCGAGGGCGCCGACGTCATGTACGGTAGCACCCACAAGTCGTTCTTCGGACCCCAGGGTGGGCTCCTCGTCACCGACCGCGAGGACCTGTTCGCTCAACTTGACCCGGCGCTCGTCTGGAGGATCTTCGATAACGCTCATTGGAACCGGATCGCCGCGCTCGGACAGACCCTGCTCGAGTTCGAACGCGTCGGGGCCGAGTACGCCCGGACCGTCGTCGCGAACGCGAAGGCGCTCGGTCGCGCCCTTTCGGACCGGGAGTTCCCGATGGTCGCCGAGGCCGAGGGATTCACCGAATCCCACCAGCTCCTCTTCGACCGAAAGGAGCTGCGTCGCCGCCACGGATTCGGTTCGGGCGAGCTCGCCCGGCGCCTCGAAAAGCAACGCCTCCTCCTCGACCTCGTCGGTCGTGTCGGCACGGCCGAGGTGGCCCGTCTCGGCCTCGTGCCCGAGGACATGCCCCGGCTCGCGGAGCTGCTCCACCGGGGCGGGCTGGGCAAGGAACGCGTGGGTCAAGAGGTTCTCGAGTGGCGCCGGACGTTCCGAACCCTTCGGTTCGCCTGACCTCACTCCTTCGGGCACCCGCGCTGGCTCTTCGGGACCGGCATCGGTAGCGACGCGTTCATCCGTTCGAAAGGGGTCGTTCGCGAAGCGATGCCGGCTCCAGTGGCGCTCACCGGTGTCCCGGGGACCGGGAAGAGCGCAACCGCGGCGCGACTGGCGCCCCGGCTCCGCACCCTCGAGGTTTCCGAGCTGGCGCTCGAATGGGGCCTGGCCTATCGGCGGGGCGGCTCCCTGACGGTGGATCTCGCGGGAATGCGCCGACGCTACCGGCAGAATCCGCCGCCAGTGGACGTAGTGGTCGGGCACCTCGCGCACCTTCTCCCCGTTCGTGACGTCCTCGTGCTCCGATGCCACCCCGAAGTGTTGGCCGGTCGGCTGCGACGCGCGCGTCGAGGGTCGGCGAGGGACCGAAGGGAGAATTACCTCTCCGAGGCCCTCGACCTCGTGCTGGTCGAGGCGCGAGGGCCCGGCCGTCGGGTCTGGGAGGTCGACACGACCCACCGCTCGCCGGAAGAGGTCGCCCGGATCGTCTCCCGGATCTGGAAGCGACGGCCTCCCCCTCGTTACGGACCCGTCGATTGGCTCGCCGACCCCGTGGTGACCGAGCATCTTTTGGAAGGGACGCGGTAGGTGGAATCGGATGGTCCTCGAATCGTATCGTGCGAAAGTGCATCCGTACGTCGCCCGGCTCGCCCGGCCGTACCTGGGTTGGGACCCGGGGAACCTGAGCCTGCTCGCGCTCCTCCTCGCGGTCGGCGCGGGCGTCGTCGCGCTCCTCGTGCGCTGGACCACGCCGGAGCTCTTCCTCGCCGTCGCCGTGCTCGTGTTCCTCGCCGGGTTCTTCGACGTGATCGACGGGGAGGTCGCGCGGCAGACCGGACGGGCCTCCGTCCGGGGGGACTTCGTCGACCACGTGTTCGACCGGTACGCCGACGTCGCGATCCTTCTCGGGATCGCTGTCTCTTCGTACGCGAACCCGTTCCTCGCTCTGCTCGCGCTCGTAAGCCTGCTCCTCGTGAGCTACATGGGGACCCAGGCCCAGGCGGTCGGCCAGGGCCGTCTCTACGGGGGCCTGCTCTCCCGGGCGGACCGTTTGGTCGTGATCGCCCTCGCCGCATTCCTCGAGTTCGACTGGTCGCTCCCCTGGCCGTGGGCCACGTCGCTCCCGTGGTCGAGGTTCCACGTGGGGGTCGTCGAGTTCACCGTGATCGACGTCGCGCTCGCCTACTTCGTTATCGCCGGCCAGTGGACCGCGATCGTGCGGGCGCTCCGGGTCTATCGCGCGCTCCCGCCGTCGGGCTCGGCGTAGCCCGGTCGGGTCCCTCCCCCTCGACGACCGTGCCGCCCCGGCGGCGGTAGTACTGAAGGGGATGGCGGAGCGACGGTTCGAAGCACCGCTCGTCGCGCGCTTTGTCCCGAGGGTCGGAGGCGGTCGGGTCGCCGTCGCGCACGCAGAGACCGTGGCTTCGCAGGGTCTCGCACTCCGGAGGCTCGTACCCGCGTCCTCCGTCGCGCAGCGAGATGTGCTCGACCTGGTAGCGGGTGACCGACTCGTCAAAGTCGGGCGCCCCGCGGTAGGCGTCGACGATCGTCTCGAAGTCGGCTCCCGCCCGGTGGAGGAACGCCGCGAGGCAGAACCGGCCCGAGTGCGAGAGGTTCTCGCCCCTTTGGAGCGTGCGCTGCATCTTGCGGATGCACGGCGGGAAGATCTCGGGGCGCAGCGGTCCTCCGTGGAGCTCGGCCCGGGCGACGGGAGAGGGAGTCCGACGGGCGAGCTCCGACAGGAGGTCCGCCTCCCGCTCCCGGACGTCGCGGACCACATCCTCGGCGAGGGGCAATACTTCGGCGAGTCGCAGGCGAACGGCCTCCTGGAGGAGGCGGGCCGCGCGGGCCGGACGAACGACCACCGACCCCCGGCGCACGGCCTGTCGAGGGAGGCGGAACTCCGCCTCGCGGATCGGAACGGAAAGGCGAAGGTAATCGACGAGCGGAACCTCGATACCGTCCGGACCGGGCACGAGGGAGAATCCGAGACGATGCGCGACCTCGGCGAGCTCCTCCGCCGGGACGGTCATCAGCCGTGCGTGGTTGCGCTTCGCTTCTGCGACGGCCCAACGACGGATCGCCGCCGGCGCTCCGGCGGCCGACAGGACGAGGCGCGCGAACAGGAACGAGAGCAGCCGCACGAACGGGTCCGCGCGCGCCAGCTCCTCGAGGTCCCGGGCGCCCCGGGGGTCGTCCGCGGCGGCGAGGATGCGGGCGCGACCGAGCGCGCGCGCCGCGCTGAACGCCGGGTCGGAGAGCAGTGCGCGGACCGACACGGTCTCCTCGCCGAGGAGCGTTTCCGCCCCCGGTAGGAACGGGTACTCTGCGAAGAGCGAGCGCTCGTCTAGAGGAGCCGAGGCACGAGGAACTGCCATACGAGGAGCAGGAGGACGAGGAGGGAAGAGAAGGTTACGGCGCGCCCTGCGAACTGGTCGAGACGGGCCTCGCTCCAGCCCCGACGCAATCGCGCCGCGATCGACGCGATGTAGTCCCGGAAGAGGAGTCCTCCGTCGAGCGGGAAGAGCGGAAGCGTGTTCGAGAGACCGAGCAGGAGATTCATCCAAGCCAACCAGTAGAGGATGTTGGCCCCAATCCAGAAGGTGCCCGGGTCTACCCCCGCGAGCGGGCCCGTGAGGTGGAAGTAGCCGGTCGTCGCCCCGGAGACCGGCTCGAGGCCGGCGAGCGGCAGGATGAGCCAGTACACGGTTCCCGTAAGCGGACCCTGGTCGCTCCCGAGCGGCCAAACGAGCGTCTGCTTGAGCTCGGAGGTGGAGAGACCGAGGACGACCACGCCGAGGAATCCCCGAGACTTTTCGTTCGGGTTGGTCGCCAGGACCAGCGTCGTCGTTACCGTGTGGCCGAGGCTCGACGAGTAGTACGCGAGCGGGATCGTCTCGCCGGGAGTGGTGTTTGCGAGGGCCGCCTCGAAGTCCGGGTAGGTCGGCGTGAGGGTCCCATTAACGGAAGTGATGATGTCTCCCGCGACGAGCGTCGCATTCGCGGCCGGAGTGCCGGACTCGACGGCCTGGATGGGAACCCCGTTCGCGTTCGGGGCGACGGAAGTGGCGACGAGGCCCGAGAGCAGGGCAAAGAACAGGATCGTGAGCGCGAAATTCGCGAGCACCCCGGCGGCGGCGACCCGGTCCCGCTTGCGCCGGGGAGCGGCGAGCATCTCGGCGTCGTCCTGCTCGACGAACGCTCCGATCGGGACGACGCACCAGAGGACCCCGAGGCTCTTCACCCCGATCCCCTGGGACCGGGCGAGGACGCCGTGGCTGAGCTCGTGCAATACGACCCCGACCACGAGCGCGAGAATGCCGTAACCGATCGGAATGATCGGGTTGATCCCCGGGAGCCCGATCGCTTCGGTGACGGGGGGAGCTTGGGCCGGCGAGATCCGGAACGACTCGATCGCACCGAACACGAGAAGACCGACGATCGTCCCCATCGCGAGGATCGAGAGGCCGATCCCGACGTCCCCGATGACCGACCAGAATCGCTTGAACCGACCCCAGCGGTCGAGCGCGGAGCGGCCCCGCTGGGTCTTGATCATCAGGGCGGGACCGAAGAGGGAGAGCGGCTTGCCCGGTCCGAGACGGCCCGTTTGGTGGAGCGCGTAGATGACCGCCCCGTAGAGGACGACAACGAGCAGCGCGATCTCGTAGCCGAGGTAGGGATTCACGGCGAGTTCCGACGTCCCCACGCCTCGGCTCGGTTAAGAGTTCTTGCGGAACGGCGGACCGGGAAGGAGAATATCCCCTCTCCTAGATGGGGTCTAGTAGCAGCATGGCAAATGGGTCGCTGGGAAGCGCAGTCATCTGGGCCTCGATAATCGCGGCCGTCCTGCTCGGGTCCGCCCTCGCCCCGGCACCATGGGTCGGGAACGGATCGAGTGCAGGGGGGTCAACGGTAGCTCTCGCGTCGTCTCCCACTCTCCCTATCGCGACGTCGGCTCAGCCGGGGACGGAAATCGAAGTCGCGCCCGGATTCTCCCCCTCGGTGGGGGAGGAACTGGTCGGAGCCGTCCCCGCCTCGAGTTCGATCAGTGTGGAGGTCGGACTCGCCCTCCCGGACCCGTCGGCCCTGTCCGGACTCGTTTCGGGGTTGTACGCCCCGGGAACCCCGGGATTCCACGCCTTCCGCACGTCGTCGGAGCTCGCCCGCGAATTCGGGCCGACAGATTCGGCCCTGTCGTCGGCCGAGACGTACTTCGAAGGTTTCGGCCTCCGGGTGAACCCGAGCCCGGACCACCTCCTGATCTCCGTGACCGGTCCGAGCGACCGAGTCGCGGTGGCGTTCGGGACCTCCTTCGAGCAGTACCGGGCGGCGGACGGGCGACCGTTCTTCAGCCACCCGACGCCGGCGATATTGCCGGCCATCGCTCCCTGGTCCGGCGTGTACGGTCTCGGAAACGTCACCCCCCTCGTTCCGGCCCTCGGCGGTCTCACCTCCGGCGAAACCGACATCACTCCCGCCTCGAGTTGCCTCGGAGCGGGCGCCGGACTCACCCCGTGCCAGGTTTGGCAAGCCTACAACATGTCGTCTCTGATCTCCGGCGGGACTAACGGTGCCGGCGAACGCATCGCGGTCGTGGACCCGTACAGCTCCCGGGAAAGTCAGACCGATCTCGCTTCCGACCTCGTGACGTTCACTTCCGAGTACGGGCTCGCCGTGGGGACGGTCGACTTCCTCTACCCGGACCCCGGGTCGGGGAACCTCAACGTGAGCTCGAACCCCAACTGGTACGACGAGGACGCCCTCGACCTCGAATGGGCCCGGGCTTCCGCTCCGGGAGCTACGGTCGACATGACGTTCTCGCCGAACGCCGGCTCGGGGCTCTACGAAGCGGTGGATTGGCTCGTGGCGCACCAGGCCGCGAACGTGATCTCCCTGAGCTGGGGGGAACCCGACGTCGGGGTCTACGACGCGTTCAGCATGCCGTGTTCGGTCGCGTGCAACGCGTCCACGGACGGGTCGTACGGTATCCTTTCTCCGGTCCTCGAGTTCGCCGCCGCCGAGGGCATCAGCGTCTTCGCCGCGAGCGGAGACTGCGGCGCGGCCGACGGGACCTCGGGCGTCTCGACCAATTTTCCGGCGTCCGACCCCGATGTCACGGGAGTCGGTGGCACCGTGCTCAGCGTCAACGCGAGCAGTGATTACGGCTCCGAGGTCGGCTGGAGCGGCAACGCCACCGGCGCGAAAGCCCCCGGCTGTAACAACCAGGGGGGCTCCGGCGGCGGATACTCTCCGTTCCCGCGTCCGAGCTGGCAGACCGGGCTTCCCTCGGGAACGACAAAACGCGGTGTACCCGACGTGGCGCTGGACGCCGGGACGCCGGTAAGCATTGTCCTGGGAGGGGGGAGCGCAGCGGTCGAAGGAACGAGCGTCGCGACGCCGATCTGGGCGGGCATCGCGGCGATCGCGGACCAGTACGCGGGTCGTTCGCTCGGACTCCTCGACCCCTCGTTGTACGCGATCGCGTCGGGGTCGAACTATTCGGTCGATTTCCATGACGTGCTCTTCGGGAACAACGGGTACGCGGCCGGGCTAGGATGGGACCCCGTGACGGGTCTCGGCTCCCCCCGGGCGGCGACCTTGGTAGTCGACCTGGCCCATCTTCCGACCCTCTCCTCGAGCGACCTCGCCGCGTTCCTGTACGCCACCCCCCGATTCGGGCGGGCTCCGCTTACGGTCACCCTCCGCGTAAACGCGACCGGTGGAACCGGTTCCTACCCGCTCGAAGGGGTCTCCTTCGGGGACAACAATTCGTCGTTCGCGCCCGGCGGCACCACGACGTACACGTACGAGAACCCGGGAGTCTACTCGGCGCAAGCCTACGTCTCCGACTCGGTCGCGAACTACTCGGTCTCCCCCCCGATCGCGATCGTGGTGGGCGGAGGGACGGCGCTCACCGTCGACTTGACCGCGTCGACGGTCACGCCGTCGCGAGGAGCGGCCGTCCTCTTCTCGGTCGGGGTCACCGGTGGGCAGGCCCCGTACACGTACAATTTCTCCTTCGGGGACGGAACGTTCCTCGGGAATACGGGGGACTCGAGTACGAGCCACGTTTTCGGGGCCGCCGGAAGCTTCTGCGCCGAGGTCGTCATATCGGACTCGGCCACTCCGGTGAACGGGGGAGCGAGCTCCCGGGTCGCGATCGGGGTGGGAGGGTCGCCGCTTCCGGATTGTCGGAACGACTCCTCTCCGCTCACGATCGCAACGATCCCGAACGTGGGGGTTCGGGACGCCCCCGCCGATTTCCCCGAGCTGTTCTCCGTCTCGGGAGGGTCGACGATTGCGAGCGCGTTGCCTCCGTCCATGCAGTACCGGTCCAGCGATCCGTATCCGGGGGCGTGCGAATGCACGATTTTCCGGTCCGCGGGGAACTATTCCGTCGTCGGATACGCGAACGATAGCGAGAACCTGGAGGTCGTCGGCGTGACCAACGTCACCGTCGCTCCCGCTCTGGTCGGCACATTTACCTCGAGCCCGACGTTCGGGAGCGCACCGCTCACGGTCTCCTTCAAGGCGAACGCGACGGGCGGTTTCGACGCCGATGTCACCACGACCGCCTGGACATTTGGGGACGGTACGGGAGCCGTCGGCGCTACCGTGTCGGCGACGTACTCGACACCCGGGAAATACATCGTGATCGGCCATCTCTCCGACCGGGGGCACGGGAACACGAGTGAAGCATTCCTAATCGACGTAGGAACTGCGGGCGGTTCTTCGGGTCCCTCGCCCCTCCCGAGCCTCACCGCTACGGTCACTCCTGCGGTCGACGTGCCGCTCGGAACGACGATCGTTGGGATGGCCCAACTCGTCGCGCCAAATGGGACAATCCTACCGGCGCTTCCACTCTGGAACATCGACTCTGATTCGGGTGGATTCAGGAATGCGTTCGGCTGGACGTATTCGTCCCCGTCATCCGTGCCCGCGAATGGAACGTTGAGAGTAACGCTGAACTCGACCGATCTTGCGACCGGCTCGAAGGACAACGTAACCTTCTGGCTGCCGGATTTCTCGGCGATCGAGGCCGGAAGGTTCACCCCTCGGGTCGACGCGCTCACGTTCATGGTTCGCGCGGGTCCGGACCGTGGTCCCGCACCTCTCGCGTGGACGGCGAACTCGACAGTATCCGGGCCCGGCAACATCTCGGTGAGCTGGGATTTCGGGGACGGCCTGATTGGCACCGGTCTCGATGTTCAGCATCTGTTCATCTTCGGAAACTACACGGTCGAGGCACTCGCGCACGACAGCTGGGGCGACTTCGCCACTGACGAGCATCCGGTCATGGCGTTGCTCACCCTCCAACTTTCGGCGTCGCTTTCCACTTCGTCGGGATCCGCTCCGCTTACCGTTTCGTTCCACTCGAATGCGGCGGGTGGTGTGGGTCCGCCCTACGCATATCTGTGGTCGTTTGGCGACGGGACCTACTCGAACAGCGAGAACGGGACGCACTCGTTCAATTCCACGGGCGACTATCAAGTCTGGATCCGTGCTTCCGACGCGGGCCACGACACGAGGACGGCCTACTGGAACGTGACCGTCACCGCCTCTTCGAGCGGGTTCCCCGCGGGGATCCTCCTTGCCGTGGGAGGGGTCGCGGGGTCGACCGTCGCCCTCGTCGCGGTGATTCGTCGCCGCGACGCTCCCGGCGAAGGGGTTACCCCTTGACGACCCCAAGCGGGACGAGGCGAGCGACCCGTCGCGTGAGCCCCGCGCCTTCGGCGACCCGGACGACCTCTTCGACGTCCTTGTAGGCGCCGGGGGCTTCCTCGGTCACTCCCTCGCGGGACGCGGAACGGACGACGATCCCCTGGCTCGCGAGCTTGCGCGTAACGTCCTCGTAGCGGAACGCCCGCACCGCGGCGTGACGACTGAGTCGCCTCCCGGCTCCGTGGCAGGAAGAGCCGAACGAACGATCCATCGCCGTCGGAAGGCCGCAGAGGACGTAGCTCGCCGTGCCCATGTCGCCGGGGATCAGGACCGGTTGTCCGAAGGAGCGGTAAACGGCCGGGACCTCCTCGCGACCCGCGGGGAACGAACGGGTCGCCCCCTTGCGGTGCACGAGGAGCTTCTTGCGTCCGCGTTCGGTCGAGTGTTCCTCGACCTTGGCCATGTTGTGGGCGATGTCGTAGATGACCGCGAGGTCAAGCGACTCGTCGGGGCGACCGAAGACGTGGGAGAACGCGCGACGCACCGAGTGCGTGATCGCTTGCCGGTTCGCCCACGCGAAGTTCGCCGCGGCGGCCATCGCGCCGAGATACCGCTGGCCGGGGTCGGACGCGACGGGGGCGCAGGAGAGCTGCCGGTCGACGAGCTGGACGTTTTCTTCCCGCAGCCGCCGGTCCATGGTCTGGATGAAGTCGGTGGCTACCTGGTGGCCGAGACCCCGTGACCCGGTGTGGAGCATGACCGTCACGCGGCCGGGCACGAGGCCGAGCGCCTTCGCGAACTCCGGCTCGAAGACCTCGTCCACCGCTTGGACTTCGAG
This sequence comes from Thermoplasmata archaeon, assembly GCA_035272385.1. Lineage (GTDB taxonomy): Archaea > Thermoplasmatota > Thermoplasmata > Lutacidiplasmatales > UBA184 > Lutacidiplasma. The sequence continues at coordinate 17,792 of DATEQS010000040.1, forward strand.
GAAATGATTTCCGGACCCGAGCGTGCCGAGCTGCTTCAAGCCCCGCTTGCGGGCCGTCTCGGAGACCTCCTCGGGCCGAGCCCCGGCGAGGCGCCCTTCCTCCTCCTGGACGGGCAGGTCCGCGGGACGGCCGTATCCCTGACCGACCGCCCACGCCGCGCCGTTCGATAGCACCGCATCGAGGTCGCCGGGTCGGAGCGAATAGCCCCCGTGGGAGCCGACCCCCGACGGGACCTCCCGATAGAGGCGTTCGATCAAGTCGTTGAGCCGCGGGCGGACCTCCTCGACCGTAAGGTTCGTCCGGATCAGGCGGACCCCGCAATTGATGTCGTAACCGATCCCGCCGGGGGAGACGACCCCATCCGCGAGGTCGAACGCGGCGACCCCCCCGACGGGAAATCCGTAGCCGAAGTGGATGTCCGGCATCGCGAGCGAATTCCGCTCGATCCCGGGAAGAGTCGCGACATTCGCGAGCTGGATGAGCGACGGGTCGCCCTCGACACCCGAAAGGAGCGCCGCGTCCGAGAAGAGGATTCCGGGGACGCGCATCCCGGGTACTTCCTCCATGGGGATCTCGTACGTGAACTCGTCCTTCGCAACGAGCCGAGGAACGTTCGGCACGGCGCGGCGCGAGCCGCGAGTCCTATTTACGTTGGCCTTCGGAAGAAGCTCTCGGCGGAGGCAGAGCGTCGGACAAAACGCCAAGTAACCGCCGGTCGCTAAGGTCGGACGGAGGAGAGTATGAACTGGCGAGTCATGATCTCGATCGCGAACCTCGTCGCGATCGCGATCGCGTTCATCGTCCTGTTCGAATTCCCCCAGTACGCGAACGATGCCTTCTACATCCTGATCGCCTGGATGGTCACGGGCTTCGTACTGCTCTACGCCGTACGTCCGCGCGGGCCTCCGGCCCCGGGTACCCCCCTCGCCGGCTCGAGCCCGTTCCCCTCCACGGCTCCGACCCCGAGCGCGCCCCTGAGCAGCTCGGAACCGACGGGCGGACTCGGGTTCTGCATCTACTGCGCGAGCCCGATCGCGCCGGGCACGCGGGCCTGCCCGACGTGCGGTCACGCGTTGCCGCGCTGGTAAGGAACGGAATCATCGATGGCGGGTCGATCGTTCTCGATGCTGTCGTTCGGGGTGTTCGCCTGCCTGATCGCGGCGCTCACCTTCGGCATGGTGCTGCTCGGGTCGTACCTCCACCTTGGCGTCGACACCTTCCTCCTTCTCGTGGTTCCGGCCGCTGCGGCCGCGGCATACCTGGCTTGGTATCGGACCCTGCCGCTCGAGCCTGCGAGGGCTCCGAAGGCCGCTCCGCCGTCGGCGGACAACGAGGAAACGTTTGACGACCCGGTGGAGGAGGCGGACCGGCTCGCCACCGCCTCCGAGAATGCCGGGAGCGAGGACGAACCGGTCGGACCCGTCGAATCGTTCACGGAGCCTGGCGAGGAATCCGGGGCGCCTTCCGGGACGCCGCCCTAGCGACCGGCCGGCTCGGGACGGATCCACATCATCGGCTCTTTCGCGCGGGCGTTCGCCCCGGCCGTCACGCGGATGTCGCGAACGATTCCGTCGGCCGGGCTCGCTACCTCACCGCGCATCTTCATCGCTTCGAGGACGAGGAGCGTCTGTCCTTTCGTGACGCGGTCTCCCTCTGCGACCTTGAGCTCGATCACTCGTCCGGGCATCGGAGGAACGACCGGCACTCCCTCGCCCGAGGCGACGCTCGGAGGGGTCGGGGCCGCCACCCCGGGAACGACCGCGGGCGAGGAAGGGAGGACCCGGTCACTGGGTCGAGGAGGGAGATCACCGGGTGCCGATTCCACGCGGATCGACCAGCGCTCCCCGTTCACGTCCACCGGTCCGAACGGTTGGGGGAAATGTTCGGGCCAGTTCTCGATGACCGCCTTTTCCCCATCCACCTCAAGCTCGACCCGGTTGGCGCTCGTCGCCACGACCACCACGGGGTAGGTCCGGCCGCCGAAGGCGACCGAAGAGAGGTCCGCGGCGACCTCGACTTCGGCCTTCTTACCGCCGCGTTCGAGCACGACTCGCATCGATCCACCTCCGTTGCGATTGCACGCGCGCCCGGCCCTCGTAGGCCCACGGCGTCATCCCCCCGGCCGGCTCGCGGGGTCCGGCGCGCGCTGGGACAGGGGCCGGCTTCGACGCCCGGAGGGCGCCCACCACGCCGAGCGCGACGGTCGTGAGGACGTCCGAGTCGAGGCCCCGACCGAGCACGCGCCGGTACGACTTGTAGACGGCGGGGAAGAGGGCGTAGGAGAGCGCCTCCGCCGTGTCCGCCGCGGGAACGAACGCCCGAACCTCCCCGAGCATCTTCTCGAACTCCGGCGGAAGGAGGTCCGCGGGCCGGCCGACGATCGCCGGAGCGTCCTTCGTGACCTTCTGGAGGAGCTCGGGGTCGATCGGGGCGGGCGGAGTGCCGTAGAGTCCCCGGACGTAGTCGCGGACCTCGCCGGTGACCTGCTTGTAGCGACCCCCCGTGAGGACGTTGATGACCGCCTGGATCCCGACGATCTGGCTGGTGGGCGTGACGAGCGGAGGGTAGCCGAGGTCGGCGCGGACCCGGGGGACCTCCTCGAGCACCTCGGCGAGCCGACCGAGCGCGTCCTGCTCGGCGAGCTGCGAGAGGAGGTTCGAGAGCATCCCGCCGGGGATCTGGTGCATCAGGATGCCCGGGTCGGTCTGCAGAGAGCGCAGGTTGAGGAGCGGTCGATATCGGTCCATCACGGTGTGGAAGTACTCGGCGAGGTCGGCGAGCAGAGCGAGGTCGAGCTTCGGGTCGAGGTCGGTCCCCTTGAGCGCCCCGACGAGGGTCTCGGTCGGCGGTTGGCTCGTGCCTCCCGCGAAGGGGCTCAGGGCGGTGTCGATCGCCACCGCGCCCGCCTCCGCCACGGCGACGCAGGTCAGCGAGGACATCCCGCTCGAGGAGTGCGTGTGGACGACGACGGGGAGGCCCACCTCCTTCACGAGCGCCCGGACCAGCGCGCCGCCCTCGGAGGGCGGCATGAACCCGCCCATGTCCTTGACGCAGAGCTCGTCCGCGTCGAGCGCGGCGAGCCGCTTTCCGAGCGCGACGAACGCTTCCAGAGTGTGGACCGGGCTTGTCGTGTAGCAGATCGTCGCCTGGGCCCGAGCGCCGCTCTTCTTCACGGCCCGCAGCGCCGTTTCCATGTTGCGGGGGTCGTTGAGCGCGTCGAAGACGCGGAAGATGTCGACGCCCTGCCGGGCCGCCTCGGCGACGAACTTCTCGACGACGTCGTCGGCGTAGTGGCGGTAGCCGACCAGGTTCTGGCCGCGGAGCAGCATCTGGAGGGGGGTCTTCGGCATCGCCCGCTTGAGCAAGCGCAGCCGCTCCCAGGGGTCCTCGCGCAGGAATCGCAGACAGACATCAAAGGTGGCGCCGCCCCAGACCTCGAGCGAACGGTAACCGACCTCGTCGAGCCGTTCGGCGGCCGGCAGCATGTCGCGCGTCCGCATCCGGGTCGCGATCAGCGACTGGTGACCGTCACGCAGGACCGTCTCGGTGATCTCGACCATACGGAGCGTGCGCTCTAGAGCGGAATGTTGCCGTGCTTTCGGCCGGGTCGGTCGTCGCGCTTCGAAGAAAGCAGAGCGAGTCCGGAGACGAGCCGGGCCCGGGTCTCCGCCGGGTCGATCACGTCGTCGATATAGCCGCGTTCCGCGGCGAGGTACGGGTTCAGGAACTCCCGGCGGTAATCGTCCGTGAGCCGGGCGCGGAGCTTCTCCTGCTCTTCCGCCGTCCCCTTTTCGAGGTCCCGTCGGAACAGGATGTTGACCGCGCCGTCGGCGCCCATGACCGCGATCTCCGCGGTCGGCCAGGCGAGGTTCAGGTCGCCGCCCAGGTGCTTCGAGCACATCACGTCGTAGGCGCCGCCGTACGCCTTCCGCAGGATGACCGTCAGCATCGGGACCGTCGCCTCGGCGTACGCGTAGAGGAGCTTCGCCCCGTGACGGATGATCCCTCCGTGCTCCTGGGCCGTCCCGGGAAGGAACCCGGGGACGTCGACGAACGTGAGGAGAGGGAGGTTGAACGCGTCACAGAACCGCACGAATCGGGCGGCTTTCGAAGAGGCGTTGATGTCGAGCGTGCCGGCGAGCCGCTGCGGGTTGTTCGCGACGACCCCCACCGGCCGGCCTTCGAGCCGGGCGAAGGCGATGACGATGTTCGGCGCCCAGGCCGACTGGACCTCGAGGAACGAACCCGGGTCGACCACCCGTTCGATCACGGCGTGCACGTCGTACTCCGCGTTCGTGGCCTCGGGGACCACACGGGCGAGCTCCGCCGCCGCCGAGTGGGGCGGCGCGCTCGGAGGCGCGGAGGGGGGATCCTCGAGGTTGTTGAGCGGAAGGTAACCGAGGATCCGGCGGGCGAGAGCGATTGCGTCCCGCTCGGAGTCCGCGGTGAAATGGGAGACGCCGCTCACCCCGGCGTGGGTCTCGGCGCCGCCGAGGACCTCCATCGTGACCTCCTCCCCGGTGACGGCCCGCACGACGTCCGGGCCGGTGATGAACATCTGGCCCGTCCCTTTCGTCATGATCACGAAGTCGGTGATGGCCGGCGAGTACACGGCGCCGCCCGCGCACGGACCGAGGATGAGGGAAAGCTGCGGGACGACCCCGGAGAGGAGGACGTTCCGGAAGAACACCTCACCGTAGCCTCCGAGGCTCATCACGCCCTCTTGGATCCGGGCGCCGCCCGAGTCGTCGAGTCCGACGATCGGGACCCCCGCCCGTCGGGCCGTGTCCATGATCTTCACGATCTTCATCGCGTGGGCCTCGCCGAGCGCGCCGCCGAAGACGGTCGCGTCCTGGGCGAAGGCGCAGACCGGTCGGCCATCGACCTCGCCCCAGCCGGTCACGACCCCGTCCCCGGGGACGCGACGGTCCGCCATCCCGAACGTGTCGACGCGGTGCGTCACGAAGGCGTCGATCTCGGTGAACGTCCCCGCGTCGAAGAACGCCTCGAGCCGGTCTCGGGCGGTAAGCTTGCCGGCCGCGCGATGCCGTTCGACGCGGTCGGTCCCGCCCCCCTCGCGAACCTTCTTCTTGAGGACCGCCCAGCGGTCGAATGCTTCGCTCAACGGTTCTCCTCCACGCGAACATCCCCCGCCCATATCGCCACGCGGTCGGTCGGGGTCGTGAGCCAGAGCTCCCCTTCGTCCCCCAGCTTCTCGAGCGTGCCCGCCGGGTGCCCGTCGACCGAGACCGGCCGACCCACCCCGTAGAGCCATTTCCGGCACAGGTCGCGGGCCACGCCCGTGCCCTCCGGGTGCGAGAGCCAATACGCGGCGCCCAGCGCCGAGTTCACGACAATCGTCTCGACCTCCTCGAGTGTCGGGGCCGGGGAGACGAACTCCTCGAGGGAGGCGACGCGTTCGCGCAACGCCGCGGGGACGGCTTCCCGCTCGAGGCGAACGTTCACGCCGACCCCGGCCACCACGGCGCGTCCGAGCGTGGGCGAGGCGACCTCGTCCGCGAGAATCCCCGAAAGCTTGCGCATCGGTCGGCCGACCTCCGCGACGAGGATGTCGTTCGGCCACTTGAGCGCGAGCGGGAGGGCGAATCTCTCGTGGAGCGCGGAAGCGAGCCGCGCGCCGATCGTCAGCGGGAGCAGTCCGGGATGTTCGCTCGGCCGGGGGAGCACGATCGAGCAGTAGAGCCCGCCGTCCGGCGATTCCCACGAGCGCTCGAGGCGCCCTCGACCCCGCACCTGTCGACGGGCGACGACCCGCGTGCCCTCGGGCGCGCCCTCGCGCGCGAGCTCGAGCGCCCGGTCCTGGGTCGACGCCATCGTGTCGTAGAACTCACGAGGGCCCACTCTGGCGTTCCCCCCGACCGAACGAGGTCCCCGGCCCCATAACGGTTGGGGATATCGGAATTGACCTCGGCGTGCGGTCTCCCGCGTGCCGCCTCGGGCCGGTCGAGGCGACGACTAGTCGAATTAATTATCCTCACGGGCACGGGGAGCTCCGATGACCTCGCTCGTTCCGTTGCTCGAGTCGGTCGCCCGGGACATCCAGCCCCAGGTGAAATCCCAGCTCGGCGGATTCTTCGGCGGCATGGTCCGCGCCTACCTTCCGCAGACCTGGGTCTTCCGAACCGAGCGCGAAGTGGCCTCCCTCTCCGTCGACCAGAACGGTGGGGTGACGGTCGCGAAGGGCGCCGCGGCGAACCCGGACGTGACGATCGAGATCCCGCACGACCGTCTCGTGATCGCGCTGCAAACCCGCTCCCGCGAGAAGGTGCCGCCGGGACCGCTCACGGTCACCCCGCACACGTCGAAGGGCAAGACCGCGTTCGACTACCTGCGGAGCCGCGTCGGCCTGTGAGGCCCCCGCGATCGATCAGTCGAATTCGCGCAGACGCCGGACCATCTTGACGACGGCCCGCACCGCATTGCCGGCGTTCTCGATCCGGTCCTGCGCTTGGAGCCGCGTCTCGCCCGGTCCCGAGATCCCGAGTCCGACCGGCTTGCCGAACTCGACCGACAGGTCGGTGAGCTTCCGGGCCGCCTGGTTCATCACGACCTCGTCGTGCTGGGTCTCGCCCTCGATGACCGCGCCGAGCGCGACCAGTCCGTCCACATCGTCCCGGCCGAGCAGCACCTTGCTCGCGAGCGGCATGTCGAAGACGCCGGGCGTCTTCATGACCGGCCCGAGCGTCGCGCCGAGGAAGGAGACCTCCTCCTTCGCCCGCTCGAGCATCAACAGCGTCACGTCATAGTTGAACTCGCTCACGACGATCGCTACCCTCACTCCGTTCCCTTCCTTCGATTTCTTCGGCATCGTTGTTTCCTCGTTGTTGGATCGTGACCCTATCGCGTCCGGTGGACCGGCCCCGCATCGGGGAATCCCTGGCGCAGACCGCCTCCGGCATGCCGAGCGAGGTCGCCCGGCCGGAACAGTAGGGAGTAGGCGTTGAGGGCGTGCTCCTCCGCCCGCCGGCGGGCGAGCGCATGGAGCTCCTTCGGTCCGGACGCTTCGCCTTCGAAGACGAAGCACTCGACGACCGGCTTCGCTTCGAGCACGGAAGCGTACATCAGCCCGAGCGAGGCCTCGTGAGCGCACGTCTTGTCATACTCGGCCTTCCCGGGCATCCCGAGGGCGAGGCAGAGGTCCGCCCCCTCGAGAAAGAGCCGGCGGCAGGCGACCGGGAGGTCCTTGATCCCGGGCACCGTGCTGCGCACCACCTTGAAACCCGTCCCGCGGGACTTGAGGGCCCGCACCGCGTAGCCGGCCATGTCGACGCGCGCGAACGTCGTGTCGACGACCCCGATCTTCTTCACGGGCGGACCTCCTTCCCTCGCTCCAGGATCCGCTCCACGAGGCGCCGGGTCGCGAGGTCGTTGTGGGGCGAGACGGGGATCCGGACGACCTTGACGGGTACGCCCCGTCGCTCGCACTCCTGCTCGACCTCGCGCTCGTTCCACACCTGGTCGTATCCGAGCACGATGATGTTCGGACGTTCGTTGATCACGGTCTCGTAGATGTCCGTCGCCGACCCGAGGACGGCGCGGTCGACCGGCTTCAGGGATCCGACCATTTCGCGGCGGATGTGCTCGGGGACGTACGGCTCGCGCTTCAGGCGCCGAGCCGTCTGGTCGCGCGCCACCACGACCACGAGCTCGTCGCCGAGCTTTCGCGCCTCGGTGAGGAAGAAGACGTGTCCCGGGTGCAGGAGGTCGAAGACCCCCGTGGCCATTACGCGGACGACCATGTCCGCCACGCCTCGATGATCGTTCGTCCTTCGAGGAACTGAAACCCGTGCTCCTCGGCGTAGCGCCGCGCGGCGTCCGGGGCCCGAGCGCCTCCCGAATCTCCCAGCATCTCGCAGACGGTCGCCGACTCGGAGAGCCCCGCCATGCGCGCGAGCGAGATGGCGAGTTCCGTATGGCCCTTTCGCTCGCCGAAGAGATTCGGGGCCGCGTAGAGGAGCTGGATGTGCCCGGGGGAGATGAACGACTCCCGGAATTTCTCCCGGAGCGCCGCGTCGGAGAGTCCCGGGGCCGCGCGGGCGATCTCCCCGACCGTGCGGATCGTGAGCGCGCGGTCGTTGTCGGGAACGCCCGTGAAGTTCGCGCGATGGTTGATCGTGATGCCGAAGGCGGAACGTCGGTCGTACCGGGGCCGCTCGGCGAGGCCGGCGATGCCCGGATACTCCTGCTTCGCGAGCGCGAGCAAATCCGCGAAGAACGGGAGGTCGAGGCGTCGCCGAAGCTCGTCCGACATCGCCGTGCAGATGAGGCCGCCCGCGTCCTTGCGGGCGAGGCGCACGAGCTCGGGTGTCACGCTTTCCGAGAGGAAGACCAAGTCGGTTTCGCCCTCCCGGTCCGGGGCGTCGAAGACCAGCACCGGTTCGCCGGTAGCGAGGGAGTGGAGCGCCGGGGCGACCTCGCTCGGGACCTCGCGACGGGCGGTCAGCGAGAACATGGGGAGACGACCGGCCCGGCCATATTAAGGAAGGCGTAGTTACTCAAAAAAGGGTTGATGGCCCAGGGGCGGGGAGACGGTACGGAAACGGTACCAGCGCATCGGACCCGACCTCTTCAGCGAGCTCCCGAAGGAGGCGCTGTTAGGAGGTGATCCATCTGCAGGTTCCCCTACAGATACCTTGTTACGACTTAGTCCCCCTTGCTGAACCGAAGTTCGAGCGACCCAAATGAGTCACCCTCACTCCGACCCAACTCGGATGACTTGACGGGCGGTGTGTGCAAAGAGCAGGGGCACATTCACCGCGGGATGTTGACCCGCGATTACTACGGAATCCATTTTCATGAGGGCGAGTTACAGCCCTCAATCC
>DATEQS010000041.1:0-82448 GCA_035272385.1 Thermoplasmata archaeon
AGGCCGTGGGCGCGACGAACACGGGCGCCCGGACCGCCTCTCCCAGAAGTTGGGTCCTCAGGTCGACCTCGCGCACCCCGGCAAGGATTCGTGGCAGCAGCACCCAGCGGTCGAACGCCTGCCGGTTCGCGCGGTCGGTAACCCCCGTGCCCGCGGCCCCTTCGATGTACGACCAGATCTTGGGGGCGACCTTGCGGGAGGCGGCTTCTTCGAGGTCGCTGAGGGAGGAGAATCCGAACTGGGCCGGTTTCGTCACGGATGCGAGCTCTCCGGGACCGACACGAGCGGGAGATTTTAGGTCGGTCTCTTCCCCAATCCGGGTCTCCGAACGCCGGACGAAACCACGGACGACGGCCTCCCGGCGTGCGCGCCGCGCACGGGGGACGCCACCACGTGACGCTTTTGGGAGGGATGCGTTACGCCTACCCATGGCCCGCGTGCGCCGCGTGACCGTTTCGGGACGCCGGTCCTTCGAGTACGTCTCCCAAGGCAAGGGCCCGGCGACCCTCCTCGTCCATCCCGGCGGCCCCGGCGCGACGTATCACTACCTTCGGGGCCTACTCCGTCTCGCGAACTCGAACCTGCGGGTCATCCTGTTCAATCCCCGGGGGGTCGGCCACAGCTGGGCCCCGAAGCGTGCGAGCGACTACACGATCGGGAACATGGCCGAGGACGTCGAGGCGATTCGGCGCGCGCTCAAGATCACCGAGTTGCATCTGCTCGGGTACTCCGCCGGCGGGTTCGTCGCGCTCGAGTACGCGCACCGTTACGAGAAGAACCTCGTCTCTCTCCTCCTCTGCGCGACCGCGGGAAGCGCCGAGGAACTCCGAGGGTCTAATCGGATGGTCATCTCCCGCGCCACACCCCGCCAGCGCGCTCGTCTGAAGGAGCTCACCAAGGCGAAGGCGTTCGACTCGCCGGATTACCAAGAGCTCGCGGCGAGTATCTTCGAACCGTACCAGACCCACTTCCTCAAAGGGACCCACAAGGACTGGAAGGCGACCAAGATCAGTTCTACCGTCTACCGGGCGATGATGACCCGGACCGGGGACGAGCTCGCGGTCGACGGCACGATCGCGCGCTGGGACGGTCGGAAGTACTATTCGAAGATCGAGGTGCCCGCCGTCGTGGTCGTGGGCCGCTACGACTTCTTCCTCGAGCCGTCGGTCGAGATGGCCGAGCGCATCGAGCCGGCGCACCTGCGCGTCCTCGCGCGCAGCAGCCACATGGCGATCCTCGAACAACCCCGGGAATTCATCGGGACGATCCGCGAGTTCCTGAACGACGTCACGGGCGGGTAGCCGTCGATTCGGGGCCGATACAAGTAAAGGCCCCCGCGAGCCCTAGTGGGGGCCGAGGGACGTGCCATGACCCCTGACCCTTCCCATCGAACCGGAGCGGCCCCCGCGACGCCGCCGATCCGGCTCAAGGTCACTTCCGAGGCTCGGACGGCGCTCGCCGCGGCCCTCGCGGGTCGTCCGGCGGGCTCCGGCGTGCGTCTCTGGGTCGAACGGGGCATGCGACCGCACGCCCAGATGATGATCGACCACCCGTCCGTCCGGGATGTGCCGGTCGAGGTCGACGGAATCCCGCTCCTCCTCGACGAGAGCAGCCTCAAGTTCCTGCTGGACGCCGAGGTACGTTTCCACTCCGGTTCAACGCAGACCGGCTTCGAGGTCGTGGGCCCGTTCCTTCCGTCGGCCAATGCTCCCGCCGCCCCTCCGGCCCCTCGACCGCCTCCGACGTCCTCGGCCTCGGGAACGGGAGGAGGACCGGCGCGTCCGGAGCTCGAGCAGAAGATCCACGAGGCGTTGCGCAACATCTACGACCCCGAGATCCCGATGAACATCATCGACCTCGGCCTCATCTACGGCATGGACTGGGACGCTTCGGGCAATCTCACGATCCGGATGACGATGACGAGCCCCGGCTGCCCCGCGGTCGAGTCGCTCACCAACGAGGTCGCCACGACCGCCCGGAACGCGAGCGGGGTCGACAAAGTCCAGGTGGAGGTCGTCTGGGAACCTCCCTGGGGCCCCGACCGCATGACGGACTTCGCCCGGCGGCAGTTCGGCTACGCGTAACCGCGCCGCCGGCCGACGTCGCCCGCCACCTCGGCCCGTGATTTAGCGGCGGGCGAAGAGGACTCGGTTCGTGAGGCTCTGCCAAATCACGTCCACTTCGCGAAAGCCCGCGCGTCGGAGCGCCCGTACGTGGAACTCGAGCGGGGGGGACTCGACATGCTTTGGGTGCTCAGCCGACCGGCGTTTCCGCTCATCGAAATATGGACGCAGGGCCGGGAGCTTCTCGGCTCGCTGCCACCATTCGAGCCACGCGCTACACTCCTGGTTCCGGGGCGCTCCGCGGGACCTCTGCCGCCGAACGGTTTGGGCGAGTCGGTTCAGCCCTCGCGACCGGGGTCCCCACGGGATATGGTCCCCGTCCAGGAAGATGCCCCCGCGCGGCAGAAGGCGTCCGAGGTCTCGATACAGCGACCGCAGGGAAGCCTCCGAAAGCCAGTGGAGGGCGGTGGTGCTGACGGCGGCATCGATCCGGCGACGCGGCAGATGGTCTGTCCAGTGAGAGGTCCCGAGCTTCGCATCGACCCAGGTCAGCCGGCCCCCGAAGCTCCCGAGCGCCCCCCGGCCGATGCGAAGGGTTACCGGGTCGTAGTCCACTGCGATGACCCGGGCCGAAGGGAAACGACGGAGAAGCCGGACGCTCAACGACCCGGGTCCGCAACCGAGGTCGAGGGCCGTGAAATGCTTCGGGACGGCCGCGCCGACAACGTCGAGCATCGCTGCGAACCGGCGCTCGCGGTTCGGCATGTAGCTCTGCTGTTGGGCATCCCAGCTGCGCAGCCAGACCCGCCAGTTCGGCGTCCTCGAACTCCGCTTCATTCCCCCACTCGGCTCGCGCCCGGACACGTCGACAACACCCGCACCGGGGCAAACGGTAAATACGATGCCCTAGGTGGCCGAGCCCTTGACGGCCGCCGCGCTATCGGTGGCCGGGGGAAGCGACCGAGTGACCGATCGACCGCCAACTCGCCCCCTCGGTGCTGAGGAATACACTCGCTTCGAACGGGCGCGCATCCTCGGGGCGCGCGCGCTCCAGATCTCGCTCGGCGCGCCGATCCTGATCGACGTGCTCCCCTCCTTGGTCGACCCGGTCGAGATCGCCGAGCTCGAGTTCGCCGCCGGCCGGATCCCGATCACGGTCCGCCGCGGTCCCGCGGCCTAGACCGGCGGGTCAGACTCCGGCCTCTTCGAGGGCGTTCGCGCAGCTACACGTCGGCGGCCCGGCCAGTCGAGGAAGGAGCGCCGCCAGGATGCGGTGCATTCGGTCGGCGTTCTTGTGCATCGTTTCGATGATCTCCTTCACCTCCACGGGACGCTCGGCCCAGACGTCGTAGTCGGTCACCATGGCGAGGCAGGCATAGCAGAGCGCCCTCTCCCGAGCGAGCGTGACCTCGGGAACGAGGGTCATGCCGATGACGTCGGCGAACGACCGGAAGAACTTCGACTCGGCCCGGGTGCTGAACCGGGGACCTTCGACGCACACGTAGGTCTTTCCTTCCGCGAACGGGCTTCCGAGCTCCCGGCCCGTCGCGGCGGTGGTCTTCAGGAGGTCCGGGCAGAACGGGTCGGCGAGCGAGACGTGGAAGACCCGGCCGCCGTCAAAGAACGTGGTGGGTCGCTGCTTCGTGAGGTCGACGAACTGGTTCGGGAGGACGAACGTGCCGGGGGCCAGCTCTTCGCGGAGCGACCCGACCGAGCTCACGGTCACGATCGCCTCGGCGCCGAGTGACCGGAGGGCGTCCACGTTCGCGCGGTAGTTCACTCGATGCGGCGGGATCGTGTGGCCGGGCCCGTGCCGAGACAAGAACAACGTCCGCACCCCGCCGACCTGACCCTCCTCGATCGGACCCGAGGGAGCCCCCCACGGTGTCGCCACCTTGTGGCTCTTCGTCGACCCTCCCTCGAAGATCCCCGAGATGCCTGAGCCGCCGATCACGGCGATCGTCCGGCGGGGAGCGCTCATCGGACCTCCCGGGGGGCGCCGCCGCTCGCGACGTGGGCCCGAAGGTGCAGGCGGGCCATCACGACCTCGCCGCGGGTCCGTTCGAGCAGCGAACGAGCGGTATCCTGTTTCGGCTTGAGCTGCACGATCGCTCGGGTCGTATCGAACCGAAGGAGGTCGCGGGTGAGCGTGTCCATGAGCGCGAGGTGCGCCTCGGCGCCCGCGAGGTCGTCGTGCGCGAGACGGTCGAGGACCTGGCGACGGACCTCGCCGACCACGTCCCCGAGGCCGAGAAGGTAGGGCTCTGGGTCGACCCCGAGGTCGGAAGGACCGGGGAGCGCGGTACCGGCGATGACCGCCGCGAGCAGCACCGCCTCGACGCCTTCCTGGAGCGCGTCCATCGCGAGGCCCTCGTCGCCCCGTCCTTCGCGACGAAGCCAGTCCGCGAGCTCCGCCAGATCCCGACGCACGTCCGCCACCGCCGGCGGAACCGCGCGCTCGGCGTGCAGGCGGGACATCGTCGACTGGGCGAGCCGGCGAAGGTGCCGGGCCCGTTGGTAGAGCTCCTCGCGGCGAAGCTCGCGCTGGCGAAGGTGCGCCTCGATGCTCGCGAGCGCCGCCTCGGGGACCCCGAGCGGTGCGGGCGGACGAGGGCTATCGGAAGAGGGTGAACCGCTGGTCATCGTTCCCTCCGTCCAGGATGCCGAGCCGCACGCCCGCGTCGAGCCAACCGTGCGCGTAGCTGGCGGCCGCGAGGGCTCGGTCCCGGTCCCCGGCGGCCGAGAAATGTTCGGCGTCGGCGAGGTAGGAGCGGGCCATCGCGAGGAAATCGTCGCTCGCGCCGCGCAGGAACGAGCGCTCGGGGGTGGCGGGCGTCACCCGGGCGAGGGCCTCCCGGGTGAGGCGGAGGTACTTCTCGAGGAGCGGGGCTTCGGTCGTCACGGGCGACACGAGGTAGCGGGGCGTCCGATATGATATAATCCGTCGGGCCGCCGCTTCCGTTCAACCCTTCGGGACCTTCTCCCAGTCCTTGAGGAACCGGGCGAGGCCGCTGTCCGTGAGGGGGTGCTGGACGAGCTTCTCCATCACCGCGTAGGGCATGGTCGCGATGTCCGCGCCGATCTTGGCGGCCTCGAGAACGTGGATTGGGTGCCGGATGCTCGCGACCAACACTTTCGTCGCGAAGGAGTAGTTCCGGTAGATCTGGACGATGTCGCGGATCAGGTCCATCCCGACGTCCCCCTGGTCATCGAGGCGACCGATGAACGGGCTCACGTACGCCGCGCCGACCTTCGCGGCGAGGAGCGCCTGGTTCGCGCTGAAGACGAGCGTCATGTTGACGCGGGTGCCCTCCTTCGCGAGAGTCTTGGTCGCTTTGAGGCCCGCGGCGGTCATGGGGACCTTCACGTAGATCGCGGGGTGGATCTCGCGCAGGTGGCGGCCCTCGCGGAGCATGCCCTCCGTGTCGGTCGCTACGACCTCGGCGGACACCGACGGCACCCCGAGGGCGCACACCTCGCGCAGCACGTCCTCGAACTTCCGCCCCTCCTTCGCGACGAGCGTCGGGTTGGTCGTGACCCCGTCCAGGATCCCCATCTCCCACATCGTTCGGATCTCGGTCACGCTCGCGGTGTCGAGAAACAGCTGCATCGTCCTACCTCCCTCCGAAGCCGTCCCGCCTACTGAACCTTGCCCCGGGCGCGCAAGAGCTCCCACGCCTCGTCCCGGATTCGCTCGCGGGACATCCCGTAGCGATCGAGGAGCGCCCAGCCCTCACCGGATTCGCCGAAAACGTCCGGCACGCCGACCCGACGCACCGGCACCGGGTAGTTCTCGGAGGTCGTGGCGGCGACGAGCGCGCCGACCCCGGTGAGCACGCTGTGCTCCTCGAGGACCAGGATCGCCCCGGTGTCCCGCGCAGCGCGCAGGAGCGCGGGCGCATCGAACGGCTTCACGGAGGCGAGGTCGAGAACGCGGGTCGAAATCCCCACCTTGGCGAGCTCCTCGGCGACCTCCAAGCCGCGGGCGACCAGCGCGCCCACCGCGACGATCGTGAGGTCGCTGCCGCTCCTCAGCTCGGCGGCCTTTCCGATCACGAACGAGCCGTCGGTGACCGTGGGAAGGTTCTCGCGGGTGAGTCGCACATACGCCGGCCCGTCCCGCTCGGCGACGGCGAACGTCGCGGCGCGGGTGGTGGGGGCGTCGGCCGGGACGATGACGGTCATGCCCGGAAGTCCGCGCATCAACCCGATGTCCTCGACGATCTGATGCGTTCCCCCATCGGGGCCGACGAGGAGGCCCCCGTGGGTCGCGACGATCTTCACGTTCGCGCGATTGTAGCAGATCGACTGGCGGACGAAGTTGTACGCCTGGCCGGCGGCGAAGACGGCGAACGTGCTCGCGTAGACCGTCCGCCCCTGGAGCGCGAGTCCCGCGGCGATCGACATCATCGTCGGTTCCATCACCCCGACGTTGAAGAACCGGTCCGGGAATTTCTGTCCGAAGAGGATGGTCCGCGTCGAGCCGGAGAGGTCGGCGTCCATCACGACGAGCTCGGGGTCTTTCTCGCCGAGTTCGACGAGGGCCTTGCCGTAGGCGTCCCGCAGGCTCTCCGTCTTGCCGAGGACCCCGCTCACGTTCGCCCCTCGGGGACGCGGGCGAGCTCGGCGAGCGCCTGTTCGGCCTCGGCCTTGTTGGGAGCCTTCCCGTGGAACTGGTGCTTTCCTTCCATGAAGGAGACGCCCTTTCCCTTCACGGTCTTCGCGACAATCGCGGTCGGGCCGTCGGTCGTCCGGCGCGCCTCGTCGAGCGCGGAGAGGATCTGGGGGAAATCGTGACCATCGATCTCGATCGTATGATAGCGGAACGCGCGGAACTTGTCCGCGATCGGCTCGATCCCCATGATCGACTCGGTCGTTCCGTCGGTCTCGAGCCCGTTGCGGTCGAGGATCGCGACGAGGTTCGAGAGTCGGTAGTGTCCACCGGCCATGAGCGCCTCCCACGTCGGACCCGCCTGGCACTCCCCGTCCCCGAGGATCGCGTAGGTCCGGTACGCGGCCCCGCGCAGGCGGGCGTTGAGCGCCATCCCTACTGCCATCCCGATTCCCTGTCCAAGACAGCCGGTGGAGGCCTCGATGCAGGGGAGTTTCGTCCGGTCGACGTGCCCTTGTAGCCGGCTCCCGAGCTTGCGGAAGGAGGCGAGCTCCTCGCGCGGCAGGAACCCACGCAGCGAGAGGGCGGCGTAGAGCGCCGGTGAGGCGTGACCCTTCGAGAGCACGAGCCGGTCTCGGTCCGGCCAATCGACCCGGGCGGGGTCGAGCTTGAGCTCATGGAAGACGAGCGCCGTGACTAGGTCGGTCACCGAAAGGCTCCCTCCGGGGTGGCCGCTCTGCGCGGCATAGGTCATCCGAATGACCTCTTGACGGATCTCCCGGGCCGTCGATTCGAGCGATCGGACGAGCTCGCCCGGTGTCCCTTCCGGCATGCGCGGCGCGCGCAGGTAGGGCGCGCTATTTGACTGTTGACCCGTGCGATCTGCTCCGCCGGGCCGGTTTGCGGGCCGGCGCGAGCGCGTCGTTCCCCGGGGCGAGAGAACGGAGCGTCTTCAAGTCGGCCGCGTAACGAGCGTACCCTTGCTCGTCGAGGGGCGTCTCGAGGTAGCCCGGAGTCGCCGCCCAACGCGGGTCGTTGACGATGTGCCGGAACCCCTCGAGCCCGATCTCGCCCTTGCCGATGTTCTCGTGCCGGTCGAGGTGCGAGCCGAGTTCCGCCTTCGCGTCGTTGAGGTGGAACGCCCGGACCGTGCCGCGTCCCAGGACTCGTTCGACCTGGTCCATCATTTCCCCGTACCCGTGCTCGTCCCGGAAGTCAAAGCCCGCGGCGAAGAGGTGACAGGTGTCCAGCGTGACGCCGAGCCGGTCGGGACGGTTGACCTGGGCGAGCACGGAGGCAAGCTCCTCGAAACGAGAGCCGAGCGTCGTCCCCTGCCCCGCTGCATTCTCGAGCAGGAGCTGGACGCGGCCCTCGGGGAACTTTTCGAGGGCGAGGCGCAGGCTCTCCGCGATCGTACGGACTCCGGCCTCGACCCCGCTTCCGAGGTGCGCCCCCGGGTGGAAGATCAGCGCGTCCACCCCGAGCAGGTCCGCCCGATGCATCTCGTCCACGAACGCCGTGCGGGACCGTTGGAGCATGAAGGGTTTCGGGCTCGCGAGGTTCGCGAGGTACGCGTGGTGAACCGCGGTCGCGCGGATCCCCTCCACGCCCACCGCGACCCGGAACTCCTCCGCCGCGGCCGGGGCGATCGGCGGACCGCTCCACATCTGCGGGCTCTTCGAGAAGATCTGCAGGGATTCACAGCCGATCTTCCGGGCCTCGCGGACCGCGTCCGCGAGCCCTCCCGATATCCCGAGGTGAGCGCCGAGCCACATCGCCCCGGGGACGAGCGGCCGGCGATTAAGTTATGCCGGTAGGGAAGAACCAAGAGGGAGGCTGACAGCTTTCCGCGTTTCCCGTAGGCTCGCGCACTTCAGTACCGCGCGGAACGCCAGTGGGCTTAACTTCCGGGTTCGGAATGGGACCGGGTGTTTCCCCACCGCTTTGGCCGTCAGCCAAGCGGTGCGACCGAGATGTCGTATTTAACGTTGAGCGGAACTTAGGCGGTCGGCCTCTTGCTGCGCCGCTTCGGGGTGCGGGCCGGCCTCTCGGCGCTCTCCTGGGGGGACCAGATGTACCATGTCCCTCGAGCTTGACTGAGGCGACGGCCGTCCTCGCCGTAGAGGTTCCCCTCCGCGAACGCGATGTGACGCCCTCGACGCAGCACCTCGCCGCGAGCGGTCAGCGTATCGCCCTCGCGCGCCGCGCGCAGGAACTCGACGTAGATCGAGGTGGTCGCCGTCGTTTCGCCCTCGGCGAGCACCGAGAGCACGGCCGCCCCCATCGCGGTGTCCAGGATAGTGGCGTAGACGCCGCCGTGCACGACCGAGTTGATGTTCAGGTGGCGCTGATCGACCACGCCGGTGACCGTGCAGGTACCGCGGCCGCTCCGCTCGAAGTCGATCTTGAACCCCACCTCGTGATGGAACCCGTGGCGGGCGGCGTGTGGGAGGTCGGGGAGCGGCACCGTCGGATGCGGCTCGAGAGGAGTCTTCGGCCGGGTCACGTCCGGGGCGAGCGGCCGTCGTAGATAAGTAGTGTAGGGAACCGTGCGGCTCTATCGGATGGCGCGGGCACCCCGGCTCGAAGCGACGTACGAGGCGCCGCCGAACATCGCGTTCGTGAAATATTGGGGGGTCCGCGACCGCGAACGGGCCCTTCCGTACAACTCCTCGATCTCGGTGACCCTCGACCGGCTTCGGTCGCGGACCACGGTGCGCTTCGACCCGAACCTCTCGGAAGATCAGGTCGAACTGAACGGCGAGCTGGCGACGGGCGGTCCCCGGGACGGCGTCGTCCGTTTCCTCGACCTCGTGCGCGCTCGGGCGAACGTGACGCACCGAGCCGAGGTGCGCTCGCGCAACAACTTCCCGACAGCGAGCGGGCTCGCCTCGAGCGCGAGTGGCTTCGCCGCGCTTGCGGGCGCGTCGACGGCGGCCCTCGGTCTCCGCCTCTCGGGCCGCGAGCTCTCGCGACTCGCTCGACTCGGCTCGGGGAGCGCGTCCCGGTCCGTCTTCGGCGGGTTCGTGGAGTGGCGCGCCGGCATCCGGCCCGATGGGAGTGATTGCTATGCTCGACCCCTCTACGGACCGAACCATTGGCCGGCGCTGGTCGACCTCGTCATGATCGTGAAGGGAGCGCCGGTCAAGGAGGTCCGCTCGGCGGACGCGATGCAGGCCACGGTCGCGACGAGCCCGCAGTACCGGCGCCGGCTCGCCGAACTTCCGGGCCGGATCCGAAAGATCCGCGCGGCGATCGGATCCCGAGACCCACGACGGCTCTTCCCGCTCGTCATGGAAGAGTGCGATAGCTTCCGGGAGGTGTGCGAGACGACCCGGCCGTCGCTCGATTACCTTACCCCGACCTCTCGGGCGCTGCTCGGTGAGGTCCGCGCGATCAACCGCGAGGCCGGCCGCCCGGTCGCGGCGTACACTCACGACGCGGGGGCGCACCTGCACATCTTCACCCTCCGACGGGACGCCGCGACAATTCGACGCCGGCTCGCCCGTCTGCCCGGCGTGGAACGGACGTTACTGCTGCGGCCAGGCCCCGGTGGACATCTCGTGGGTTAGCCGGTCGCGAACCGTCCGGCTCGCTACAGGACGTGCCGGTCGAACTCGGGCGGCGGGAGAGCCAGCCCGAGGGAGGCGACGAGGCCGGTCACTTCTTCGATGAAGCGGCGGCGGGCCTCTTCGTTCGTCCACCGCTTGAGACCGTACTCGATCGCGCGGCGACTCGTATCGGAGTTCGAATGGCCGAACATGTCCAGCGCGCGGGGATACCACTTGTTCACGGCCGACTGCGCCTCCTCCTTGGAGCCAGAATATTTCGGCCCGTCCTGGACCATCCGCCGCAGCACGCTCGCCCCGAAGTTGAGGTGCAACTGCTCCTCGCTCAGCATGAGCGGCATCGCCCGGGCGAGCGGGCCGTACGAGCACTCCTGGAAGGAGCGGAGCTGGTAGACGCCGACGCGGTCGACGAAGCAGGTGAACGCTCCGACGTCGCTCCAGAGGTCGAACTTCATGTTGAACGCGTCGAGCTTGTGCTCGCCCTCGCGCTTCGTGAGGAGCTCGTCGATGAACTTCTGACCTTCTTCCCCGAAGTCGCGGAGGATCCGGCACGCCTGGAGGCCGTGGCGGGCCTCGTCGGCGATGATCCGCGATTCGATCCACCGGTCCTCGAGCGTGGGCGCGCGGTCGAGCCACGGGCGGTGCTGCTGGATCGACGCGAACTCGGTGTCGGCCTGGACGACCATGAGCTTGACCACGAGCTTACGCATCTCGGGCGGGATCTCCTCCGCCGTCTCGTACTTGCGCACCCCGGCGGACGTCCCCCAGAGGATCTCGCGGACCGGCTCGATCGTGCCGCCCTGCTGCAGAGACTTCGAGGTCGGGGCTTTCACCGTCGGGACCGAGTCGGGCATGAGGTGTCGAGCGTCCTAGGGTTCAACGGCCCTTAAAGGTGGGCTTCCGCTTCTCGACGAACGCGCTCAGCCCTTCCTTTGCGTCCTCGGTGACGAAGAGGCGATTCTGCAGCTCGCGCTCGAGCGCGAGGCCCGCGATGAGCGGCATCTCGACCCCTTCGAGCACCGAGCGCTTGATGAGGCTCACGGCGCGGGCGGGGCCGTGTGCGAGGGCGCTCGCGTACGCCTGGACGTCCTTTGCGAACGTTTCCTTCGGGTAGACGTAGTTCACAAGCCCGATGTCGAGCGCCTCGTCGGGCGTCAATAGTTTGCCCGTGATCATCATGTCGAGCGCGCGCGACTGCCCGATGAGCCGCGGGAGCCGCTGGGTGCCGCCGGTGCCGGGGAGGACGCCGAGCGTGACCTCGGGGAGACCGATCTTGCCGGAGTCCTTCGCCATCATGCGGAGGTCGGTGGAGAGCGCGATCTCGAGCCCCCCGCCGACGCAGTGGCCGTTGATGGCGGCGATGACGATCTTGGGGGTGCTCGCGAACTTGTTGAGCGTCTCCTGGCAGTGAAGGCAGAACATCGCCTTGAAGTCCGGCTGGCTCGTCTTCAGCATCTCGATGTCCGCGCCGGCGCTGAAGAAGCCCGGCACCGTGCTCGTGAGCACGATGACGCGGGCGTTCTCGTCGAACCGGAACTCCTCTACCGCCTCGTCGATCTCGCGCATCATCGCGAGGTCGTACGTGTTCGCCTTCGGCTTGCCGATCTCGATGTACCCGACGTGGTCCTCGATTCGGGTCCGGATGTACTTGCCCTGCATAGTTCGGCGCGGCCTCGGGCCGCGGTCGACGGACCGCACCCCTCGGGGCGGATAACGGCGACGCTCGCCGTCCGAGCGGTCGGTCAGCCTCGACGGGCTTTGGGCGGTCGACGCTCCTCGACCCGGCCGTCCGGGTAGCCGATGATGACAAGGCTAGCGAGGCCCGCGAAAATGCCGGTTTCGACCACCCCGGTGTGGCGTCGGATGGCATCCGCCGCGGCCGAGGGTTCCCGGATCGGTTCCCGCGGGGAGAGGTCGAGGATCTCGTTGCCGTTGTCGGTGACGAACGTCCGGCCGTCGGGGCCGACCCGCAGCCGCACCCGGTATCCCTCGGCGGCCAGCTCCCGCTCCAGGATCGGACGCCCGAACGGCACCACCTCGACCGGAATGGACGCCCGCTCCCCGAGCGCCGCGACGAGCTTTGACGGGTCCACCATGATCACCACCGTGCTCGACAACCGAGCGAGGAGCTTCTCGCGGAACAGCGCTCCTCCTCCGCCTTTGGTCATTTCGAGCGTGGGCGTCACCTCGTCCGCGCCGTCGAGCATCAGGTCGAACTTGTCGTCGCCCCGAAGGGGACGGACCGGTATCCGGAGCTCCCGGGCGAGCTCTTCGGTGGCGCGGGAGCTCGCCACGCAATCGAACTTTCCGTTCGGGAACCGCTCCGCGATTGCGTGCACCGCCTGCGCGGCCGTGGAACCCGTTCCGAGAGCCAACCGAAGCCCCGGGCGCACGTGGTGTTCGACGGCGTGACGGGCGGCGACCCCCTTCGCCCGCTCGAGGTCCGCTGGCACATTTCCCCGAACCCACCCCCTCCTATTCAACCCGGCGCCGTCTGGGCCGACAGGGATAAGGTCGAGACGGCCTCCCTCTCCCCGATGCGCTCCGCCCCGACCTCCGACCGGGCCCCCGTCGTCGTATCGATCGGAGGCTCCGTCCTGCTCACGGGGACCGGGGACACCAAATACTTCGAGCAGTTGGCCGACCTTCTGCGCCGCGTAGGGGCGGAACGGCCGATCGTCGTGACCACCGGCGGGGGTCGCACCGCCCGGGAGTACATCCAACTCGGTCGGACTCTGGGACTCACCGAGGTCGAATTGGACGAGGTTGGCATCGAGGTCACGCGCCTGCACGCACGTTTACTGGCCGGCCGAGTCGGCCCTCCGGCGCCTTCGCACCCTCCGACGACGGTCCCGGCGGTGGTCGAGCAACTGCGCACGGGCTCGCCGGTGATCCTGGGCGGGACCGAACCGGGCCATACCACCGACGGGGTGGCCGCACTGGTGGCGGTCCGGATCCGCGCCGCGAGGGTCGTGAACGCGACCGACGTCGACGGAGTGTACGAGAAGGACCCGCGGACGCACCCGCACGCTCGACGCCTCGAACGACTCACGTGGCCGGAGTTCCGGGCGATGGTCCATGCGGGCACTTCCGGCGAGGCGGGTCAGAACTTCCTGTTCGACCGCCTCGGGGCCGATGCGCTCGCCCGCGCCGGCATCCCGCTGCTCATCGTTCCCGGTCGCGACCTCGAGAACCTCGAGGCGGCGATCGCCGGACGCGCCTTCCGAGGAAGCCGGATCGGCGATACGGCTCACGAGAAAAGCACTTAGTATCCGGCCGAGAGTCCGGGCCCGATGACGATGCAGCGCATCGTGTTCCTCGGTCCCCCCGGGGCCGGCAAGGGCACCCAGGCCGCCGAGCTCGCCCGCGCACTCGGAGTGCCCCATCTCTCCACGGGCGACATGCTCCGCGCCGCGGCGGCCGCTCGAACTCCTCTCGGCCTCGAAGCAGACGGCCACATTCGAGCGGGGCGCCTCGTTCCGGACGACCTGGTCCTTCGAATCCTGCACGAACGGCTCAATCAGCCCGACGCCCGCGGGGGCTACCTTCTCGACGGTTTCCCTCGTAACCTCGCCCAGGCCGAAGCGCTCGGCACGTTCGCCGAGGTCGATCGTGTGATCTCCTTCGACATCTCGCCGGACCTGCTCGTCCGTCGTCTTTCCGACCGAAGACTCTGCCCGAAGTGTCAGTCGGTCTACAACGTCTCTTCGAAACCACCGAAGGTAGCGGACCGGTGCGACCACGACGGGACGGCGCTCATCCAGCGGCCCGACGACCGACCCGAGGCGGTGACGACCCGGCTCAAGGTCTACGCCGAGCAGACCGCGCCGCTGCTCGAGTATTATCGAAAACGCGGCCTACTCCGTGGGATCGACGCGAGCGGCACTCCGGACGAGGTCGCCGCGCGCTTGCGGCGGGCGCTGGGGTAACGAAGCGACCCCGACTCAGCTCGGGGTTCGGAGGACCTCGCCCCGGACCCATTCTCCCCGGCTAAGGGAGAGACGGAACCCTTCGAGATAACCGGCCGGCTCGCCCCAGGCCTTCGCGTCGCTGGGGCGGGCCGCCGCGGCGCCGAATTCGATGATCCCGCCGTGAGAAACCATGAGGAGCCGACCCCCGTCCCGGAGCCGTTCGAGCTCCTCCCGCATGAGCCGGGCCTGTTGCTGCGCGTACTCCGCCATCGCCTCGCTCCGTTCGGTGAGGCGCACGTAGTCTCCGAAGGAGCGCGGATGCAGCTCGTCGACCGCGATGCCGACATCGTCGGGCATCACGCCGAGTTCGGGAAGCATGGCATCGACCGAGAATCCCAACGCTTGGGCCGTCTCGACGGCGCGGGGCTTGGGGGACGTCACCACCCGGTCGAACGCGCCGAGGGTGGGGGCAACGCGCCGGGCGAGCTCGACCCCGGCCCGATTGAGGTGGATGCCGGCCGGGTCCCGGCGACTGTGCCGACGATGCTCGATAACGCGCATGGTGTGACGGTGGACCGCCGAGCCGTCGGAGAGTTTATAGGTCGTCCGCCGCTCCTCAGAGCGTCCCGGCTTAGCTCAGTGGTAGAGCGGGGGACTGTAGGCGAGACTGCCGGAGCTCCGGCAGCCCCCGTGGATATCCTCAGGTCGCCTGTTCGAGTCAGGCAGCCGGGACCTGAGGAGAAGGCGCCGCGTCGGCCCGACCTTCGACCGGCGCGCGCAAGGGACGCTCGATTCTTGGGCGTTTGACGTTTCGGCCCTGCCGACACGACCGGGGGAGGGAACCACTCGCAGTGGCTCCGACGGCCGAACGAGTGCGGTTGTCGGGATTCGAACCCGAGTAGGTAGCTTGGGAAGCTACCGTCCTAACCGCTAGACCACAACCGCGCGACTTTCCCCGGAGGGCCGAGCCCTCTTACGGTTTGTTCTAAGTGCGTTAGAGCAGAAGTCCGACCGACTCGGATGGGATGGTGGGGGCCGTCGCGAGGAGGTCGTCGTTCGAAACGAGCCGCTCCGCCGCTCGGCTGGCGAGTCCGGCCCGGTGGAGCAGTTTCCGGGTCCGGGCGAGGTCGTTCGTCGATAGGGCTACCAACGTCTGGTTGCCTTCCCGGGCGACGAGGATCGCCACGCTCTGGATGTTGATGTGCTCCTTTGCCAGCGTCTCGAGGACCTTGAGGAAGCTTCCGGCCCGGTCCTCGAGGCGGACCGCGATCATCTCGCGGACCTCGACCGCGTATCCGGCCGAGCGCAGCAAGGTCATCGTCCGGTCCGGGTCGTTCACGATGAGGCGGACTCGTCCCTTTCCCGAGGCGGAGTCGACGCTGATCGCGGCGAGGTTGATCCGCACCCTCGCGAGAGCCCGCGCCACGCCCGCGAGCGCCCCGGGCCGATTGGGCAGCGTGAGCGAGATCTCGCGGAGCGTCATCGACTTTCGGTAGGGAGGTGGGGGCTTTAGGGTCGCCGTCGGACCGGTTTATTCCCCGCGTCCGCCGCGCACTTATTTATACCCGAATCGGGCCTAATTCACGCTGCTTGGGGTCTTGCACCCTGGGTCGCGGTCCATCTGATGGGGGGAAGGGTAGCTTCTAGGTCGGCGCGACGCTATCGACGGGCGCGCCGCTTTCGTTCGAACCAGAGGGGGGTCGTCGCGGTCGTGGGGACCCTGCTCTCCCTGCTGGTCTTCTTCGCGCTCTTCGGGATCTTCCTCACCCAGTACTTGCCCCTCTGGATGAACGATAACGAGGCCGCGTTCACGAACGCAGCAGCGACGTCGTTCATCGAGTTCAAGAGCGGCATCGACACCCAGTACGCGCTGGGACTCCCCCCCACCGTGGGCACGGCCTTCACGATCAGTTCCGCCGGGGTCCCGCTGCTCGCCCAGCCGACTGAAGGGACGATCACCTTCCTCCCCTCGACCTGCCCGGGCGGGTTCTACGTGAAGGGGACACCGGGCGGGACGATACACAACTACGGCCAACCGGTGAATCCCGCCTATTGTGTCTTCGAGAACGAGACCATGTCGACCGGACCGGGAGGCTCGGGCCACTACTACCAGAAGGTCGCCACGGGCGTACTCGAGATGCAACTGCCGAACCGCTACTACTCGTACTCGTCGTTCTACTTCGAGGCGGACGGAATCATCCAGAGCCAATCGGGAGGATACCAGGTCATGGCCTACGCTCCTCCGTTCAACGTGACCTCGGTCTCCGGCAATGCCTCGGTCTCCTCGAGCTTCCTCCAGCTCACCGGCAACGCCACGAGCGTGATCGGCCAGGGCTCCGAGGAGGTCTACAGCCATCTCCGATTCTCCCAGCAGGTCTCCTCGAACGGGAAGGCGGTCTCGACGACGAATCCGACGTTGCTGCCGTTCAACTACACCTTCGAGATCGGCACGCAGTATCCGTGCGCCTGGTCGAATTTCTTCCAGAGCGAGATGAACGTGAGCGGGTTGTCGTACGGCAGCGGTGCGTTGGGGAACCCGACGTACGGCGTGAGCAGCTACAACTATACCAACCCGGTGACAGATGTGAGGACGGTGCCGTATGCGGGCAGCTGCTTCAACGCGGGCGGCGGGACCACCATTCTCGTGGTCAACGTGAACTCGATCAACTACGCGACAATGTTCTACGCCGGGGTTACCGTGACTGTCGGCATCGGGAGCACGTGAGCCAATGGCCAGCGAAACGTTCCGCGTCAAGATCCCTCGGGCCACGGCGGCGGCCCGCGCGACCTCGCCCCTCGGCCCCACGGGCCCCGCGCTGCCGGCCGCCGAAGAACCGACCGAACTTCCCGGGACGTTCATCACCGCGATGCCGCCTCTCATCGAGCCCACGATGAAGGAGCTCGAGGTGAGCGCGGTCAACCCTCCCTACTCGTACTCGCGAGTGACCTACAACGACCGCAACAAGGAGTACCTCTACGAGGTCATCGAGCCGCAACTCTCGGCGCACGAAAAGCAGCTCGTCGACCACCTCAAGGCCACGCTCACCCGGATCCTCGGGAGCGACGTTGGCGGCCTCACGCTCGCCGACAAGCGCGCGTACCTGCGCGAGGAGGCCCGCGAGTACTTCCGCAGCCGCGGGATCACGCTGAGCCCCATCTCGATGGAGCGGATCGTCTACTACACGCTGCGCGACTTCGTAGGCTACGGGCCCGTGGACGCCCTGATCCTCGACCCCGAGGTCGAGGACATCTCGTGCGACGGGGTGGACGTCCCGCTGTTCATCTTCCACGGGAAGTTCGAGTCGGTGAAGACGAACGTCATCTTCGCCGAAGAAGAGGCGCTCGACTCGTTCATCGTCATGCTCGGGCAACGCTGCACGAAGGCGGTCAGCGTTTCCGCGCCCATCCTGGACGGGACGACCCCCGAGGGCCACCGTATCCAGGCGACCTACGGACGGGAGGTCACGACCCGGGGCGCGAGCTTCACAATCCGTCGGTTCAAGGAGCGTCCGTTCACCCCGGTCGACCTGGTCGCGATGGGGACCGCGAACGAGGAGATGGTCGCCTACTTCTGGCTCGCGGCCGAACAGGGCGAGTCGGTCATCGTCTGCGGTGGCCCCGCCGCCGGCAAGACGAGCACGCTCAACGCGATCGCGCTCTTCATCCCCCCGACCGCGAAGATCGTCTCGATCGAGGATACCCGCGAGGTCAACTTGCCCCACGAGAACTGGATTCCCGGCGCGACGCGCAGCGGGACCGGCGACCGAGGGGCGGACGGAAAGGCCGCCGGAGAGGTCGACATGTTCGACCTCGTTCGCGCGGCGCTAAGGCAGCGACCGAACTACATCATCGTGGGCGAGGTCCGCGGCAAGGAGACGTACACGATGTTCCAGGCCATGGCGACGGGCCACACTACCTACTCGACCATGCACGCGGACAGCGTGAAGTCGATGGTGAACCGTCTCGAGAACCCGCCCATCAATACCCCGCGGATCCTGCTCTCCGCGCTCAACAACGTCATCATCCAGATCCAGACCCGGACCGACAAGGGGGTCGTGCGGCGCCTGAAGCAGGTCCTCGAGATCGTCGGGTTCGAGCCCGAGACGAACGAGCTGATCACCAACACGGTCTACGAGTGGGACCCGGGGACCGACAAGTTCGTCTTCAAAGGTCACTCGTTCCTCTTCGACAAAATCATGGAACTCAAGAATTTCACGACGGATGAGATGGACGCTGAGTTCCAGCGGCGAACCCAGGTCATCCGGTGGCTCGTCGAGAGCAAAACGACCGATTACCGGCAGCTCTGGCGGACGATCGCGCAGTACTACAAGGACCCGAGCGAGGTCATGGGACGTGTCCAGGCCGCCCAGACGGCGAGGGGGGTCGCGGCCACCGCGCCGCCGAAGGTCTCGTGAGCGCGATGGCGGCCACCACTCCCACGGTCCGAGCGGGCTCCTCCGGAACTCCGGGGAACGCCCCCAACCGCGCCGTCCGACTGAAGCGGGGCGCCCAGCCGACCCACTCGACCATGTCGGGGTTCCAGCGGTGGGCCTGGAGCACGTTCCGAGCCCGTGTCCTCGCCCGCCCGCCGGACCCGGCGCTCGACGAGAACCTCGTGAAGGCGCACATCCGGATGCGGTCCGACGAGTACATGGCGATGGTCTACGCGACCACCGTGGTCGTCGCCATCGCGACCGTGCTCGCCGGGGCCGTGGTCGGATTCCTCTTCGTGAGCGCCGGGGACGCTTTCCTCGGGATCCTCATCGGCGTCCTCCTCCCCATCTTCGGTACGATCGGCACGTTCTTCGTGATGCAGAGCACCCCGAGCTCCAAAGCCAAGGAACGGGGGCGCAAGATCGACCGGAAGATCTCCGCATCGATGAGCTTCGTTTCCGCGATGAGCTCGGCCGACGTGAACATCGACCAGATCTTCAAGGAGCTCGGCCAGCAGAAGGTCTACGGGGAGGTCGCCGAGGAAGCGGCGTGGATCACCCGCGACACCGAGCTGCTCGGGGTCGATATCCTGACCGCCATCCGCAACGGCGCCCAGCGCACCCCCTCGAAGCGGTTCCAGGACTTTCTCCAAGGCGTGGTCACCACCGCGACGAGCGGCGGGCAGCTGAAGCCGTACTTCCTGCTCAAAGCGGAGCAGTTCGAACGCGAGAACAAGCTCGAGCAACTCCAGCGCGTCGAGACGATGGGGCTCCTCGCCGAGACGTTCGTAACGGTCGTGGTCGCCTTCCCCCTCTTCCTGGTCATCATCATCGCGATCTTCGCGATCATCGGGGGCGGCGGGATCTTTCTGATCGACGTCCTCTGGGGGATCGTCGGGGCGATGATTCCGCTCGCTCAGTTCGGGTTCATTTTCTTCATGTACACGCTCGCGTCGGAGATGAACTAGGATGGCGACCGCGAACGCTCCGGCCTCCGTCCGCAAGGTGAAGGCGCTCTCGGTCGAGGCGACCAGCACCTCCGAGGGATTGACCCGCGAGACGATCCTGCTGATTGCGGGCGGCATCGTCGCCGCCGTCTTTTGGGTGGTCGCGGCGCTCAACTACATCGGAACGCTCAACATCACGCTCTCCGCGGGCGAGGCCTCCGGCGCCAACCCGGCGATCGACTTCTTCGTCCTCGGACTGCTCTGCTTCATCGCGCCCTACGGCTTCGCGATGACCGCGAAGCTGCGGCGGATCTCGAAGGTCGAGGAACGACTCCCCGATTTCCTGCGGGACGTCGCGGAAGCGGGCCGTTTCGGCATGACACTTCCGGACGCGATCGTGGTCGCGAGCACCGGGCGCTACGGCCTGCTCACCGACGAGATCAAGAAGATGGCGAGCCAGATCGAGTGGGGCGTCCCCGTCGCTCAGGCCCTCGACCTCTTCGAGAAGCGCGTCCCCACCCCGCTCGTCCAGCGCGTCGTGTCGATCGTCACCCGGGCGAACGAAGCCGGCGGGAACGTCGCCGACGTGCTCACGATGGTCGCCCACGACACGCGCGAGGCCCAGCTCGCGCAGCAGGCCCGTCAGATCTCGATGCTGACGTACGTGACGGTGATTTACATCTCGTTCTTCGTGTTCCTCGTCACGATCTACATCATGGCGGCGATCTTCCTGCCGCAGATGATCACCGCCGGCGAGGGGACCGCATGCTCGGCTATCTCGAGCGGAGGAGGCCCCGCGACGATCGCGTTCACCTTCGTACCCGTTCTCTTCCTCGCGTTCATGGTCGCGGTCATCGTCCACGCGGTCGGGGACGGCGTCATGGCGGGCGTCCTGTTCAACGGCCGCATCGCGGAGGGCCTCCAGCACGCGACGATCATGCTCGCGGTCGGCTGGCTCATCATGCGGTTCATCGTCCCGCCGCTCAACGTGACCCCGAACTGCTGAGGAGGAAAGGTAGGTCATGGCCGGCGAAGCGATCGAACAAGCCCCCGAGGAAGAAGGGACGGCGATCCCGACCTCGGGCCAGCGGAGGAAGAGGTTCTCCCCGTTCCTGAGTCTCGGAGCGGCGTTGCGCCGGGGCTCCGCCGAGCCGCGGCCGGTAAAGCTCGCCCGCCTCGGGGTGTCGGGCCAGGGCTCCGAACGCGAGGTGACGGCCGTGCCGCCGCTCTCCGACCCGGCGCTCAAGGAGCTCGACCTCGCGCCGATCCGCCCGGGGTTCTCCTACGTCCGGATCTCCTTCCACAACATCCGCAACGAGTTCCTCTACGAGGTCATCGAGCCGCCCCTTTCCCGGATCGAGCGCGACCTGCTCGAACGCCTCCGGGTGTTCATGGTCGATCTGTTCGAACCGCTCCCCGAGCACGACCCCGACACGAAACGCACCGAGCTCCGCCTCATGGTCGACCGCCAGCTCCAGGAGTGGGAGCTCGCCCCGAGCCCGATCACCAAGGGCCGGATCCTCTACTACCTCGAACGGGACTTCATCGGCTACGGGGTCATCGAAGTGCCGATGACCGATAGCGAGGTCGAGGACATCTCGTGCGACGGGCAGGGGATCCCGCTGTACATCTACCACCGAAAGTACGGCTCGATCCGCTCGAACATGAAGTTCCAGACCGCGCAGGAGCTCGACGATTTCGTCGTCTGGCTCGCCCAGCGCTCGGGGAAGCACATCTCGGTCGCGAGCCCGGTCCTCGACGCGACCGTGCCGGACGGCTCGCGTCTCCAAGCGACGCTCGGAAAGCACATCACAAAGCGCGGCAGCACGTTCACGGTCCGTCGGTTCCGCGACAACCCGTTCACTCCGGTCGACCTGCTCAAGTTCCGCACGATGAGCCCGGAGATGATGGCGTACCTCTGGATCGCCATCGAGAACGGGCAATCGATGATGGTCTGCGGAGGCACGGCGAGCGGGAAGACGACCACGCTCAACGCGACCTTGCTCTTCATCCCGCCCCAGATGAAGATCGTCTCCATCGAGGACACGCGCGAGCTCAACCTCCCGCACGAGAACTGGGTGCCCTCGCTCACGAAGGCCGGCTTCGGCGCGAAGAACCTCGTGAGCGGCAAGGCCGCGGGCGAGATCGACATGTTCGACCTGCTCGCCGCGGCGCTCCGCCAACGCCCGCAGTACCTGATGGTCGGAGAGGTGCGCGGCGCGGAGGCGTTCATCGTCTTCCAGGCGATGGCGACCGGGAAGACCTGCTACACGACCTTCCACGCGGAGAGCGTGAGCGCGATGGTGCACCGGATGGAGAACCCGCCGATCACGCTCCCCCGCTCGCTCGTCTCGGCGCTCAACCTGGTCCTGCTCCAGCGGCAGGTGAAGGTCGGCACGAAGATGACGCGCCGCGTGCAGTCGCTCACCGAGATCGTCGGTCTCGACCCCGAGACGAACGAGCTGATCACGAACTCGGTCTATTCCTGGAACCCGGCGGACGACACGTTCCTCTACTCGGGCCACTCGTACATCTACGAGCGGGTCGCGCTGATGAAGAACCTCTCGATGAAGGAGATGGAGCGCGAGGTACGCAACCGTGTCGAGATCCTCGACTTCATGATGGCGAAGGACGCCCAGGCGACGCGGCAGAAGCCGTACACGCACCGCGACGTAGGCCAGCTGGTCGCCTTCTACTACAAGGAGCCGCAGAAGGCGCTCTCGGAAGCGCGCGTGGAGCTCCAGCGCGTGAAGGCGTCGACGCCCCCGTCCGCGCGCCCCTGACGTAGGCCCGAGGCTCAGTCCTATCCGTCCGAGCGCCTCCCGGCGGGAGAGGGAGGCCTCTGTCGCTCTTCGAGGAGATTCCGTTCGGTCGCGGCCGGTCGGTCCGGCTCTACTGCGAGGACGCCCTCGCGGGGCTTCCGAAACGGCTCGGCCGTGCGCGAGCGGACGTGGTCGTCACGAGTCCGCCCTACAACCTCGGGGTCCGCTACTCCACGTACCGCGACGACCGTCCGAGAGGGGAGTACCTTCGCTGGATCGGCGACGTGCGCGAGGCGGTCGGAAAAGTCCTCTCGGACCGGGGCTCGTTCTTCCTCAATGTCGGCGGTCCGCCCTCCGACCCGTGGCTTCCCTGGGACGTCGCCCGGGAAGTCGCGCGGGGGTTTGTCCTCCAGAACGTTCTTCACTGGGTGAAGTCGATCGCCATCGACCGCGCCTCGGCCGGACGTGCCGCCGGTCTTTCGAGCGACCTCGCCCTCGGTCACTATAAGCCGCTGCGCTCGGCGCGCTACGTGCACGGCGCGCAGGAGTACGTCTTCCACTTCACGCGGCGGGGGGACGTGCCCCTCGACCGGCTCGCGGTCGGTGTTCCGTACGGCGACAAGTCGAACGTCGAGCGCTGGCAGGGCGCAGGAAGCGACCGGCGCTGCCGCGGGAACACCTGGTTCCTGCCGTACCCGACGATCCGCTTTGGGGCCCGCGACCGACCGCACCCGGCGACGTTCCCGCCCGAGCTACCCGAGTGGTGCGTCCGTCTCCACGGACTCGCGCGCACGCGCCGGGTGGTCGACCCGTTCGTCGGGATCGGCGCGAGCGCGGTCGCCGCGGCGCGCCTCGGGGTGGCGTTCGTGGGCTTCGACCTGGATGAGGAGTACCTCAGGGTCGCGTCGCAACGCGTGCGCGAAGAGATTCGGAATCGTTCGAGCCAGCCGGGGATAGGCCCGGTTACTGGCGGTCGTCCGAAGAAGATGCGGATTCGCCCGTCGCCGGGGGCGACCACTCGCGCATCGGGCTCTTCCTGACGCCGGCCGCCGTCGCGAGGGCGTTCTTCGTGCCCGTCTTCGCCGCTTTTCCGGCGGCGTAGACGGCGTCCCGGGCAGCGCCCGCGGCGCGGACGGTCCCGGAGCCGATCGCCACGCCTGCGTCCGAGATGCGCTGCGGGATGCGGCGCATCTCGGCGTCCAGCGTCTTGCCGAGGTGAGAGAAGTCGTCCTGGATCTCGAGGCCGAGGTACTTTGCCTCCTTGGCGGTCGCGTTCCCGAATCGCTCGATCTTCCCGTCGAGGTCGGAGAACTCACGGGCGAAGTCGCGGCCGAGGCCGCCGGCGGCATGCCGCATTTCGGAGAGATGGGCCCGGAACTGGGCCTGTTCGCGGGAGTCGGACATGGTCGTTCGGTCGGTCAGCGTTGGGTCGGGAGATAAAGGTTGATGGGCAAAGGCAACGCCGGTCAGCCGCCCATCCGGCGGTCGCTCTTGCGACGACGTGCTCGGCCCCGAGCGGCGGCCGGCGTTGCCGCGACCGCGGGGGTGGTCGGACCGTCGGCCGTGAGGCGGCGCTCGGTCTCTTCGCCGCGGGCCCAGCGTACGAGCAGTTCGACACCGAGGTGGGTCGGGTCGGTAACGACCATCTCCCCCCGGAGGGTCCGCGCGATGGCCCGAGCGGCCGGTTCGTATTCGGGATGTTCTGATTTGAGGAGCAGCACCGTGCTCTTGAGCGAGGAGACGGTCGAGAGCTCGCGGGCCCGCTCGAGGGCATGTTCCATCGCCACGTCGAGCTGGCCACTAC
Source organism: Thermoplasmata archaeon (assembly GCA_035272385.1). Lineage (GTDB taxonomy): Archaea > Thermoplasmatota > Thermoplasmata > Lutacidiplasmatales > UBA184 > Lutacidiplasma. Next base: position 24,102 of record DATEQS010000041.1, read on the forward strand.
GGACCCGACCGTCCTCATCGGAGTAGGCCTCGGGAAGACCGTCCGTAAGGAGATAGAACTCCTTGCGGGTCGCCCGGGAGGCTCGTAGAAGGAGGTGCGCCGCCCGAAGCGCCTCGGCAGTGTTGGTAAACGCTCCGGCGCGGCACTCCCAGAGCTCGACCAGGTCGAGCACCTGGACCTCGTTATCGAACGCGAGCACGTCGATCGTCGCGTCGGGGTACCGTCGGCGGATCGCGACGTAGAGCGCGAGCAACGCCTTCTTCGCCGCTTCGAGCTTCCCTTCCTCGGACATGCTGCCCGAACGGTCGAAGGCGAGGACGACGTGGACCCGCTCGCTCGTTATCTCCCGGAATACGTAGCTCGTCGATTCATCGATGTGCTTCGACCCCGTGAAGCGGGCCGCGAGGAGCGAGCCCGGCACATCGAGATGAGCGATCTCCTCGGCGCGCCGTAATCGGGCCTTTTCGTAGACGCCTGTCGACCCCCCTCCCCGCATCGACATCCGGATGTCGCCGGGGAGCCGCTGGCTCTCGTCCTCGAGGAGGAGGCGCGCGAATCGCTCCACGAGACCGTAGGTGACCACCAGCTCGCCCCGGTGCTCGGCGACGAACCCGCGCTCCTTGAGCTCCCGTTCGACGCGTTGCTCTTCCGCATGGCGGACCCGTGATTCGGCATCCGCCTCGGCTCGCCGTTGGGCCTCGGCACGCTCTTCCTCGAGGCGACGCCGCTGGGCCTCGGCCTGCCGGCGCTTCTCCTCGGCTTCCTTCTCGATCTCCCGCTCGCGTGACTTGAGGGCGCTCGTGACGTGGTTCGCGAGCTCTTGCTGCTCGGAGCCGGAAAGCTGGGCGAGGGCGTTCCCGAGCTCGGAGGGACCGATCGTCCGGCCGTCCGCCGCGGCGGTCGCGAACGCCATCCGACGTCCGGGGGACCGGGCCGGAGCCGGGGCGCGCCGACGAGAGAAAAGCCCCCGCAGCCAGGCGAAGAATCGGGCGAACGCGGCTTTGAGGCGGGCGAGGAAGCTCGGGGGTCCGGGAGGGCGGTTCCACGAAGCGTCCGGGAGAAGGAGGGCGTTCTGCACGTCACTCAAGAGGTCGGCGGGCGGCAGACGGGACCAATCGATCGACCGGGCCGAGCGCAGGCGCTCCTCAAGCTCCGCGATCTGTTGGGCCACCTCCGCATCGCTGCGGTGCCGGACCTCCTCGAGCGCGACGACCTGCTGGTCGTACTCCTCGACGATCCGTTCGACCCGGCGTCGTCCCTGACGGCGGAGCCGTTCGCGCAACCGCTCGAGCCGCTCCCGCAGCGTGGGGTCGTCGCCCGAACGCTCTCGGAGCAGGCGACGGGCTCCCTCGACCCCTTCCTCCGCCAGCGCCCGGACTAGGGCCGCCGAGTCGAGCGCGTCGAGCAGGTCGTCCGAGACGACGTCGTCCGCGTATTCGGTGCAGTCTGGGAGGTGAAAGGCGTCGCTAGAGGGGGGCGTCGTCGGCGTCGTCCTCCTTGCAGGAGAAGAGCGAGAACTCCTCGAGGAGCCGGAAGACGCTCGTCGCGGCGACGACGGAAGAGACCGTCGGTCCGGGCCGCTCGCGTTCCTCCACGTAGCGCACGAACGTTCGGAACTTGGGGAAGATCTCCGGGCTCGCGCCGAGCTGGGCCCGAAGGCCCTCGTCGTCCTTGAGGCGTCGGCCCTCCCCGACCAGGGCTTCGGCCTCGCCACTGTTCTCCTTCAACACGCCGCGATAGAACCGGCACCAGTAGACGCCCGCGCTCCGCTTCAGGGCCGGAGCGAGATACTGCTCGACGAACTCCGCGACCCGCTTCTCGTTCTGGCGGAACGAGTCGCCGCTGCGGGCGCGGATGCGTCCGCGCATCGCGTGCAGGAGGCCGGCCTTCAGGTCGCCGCTGGTGGGGGGTACGTTACCGTCGAGCGTCCCGACGGCGGCGGTGCGGGCCGTGACATCGATGAGCGTCCGGTTCGAACCGACCTCCCCGATGTCGGGGTTGTCCTCGCTCGTCTTCAAGCGCCACGACTCGATGACGCGCACTCCTGCGTCGATGAGGATCTCCGGTACGTACACGGAAGGGAGGTCGACGCGAGCCAGGTTCACGATCTGCCGGTTGTCGGCATGACGGGCGTTGTAGCCCACGTGCAGGCTCGTCAGGCGGTCGGAGAGCGGGTCGTTGATGTTGTCGAGGTCGGAAAGGTTCGAGGTGCTGACCGCCACGAACGATCCGGGAAAGCTCTCCCGCGACTTGGAGGGCGTGACCGTTCCCTCCTGCAGCGCCTGCAGCAGAACGTTCTGCGTGCCCAGCGGGAGTTTCCCGATCTCGTCCACGAGCAGGAAGCCACGGTTCGCCTGGAGGAGCTTTCCCGGCTCGAGCACGAGCGGGCTCATCGGGTCGCCGATCTCCTCGAGCTTCCGCAGGTTGATGTTGCCCGTCAAGTGGTCGGGGAACACCTCGGAGCTCCCCTGGAGGCGCGCGAACCCGAACCCCTCGCGCAGAAGCGCGAAAATGGCCGGGACCTTCGCGGGGTCGACGGTGCTCGCGTCGAAGCGGGCCGGGTCGCCTTCCGGAGCGAACCGACGGACGCAGATGGGACAGGGCGGGAATCGCGCGGCCGCCGTTCGGTCGACGAGCGACAGCGGATGGTCGAGGACGGGACAGTCCTCCACGACCCACACTCCCTTCGGGAAGAGGTTCCAGAGCTCCTTCGCGAGGCTCGTCTTCCCCGCGCCGGACGGCCCGAAGAAGAGCAGGTGGGCGCCCGAGACGATGGACGTGACGACGTCCTCGTAGGTGGTGTCGGTAAGAACGGTTCGTGGGAACAGCGCGCGCAGGGCATCGGACCGGCCGAGCCCCTTCGCGCGGAGGGCGTCGATCGTTCGGAGCGTCTCGTCGCGGAACCGTTCGGCAGGGCTCTCGACGGGTGCCTTCGCAGCCTTCAGGTCGGCGGCGGTCCCTCGGGTTCCCGGTGGTGGTGCCGTGCGAGGCGTGGCCGCCATGGCGCGCGGAGTTGGGGTCGGGTTATTTAGTTTGCCGAAACGCGCCTACTCCGAGCACCGGCCGCGCCGACCGGCGGTCCCCCGACGGGGAGGCACTTTTAAGTAGCGTTCCCCGGTCCGCGCCCCCGCGAACGATGGCCGACAAGGAGTCCGGAGCGAAGAAGCCCGCCTTGGCCCGTACGGTCAAGGACAAGTGGCGCTCGAAGCACTGGTACAAGGTCCGCGCTCCCGGTCTCTTCCAGCATGTCGAACTCGGGGAGACGGTCGCGACCGAGCCCGAGCAGGTCGTCGGTCGGACCCTCGAAGCCACGCTGCCCGAGCTGTCGGGCTCGGGAGACTCCGGCAAAGCTCACGTGAAGCTGCGGTTCCGCATCGAGCGGGTCTCGGGCGAAGGCGTCGCCGAAGCGCGGTTCATCGGCCATGACCTGACGAGCGACTACGTCCGCCGGCTCGCCCGCCGGAAGCGCTCGAAGATCGACCTCGCGCTGACCGTCACCACCAAGGACGGCGTCCGGATCATCCTGAAGCCGGTTGCCGTGGGCGAGCAGCGCCTGCAGACCCGCCTGCGCGCCGAGCTCCGCCACAAGATGGTCCAGATCCTTCTCGAGGAGGCCCAGCTTCGGACCTCGCCGGAGTTCGTCCGTGAGATCATCCAAGGGGATCTTTCGAAGGTCCTCGCCCACGGGTTGAAGACCCTCTACCCGCTCAAGAAGATCGAAATCCGGCGCTCGGAGGTCCTCGGCCAGATCGCGGAGGAGATTCCGGGACCCGAACCGACCGCCCTCACCGAGCCGTCGACGCCCCCCGAGGAGGCCTCCGTGGCCGATGCGGGCGAGGGTCCGGCGGCGTAGCCCGGTAGGGCGCGAGATGACGCGTCCGATCCCTGTCGGAGTGGCTCAGCCCGGTAGAGCACGGGACTCATAGCGGGACGCGCGCCGCGTCCCGGGAGATATCCTGGGGTCGGGGGTTCAAATCCCCCCTCCGACATCTTTCGACGATTTCTCACCGGGAAATTGCAAAACTCAACCCTTTGGGTGTGGGGGATTTGAACCCGCCATCTGCCCCTCCGGAAACGGGTGGGTTTCCGGACGCGAGGCGACGAATCGCCGATTTCCGCGTCCCCGCGCGCTCCTCGCGGCCGGGCATCGGACGCGCGCGTCCCGCATCAACCCGGAGGAATAGAATCCGAAGAATCGTTCCGTGCCTGGCCCCGGCATAAGAAGATCTTTGGAGTGTCCCCTTCGGGCATTGAGACTCTCTATACATTCTAACCACGGCCGCCTTCGAGCATGTCCGAACTGCCCCGACGGGCTCGAAAGAAATGACCAAGGTGCTATGGCTATTGCAGCACGGCGAGGTCCGGCGTGTTTCTGGGATCACTTCCACCTGGTCAGGATCTCCTCGCGATGGAATATTCGCTCGCTCGCGTAGAACAGCGCGAGTACCAGAACCGTCATGCCGGCGGAGATGTACAGGAGGTTGGTGGTGTCGAGGGGGATGAAGCCAATCTCGCCGGCGACATAGATGAAAATCATCGGGATGAAGATGATTCCGCCATACTGTTGAGCGCTCCGAGCATCCGTCGCCCGGGAAGAGACGATCACGGAGAACTCGATCGCGTACAAACACGAGAGCGGCGCCAGGGCGAAGAGGATGACCGCCATCCCCCAGCTCGGGAACAGCAGGTACCCGAGCGGGCCTCGAGTGGTCACGTCAATGAGCACCTGGTAGACAGCCGACCCAGCCCAGATCGCGACGATCGTGGGGAGGAATGCCGCGAGCACTTTACCGAGCAAGATCTCCCCGTCCGTCGACGGTGTGGAGAGCAGCGGCTCGAGGCTCTTCTCGATCTTCTCCCCCACGATGCCGTACGCGGCGATCGCGATGGGGAGCATCGCGGCCCCGATGACCCACCAGAAACTGAACGCGTTGACGAGGTAGGGGAGGTAGGACTCGAGACCACCCGTCCCTCCCCCCTGCCCGACGATATACCAGACCAGCAGCGGAAACCCGATGCCCACCCCGAGTGGGAGGGCGATGAGTCCGGCCATGATTCCCTGCTTCTTGCGGATGATGCCCATATCGTGACGTGCGATGATCCAGGCTTGAGAGAGCCTCATGCGGGGGCTCCCCCCTCGTGGACAAGTTTCAGATAGACATCCTCGAGCGACGGAGAGAGTTGCGAGATCTGGAGAATGCGTCCCCCCGCCGCCATCACCGCGTTGGCGATCTCCGGGTTCTCTCGGTCGGGGTCCACGACGTCGACGACCAGCTCGTCACCGGAAACCACGACCTTCCTCGGCTCGAGCCGAGCCCTCACCGCGTTCGCTAACTCTTCCGACGCGCGCTCCAGTCGTACGACGGTCTTCTTCCCGGAGCGGCCAAATCGAAGTGCATCCACGGACCCGGTAGTGATGAGCCTCGTGCGCAGGATGCCCACGCGGTCGCAGATTCGCTGGGCCTCTTCGAGGTGATGCGTGTTCAGAAATATCGTCCGCTTTTCCTTCTTGAACCCGCGAATGACGTCCCGTACCATCTTGGCCGCCTCGGGATCGAGGTTGGCCTTCGGTTCATCGAGAAAAAGCAGAATCGGGTCGTGGACGAGGGTACGGGCGAGCGACACTTTCTGCTTCATACCCTTCGAGAACGTCCCGAGCGGGAGATCCTTTTTCTCCCAGAGATCCATCATCCGGAGCAGACGCTCGATGTTCTTCCTCAGGGTGAGGTCGTCCATTCGGTGGAGTCGACCGAAGTACTCGAGATTCTCGTAGGCGCTGCTGCTCTCGTAGAGCCCTACATTCTCGGGAAGAACGCCGATTCGTCCGCGTAGCTTGAGCTCGTCTGCCTCCTTGCCGAGTTCGCATCCGGCCACCTCGGCGGTGCCGCTGGTCTTCGAGATCAGGCTCGCGAGCATCCGCATCATCGTGGTCTTGCCCGCGCCGTTGGGCCCGAGGAAGCCAAAGACCTCCCCATCTGCGATGTCCAGTGAGACTCCGTCAACCGCTGTGACGCTTCCGAACTGCTTGGTTAACTTATCGGCGTGAATCATGAGTATTGTTCACCGTCATGTCTCGCAGTCTACTTGAATCCCCGTGGGGATTGAACGACCATTTCCAAGGCGCACGGGCTACGCTCGCTTCCCGACGCCTATGCAATCCTTTCTGCACGATGAGGTGTAATCGCGTCCTTCAGCTAGACTCGGTCTAATCGCGCCTTCACTGTGACGACCTAGTAGAGGATTCGAAAGATTCATCAGAGCCCCCTCCGGCTCCACCTTTGCAAAGGGGCTCGTTTTGTGACAAGAGGGCCCGAAGTCGTCCGCTCGCACCGTTTTCTAACGAGGGGGTTCTGTATCGGGGGGGTCCCTCGATCCGGAAGGTGGGTCGCCCAAGAGCATGGTATCGAATCGGAAGAATCGTGCGGTGCCTGGCCCCGATCCCCCACCGGAGGAGCGGCTCGGTGCACCTCATGCACCCAGCCGCCGGGGTGCACCAGGTGCACCCCCGCTCCGGAGGCCCGCTGGATGCGAGAGTGGCGTCATCTCGCTTTCACGTAGTTCCGCAATCCCGCTGTCCTGATGATGGTCAGGTTGGGGATATGAATCATTCAGTAGTGCCCCCCTCCGACATTTTTCTCCGGTTTCTCGCCGAGAATTGGCGACACCTCATCCCGCACGCGGAGGCCCGGCACCCTCGGGGGGTTCGAACGCCACGCCAGGCATTTTGAAAGGGGGAGCTGCCCTTCGAAGGACCTCGGAACGTACGTCCCATGATCCGCGAAGAGGGAGCGCCACCGACCATCTTCGAGTCACAACGACTCGTGGTCGAATCGTTGCGAATGGAGCACGCGGCGAAGCTATACGCTGTTCTTAGGGACCCTCGCATCTACACTTTCATTTCGGACGACCCGCCATCCTCCGTGGGGGACTTGGAAGCTCGATTTGCGCGCTATTTGAAGGGACCCGCCCCGTCTTCGGGAGCGCTCTTCCTCAATTGGGCCGTCCGTCTCAAGACGGGCGGAGATTACATCGGAACCCTCCAAGCGACGATCGACATCGGTGGTCGACGTGCCTCCGTGGCCTATCTCCTGGGGCCGGGCTTTTGGGGGAAAGGGCTCGCCTCGGAGGCGCTGGGTGCCCTCCTGGGATGGCTCTTTTCGCGAGGAGGTGTGATTTCGGCCGAGGCACGGATCGATACCCGGAACGAACGATCCGTTCGTTTGGTCCGACGTCTCGGGTTCGAACTTGTTCGGGTGGACCGGAAGGCGGAGTTCTTCAAGGGGGCATGGGGCGACGAGTATCTCTTTCGAATCCTCGCGCCGTCTCACTCGTGAGGGGTTTTCGCCCCATTTGAGGTCGGTCGCCAGACCGCCCGCGAGTGGGGGGTTTTGACCGATTCCATGATTCCTGGCTCCGAGGGCGGGGAACGGCTGGCGAGAGACCACCCACCGCGCGAGCCCTCCTTGACATTTGAGCCCCGGGAGTTTCAAACGCCGCTCAACCGGCGAAAGGAAGGAGCGACGGGAGTACCGTGAAGAGAATCGTCAGAAGACCTACCGCAATCAGAAGACCGCCCAGAATGACTCGGAGGCGCTCCTCCGGAACATGTTCGTGAAGGTATCCAGCCCCCCTCGATGAGACCGCCGCGATCATGACCAATGCCGCCGTCGCTGCGACGAACACGAGCACGACATCGCCCGTCGATGCCACGAACACGATGGCCAGGATCTGGGTGTTGTCCCCCATCTCGAGCAGGAACGCGAGCCCCAGGGCGACGGTCCGAACCTGTCGAGCCGTGTGTGCCACCGCGGGAGTCCCCTCGCCCGGCTCGTGAACCGGGGCGGGCACCCTCAGGATCTCACGAGCCCCGAAAGCGACAAGGACCAGTCCCCCCGCAATCTTGACCCAGAGAAGATAGGGGCCGAGTACGGTCTCCGCGCCATATCCCAGAGTGACCGACACCACCGTCGCCGCGGCCAGGCCGACGGACGCCCCGATGAAGACGTCCCGATGCGGGTGGCGGGACGCGAGGGTAATCACGACGAAATTGGATTTGCCGGGAAGCTGCAATGCGGCAACCACAGCGAAGATGACAATGCCCTCGATCAGTGGATTCGCGGACAAGAATCTCGCTTCGACAGGTCAGAACTTCAGAGGGATGATGGCTTCGTCGAGAGGGCACGAGCGCCCGGCCTTCCCCCAAGAACTCGAATACTGCCCCCAGCTCCCGGAACGAGGCAAGAGGTGTCGACTGCGGCCACCGGCCCGCCGAAGACCATGAAGGCGTGGGTCTTCGAACGCTACGGCCCCCCGGAGGTCCTCGAGTTCCGAGACGTCCCGCTCCCGACGTTCCGGGACGAGAACGAGCTGTTGGTCCGAGTCTTCGCTTCCTCGGTGAACCCCGCCGACCGGCACAACCTGAACCTTCCGTTCATCTTCCGCAAAGGGCACGGATTCCTCCGGCCGAAGACGGGGCGGACCGGGCTCGACTTGGCCGGCCGCGTCGAGGCGGTCGGCGGGGGCGTCAAGGAGTTCCACGTGGGGGACGAAGTCTTCGGAGTGGGTACGGGCGCCTATGCGGAGTACGCGATCTCCGACCAAGTGGAAGTGGCGCTGAAACCGAAGGGGCTAACGTTCGAGCGGGCCGCGGCGGTTCCCATCGCGGCCGTCACGGCGCTCCAAGGTCTTCGCGACAAGGCGCAGGTCCGCCCGGGTCAGCGGGTCTTGATCAATGGAGCGTCGGGAGGGGTCGGGACGTTCGCCGTGCAGATCGCCCGGTCGCTCGGCGCGGAGGTGAGCGCTGTCTGCAGCACCCGGAACGTGGAGATGGTCAAGTCGCTCGGGGCCGGCCGGGTCTTCGATTACTCGAAAGAGGATTTCACCAAGAGCGGCGAACACTACGACGTCGTCTGCGACACTCAACTCAACCATTCCCTGAGAGCTTACCGGCGGGTCCTCAATCCCGGGGGCGTGCTCCTGGCGATCGGCGCAGGACCGGGGTCGATCGGCCGAGTCCTCCCCCGACTTCTCAAGACCATGATGGGGTCACGGATTGTGGGCCCCAAGGCGAAGTTTTTCGTGGCTTCGGTCCGGACGGGGGACTTGGTAGCCCTCAAGGAGCTCATGGACGCCGGAAAACTAGTCCCAGCGATCGACCGGCGCTACCCCTTTAGCCAGGTGCCGGACGCTCTTCGGTACCTCACCGAAGGACACGCTCGAGGAAAGGTGGTCATCACGGTGGGACAAGACAATCGCCCCGCCTCGTGACCCGAGACCTCGAAGTCTCCCATCGTTCGAACTGGTTTCCCAGGGCGGCATTGTGGGGGAGGCGCCGGCGCCGTCCGCCTCCTCCGGAAAGGCTATCACCCTCTCTTCTTCCAAGAGGTGTATGGTCGGGTGGTCCTCTCGGCCGGGGCTGGCGGTCGCCGTAGCCGTCGTGGTCGTTCTGGGGTCGCTCGGGCTCGTTGCGGGCCTCTCCACGACCGGCGGAGCGGGGTCCGCCGTGGCCCACTCAAGCCTCTCAGCCGGGGTCTCTCGGGCAACGGCCGTCCCCGGAGCCCCGTCGCCCTCGGCGACCGGGATCGCGAAAGCGCTCGCCGTGGAGGACGAGCTGCGCGCGATGGGCGTCTCTCCCGCTACAGTCCATCTCCCGAACTTCGCCGGCGCCGTCACCGACACGGCCCAGCCGATCCAACCGTCCTACACCCAAGCACCGGCGCCGATGGGAGTCGCGGACATCGGACTCGAGAACCGGTCGGGCGCGCTCGTCCCGTACGAGCTCAACACGACGAGCGTCGCGGGGACGGTCAATATCACGAACCTCCAGTCGCTCTACGTCGACGGGGACGGCCCGGACACCTACGGGATCCAGCTGAACTCGGTCGTGAACGGCGTCACGATCTTCGGTAACTCGTCCTACGAGTTCTGGAGCCAGAATTACATCGGCTACACCGTCAGCACCCAGCAGCTCGTCTTCGGGGACGAGGTCTGGAACTTCTCGAGCCCGTCGGGAGTTTTCCCGAGCAGCAGCGTTTACGGCTTCAGTCCCAACGGCACGTTTGCCGACTTCCCCGCCCTGTACCAGGGCTACGGCCCTTCGATCACGATCGGGTATCCGTTCACGCTCACCCTCTACCTCAATACCTCCACGATCGCCGACCGCCCCGCGCTCTACTTCAATTACACCGTTTCGAACAACACGTTCCGGCAATCGAACTCCTTCGATTATCTGATCTTCAACTCCTCGGCCGGCACCCCGACCACCGCCGCCCCGACCCCGTACTACCAGGCGGACGGGTACAACTACGACCCGATCGGTCTCATCAACGACATGGAGATCGACATTCTGGGCAACGACAACGGCGACACCACCGCCTTCCTCGCGGCCGATGCGACCATTTCGTTGCAGTACTGGAACGCGTCCGCGCACGAGATGAAAGAGGTGCCCTCGGCCTACAGCGCCGGTCAGGAGACCGGCGAGACCGCCGTGGGTCTGCTCGTCTACTCGAGCGGCGGAGCGAACCCGATCGGCTTGGTTCGATCGGGTCCCGGGCTGGTCGGAGGGCTATGGAACTACTCGGCCCAACTCGGGGCCGTGGCCGACACGGTCACGGTGCATCCCGTGGCGAGCTACTCGTTCCTCTTCGTGAACATCGGCACCACGGAGGACGATAGCGCGGCCCAATGGGTGCCTACCTCGACCACCGGGACGACGACGTTCTTCCTGCCGACCGGCGGCACCTACTTCCTCGACTTCTTGATGAGCGAGTTCACCCCCGCGAGCCGGGTGGTGACGGCCACCGTGTCCGTGACCCTCCCGGCGGTCCACCTCGTCGCCAACCCGTCGCTGGGGGTGTACACTCCCCTCTTCGCGCTCACCAACGGCGAGCTGGCCGCCATTTCGTCCTCTGGCGCCGGGACCGCGGCGAACCCGTACATCGTCCTCAACAACCAAGCGGGGTCCCTGGCCCCCCAATTCGCCCAGTGGGACGACTACCTGTTCCCCGTCTTCCCCGGTCTCCTGTTCGCCGGTACGACCGCCTGGGCGCAGGTGACGCCCCCGTCGTTCGAGATCAACTTGCCCGCCTGGAACTTCGCCGCGGGGTACATCGCGGCCCTCGGTCTACCGCTGACCAACGACCTGCAGCTGCAATTCTATGACGCGTCCAACGTCTCCCTCGTCCGCGCGGGAGGAATCTCGGGCTGGATGAGCGCGTTCCTCTTCCAATTCCCCGAAAGTTCGGTGATGCTGTGGAACTGCACCGACATGCTCGTCGCCTCCAACACCTTCGATGATCAAGGGAATGCGCTGCTGCTCTACGGCGGGACGAACAACACGGTCTGGGGCAACTCGTTCCTCGCGACCCCCACCGCCGCGGCGAACCCGGCGTCGGTCGACGACAGCGGCCCGTGGGTCACGGGGGTCAACGAAACCGAGTCGGGAGACCGGGTCTACAACAACCTCTTCGAAGTGGAGATACCGGCGATCACTCCGACGACGGACCCCTTCCCGTGCGACCAGTACGGGTACTGCCCCCCGGTCGCGTATACCGACTCCTGGAACGTCAGTGACCAGCCGGCCGCGAACTACGCGATCGTGAACGGCTGGAACCTGACGGGCAGCATTATCGGGACCTCGTACCAGGGCGGCAACTACTGGTCCAACTACGGTACGACCTTGGCTCCGTTCGGCGTGCTGCCGTACAACAACACCGGCGCGATCGCGGTCGGTGGGGACTACGTTCCGCTGGTGCCCTTCTCCCTCTATTCCGTGACATTCAAGGAAACCGGGCTGAAGACCCCTCTGATGTGGAACGTGACAGAGGACGGCGTGCTCCTCGCATCGTCCTCGACCTCGATCGGGGTCGGATCTCCGAACGGCACGTTCTCTCTGAGTGTGGGAGCGCCCGAGAATTACACAGTGACCGCCGCGCCCGCTCAGTTCACGGTGAACGGAGCGGCGGTGGTCGTGAACGTCACGTTCGCGTCGTTTACGTTCACGCCCCTCGGGCAACTCAACCTCAACGTCACGCCCTCGGACTCCTCCGTCTGGGTCGACGGAAAATCCGTCACTCTCAGCAACGGCGCCGTGTCGACGCAGGTCCCGGCGGGGGTCACGTCCATCGAGGCCACGGACGTGGGGTACGACTCCTACTTCACCAACGTGACCGTGAACTCCTCCTCGACCACCATCGTGGCGATCGCGCTCAGCGCGGTCAGCTCACCCTCCCCCAGCACGACCGGGATCAGCAACACGGCCTGGGCGATCATCGCCGTCGTCGCCGCGCTGGCCGTGATCTTCCTCGTGGGCCTGGTCTACTTCGCCCGACGACCGCGCCAGGGCGGAGGGTCCGCGGGAACGGCGCCCCCGCAGCCGTGGATGGAAACCCCGCCGCAACCACCCCCACCTCCGAGCTGACCCCCGCGCGCGGCGGAGCGGTCCCCGGAGGGCGGGGCTCGAAGGAAAATCCCGCTGGGCAACCGGCGGGCCGCTAGTTCGTCAGGAGGAGATCGGCGACTTTACCGACCTCTTCCAGGACCCGGGTCAGATCGGCGGATCGGTCCACGACCGCGACGAGGAGCGCTCTGTCGCCCCTCCCGACGATGACCGTCGTGGAATCGCTGCCTTCAAGGAGGATCCGCTCGGGCGGGCGGCGGTTCAGCTCGGAGTCGGCGGTCGCCGCCGCTCCGAAGATGGTCGCGCACATGATAGCGAACGTCTCGGCGGAGACCCCCGCCGGGAGTTCCGCGAAGAGGACCACTCCGTTGCGTGCGACCAGCGCCGTAGCGATGCCCCCGATACGGGCATTGAGTTCCACGATCTCGTTGCCGACGTTCCGAACGGCCAGCATCGCTCTAGAACCCCTCTCCCCACCCTCAGTTGGGTCGGGGAACGAAGGCGACATGCGGCGGCCCGGCCTGGAGGTCCTCCGTCACGACGCAGCTGGAGAAAGAAGGTCGAACCCCTCGGATGATGAGACCCACCTCGTCCCGATGGAGGTCAAACTCGGTGTCCGTTAGACGGCGCACGCCCGGCGCGCACGCGAGCCCGGAACCCAGGAGACCGATCCCGAGATTCCCGATAGCGCGAGTTCGCTTCACGCCGTGGAAGAACATCTTCAGCGCAACCTCGACACCGAGGAGCGTCTCGAAGACCTCGAACGCCGTGGTCTCGAGGAACGTCTTCTTGCGGCCTCCCTGGACCACCCGCTCGGCCTCCACCATCTTCGCGATGGCCTTCTTCCTCGCGGTGGGAGAACCGGTGTCGATGCCCGACCCTTCGCTCGCCAGGTTCACAACGTACGGTGGGCCCACGTCCTCTCCGACGTAATCGACAATACGGACCCGGCTGTCGAATCGACGGCGGGTGACGTAGCGCGTCATCCGCGCTCGAAAATCGTGAGGAGAGTTGCGGGACGGAAGGACCCCGATGATGCCCCGGGAATGATAGAGAATGTTCAGGTAGGTCGGAAAGAGCAGGAGGTCGAGGTCCTCGAGACCCACCGTCTCGTCCATCGTGAACAACGCGAAACTGCCGCGACGGAATCCTCCTCCGAGAAGTCGGTCGAAGTCGGCGATCCCCGAGGAGTATCGGCCCTCGGGGTCGTCGATCGGTTGCCAACCTTTGGCTCTGGGAGCGGTTTTCCCGGGTTCGCGCATGGGAGAAGAATGGTCGAAGGGGGTTCTTAGAATGATGCCCGGCGAGGCTCGTTTTTCTGACGGTAGAACCAGTCTATTTTCCGGAACCACCTTCCTGCGAGCCAGTACGCGCAGCGTGTTTTCCGGGCGTGTTCATCGGAGTTCCGGTTTCGATCCTCTTTCGTCGACCGGGAGGCGCTAGCCTTGGGAGGCCGTCGCCCGGAGGGTTCAAACTAAGCTCCGCTCCTTCCGAGTGAAGGGCATGCCATGCGGCTCGAGGGAAGCGAACGGACGCCCTTCCCGGGACCGCATCAAGTCGCCCCGCTCGAGCAGGACGATCGCGTCGACGTCACGATCCTGCTACGACGCCGCGACGCGGCCCTGCGCTACCCCGACGTGGCTCGACTCGCTCGTCGCGCTCCCTCGGAGCGCGGCTATCTCACCCGAGAGACGTTCGTCCAGTACCACGGAGCCGACCCGAAGGATATCGACCGGGTCAGCGCCTTCGCGCGCTCCCAGGGCCTCGAGGTGGGCCGCCCCTCGATCGGAGCTCGAACCGTTCGGGTCGCTGGGCCCGCCGGTGTCGTAGGCCCTCTCTTTGGCGCGTCGTTGGAACGGTGGAGCTTCCCCGGAGGGAGCTTTCGCGGGCGGACGGGATACCTCTCGCTTCCGAAGGAGCTCGAGGGGATCGCCGTGGGTGTCTTCGGCCTCGACAATCGCCCCCAGGCCCGTACGCACTTCGTGCGTCACAAGACCTTCGCGGCTTCCGACGTGGCTTACACCCCCCCGACGGTCGCCGCCGCGTACGATTTTCCCACCGGGACCGACGGGTCGGGCGAGACGATCGGTCTACTGGAGCTCGGAGGGGGGTTCTCGGCGTCGGACCTGACGAGCTACTTCGGCCAGCTCGGGGTTCCCGCTCCGAACGTGACCGTCGTCTCCGTCGACGGAGCCGGGAACGCCCCGACCGGGAATCCCGACGGCCCCGACGGCGAGGTCGAGCTCGACATCGAGGTGGCGGGGTCCGTGGCTCCCGGGGCGCGGGTCGTGGTCTACTTTGCTCCCAACACCGACCGGGGGTTTCTGGACGGGCTCAACGAGGCCCTCCACGACACGGCGAACCGTCCCTCCGTCGTCTCGATTAGTTGGGGGAGCCCCGAGAGTTCCTGGACGGCGCAGGCGCGAGCTGCCTTAAATGGGGCGTGCGAGGACGCCGCGACCATGGGCGTCAGCGTCCTCGTGGCGGCGGGGGACAACGGGGCTTCCGACGGAGTCTCGTCCGGTGCGCTGAACGTGGACTTCCCGGCCTCGAGCCCTTTCGCTACGGCGTGCGGGGGTACTCGACTGCTCCTCAAGGGTGGGAAGATCGAAAGCGAGGTCGTCTGGAACGAACTCGCCATCGGGGAAGGTGCGACGGGCGGGGGAGTGAGCACGGCGTTTCCGCTACCGAGCTTCCAACTCTCGGCGAACGTCCCGAAAGCGCAGAACGGTTTCGTCGGTCGCGGGGTGCCCGACGTGGCGGGCGACGCCGACCCCGCCTCCGGCTATTCGGTTCGGGTCGATGGGACCGACACCGTCATCGGCGGAACGAGCGCGGTCGCCCCGCTCTGGGCCGCCCTCCTCGCCCGGATCAACCAGTCGCTCGGCGTCCCCGCGGGGTACGTGAACCCGCTGCTCTACTCATCCGTCGGCGCCGCGACGTTCCATGACGTGACGAGCGGCAACAACGACGGCTTCTCTGCGGGCCCGGGCTGGGACCCGTGCACGGGATGGGGGACGCCCGACGGGAGTCGGCTGCTCCAGGTCCTGCGCTCCGCGTCGACGGCTCCCTGAGGGACGAGACGGGCGAGACGGAAATCCCCGTTCACCACTCGGGCATCAACCAGAATTCGTTGCCGTCGGGGTCGAGGAACTTCGCGACCCATCCCCACGGCAGCTTCTTCGGAGGCATCGAGAACCGAACGTGTCGGCGCTTCAAGCGGGCGCAGGTGCGCGGGAACGGTTCGTTCGTCACGAACAGGATCCCGGTGTTGCCGACCTGCGACTTGGGCGGTTTCTTGCTCTTCGGGCCGCCCATCTCGCACAAGTGAATCTGAAACTTCCCCGACCGGTCCCCGACGGTCGTCCAATGTTCGGGGTCGTCGTCGAAGATTCGAAAGCCGAGGGTATCGACGTACCATCGCGCGGACTTCTTCCGGTCGGAGACCACCACGGCCGCGGAGATCGCGCGAATCGTCATCTTCGACCGGGCCGAAGGGGGACCGGCAGCATAACGGCTCCGGGGCCGACCGTCGGTTCGCGTCCCCGTCTCGGGCCGACCTTCGGCGCAATCGTCCTACGCAGCTCGGGGGCTCGCGAGGAGCGAGTCGAGCAGACCGATGGGGGGGCAGCCGAGTCCGAGCAGCGTGTCGTGGAACGAGCGTAGGTCTCCCCCGAACCCGGATTTCAGGAAGCGGGAACGGGCGTTGAGGATCGCGAGCTTTCCCAGCGTGTAGCAGAAGTACTCGGGGTTGAACGTACCTCGGATCGCCTCGCGCTCGGCGGGGAGTCGCTCGAAATGGGCCTCCCGTTGGAACAGCTGCGTTCCGGTCTCGAGCGTCATGCCGCTCGTGTGGAGGCCGATAGAGACCAGGAGCCGGCAGTCGCGCAGCAGGGCGTCGTGCAGCTGGGCGACTTCCGCGAAGACGCTCTCGTGGGCGAGCCCCTTCTCGATCGCGAGCTGTTCGGCGTAGTGCGCCCATCCTTCGACGAACGAGGGCGAGAGGAAGACCTTCCGCGCGAGGCTCCCCGACGACCGGCGGAAATGCAGGAATTGCAGGTAATGCCCGGGGTACACCTCATGGACCGTGATGTTCCGGAGCATCGGCACGTTGAACGAACGTAGCCACTCCTCCTGCTGCCGGTCCGTCCACTTCGCGTCGATCGGGGTGACGTAGTAGACGCCCTCGGACGACGTCGCATCGAAGGGACCCGGAGGGTTCATGCTCGCGGTCGAGAGCGCCCGTCCCCAGACGGGGGTCTCCTCCACGCGACAGCGGGCCTCCTCGGGCACGCTCACAAGGGCGTTCGTCTCGACGAACCGTCGCGTCTCGTCCACGAACCCTCGGGCCGTGGGGATCACTCCGTCCGCCGTCGGGTGGTTTCGGTAGAGGCGTTCGAGGAGCTCGGGGACCGTCACGTTCTCGCTCTTCGCGATCTCCGCGAGCCGCTGCTGGTTCCGCGCGAGGTCGTCCGTCCCGGCCCGCCGGATCTCCTCGAATGGGGTCTCGATCCCTTCGCGAACGAACAGGAGACGCTGATAGCGGGCGGGCCCGAGGGCAAAGTCGGGAACGGCCCGAGGGACGTGATAGTCCCGCAGCCAGGTGAGAAAGTCTGTGACGGCGGCCTCCGCGGGAATTCGGACCGAACGGACTGCGTCCGCGAGCTGGGCACGCCCGGCGAACTCCTCGGCCTCGGCGAAATGGGCGGGGAGACCGCCTCCGATCGCGAGCGAGAGGTCGAGGAACGGCTTCGGGAGCGGCGCGCGAAGGCGGTCTCGACCCGTGGCGAGCAGACGGGGCACCTGCTCGAGCGTCCGGACGATGGCCCGGACGCGAACGTCGACGGGCGCGTAGTCCCGCGAGAGGTAAGCGGTGAGGGAGACGGCGCCGAGGTAGTTCATCGGGTTGCGTTCGAGGTCGGAAACCATGCGCAGGTCGAAAAGCGGACTTTCGAGGAGGAGTCCCAGAAGGAATCCATCGGTCTTTCGCCCGGTCGGCAGCGACTCGCGGCGAACGGTCGCGAGACGCTGCAGCAGCCCGTCCGCGCCGACGACCCAACGTTCGGTCGCCGCCACGGAGAGGTCGGGCAGGCGGCCGTCGTACTCGTGAAGGCCGAGACCGACCGCGTAGGAGGGCTGGAGCACGAACAGATGGTCGACGATCTCCTGCTCGAGAGTGTTGAATTCCAAGACCCCGGTGTTGGATGTGCTCATGGCAGCGCCGCTCGTGGAACGGATGGGGCTCAAAAGGTAGCGGGCGCAGCGGCTCGTATCGAGGGGTCGCTCACTCGACCCAGGTCATGCGGCAGGTGGTACAGGTCCGACCTTCGAGCGGGGTTCCGCAGACGAAGCACTTCGAACGCGCGTCGAGCGGGGGCGCCGCGGACGAGGTCGGTTCGGCCGGGCGATCGGGGAGCGGGGGTGGGATACGCCCTGGCCCGGGAACCTCCGTGGCCGGCGTCGCGGGGGCCGGAGTCTCGACCACGGGAGTGGAAGGGGTATCGACCGGTTCCTCCGTCGCCGGGGTCGGTTCGGTCGGGGACGGCTCCGCGGTCTCCGGTGCTTCTTCCTTATCTCGACGGAATCGACGGAAGAGGGACATCGGCTGGCGCGAGCCAGATTCCCGTCATAATAACGTCGTTCGTCGAAGCGCACACGTTTTTCGGCCGAGCGGCTCTCCTCCTCCATGGTCCCCACCCCCTCCGAACGGCTCCGAGAGCTCGGCCTCACGCTTCCTCCTCCGCCCAAACCGGCAGGCACCTACTCGCCCGTTGTGCTGGATGGCAAGCTCGCCTGGGTCTCGGGCCAGATCGTGACCGAGGCGGGGAACGTCGTCCACCCTGGGCTCGTGGACCGGGATGTTTCGATCGACGTCGCCCGAGAGCTCGCTCGCCGCGCCGCGCTCCAGGCCCTGAGCGCTCTCGCCGCCGAATTGGGGTCAATCGACCGGGTCCACGGCTTTCTCCGGGTCACCGTCTTCGTGGCCTCGTCGCCCGGGTTCGGTCGTCAGCACGAGGTGGCCAACGGGGCGACCGACCTCCTGGTCCAGGTCTTCGGGGACGCGGGACGGCCGGCGCGCGCCGCGGTCGGCGTCGCCGGCCTTCCGCTCAACGCGCCCGTCGAGGTCGAGTTCTTGGCCAGGACGGCGTAGCCCAGCCGTGAAGCCCGCGACTTGGGAGGGAGTGTACCGGGAAGGCCGGGACCTCTACACCGTCAACCGCATCCCGGGAACGAAGGTCTACGGGGAGTCGCTCTCCGTGTCCGACGGCATCGAGTACCGGGCCTGGGACCCGTTCCGTTCGAAGCTCGCGGCCTTTCTCCTGAAGGGGGCACCGGGGGACGTCCTCGGCCAACCCCGGACCGTCCTCTACCTCGGAGCGGCCCACGGCACGACCGCGAGCCATCTCTCCGACCTCTGGCCCCAGGCGACAATCTTCGCGATCGAAAAGAGCCCTACCTCGTTCGCTCCGTTGCTCGCGCTCGCTCGGACGCGACCCGGGCTCGTCCCGATCCTCGCCGACGCCCAGCTGCCGGAACGATACCAGGCAGACGTGGGAGCGGTCGACTTCCTCTACCAGGACATCGCGCAGCGGAACCAGGCCGGTATCTACGTTGAGAACGCCCGGGCGTGCCTCGCCCCGAGCGGTCGCGGGATCCTGATGCTGAAAGTTCGGTCGGTCACCCAGCAGCGCCCGACGGCGGCCGTCGTCCGGGAAGCCCGCTCCGCGCTCGTATCCGCTCACTTCGCGGTCACCTGCGAGACCGCCCTCTCCCCGTTCTCTCGCGAGCACGTCGCGCTGGCCGTACGAGGCTAGCGTCCCACCTTCCACACTCCGCCGGGAACTGGCGCGAAAAATAGCCCACCGCCGTCCTCGGCCCGGGTGCTCGTTTGGCGGGGGTTCGCGCGGCTCGGGGAAGTTCCGTGCTTGCGATCGCGATCGACTCCGTCCTCCTCATGGGAATCTTCCTGGCCATTATCGGTCCACCCGCGGCTCCCGTCACTTCCGTTCCATCGGAGATCGTCGCCGTTCAATCGTCGCTCAATGAGTCAGGGATCAAGCTCACGGTCGACCCTCCGTCGTTCTGGATGCGATCCGGCGCCAATCTGACGCTCCAGGCGGTCTGGTTGACGGATTCCCCCGGCTGTAACGTCACCGCTCTGTGGTACCACTGGTCGACCGATGATGGGAATGCGACCGGATTTCTGAATTCCACTATCGGTTCCACCACGACGTTCACCGCGGATTCGTTCGGGACGGGGACCGTGATCGTAGTGGCCCTATCGGGGGCTGAACTCGACTGCGGAACGGGCGTGACGATCATCAATCGATCGAGCGAGGCGAACGTTTCGATAGTTGTACCTCTTTCGTTATCCAGTGCCGAGCTGGGTCCGAACCCCATCGTTACCGGAGCGACTGCCGTCCTCCGAGGCACGATCCTCGGGGGAGAACCTCCTTACCAGGTTGAGATCACGTGGGGCGACGGGACAAACTCGCTCGTCGTCCTTCGAGTGCCCGGAAACTTCTCGATTGACCACGTATTCCCCGCTGGGCAGTTCGTTCCTTCCTTGCTGGCCAGCGATTCGGGTGGCGACACCGCCGAGATTTCGGTGGCCGAGGCGATCTCGGTCGGGAGCGGTCTCGAGGTGGCCATCCTTCCTGCTAGCTACGTGGCCCAGGTGGGGGTATCGGCCGAATTCGCCGGCCTCGTTGCGGACCAGCCGCCCGGGGCGATCACACTCTTCGATTGCTCGAACGCGACCGTCAATCCCGGCTCGGTGAATCCGTTAGCTTCCAACGAAACCTCGTTCTCTTGCACATTCAACGCGCCTGGGACCGCGGAAGTTCTCTTCGGGGCGTACTCTCCCCGGCCCGGAGGACCCACCGCCAGCGTAGTCCTCTACGAGTCCGTTGTCCCGCTTCCCAGTGTCTCGATTCGACCCATACAATCCGTCGGAGAGGTCGGCGGTATCGCCCAGATCCAAGTCGTACTGAAGGGAGGGGTGACCCCAATCTCACTGACTTGGAACCTTTCCGGGAACCGTTCGGGCGGCGAGGAAACGCTCTGGACCGATGGAGGAGGGGTCATCTCACTCGCGCTCGGGCAAGCGGGCGATCTCGTGGTCGACACTCGGGTGAGCGATGCTCTTGGGAGCGTGGAGATCAACGACACAGCTATCATACGAGTCGACCCGGCACTCGAATCCAACGCGAGTGGCAGCAGTACGTACCTCCCCTACGGGGCGCTCGCGACGATTGACGGGAACGCACTCTCCGGGTGCTTGCCATTCGCCTGGTGGGTGATTCCCGCGATCGCCCCGGCCAACGAGTCGGCGGAGAATGGAACTTTGGAGAACGACGGGGGATTCGCCTGGACCGGGTCGTATATCCGCGAGGGAAACCTCTCGATTTCGACGGCGGTGGTCGACGGCTGCGGCGCGACTCGTCAGACCAGCATTGACGTGGCGCTCGTTCCCCTACTCTCGGTGGGCATGACCGCGGCGCCGGGACCGGTCTTGCCCGAAGAAACACTTCTGATCAATTTGTCCATCGGGGGTGGGTTGCCGCCGTTCCGTCTGGTTGTGAACGCAAGCGACAATGAATCTTGGAATCGAACGCTTCCGACGGATGGTGTCTACCGCTGCGTTCTTCCCACCCATGCGAACCAGTCGCTGAAGATCGACGTTTCGCTCGCTGATCTCCTCGGTGGAGTCGTACGGGCGAATCTATCCGTCATTTTGACCTCCCCGCCCGACCCTGTGACCCCTCCGTCTCCTACTCCCGTCCCGCCCCCTCCCGCGACACCGATATCGTTCGGGAATTCGACGAATGCGACGTCGGTGGACCTGGCTGGGCTCCTCGCGGTAGTCCTGGTCCCTGTCGGCGTTGCCGCAGCCCTCCTGCTTGTTCGGCATCGCCGCACTCGGCTCGATCCTCACGATGCCCCGGGAGTCGATCCTGAGGGGGTGCTCAAGCGGATCATCGAGCCGGCCGATGGCGCAGAAAGATTCACCGTCGAGCTCCTGGCGGAGGAGGCAGGCGTCCCGCTGGGCATCGTCCGATCGACAATCGATCGATTGGTTGGCGAAGGAAAGGTCCTCGCCGAAAGCGGGGTGGATGGGGAGGAGGTGCTCTCGTGGTCGCACGACACTGGTCACTGACGGAAGGTAGTCCAACTCTCGCTGTGTGTAAACGGACGATCGCGGTGATTCTCGTTGTCGCGGCCGTTTTACCGACCCCGGTGGTTCAGCCGTCCCACGCGACCTCGACTAGCCTGGGGATCTTTGCGACGACCCCTGCGACTCCGGTCAGCAATTTCACCGCGTCGATCAACCGGCTGGTCGAGCTGGTCGCCCTCGCGGGCAGTGGGATTTTGGCGCTGGTCTGGGCTCGCGTAGCGCTCAGCTGGTTCTCGAACGACATTACGAAGAAAATCCAGGCCAAGGACCGTGCTCGGGACGCCCTCATCGGGACGTTGTTGTTCATGGCGGCGGTCACCGGCCTGCTCTACGGACTCGCCCACTGGGTTCTGACCGGCAGCTAGAGGGATCACGTGCCGATTCCCTCCGTCGACTTAGGTGACCTCGTACGGACTATCCTCTTCCTTCTCTTCGGTGACCTCACCGCGATCCTCACGGCGATCATCGGCCCTACGTACGACAACCTACTCGTTCCTGAACTCCAAGCGGGTGCGCTCTTCCCGTCCCTTCTCGGTTCCGGAGGAGGCGCGACCTATCTCGCCACCGCCGCCCGTTTCTCTGGGTTCATCCTCTCGAGCGTGGTCGATCCGGCGGTCACGCTGGTGGCTCTCGGGGTTGCGGTTCTTTACCTCTTACGATCCGTCGTCATTCGGTGGGCGGACTCGCTCGATGCTCTGCTCCCTCGACTTGTCCTCGGCGTCGTGGGAGCGAATTTCACGGTTCCGATCGCCGGGGCCATCCTGGGCGTCGCCGGGAACCTCTACCCAATCGTTTCCGGTTGGGATGGTGGGGCTTGGCAGCACTGGGTGAATCTTGCGGGCTGGGGGCAGGTCTCCTTCTCCTGGGACAATGGAGCACTCGCGTTCGTGCTCTCGCTCGTCGAGTTCGGGGCCGTTTTCGCCCTCCTCCTGGCCATCGGAATTCGGGATGCGGTTCTGGCCGTGCTGCTCGTACTGTTGCCGATCTTCACTTTGCTCTGGCCACTTCGTCCCCTCTCCCCGCTCGCCCGAAGAGGGTGGCTGCTCTTCGGCGAACTCGCATTCCTACCGTGTGTGCTGGTGGTTCCTCTTGAGCTCGCGGTCGGCAGTCCCAACCCCGTCATGTTGGTCTCCTACCTCGCCGTCGCAGTTGCCTCGCCGTACTTTCTCTCGCTTGCGGGCACCCACGTGGTCTCGTTCGGATTCGGGGGGGCGTCGAGCGTCGTGCACTCGAATGCTCAGCGCGGTCTATCGGTCGCACCCTCCGCGGCCACCTCGACCCTCGGGCCGATCGCGGCCGGAGCCCGATCGAGCGGTTCGGCCGGGCGCTCGCTCGCCGGTGTGACCCGGGCAGCGGGGTCGGCCGCCGCCCCAGCGGCCGCTCCACTCGCCGTGGGTGAGCTTCTGGGACAGGGGGGGTGGCACCTCATCCAGCACCTAGGGCCTTCAACGGAACGGAACGCGCCGACGAGCTCACCGCCCTTGCACGGCGGAGGGTCGAAATGACATGGCCGAGTCCGAGGCCGGTGCCCTCCTTATCGGTCTTCCCGAGCGGCTCGACCGTCGGATGCGACTCGGACCGTTCCCCTCCTCCCGCGATGCGCTCAAATTCGTCACGTACGCGGCCATGGGGGCGCTACTTTCCCCGTTTGCAAGCCCGTGGGTGTGGCTACCGATCGTGCTGGCGGGTTTCGCGGTGTCGGTCTGGCGTCCGGACGGTCAGGCCGTTGACGAGAGGTTTCTCGCCCTGGCGCAGTGGAAGTTCCGATCCCTCGCAGCGAGGAAGACCATGAAGGACCCGACGACTCGTCCTCTCGTACGCCAAGGGCTCCTTCAGCTCGCGCCCCATCGATACGTGGCCGTAGTTCGTACCGGGGGCACGCCCGTGGCGTACCTGCCCCCGGACGAGTTGGTCCGGCGCTTCGAAATCTATCGCGAACTGATCCGCTCCACGACCGACAGCTTCGCGTTGCTCTCGACCACGGCGCCAATCCGCTCTCAGACGCTTCGCCCTGCAACCCCGGCCGGCGAAAGCCGGGAAGCCCCGGCTCGTTCGGGATATTCCGAATTGGTCTGTTTGCTCTGTCGTCGCCGACTTCTTCGGCGGGTGTACGTCGTCCTCGGAACACTCGATGGGGGTCCGGACGCGATTACGGGACTCGAGGGACGGGTCGGGAATCTGATCGAGCGGCTGGGGTCCCTCGGGCTCCGTCCGACACGACTGCGGAACCGGGCGCTGGAGGATGCGGGGCACCGACTTGGCTGGCCCGCCGAGGTGAGTCGACCGTGATCGAGGGACGCGGGCCTCATCGACTCTTCGAGTTCGAGGCGTTCGGCGCTGCGGTCGGGTCGGCGGTCGTCTGCGGAGCATTATCCGTGCTGGTTCCAATGCTCATTGCACCGACTGCGACCCTCGCCGCCCTCGCCTTGGCAGGATGGCTCTCGCTCGCTCGACGGCGGGGTACTCTTTCCCGGGGTGGTTTCGGCCCTGGGCCAGTCGCCGCGCTCTGCATTCTCGGGGGGGTGAGCGTCGGATTCCTTGCGTCTCCACCGTTCCTCTCGCCCTATCGTGGCCTCCTCCTTGCCGTAGGCCTCGTCCCGCTGTTCGCCGTCGGACGGGCCCGTTCCACATTCCGCGAACCGGTGTTCTCTCGTTCATGAGCGGTCGGATTTCCCCAACCACTCCCAAGGAGGCCTCGACGTGGTGGCGGGTCGGCCGAAGCTATCGTGCTCCACTTCTGGTTCGGCAGTTCCCGCCGGAGGTTCCGTTCGCATTCCTCGGCAAAATACTGCCGACCAGTGAGACACTCGAGTTACTGGTCGAGGCCCATCGGATCCCCTCGGTGAATGCCCTCGAACTCGTACAGGGGGCCCGAGCCGTGGCGGAGGCAGAGCTCGCCGCTGGTGGGAACGGAGGTCAGACGGCCGAACTCGAGGTCGAACGAGCGAGTGCCGAGGAGTTGGGTCACGCGGTTGCCCGGCGGACTCAAGACCTCTGGAAGGTCGGCCTCCGCTTCGTTGCCATCGGACCGACGCGACCGCACGTAGAGGCGAAAAGGGCGCGTCTTTTCGCGCGACTCTCCGCGATGGGGTTTCGCTCGCGAGTCCCTCGCTATGAAGTCCGAGACGCGCTGATGCCTCCCGACCTGTCCGGCACGGAGCCCCGACCCATGGGGTATTGGCATACGCTGCCGACCGATGGGCTCGCCTCGCTCTTCCCCTTCGGAGACGAGACGCTGATCGAACCGGGCGGGACCCTACTCGGCCTTGCGCTCTCCGACGCGAGTCCGGTGTTCGTCGACCGCTGGTCTCACGCGAGTCACTCCTGGGGAATCTTCGGGACGACCGGGGCCGGAAAATCGTTCGCGGCCGCGCTGTTGCTGCTGAGAACCCGGTGGCTTCGACCCAACACCTCGATCGCCATCCTGGATCCCCTCGGAGAGTATTCGAATCTGGTCGAAGCCCTAGGAGGCTCCGTCATCCGAGTCGCGGATGGGGTCGGAGGCCGACTCAATCCGCTCGACCCTGTGACGACGCGGGGCGATCGGAGAGAGAAGGCCGCGCGAGTCGGCACGATGATTCGCGCTCTTTTCCCGAGTCTTCGGGACGAGGAGGTCGCCGAGCTGGACGCGGCCGTAACCCAGCTGTACGCGCGGGGACCGGAGGTGCCCACGCTCGCCGACCTTCACGACCGGGTAGTCGAGCGAGGGGGTCCGTCGACCCGGCTCGTGACCTTGTTGGATGTGTTCCGTTCCGGTTCGCTCCGGGCGCTGGACGGATTGACCACGGCCCGTCCCACCGAGTCCGTAGTATCGGTCGACTTCGAAGGGGTACCGGACGACCAGCTGCCGTTCCACCTGACCTACGTCCTTGACTGGGCGTATGGGCGAATGGCCAACCGTACGGGCAGCAAGCTGCTCCTGGTCGATGAGGCGCACCTTCTTGCCCGACACCCGTCGACCGAGGAGTTCCTCGACCGCGTCGTGCGGCACGTGCGACATTTCGAGGCGGGGCTACTGATCCTATCGCAAAGTCCGGAGGACTTTCTGGTCCGACCCACCGGACGTTCCCTCTTGCGTAACCTGTACGCAACCGGATTCCTACGCCTTCCTGAGGTCTCGGCCGAGGCTCGCTCGTTTTTCGGTCTCACCGGCGCGGAAGCCGAGTGGTTAACGAAGGCGCGCCTTCCACGGGAGACCGGATACTCTGAATCGCTCTGGAGAGTGGGAGAGCTCCATTTGCCCCTCGCCATCGTGGCGTCGACTCCCGAGTACGAGCTTCTTGAGTCGACCCTAGGTCGACCCCGGGCCCCTTCGGAAGCGTCGGCTGCCCCTCCAAAGCGAGGTTTATAGGGGTCCGCGAGCCGGACAGGGAACGTGGGCGCGGAGGCAACGATCGACGGCCCGACGCGCCGCCGGACGAGCTGGAGCCTGAAGACCATCGTCGAGGACGTGGCGGGTCGTCCGATCGGGGAACTCCAAGACCCGGAGCGACCGGTTCATCCGTACCTCAAGGGTAGAGACTTGGGGGTCCGCTCGGAACCGGCGCGTCCCTCCCGACCGCTGGTCGAGGCGTACGATCCGGTTGATCATCTCTATCCGCCGCTAGTCGGCCCGACCGGACGGGAATTCCACGGACCGGATTACGAGAACCACGCCGAGACGATCGACCGACACCGACCGCTCCCCGGCCACGTAGGCGGTCCCTCTCACCGTCCGGAACGGCTCTACCTCCACTATCTGCTGCTCCACATGGACCGATTGAGCGCTTCCGCGCTTCGCTACCTCAAGCTCGCGGTGGACGAGGAGCTCGCCCACCGCGCCGAACCGCCCCCGCTGCCCGCCGAGGGCTCGTCGTCCGAGCCGGGCTCGTGAATTTCTGGGTTCGAGCGCTCGCTTCGAGGGCTCCATAGGCACCCCCGTCCCATTCGACTCCAATCGCCTCTCGACCCCAACGGGCCGCGGCCCAGAGCGTAGTGCCGGTTCCGGCGAACGGGTCGAGGACCGTATCGCCCGCGACGGAGAACATCCGCACGAGACGCTCCGCGAGCTCGGGCGGGAACGCCGCGTTCCTTCCGCGCGGAGAGTCCTGACGGGCTCCGCGGATGTCGGTCCAGACCTGGCTAAACCAGCGATCCCGCTCGGGTCGGGAGAACTGACTTGCGAGCCGCGCCGCGTCGTGGGGCGGAAAACGGCGTAGTGGCCCTTTCCGGAAGAGGAGGACAAACTCGCAATCGAGGGTAACGTAGGCATTCGGGGGGAGGAATCCCGACCCGAGGAATGCGTTCGGGCGATTGGTCGGTTTCTTCCATAGGAGGTATGGGAGCGGAACGAAGCCGAGATGAGAGGCCGCTACGAGCGTCTCCGCCGGGTTGGGCCAGAGCCGAAACTCCCCGTGCTCCGAACGGAGCGCGTCTCCGATGTTGACCGCGAGGATCCCGCCGGTCACGAGAACTCGATGGCACTCCGCCCATGCGTCGGACAGCACCCGGAGCATCCCCGCGTAATCGGTCGCTCCGAGGGCCCGGAAGAGGCTGTCCCACTGCGGGATCATTGGGTACGGAGGCGATGTCACGACAAGATGGACCGACCCGCTCGAGATTCGGTCCAGCTTTCGTGCATCGCCATGGATTAGTCGAACCGACCCCCGAGCCGGTCGCCGCACGAGGGACCCAAGCCCGGACACGGTTATTATCCACGGCCCTCTCGGAGTCGCATGCGACTCGACCGACCGGTCCTCCAGGTCGCGCTCGACTTCGAAAACCTCTCGCGGGCCCTCCTGGCCGCGCGCGAGGCCGTCGAGGGAGGAGCGGACTGGGTAGAGGCGGGAACCCCGCTCATCAAGAGCGAGGGGCTGGACGCGGTCCGGGAGCTCAAGAAGGCGTTCCCCGACCATCGGATCGTCGCCGACCTCAAAGTGATGGATACTGGCGCCTTCGAGGTCGAGATCGCCGCGAAAGCGGGCGCCGATATCGTCACGGTCTTGGGCGCCGCGGACGACGACACTATCGCGGACGCGGTTCGAGGGGGCGAGCTCTACGGCGCCGAGGTGATGGTCGACCTTCTCGGCGTCGCCGACCCCGTCGCTCGAACCAAGCGGGCGGCCGAGCTCGGCGCGGCGGCCGTCTGCTGGCACGTCGGAATCGATATGCAGATGGCCGGGAAAACGCCGTTCGCGGTGCTGGCCGAGCTCGCGAAGGCCTCCCCAATCCCGGTCGCGGTCGCCGGAGGCCTCACGAGCGAAAGCGTCGCGCAAGCCGTGCGCGCCGGAGCCGGGATCCTGATCGTGGGTGGGGCGATCACCAAGAGCCCCAAGATGTCCGAGGCGACCCGAAGGATCGTCGAGGCGATCCGTACTCAGAAGGAGGTCCCCTCCGAGCACTTTCGTCGGTATGGCGCCGCGGACCTTCGAGCGGCGTTTTTGAAGGTCTCGAGCCCCAACGTGACGGACGCGATGATGCGTCAGGGGGGGATGCACGGGCTCCTCCCGCACCTGAAGAACTCGACCGTGCGGATGATCGGTCCGGCGGTGACGGTCGTGACCCGCGACGGGGATTGGGCGAAACCGGTCGAGGCGATCGACCGGGCGGGTCCCGGGGACGTCATCGTGGTCGACGCCGGAGGCGGAACCACCGCGGTCTGGGGCGAGCTCGCAAGCTGGTCGGCGCACGGTCGCAAAGTCGCGGGTGTGGTAATCGACGGTGCGGTTCGCGACCTCGATACGATCCTCGAGATCGGGTTCCCGGCGTTCAGCCGATCGGTGAGCCCGAACGCGGGCGAGCCGAAGGGCCACGGGGAGATCGGAGTCGAGGTCATGGTCGGCGGCCAGCGGGTCCGTCCGGGCGACTGGATCGTGGGGGACGTGAGCGGGATCGTCGTGGTTCCCCGCGAACGGGCTCAGGAGATTGCGAACCGAGCGCTGGACGTCCTCGAGCACGAAAACCGCGTTCGGGAGGAGATCCAGCGTGGGTCGACGCTGAGCGCGGTACAGAAGCTCGAACGTTGGGAACGGGTGGGGTAACGTCACCTTCCGGCCCGATTTTCCCGTTCGTTCGCCCGGGCAAGAGCGCTTTCCCCGCGGGCCCGTTTATCGGAGCTGGGACTGGGTCGATGGGCGTTGCGGCGAGGTCTCGACGGGTCGTCGCACGCGGCGCGCCGCAATGACGACCACGCCGACGACGACCGCTCCGGCCGCGGCTCCGATGATGACGTATATCCAGAGCGACCACACGGGGCTCGACGGCACGAGGCCGATCACGCTCACATCGTCCGAGCCGATATTCACGACTTAAACGTAGCCGTTACCGGGGTCGCTGGTAGCGAAGAGCGGCCCGAGTCCGACCGGAACCATCGCGACTAGGGAGGTGCCGTTGATCACCCAAACGGCGTGCGAAGCAAGGTCCGTTACGTAGACCTCCTGGGTCCGGCTATCATATACGGCAAAAGTCGGGTCGTTCCCGACCCGGAGCTTGGTCACTACCGAAGTTCCGTTGATCACGCTCACATTCCCCGGAAACTGCTCTGGCAGCTTGGGCGGGGGATAATTCACGATTGGACCGGGGCCCGGCACGTAGAGGTCTCCATCGTGGCTGTCGTAGGTGGCGTACGAGAGGCCCGTGTACCCGGGGTCGATGGAGACGCTCGTTGACACGGCCAATCCACGAATCACTTCGGTGGAATTCGAGTTGACCGCGTAGACGTCTCCGTTGCCGGGGTCGTACACCAATGATGTAACAGGGATGTCGACCGGTAGCGTCGTGAGGTAGGAGGTCCCGCTGATCACGCCGACAATGCCCGTTCCCCCACCGTAGTCGGGGCCGCTCGTACCGAGGTAGACGTAGCCGCTGGCACTATCGTATGTCCCCGCACTAAAGCCCGAGCTCGGGAGGGGGATCGTGCCCAGCACCGACGTTCCATTGAGCACGGTGACGTTCGTCGATCCGGAGTTGAAAACGTAGACGTAGCCATTTCCGCTGTCGTACACCTCGTCGTACGCCACATACTCCGCCTGAACGCCCACCGACACGTTTGCGATGACCGAGGTTCCCCGGACGATGCCCACGATGGCAGAGCCACACCCCTCGCAACCCAACTCTCCCACATACACGTAGCCATTCTCGCTATCGTAGACGGCCACCACCGGCCCGAAGCCGGCTCTAAAGGTGCCCACAACGGAAGTCCCATTGATGACGCTAACGTTGTCCGAGTACTGGTTCACGACGTACACGTATCCGTTAGCGCTGTCGTACGTGGCGGAGATGGGATGCGAACCGACCGGAATCGTTGCGACCACGCCGAGTGAGGCAGGATCAGCGCTCTGCGATGACGCTGAGAAGGATGCGGGGTGCCAGGTACTCGAGGGACCGCCCGATCCGGCCATTACGGATGTCCCGCATAGAAGGCATAAGCACACCGCGAGGGCGGTCGACCCGGCTCGGAGCCGCGGGCGTGGCCCCATAGATGTCGAGAAAAGCCTACCGTACCTCAAACTTTCGGCGATTCCCCTCACGCCTTCTATTCGTCGATAGAGGTGCGCATGCGGTCCAACCCCGTACTATCCTAATCCTCCTTCACACCGCACAGGTGATAACGGACCTTCTCCCGATCTAGGCGGTCGAGAGCGCCGCGAGAACATTAGAGCGCATCCAGAGCGCATCCGTTTGCGCACGGGTGTGCTCGGCCCGCCGACGACTCGGTCCGTTCCAGTGTACGGTCCATCGGGCGGGGTATTCGACATCCCACAACACGAGACCCTCCGGCTCGGCCATCGGCAGCGTGAGCCGGACCTGTCCCCGCACCGCCGCCTCGAGTCGCGACAAGGTGACCCGACCGGCATCATACTCCCGGAACGCCGCGATGATCTTCCGCACCATCCCCCACACGAACGACGGCGCCCGGACTTCCACGACAAGACCCCCCTTCACCGGTGCCATTGTCACGGATTCCACGTCCCGGTAGACCGGAGTTCCGGTCGGAAGACCTCGCCCGAACGAGCGGACATCGATCGTTCCGGAGAAGAACCGAGCCGCGCGTTCCCATCGGTCGAAATTGTGTTCCCTCGACGGTTCAAAGTAGCGATAGATTCGTCGAGCCGCCTGTCGGACCCGAAACTCTTCCGATACCGGCGTCGCGGCGAGGAACGAGAGGTTCGTGGATACCCCGTTCAGCGAACGAAGCAGAGCCTCGCTCGACAAGTCGGTCGAGAGCGCGAGGGCGTTGGCACGAGCGCTGACTCCTCGATCGGTCCGGCTCGCGACCGCGAGGCGGGCCCTCTCCGCGGACGGGACGACCTTGAGGCGAACGAGTCCACCGAGAAGCTCGCCTTCTACCGTCCTGAGTCCCGGCTGTCGGGCCCATCCGTAGTAGGCCGCCCCATCGTAGCCGAACCGAACCAACCAGCGCGTCGTGGAGGCAGGTACGGGCTCGGGAGTATAGAGGGTTCCACGACACATCAATCGAGCAGACGACCACGCCCGAGGACGCGGACCGCATTCCCTCGCCCCAAGTCCAGGGCTTCCTTCTGAGACCCTCTTTCCGCTCTCGGATTGACAATGGGCAGCCCAACGAATACGAGCCACTATCTATGGAGATTACGGTGGAGAGTGTTTGACACTATAGTGTAACGAGATTATCTATATGACTCCGCCCGGGTTGAATCGCTTGATGCGACGCGCTGATGAATCGACAGCCGGGGTGCTGGCCCTAGGCCGAAGCGGCCCCCTCGATGGAGGGGGATCGGGCTCCCCGGCGTTCGCGGTGCGTGCTCCGACGTGTTTCGACCGGACCTCCGGGAAGTCCCATAAAGGGACGTTCGGGCAGGACCGACCGTGATCGTCGACCAAGGAGAACAAGGAGAAAGAAAGAAATGAGCGGTACGAGCGGGAATAGCGCAAGCACTCCGGGCGACAGCGACACGA
Source organism: Thermoplasmata archaeon (assembly GCA_035272385.1). Taxonomy (GTDB): domain Archaea; phylum Thermoplasmatota; class Thermoplasmata; order Lutacidiplasmatales; family UBA184; genus Lutacidiplasma. Next base: position 55,592 of record DATEQS010000041.1, read on the forward strand.
TGGTCCGGAGCAAAGGAAAGAGCCGAACGGGCCTTTACGCGGTGGTGGCCGTTGTGGTCGTCATCGTCATCATCCTCGGCGCCGGATACGCCGCGGGATGGTTCAAGACCAGTAGCACGCCCGCGACCTCGAAGGGCTGCACCCTCCCGGCCGCAACGACACTGAGCGGTGCGGGCTCGACATTGGTCGCACCTTTGATGATCGCCTGGTCCCTCGCCTACACGGCAAGCACCGTAAACTACCAAGGTGTCGGGAGCGGAGCCGGTATCAGTGATATCACTGCGAAGACCGTTGACTTCGGTGCCTCGGATGCTCCCCTGAACCCGGCTCAGCGAGCCGCCGTTCCGTCCCCCGGAGTGGTGACCATTCCGGAGTCGGCCGGAGCCGCGGTGCCAATCTACAACCTGCCCTCGGTGGGCACGACGCTGAAGTTCACGGGCCAGATCCTAGCGGAAATCTACCTCGGGACCATGACGAACTGGAACAACTCCGTGCTCCAGGCAGTCAACCCGGGCGTCGTCCTGCCGACTGCGGCCATCGTAGTCGTCCACCGCTCGGATGGGAGCGGCACCACGTTCGTTTGGTCGAGCTTCCTCTCGGACTCGAACGCGACCTGGGCCAGCACCCTCGGCCACTCTACCACCATCAACTGGCCGGTCGGAGTCGGGTCTAAGGGTAATTCGGGTGTCACCGCGACCGTGAAGAGCACGACCGATGCCATCGGGTACGTCGATATCAACTACGCGTTGACGAACGGCGTAGCCTTCGGGGCCGTCCAGAACCCTACGGGCAACTACATCGTGGCGAACGTTACGAACATCGAGTCGGCGATCAAGGACGCGAACCCGACCTTCCCGGCGGCTACGGGCGACTGGTACAACGTATCGGTGCTGAACGCCCCGGGAGCGCACGACTACCCACTCGCGACGTTGACCTACCTGTTCGTTTACACGGACATTGGGGTCGCCTACGGCGCGTCCTACACACAGGCGAAGGCCCAGAACCTGGTCGACTTCCTGGCGTGGATAGTCAGCACGACCGGTCAATCGTACTCGGCGCCCCTCTACTACGTCCCACTCTCGAGCACGGTTGCGGCCGCGGACCTGACCACCATCAATTCGCTGAAGTACAACGGGGCGCTTCTCACCGCCTGTGTACCGACGAGTTAACGGAGAGCAGTTCTCGACCCGGGTTCAGGAACTCGTGAAATGACCCTCGGCAACCCTTTCCGTTCCCCCACTTCGCGCAGGACCCCACGGGTCTCGAAGTGGGGGGACCGAATCTTCCTGATTCTGGTTCTGATCGCGACCGCCGCGGTCGTCGCCATAATGGTCGCCCTGGTCGCGGTTCTGGTCTACGGGTCGAGGTCCACGATCCAAGCCCTGGGCTTTTCGTTCCTCTACACCCGGGTCTGGAACCCGGAAGGAAACGTCTTCGGAATCGTGCCGTTCGCGGTCGGGACTCTGGTCACGAGCGCCATCGCTCTTGTGATCGCCATCCCGCTCGGGGTGGGAGCGGCGATCTTCCTGACCCAACATGCCCCGGTCTGGCTCCGAGCCCCGGTGGGACAGCTGATCGAGCTCCTGGCCGCCATCCCCTCCATCATCTACGGGTTCTGGGGGCTCATCGTCCTCGTGCCGATCATGCGGGTCGACATCGAACCCATCCTGGCCCGTTACCTTGGCTGGACGGGCTGGTTCGGTGGAAATCCCATCGGACTCGATGTGCTCACGGCGAGTCTGGTCCTATCCGTCATGGCCATTCCGACGATCACCGCGATCGCCCGGGACTCCATCGCGGCCGTTCCTCGGAGCCAGAAGGAGGCGGCCCTGAGCATTGGCGCCACCGACTGGGAGGTTACGCGAAAAGCCGTTCTTCCGTACGCGCGCAGCGGCATCATCGCGGGCATCGTGCTCGGGCTCGGTCGGGCGCTCGGCGAGACCATGGCGGTCACGCTCACCATCGGGAACAACAACGTCCTTCCGACCTCCCTGTTCTCCCAGGGTCAGACCATCGCGAGCCTCATCGCGAACGATTTCTTTGAGGCGGCCTCCCCGAACGAGGTCCCGGCGCTTCTCGAAGCGGCGCTTATCCTTCTCCTGATCACTCTCGCAATCAACCTCGGGGCCCGAGCCATTCTCGCGCGTTTCCAAGCCGGTCGAGGGGTGGGAGCCGAATGAAGTTCGACCGCTTTGCCCGCCGGAAGTACTTCAGCAACGGAATGGCCGTGTTGACCGGGCTTGCGATTGTGGCGATCATGGTCCCACTCGCCGCCGTGATCTACGAGACCGTGTTGCTGGGAGGCTCGGTCTTCAATGTGGACCTCTTCACGAAGGGAATCCCCCAACCGTGCACCCCCCTGGCAGGTGTGACCTGTCAGCAGGGAGGGCTGGTCGTGCCCATCGAGGGTTCCATCCTCCTCATGGGTCTCTCCGCCCTCTTTTCGGTGCCGATTGGAATCGGCGCGGCGATCTTCGCAGTCGAGTACGCGGGGGAGCGCAAGTCGGCTCGCATCGTCGGAATCGTCGCGGACGTGCTCTCGGGTGTGCCCTCGATCGTGGCGGGGGCGTTCATCTATGCCCTCATTGTCGTCTATGACCCCACCATCGTGTTCAGCACCCTCTCGGGGTCGCTCGCGCTCGCCGTGATCATGATCCCCATCGTGACGCGGACGTGCGAAGAGGCCCTTCGGACCGTGCCGAATTCCGTGAGGGAAGCGGCTCTCGCTCTCGGCATCTCCCGGTGGAAGACGACCCTGCGCATCGTGCTCGTTTCGGCCCTCCCGGGCATCGTGACGGGCGTCCTGCTGGCCGTGGCCCGTGCCGCCGGGGAGGCGGCTCCCCTCTTGATCCTGCTCGGCAACGGCTGCGAGCACCCCTTGCAGGGGCTCTCGCAAGAGGGGTGTGCGTTGCCGCTCTGGATCTACGTCGGAGCGACGAGCTCGTCCCAGAACTTGGTCAACCTGGCATGGGGGGCAGCCCTCCTCCTCCTTTTGCTTATCCTGGTGCTGAGTATTGCCTCTCGGTTGACCCTGGACCGGTTGGCGCGACGCATGCGAGGTGAGTAGGCTTGGCGCTCTCTACCGACTCCCTCAAGATGGAGGTCCTGAACTTGAGCGCGTTCTACGGAGGGAACCGGGCCATCCAGGACATCAACCTCAAGATCCCCGACCGGAAGGTCACCGCCATCATAGGCCCCTCCGGATGCGGCAAGTCCACCCTCATCCGATGCCTGAACCGGTTGCACGAAACGACCCCGAAGGCGCGCGTCGACGGGAGCGTCTTCTTGGACGGGGAAGATCTGTACAAGCTGGATCCCACGCTGGTGCGCCGCCGCGTCGGCATGGTCTTCCAGAAGCCGAATCCGTTCGCGACGATGTCGATCTACAACAACGTCTCGGCTCCCTTGCGGTTCAACGGACGACCGACCCGCGAGCAAATGGATGCCGTGGTTCTCCGTTCCCTCAAACACGCGGCGCTCTGGGATGAGGTCAAGGACCGCGTTGATTCCGCGGCTACTTCCCTGTCGGGAGGTCAGCAACAACGCCTCTGCATCGCTCGGGCGCTCGCCGCCGACCCCGAAGTGCTCCTCATGGACGAACCGTGCTCGGCCCTCGACCCTATCGCCACGGCGAAGATTGAGGAGCTCATTGGCCAACTCAAGAACGATTACACGGTGGTCATCGTGACGCACAACATGCAGCAGGCCGCCCGGGTGTCCGACTTTACGGCGTTCCTGTACCTGGGCAAGCTCATTGAATTCGGTCCGACCGTGGATGTGTTCGAGAAGCCGAAGGAGCACCTGACCGAGTCGTACATCACCGGGAGGTTCGGATGAACAAAGACCCCTTGGCCGATACGGGCGAACCTCGCGGCTACGACCTCGAGGTCCGACACCTCAAGGACCGCGCGGTGCGGATGGGGGGATGGGCCCTAGGCATGGTACATGACGGCTGGCACGCCTACGATGAAGGAGACCTCGCGGCGGCCCAGAAGGTCCTCGACCGAGCGGGGCCCCTCGACCAGTTCGACGAGGACATGGAACATGCCACTATCGCGTTCCTCGTGCTCCGTCAGCCGGCCGCGGTCGACCTCCGCACCGCCGCGGGCCTCCTCAAGAGCACCACCCACCTCGACCGGATTGGTCGGCTCGGATTCGACATGGCCCGTATCACCTCCTCCGGCCCGTCCAAGGAGCTCTCCGAGCTCCGGAGCCTCCTCCAACAGATGGACGATATCGTAGAGTCGATGATCCACCAAACCATCGAAGCCCTGAACCATGACAACGTCGAACTCGCTCGGCAACTGTTCACGCGGGACGACGCGGTCGACCGCATGCATCGGCAAGCGAACCAGCTGATCATCGCGAACCTCGAAAAGGACCCCGCCTTGGTCCGGCGCCTCGCGGGGGACCTCCTCGTCGCTCGCCATTTTGAGCGGATTGCCGACAACGCCTGCAAGGTCGGAGAGAAGACGATCTACGCTCTCACGGGCCAAAGGCGATCGGAGTACCTGCCCCGCCACACCACTCGGCCCTACGTGCTGGAGGGTCCGATACCCCCTTCCGGCGGCGCGCGGGGATAACCCGGGGCCCCTCGGAGCGCCGTCCGCGCATACGAAAGCTCCTTAGCAGGTCATCTGCCTGACGGCCTCCGCGCCCTTCCGGTGCTCCCGTAGTCTAGTCCGGTCAAGGATAGAGGGCCTTCGAGGTGTCCTTCGGGACGCCGAGGATACCCTCCAACGCGGGTTCAAATCCCGCCGGGAGCACTCCTGGTCGCTGCCGAGATGACATTGAGCGTCAGAGGGCAAGCCCTTTCGGGCAACCCCCCGAGAACTAGGCGGCCTTCACGACAATATCCGTGTAAATCCCAATTCCGGTAGGGATGCCGACGTTTGGGTCAGTAAGGACGAGGTACCATTGGCCAAGTGGGACCGGAATGTCGAGCGTGTAGATCGTGTCGTTCGCAACCCACCCCGATGTCCATCCGTAACCGCTGACGTTAGTAGTTTTGATGAACGCCTGGAACTCCTGCGGGGTCATCAGATAGATTTGAACGCCTTCCGAGCTGTTGAGCGTCCCCGTGATGACCGAGGGCGAATTCGCTGTGAATTCGAAGCCACTGAACTGGCCGGCTGGGAGCGACAGGCCAGTACCCGCGGGCACCAAAACCACACCCGAGGTGCCGTTGGAGTGGGGGATTCCGAACATGGCATACGCGAAGATGCTGACGGCCACAACGACCACGACCACAACCCCGACATATACCAGAGTCCGACGGTTGGGGACCGGCCGGGTCCCGGTCCGACTCCCCGCCCCGACCGGGGACGGGACGTCGGGTCCACTCGGCGGCCGGCCCTCCGAGTCTACTTTCGAAGGCGGTTCGTCGCCGACCTTTTCGAACCCCAGGTCCAAAAAGCCAAGCCGCTCGGCGACACCTCCCCGCATCTCGGGTGACGATGGGACACGCCCTATTTGGCCTGCTTAGGAGGAAACTTCGTAAACATCTGAATTTTAGTATGATACACATAGTCTATAGATTCAACCCTTATCTCTCTGTAGGGTTTCGGCTGTCTGTGGAATTCGATGGAAGGGCGTAAGCTACAGCTCGCCGGCGGCTCGACCTACCTCGTTTCTCTGCCCAAGCGCTGGGTATTGAACGCCGGTCTGAAGGCCGGAGATACCCTCTTTGTTGATACCGCGCCGGACGGCACCGTCTCCGTGCGTCCCCATGCCGTGGAGAAGCCGGCCGCGCGACGCAAGGTCTTCCAGGAGAAGGGAGAGGAGGCACGGGACCACCTCCTGCGCAAGCTCATCGGAGCGTACATCTCCGGGTTCGGAATCATCGAGGTCCGGTTTCCTCCCGATCGAGCCCCGTTCGTGCGTCGGGTGTCGCGGGAGTTCTGTCGCCTCGTCATCGGCCCCGAGGTGATCGAGGAGGGGCGAAACTCGATCGTGATCCAAGACCTCTCCGACCCTTCCGAACTCAGCTCGGAGAAGTGCCTTCGGCGCATGCATCTCACCGTTCGGGCGATGGTGGAGGACGCGATCTCGGCGTTGAAGAAGTCGGACAGCACGCTCGCGCGCGACGTCGCGCTCCGAGACCAGGACGTCGACCGACTCTACTGGATGGTCGCAAAGCAATTCCACCTCAGCAGCACCACTGCGGCTTCCCACGACAACGGATTCGACCAACGCGCCATTCACGGCTACCAATTGGTCGGCAAGCTCCTAGAGCGGATCGGAGACCACGCCCAACGGATCGCGGAGACCTATCCTGTCCTGGCCGAGGGAAAGACACTCGACCCGAAGCTGATCCGGGATCTTGAGGAGGCCGCTACATCCGCGGTCGCCGTCCTCGACCGGGCTTTCAACGCCTTGATATCGGGCGACATCGAGGCGGCTAACGAGGCGATCGACGCGCGGGGCGAGAACCAGAAACTGATCGATGCGCTCTCCCATCGGGTCGCGATCCGCAAAGGGGAGGAACTGCTCGCCCTCGGAACGGTCGTCAACAGCCTCGGACGGACCGCGAGATACGCCGCGGACATCGCCGAGCAGGCGATCAACATGGCCATTCTCATGGACCGAGAACCGAAGTAGAACAGCGCTGGACCGTAGTCCAACGCTCCGCTAACGGCGAATGACGGCGGCGTTTGCCGCAGCGCTCCGAGGAGCCTGGGAAGGGGCGGGATCCTCGGAGAACGTTTCCGGCGCTGCGGGACCTTTGGATTTTTCTGCGGTGGCTGCGGAGGCGGCTTGAGATGCGACCACCGTACGGACGGTCTCCCCGTCGACACGATAGAGGCGGTGCGATACCCCGTACTCGATTGCGAGGTCGGCCTCTTCGAGTAATCGGCGCGGGTTGCCGCCAGCAGCCTCGTTCATCGCAGCGATTGCTTCTCGATCGAAGGGATAGATCGGGTCGAGGTCCTCCACCAACCGCTTCGGGAGCAACTTCTTGGCCAGCATCAGGCTCGCTTCGTCTGTCGTGAGCCCGGGCAGCACGAAGGTGCGGTTGATGCGCGAGGCGAGCGGAGCGTGGTTGACCGTCAACCAAGCGAGGTAACTAGGATAGCAGTCGAACATGATCAACACCCCCGGCTTAATGACGTCAGAGATCTCCTGAAGAGTTCTCGCGAAGGAGTGCACCTCGTTCGACTCCATGAGGTTGTGAAGGTCGTTGAGGAGAAGGAGGGAGGGAGCGGTCTCATTGAGGGCGAGCCCGATTGCCTTTCCAGCGGCGATGGCGTCGTAGTTCTCATCCTTCAGCTTTTGGAGGGCAACGATTCCGCGCAACCACGCCGGTGACGAGAAGGTCTTTGCGAATCCTCCGGCCTCGGCTGTCTTCTGAAACTCCTGCGCCAATCCCCGGAGGACCCAGCTAGTTTTTGACGTGACGTCGAAGTAGACGGTGAAGGCCTTGCGCTCTCGCGCTTCGGCGGCCGCGAGTAGGAGTCGCTCCGTCTTACCGGTACCGTGGGCCCCCACGATGGCGACGATCGCCCGGTTCTCCTTCTCGAATACCTCCTCTTCGATGTTATGAAGCGCGTCGTCGATTTCGAGGTTAACGTGAAACAGCTCGACGTCCTCGAGGTTCTCGCTCGCGAGTTCCCGGAACGGGTTCCCCGTCAACCCGTACCGCTCATAGGATCCTCCCGGCACGGTGCCTCCGTTACGATCTACAGCACCCGACTTCGAAGGTCGATTGCAATCCGCTTTCCGTCGAACTCATAATAAATGTTCCTGTCGAAGAACCTCCCCTCGGTCCACTTGGGTATCCGCAGAAATCGAACGAGACCCTCCGGCCCTTCACGAGAGTGAAACTGGAGAACGCCATCAGCGAGGTGGGCTACAACCGCTTCGCCTCGGGGCTCAAACATCCCACGGTCGGTGCCGAGCACTACGCTCGTCTTTTTCTCTCGGCATTGAGCACGAAGGTCCCGGAGCATTGCCGCAAGCTCGGCAGCCTGGAGGTCGAGCGTCAGCAGTGAGAACGAGTCGACCGCTAGAAGTCCGCCTCGGCCAGCAAATTCCTTGAGATCCGCAATCGCGTCCCTTTCTTCGATCTTGAGGCCGCCATCGATACCGGCCGGTCCCCCCTCCTCGGCCAACAAACCGAGCAACTCTCCGCGGTCCCGCGAGATGACGAACGTTACCGGACGACCGATCCGCAATGCGGTAAGCCCGAGGCGACGAACGAAGAAATTCTTGGCCGAGTCCGCGCCACTCTCGACGATCACTACGCTTCCATCCGTCACCTCCGGAAGAATGGTATCGAGCCCTGGCACTTCTACCGGAATCCCCATTCTACCGAGCATAGAGAAACCCGTCTTAATTAGGAGGCGAGGGGTTTTCGATAGCCCCCGGAGTTTACCGTAATCTACGGGGAACAGGCCTATCCTTCCCGGCGCCCGTCGGACGACAATGCGTCGTTTCCAGAGGCATGACCGGGGTCTCGCCGAGATCGTGGGGACCCTGATGTTGGTCCTCATCGTCGTCGTCGCGGTTACAGCGTTTTCACTGTTCGTCGCAGGCTACCAGGCACAACTCCAGAAGGAGCAGGCCGCCGCCCACCAACGATCTCTGGAAAACATCCGGATCCTCAGTGTCAGCACGGTTTTGAACACCACCAATATGGGCGCCAACTATTCGAGTTTCAGTTTCGTTGCTGGAAGTTTGGACATCAATACAATGATCATCAATGAGCTTACCGTGAATGGCCAGCTCATCAATTTCTACTCTGTGACCCCACTCGGAAGCTCATCGGTTGTGCAGGTTTGCGAGCTCTGCAACCGGGCCATGTCCCCGTTTCAGAACACCGTTCCTGAGTTTAACCTCAGCTCGCTCGAACAGGTCACGATCGCGGTCAACCTGACGACATGGAACCCAATCGTTGATCCACACGGCGGTTTCTTAGCGTTTTACAACCTCGCCAGCTTCGGAGCGACGAACTTCATCTCAATTAGTTTATACACCGCTCTCGGTAACGATTTTAGTCGCGTCTTTGCCGCACCGACCGCAGTCGCTTTGACCGAGCAATCAGAGATTTTCAGCGGTGGAACAGACACCCCCGTGGTCGTCTTTGACGGAAGCGGGTCCGTTGTGCCGACTAACGACACTATCGTTTCGTGGTCCTGGCTAATCACTGACTTGACTACCCCCAGCTGGACACTGCCGGGCGGCGGCCATCAGCTGCAGGGGGAGAAAGCCGTGGCCCCGCAGAGCGACTTCACCACCAGTGACCACTACAACGTCGTCCTAACGATAACTAGCGCCGAGGGACTCTCAGGAACCGCGACTATCTTGTATGTGGGGAGTTGAGTCGACGAGACCATTTTCCGGTGCTTGGCCCTCGGCCATTCACGGGAAAACGATGGCGAAGGCGATAGCCGTCGCGGCGACCAGCGCGAGCGAATGGAGGATCCCGTACCGCGCCCTTCCCTCGGTAAAAGCACCGATGATGGCCCCGGTGCCCAGGGCATTAATCACCATCAATTCGAAAAAGCGCTCTTTGAGCGTAGTAAAGTCCAAACGAGGCACGCTCGTGGTAGCTGAAGAGCTCGAAGACGGTAGCCCCCCGAGACCGATGAACGAAATGTTCAGCGTTCCTAGCTCCGGGGCAATGTACAGGAGGGCGAACAGGACCGCCATCAGTACAGAGAATGCGATGTAGATGACGGCGACGGGTAGCATCAACTGCTTTTCACGCTCTTCCTCGATCTTGACGAAATCGTCCATGTCCTTCGCCGCGCGGTAGACAACTAAGGCGGTCTCGCCTCCCGCGGCGGTCGCTTCTGCGATAAGGCCCGCGTAGCGATTGATGAGCGAACTCTGCATCGGTTTCGCCATATCTGTAAGTACGGAGTCGAGCGGCCTTCCCAGTCGAATCCCATCTGAGGCGACCCGCAGGGGCTTTGCGAGGATGTTCGTATAGGTTTTCGCGAGTTCAACAATCGACTTCGCAGGATCGAGACCACCTCGCATCGCGTCCGCGAGCTCAAACAAGAACTGGGCGAAAGCTCGCTCGAACGCGCGGATACGCAACATCTCGCGCCGGGCGTCCACGCCGAATGCCGTCAGGCCGATGAAGATGGCGATGATGAATACGTAATCGACGGCATTCGAAGGCCAGCTGGGATTGCTGTAGACGAGGGAAAGTCCGAATAGGATGAAGAAGAACGCGGCGGCCATTGGGATGTAGAGAGTGTAGTACCTTGCTTCGACGTGGTGGGTCGCGAAGTATCTTCGGAAGGTGAACCGAGTTGTCTGCTTCAGGAAGAGGATGTACCCTCCGACGGCCGCGCCGGCGAGGGCCGCCACGATCCCGGTGTAGAAGAGGAGGGTCAGCGGTTTGACCCCGGACAGCGGATTGGCCGGCGGCGATGTAATGTTCGTGTTGACGGTGAAATTCCACTTGTCCTGAGCGGTGTTCCCGGAGAGGTCGGAGACCACGACAGAGACGTTGTGCAGTCCGTTCTTGAGAGACAGGATCGAGGGTGTAGCATAGGTCACCCCTGAGGAGGTGATTGTGGTATCGCTGAAGGTTGTGACGTTGACTCCGTCCACGTAGAGAAAGACGCTCGACGTGTCAATGGTCGAGACCTTGTCCGAGTAACTGACCGAAATCGTCGGGGTAGTGGACCCGGTTGCTGATCCCGGTCCCGGAGTTTCTCCGCTGAATGCAATTGGACCGGTCGCGGCGCGAGCGGTTCCCATGTTGGTTACGGCGGCGGCGATTAGGAACACCAGGAGGATTGCGAAGATGATCGACAGGCGCATTGGTTTCACTCCGCGCGCGCGTAGGCGATTGAGATCAGAATGATCGTCATCGCGACCGCGACGGGAACGAACCCGAAGGTGAGCAACAAAAGCAGCTCGTTGGAATCGAGCCCGGCCGCCGTCGATCCCAGCGCATTGATGAGGAACGCTCCGACCGCGATCATGAGAACTCCGACGAGCACGAGGCTCACGTACATGTCGAGAAACGTCGAAAGTCGCTCGATGAATTCCTTCTGGACTAATCGCTTGAGCCGCAATACATCGTCGGATTTTGCACGGAGGTATTCATCGAGATTCCCTCCCTGGTGAATCATGTTCGCGAGGTCCCAGAACGATTCTCGCACGGATTGCGAGGGAGAACCTTTTGCGGTCTCCGCGAGGGCCGTAATGAGGTCCTTTCCTTCCACGTCCGTCCGGTAGATGACCCGCTTGAACTCGAGAGTCATCGCCGGGTCGTGGTCACGGCGGGCGAAGCGCCGCACCAGCTGGATGGGGGACATGCCGGTGCTCGCAAGCACCGATAGCTCGCTCAAAGTAAACGGCAGCTCTCGGTCGAGCTGGTCCTTGCGATTCGCAATCCGCGAACTGATGACGAATTGGAAGCCCGCAAGAATAGCTCCCAAAGTAACGCCGGTGATGAGGGCGACGTACGCGTACCAATCGGGTACCACGATGAGGTAGTGGAACAGCAGGAAGCTGAACGCAAACGCGCCGACGGTTCCAAGGATCGTTGTCAGGTACATGACCGAGTTGTACATTCCCGGTGTGATGTCCATCCCCGCTCGCACGAGACGTTCGGCGAGCAGCTCCGACCCGGCTCCTTTCTCGAAGCGGGCGCCCAAGAGTCGATAGGCGAAGGTCCCGTAGCTCTTCTCGAACGAGGGCTTTGGCTTCGGGGCAGGCGCGCCCTCGGACTTCGCGTCGTTGGAAGCCGGAACGGAGTCCACTTTCTTGAACATGGACTCCTCAGGAAGCGGCTCGCTTTTCCAAGTCCTTCATCGCGGCGGTGGGGTCGACGTAGTATGAGGCGATGGCCCGGCTCACGTCCTTGAAGTAAGTTACCCCGAGCTGGTCCATCAAGCGGAGATACTGTTCCTTTCTTCGCACCTCTTTCATCAAATCGTCGAGCGTTCGCCCGACCCTTTCTCCGATGTGTTCGAGGACAAAGCTCCGGCCGAGAAACGTGAAGGTGTCTTCGGCGGGCTGCCAGCGGAAGAGGTCGTTTGTCAGGAGTTCGTTGGTCGAAGCGTCCACCTCGAGGATTTCGGTCACACTCGTGACGCGGCGGACCCGGTTGTTGTTGACCACCACTTGGGCCGGGAACGCCACCACGTCAAGGGCTTGAAAGAGGACGCGGGGGATGTTCATCGGCTCGTTCTCGACACGATGCAGGAGCTCGGCCACGGACCCGGCATGGATCGTCGACATCGAGGCATGTCCCACAGAGATCGCCTGGAAGAGCGTGAACGCCTCGACCCCCCGGACCTCGCCCACGATGACGTACTCCGGCCGCTGGCGGAGCGCGGCGACCAAGAGGTCGAAGAGGGTGACGCTACCGAGAGGCTTCGCTCCATGGGAGGTAATGCCCGAGACACCGGAGACACCGGAAGCGCCACCCGCCGACAAGCCGTAACCCGAGCGGGCGACCGATTGGATCCAATTTTCGTGGTCGATTTGGATTTCGGGAGTGTCCTCGATGGAGACTATCTTGTCTTCCGGTCGGACGAACATCGTCACGGCGTTGAGGAATGTCGTCTTTCCCGCGGCAGTCCCGCCCGAGATCAAAATCGACCGGTGATGCTCGACGAGGGTCCAGAAATACGCCAACTCGTAGGCAGAAACTGTGCCGAAGCGGAGAAGGTCGATGGGGGAAACGGGGTCGTGCGAGAACTTCCGGACACTGAACGTCGATCCCTTGCGGGTGACCTCGGTCCCGAGGGTGAGGTTGATGCGGCTGCCGTCCTCGAGCGTGGCGTCCAGAATAGGCTGGTAGATTGAGATGTGCTTGCCCGCGATTTGCGCGAGCCTGAATATGTACTTGTTTAGGTCGAGCTCTCCGTCATACATTACGTTCGTCCGAAGCGAGCCGAATACCCGGTGGAAAACGAAGAGAGGAACCCCCGGGCCGAGGCAGCTGATATCCTCCAAGAAGGGATCCCGTAGTACAGCGTCGGTGCGTCCGAGACCGAGGAAGTCTCTTTGGAGGTAGTAGAGGAGAACCGGACGACGCTTCTCGGGAACGGCGATGTCGTAGAGGTCAAGAACTGTCAGGAACCGTTTTCGCATGTATTCCTGCAGCGCCGGTGACTGTTCGAGGGTAGTACCTGCGGTGATGGGCAGCTCCTCCTGTCCCATCATCGCCTCCATTCGGGTCCGAATCTGACCGATCTTTTCTTTCTCGTCTGGCTTCAGGGTCGGCTCGAGGGCCACGTACTCGAACTCCTCGTCAGCCTCGCTGAAGTAGATGTGGACGAAGGCGAATGGGGGGTTCACGGGATACGTGACACTGAGCCTCTTCCGGTCGCTGAGGAGCTGTCGCCGCATGTAGCCCAACTCCGCGGCGACGAGCATCTTCTCCGGGGTGGTCGCGCGTTTGAGAAGGAGTGTCTCGAGCTGGGCCGCCTCGCGCAGTAGGGTCTCGCGGTTCTTGGGCTTGAATTCCCCCGGCTTTACCCGGGGCATTTGAGGGGCGTTGCGGTCCCGGTGGGCGGCCGCGGACGAGGACGCCGCGTCGCCGGAGTTCATCGGTTTCCTCAGTCGGCCGTTCGGGATTAAGCGAACCGCACGGAGTTACCGTAATCTCCATAGGAAACCGATGGTGTTGGAGACCGTCGAACCTCCTCCAAAGGGGTCGAACTTTACCTCGGCATTCGGTTTCTACTTCGGTCGCGCATATCAAACTCCCACGCCTTCGAAGAGCTGCGGAAGGGCCTCGGGTGATTGCCCAGGGCACGACCGCGCCAAGAAAGAAGAAGAAGGGGGAAAACGAAGAGAAATGAACGCGAAGTTGAAACGTAATGAACGAAGCCGGAGGTTCCGACGCCTCCGCAATAAGAAGGCAGTGTCGCCCGTTGTGGCGACCCTGATCTTGATTCTCATTGCGGTCGCAGCGGCGGCGGCACTGTACCTCTGGCTAGTCGCCTGGCAGGGCGGCGTTACGAAGGGCATCGGGAGTCCGAGCGCCCAGTACACCGTCACTATCGGGGGCAGCACGTCGGTCTACCCATTCGCGGTACAAGCTGCGTCCTGGTTTGAACAGAACAACTCGAACATCGTCATCAGCGTCAATCAGGGTGGTTCCGGCGCCGGTGCGGCCGCCGTCTGTTCAGGTCAGATCGATATCGGCCAGTATTCTGCCTTCGTAACACCCGCTACGTTGACGTCAGATGGCTGTAACTTGGCCACGGTGGCAACAGAAATCGTGGCCTACGATGGTGTCGACCCAATTGTCGCGTCGAACAACAACCACGGCCTCAACAACATGACCTGGGACACACTCCAGGCAATCTACGCCGACGCGAGCGCGACTGCATCCTCGTCGGGCAGCAACATCTACGTACAGGGGAGCTTCCACGAGAATGGCATCCTGGCACCGGTCCAGCCGGCCCAGGGCGCGGGCTACACGTGGAACCAGATTCCTGCATGCGCGGCAGCTGACCTGAACGTCTGTGGATCCGCCGCATTTGGCGAATCCCCCTACACAACGCTGACTGGAGTGGCCATCGCCCCGGCCGCCCCAGCGACGTACACCGGGACGACCAACGTCTTCACCGGCACCGTAGGGACCCCAATCACGCAGACGATCACCGGGTCCGTTACCTATACGGTAGGCGCTCTGTCGCCCTCGTACGTGGCCGCCGTTACCCTCGGTGCACTGACCGCCAACTTGGCTAGCAGTGCGACAAACACGCTGCTCGTTACGACTGGCATCTCGATCACCTCGCAGAGCGTAGCCTCGGGAACAGCAACCATCGGCTGGTCGATTGGCGTGAAGGACAGCATGAACATCGCCTCGCCAGACACGGTCGCGTTCAATGCCGGCTTCCCGACGGTGACCAGCTACAGCACCCCGGTCATCGCGACGGCGAGCACCGGAACGACCTGCGGAAGCGACATCTGCGTGGCGGCGATTTCGGCGGCTACGTCGGAGAGCACGCCGTGCGGATTCACCGTATGCGCGGGCGGACCCAACAACGCGATCCAGGTCAACTACCGGTCGGACGTGAGCGGAACGACCCAGTCGTTCATCTCGCGCGACCTCGCAGTTGGAGCCAGTGGACCGGTCAGCCCCCTAAGCGTCGGCTTCACGGGATGCGGCGGCGACAACCAGTTTGATGGTTGTGGCTGGGGCTTCACGGCCAAGACTACCACCGGAGGGAATGGAAACCCCGGAGTAATCTCGAACGTCGCAGGGAGCAAGGATGCGCTTGGCTACGCTTCGGACGGCCTTGCCCAGTCGAGCACCTCCGGCGTGACCCCGGTCAACTTCCAGGGCTACGGCCAGTCGGTCGTAGTCACGATCGTGGGTGAGTCGAAGGCTCTCGGTGCGATCGCGAAGGGGATTGCGGACCATGAGGCGGGCTCGGCGAACTACGCGACCGACCAGGCATACATCGGCTGGCGCCCGTTCGAGAACATCCAAACCGCTCCGCCCACGGGTGAAGTGCTCCGGTACCTGCAGTACGTGATGGACCCCGCCAACAACGAAGCCATCGCGGCCGCGACCGCTGAGATCAGCGTCTACGCCTCGGGACTAGCAGGAACCGTGCCGGTCACACCGATACCGTAGGTCGGAACCAAGTACCAAAGGACTAACCCTTTCTTCGCCCCCGGAGGGTCCTCCGGGGGCTTCCTTTCTTCTTTGATTTCCCTCACCCATGACTATTGCCATTGCGATCTTGGGTTGCCGGAGGTTACCTCGTCTCGCCGGAGACCCCCGAGGCCCTCTGTCGAATTTCTATCAACCTGGTCGCATCCGGCCGCGACCCACGACGGCTCTCATTGACGCGAAGGTTCCGATCGACGGTGGCGCGGTTCAGCCGGTCAAAACCCTCCGCCGAAAGCTCAACCGGCGGAACCTTGGAATCCATCAACCAGATGAGGAGATACTCCCGGTTCGCAGGGGGTGGGGCACGGCGTTCGACGAGATGGAAAGCAAGGTCAGAGTCCGACCACGTGGCTCCGCGAACCTCTCCATTGTGGAGGAACAGCTCCACTCCGCCCTCCCGCAACACCGCTTGATCCGGCCAGTGTTGACCATCACGGCGAAGAAGGTTGTGCTGGATCACCCCTAGAATGATCAACAACCCCCCAAATACACCCAGCGCAAGCCCGACGATTGAGCTGCTGGTGATCCATACCGCGAAACCGGCGGCCGCGGTGATTGCGCCGAGGACGCCAAACAAGAATCGACCGATCCGGGAGGGCCGTTCCATCCGAAGACGCAGCTGACTCGCTTCGTCTCCAGTCCGGGCCAACGAAATCCCGCCCTCGGGGTCGTTCGATGCCAAATCCTCCGGAGGCTGCGTCGGCACAGTATAATCTCCGGCACGATTTGTCTCCTCGACTTAATGGCCACGCCGCCTTCGGAGTCCCCGTAGTCTCCGGCGGTGACTATACTTTGGAGGCTTTCGAAGAAGTGGTCCCAGAGCATCATGATCATCACGTGGACATAGAGGGAGTCCTTACCGATCCTTGCGGGAACAAGGTTCGAGGCTTGATTCGAATCTTCAGCGGTTCGGAGCGCTCGAGGGCCGCCTCCGGCGGGCAAGCAGATTAAGCTCGTCAAACGTAATCGCCCCTTCCAACAATAGACCATAGGTCCCTCGAGTGAGGACCTCCTCACTGGCTCGCTTCAATAGTCCAAGGGCCGCATAGGACGCCGACGGGCCGAAGCTCACCCGCTTCACCCCCAGTGCCTCGAGTTCGGCCACCGTCGGAAGACCTTTGTGAACCATCACGTTGACCGGACACTCGAGAGCCTGGACGAAGGTGGAGATCGAACCGGACTCGGTCAATCCCATCGGGTAGACGCAGTCCGCCCCGGCGTCCCGGTACGCCGTCGAACGACGGATCGCCGCTCTGAGACGCTCGTTCACGTCGCCCGACCCATGTCGGAACGCGTCGGTCCGAGCATTGATGACAATGGGGATCCCCATCGAAGTTCCCAATTGACGGACCGCCTCAATCTTCCGGACTTGAAGGGTCTCCCGGAGAAGTCCGTCGCTCGAAGGGTCCAGGTCCTCAAGGTTGATGCCGACGGCTCCGGCCTCAATCATCATGCGGACGGTTGTGGCCACTCCACGAGGAGTTCGTCCAAACCCCGAGACTACGTCCGCGCTCAGCGGGATCGACAATCGCGTCGCGATGCGCTCGACGGCAGCCGCCACCTCGCGTCTCGGTATCTCCTCTCCGTCCGGATAACCGAGCGACACCATGAGCCCCGCGCTCGAAGTGGCGACTGCGGGGAAGCCCGCATCTTCGAAGACCCGGGCACTGGGGACGTCCCACGCATTGGGGAGCACGAATGGATGGCGACCGTGGTGGAGAGCTCGAAACGCCTCTGCTTTTTCGCGTTGGGAGACCATCGGAGCGGGTCAGAGAGTTGGGCGATATAGCCTTCGACCACGGGAGGCTTCTCCGTTTACTTGCGGCCCGCCCGAGGCGTCGCTGGAGGACGGGGGCCAACCCGATCCTGGTGCCGAGGGATCGGTTCCTCTGCACGCCCTAAACGAGGGACCTCTGCAATACAGTCAGTGCTCTTCTGTCATGTGCGACCCATTCCAGGGGCCGCGTCACACCGATTCCTCGATCTCTCCGGACTGGGGAGTTCCCGCCAGATGCTCGGCGACCGTGCCGAGGATCTCGAGGTGCCGGTCGACGTCGGCGTCAGTGTGCTGGACCGAGATCGTCCACTGCTCGTCGGGACCGGTCCCGCTCGGGATCAGGCCACGATTGAGGGAGTGGTAGTAGTAGAGCATCGATCGGTCTCCGTCGACCGTCAGGAAATCTCTCCAGTTGCGCACCGGATGGTCGGCAAAGAAGACGGTACCGGAAACTCCGTCGGCGCTGACGAAAGCCGTGACCCCGGCGTCGTCGAAGACCTCGGCATACCCTTTCGCGAGGCGGGCGTTCAACCGGGCGGACCGTTCCAGTCCTTCGTCGGTGAGGATGTGGTCGAGCGAAGCGAGGCAGGCGGCCATCGACAGCGGGTTCGAGTTATACGTCCCGGCGTGCGCGACCTTGCGGGGTCCGACCTCGTCGAGGATTCCCGGTCCGGCCGCGATCGCCGAGAGCGGCACTCCACAAGCGATCGACTTTCCAAGCGTCATCAGGTCCGGCCGTACACCGACCCGGCCGGCGCCGCCGTGGGGGTACTTCGCGCCGGTCTTGATCTCATCGAAGATCAGGAGCGTTCCGAGCTCGTCGCACAGTTCGCGCAGGCCGGGGAAGAACCCGTCCTCGGGGAGGATGAACCCCATGTTCATCGGCACCGGCTCGGCGATGATGGCCGCGAGGTCGTCTTTGTGCTCGAGGGCGATCTTTCGCGTCGCCTCGAGGTCGTTGAAGGGAGCCACGAGGGTCCTCTCGGAAAGTTCGGGCAGAATTCCCGGGGATGCGGGCACGGACTTCGGGTGCTCTCGGGGCCCGGCGGCCTGGAGCCGCGGCTTCACGCCGACGAGCAGCGTGTCGTGCGAACCGTGGTACGACCCCTCGAACTTGAGGATGTAACGCTTCTTGGTGTAGGCGCGGGCGAAGCGGATGGAATGATGCGTCGCCTCCAGGCCGGTGGTGCTGAACCGGACCTTGTCCATTCCGTATCGGCGACAGATCCGCTCGGCCACCTCGGGCGTGCGTTCCCACTCGTACCCGTACACACTACCGTTCTCGAGCTGACGGGTCAGGGCCTCGACCAGCTTCGGGTGCGCGTGCCCGCTCTGGAGCGAGCCGAATCCCATGTTGAAATCGAGGTATTCGTTCCCGTCCGCGTCCCAGAGGTTGACCCCTTTCGCGCGGCTCACGAAGAAGGGGTACGGGTCGAGGAACCGGTAGTTGGAGTGGACCCCGAGAGGGCTCCACTTGCGAGCTCGCTCCCAGATCTCTCGGGAACGGGGGGTCCGGCGTTCGTATTCGGCAAACGCCGATTGAAATCGTGGGTCCACGTTCTCACTCCTTCGGGATTCCCTACGCGCGTGCGAGCCGTGCGGCCTACTAAAACCCTCCCCGCGGGGACCCCGTTCGGCAACTGCCGGACTCGCATGGCCACGGTCAAAACCGGCTTTGGCACGATCGTCAGCGTGACTCAAAGGTCGCGGTGACAGGGGCACCATTTCGCGCGTCAAGCGTCAACGCGCTCTCTTCCGAGACCCTTTCGGGCGAAGGACGCGAGCGCTCAGCCAGAGAGGCGACGACACTCGGGGCAACCGTTTGTCCCCGTAGCAAGAGCTCGCCGCGCATCACGATGATGCTGCTCGCCGCGAAATCGCGGTCGAACTCCTGCTCGCAGTTCCCGCAGACGCTCCGTCTCCACTCCGGGTGGCTCACAGACCCACCGCACCGAGGACACTCCGAGGAGGTCCCCCGAGCGTTCACTCTCACGACTGCGTACGGACTCCGTCGTTCTACTTCGCGCTGGAGGAGGCCGTGAATCCAACGGGAAGTCCTTCGTCTCAGGTCTCGACTCTTGGCGCTCGGAGTGCATTCTTCGGTGGTCCAGCTAAGGTCCTCGAAGACGATATTCCGGCCCTCCGCGGTTCCGACGATGGCCGGGGCCGCTTCCTTTCGGACGACCTCGATTACGCGGTTCCGTTCCCGTCGGGCCATGCGACGGACAACACGACGTTGGCGCTCGAGGTTGGTGGGGAGTGCGTTCTGCACCGACTCGCGCTTGCGCCGCATATGTGCCTGGATTCGGGCCGCGGGGCGCAAATCGACTTCGGCTCGGACACCGGGATTATCTGTGGAAAGGACGGTCGCTCGGTTCAGGTTAAGGTCGACCCCCACGGATTCCGGGGCGACAAGGCGATTGGGTTCCGGAACCTGAAACGGAAGAACGAGCGACCGTGGAAGGAGGGTCACCTCCCCAAGCCGATGCTGCGACCACTCCTCCCAGTACTTGTGCTTCATCGCATCGTTCAGAGGGAATCGGAGCCAGATCCCGGGCCGGATGGTGAGAACCAAGTCGTTGTCACGAATGCGGCAGAGACGCTGATCTGCCCGGGCAACCAGGCGGTCGGCTCGCGGAGTCCCCGGGTTGCGCCCCGTTCGTTTCAATCTCCAGTAGGAACGGGCAATCCCGACCGCCATCGAACAGGCGGAGTGATGCCAGTGGGCAGCGTAGCGGGACCTCCAGGAGTGGGCGAACCAAGCCGCGGTCTCCTTTCGAAGGGCGATTGCAGATCGATGGTTTTCATCGAGGGCGACCCGGAGGAGGTGGCGAACCATAGAGCGGACGTCGTGGAGGAGACGTGAGGTCGAGGGGCTGGAGTCGTACCCAACGGAAAGAGCGCGCATGGCGAGCAGCGGAAGGAAGAGGCTCAGCTGTCGTATTTGATTCCCACACCTGCAGTGGTGATGTGCCAAAATTGTCAAAACCCCTCTCGGCTCTGGAGGCGTGATTTCCATGGCCTCGGCGACCGACCTCGAGAACTATGTCGGTGGAGGTTGGGTCCGCGCCCGGGCGACGGGGCGCCTCGACGTCTTCGACCCGTCGGACGGGGCCGTCCTCGCCCGGGTCCCGCGCTCGGGGGCAGACGATGTCGATGCCGCCGTCCGAGCGGCTCGCGCGGCCTTCCCCGCCTGGCGAGATGTGCCCGTGCCGGACCGCGCGCGCCGAATCTTGGCCTTACGCCACCTGCTCGAGGAACACGCAGAAACGCTCGCCCGTTCGATCGTTCGGGAAAATGGGAAGACGTTGGAGGAGGCGCGCGGGTCGGTTTTTCGCGGACTCGAGGCCACCGACTTCGCGGCCTCCGCTCCTACCACGATGCAGGGGTCGTTCCTCGAGGACGTCGCTACCGGAATCGACACGACCCTCGTCCGTCAGCCGCTCGGCGTCGTGGCCGGGATCACCCCGTTCAACTTCCCCCTCATGATCCCGCTGTGGATGGCGCCGCTCGCGCTCGTGTGCGGGAATTGCTTCATCCTGAAGCCGTCCGAGCGGGTGCCGCTTTCCCCGACACTTCTTCCGCCTCTATTCGAGAAGGCAGGGTTCCCGGCCGGCACGTTCAACCTCGTGCACGGCGACGCGGATGCGGTCAACGCGATCCTGACCCACCCGGGCATCAGTGCCGTGTCGTTCGTGGGGTCGGCGCCCACCGCGCGGCACGTCTACACGACGGCGGCGGCCCACGGGAAGCGCGTCCAGGCGCTCGCGGGGGCGAAGAACCACATGATCGTGATGCCGGACGCTGACCTCGAACGGTCCTTGCCGGCGATCGTGTCGAGCGCGTTCGGGATGGCCGGGGAGCGCTGTCTCGCCGGCAGCGTGGTAGAGGCGGTCGAACCGGGAGCGGACCGGCTCGTGGAGCGATTGATCGAGGCGGTCCGCACCCTGTCGGTCGGCCCGGGGGACGCCGCCGGAACTGAGGTCGGCCCGGTCATTCGGGCCGACAATCGGGACAAGATCCTCCAGTGGATCCGAGATGGGGAGGCGGCCGGGGCCAGAGTGGTTGCTCGGGGCTCCGCGCCGCCCGGCTCGCGCGGTTACTTCGTCGCTCCCGTCCTCCTCGACCACGTGCGCCCCGAGATGCCAATCGCCCAGGAGGAGGTCTTCGGCCCCGTGCTCTCCGTCATCCGAGCGAAATCTCTCGACGAAGCCATCGAGAACGCGAATCGATCTCGCTTCGGCAATGCGTCGGCGATCTTCACCCAGGACGGAAAGGCCGCGCGAGAGTTCACGCGGCGGATCGAAGCGGGGATGGTAGGGGTCAACATCGGGGTCCCGGCTCCGGAAGCCTACTTCCCGTTCGTCGGCTGGAAGGGATCGTTCTACGGCGACCTGCACGCGGCCGGGCGGGACGCGATCGACTTCTACACGCGCAAGAAGGTCATCACGTCGCGCTGGTTCTGAGCTCCGCTATGCGGCGGGAGACGGGCTTACTTTCGCATCGGCAACCGAGAGGGCTTTGTCGAGTACCGCGAGTCCGTGGTCGAGTTCTTCGCGGGTCACGATGAGCGGGGGCGCGACAATGAGGTGGGAGACCCAGCCGATACAGAACACGCCCTCCTTCATCATCGCCGCGGTCACCTGGTCCACGACGAGCGGACGGCCGGCCATCTTGTCGTCCTCCGTGTTGAACGGCTCCCGGGTGGTCCGGTTCTTCACCAACTCGACGGCGGCAAAGAGCCCCAACCCTCGGACCTCCCCGACGGACGGGTGACGCTCCTGGATTTCGCGGAGGCGGGCGAGCAGGTACTCCCCGTCCTTTCGGGATTTCTCGAGAAGGTTCAGCCGACGGTACTCGTTGATCGCCGCCACGGCGGGGGCGAGGGTGAGCGGGTGCGCCTCGTACGTGTGCCCGTGCGGGAAGTAATTCTCGAGGAACGCGTCGTGGACCGCTGCGGTCGTGGCGGTGAGCCCGAGCGGGATCTGCGCGCCGGTGATCCCCTTCGCGGTCGTGAGGATGTCCGGCACGACATTCCAGCGGTTGACCGCGAACCACTCGCCGACGCGACCCCAGCCGCTCATCACTTCGTCCGCGATCAGGAGCGTCTCATGTTTCTTCGTGATTTCCCGGATCCGGGGAAGGTACTCGGGAACCGGCACGAGGACGCCGTTCGTGCCCACGACCGGTTCCACGATCATCGCCGCAATGTCTCCCTCGCGGGATAACTGGTAATCGACGTATTCGGCGCAAGCGACGTCACAGTCAGGGTAGGTCAGGCCGAAGGGACAACGATAGCAGTAACAGTCCGGGGCGAAGACCGTGCCCGGCACCTTCTCGAGCTTCTCGATTGCGCGTCGTCGAAACTCGCCCGTGACCGAGATGGACGCCGCGGTCGACCCATGGTAGGATCGATAGCGTGCCATCACTTTCGTGCGTCCGGTCACGGCCCGCGCGATCTTGAGCGCGGCCTCGTTCGCCTCGGTGCCGGACGTCGAGAAGAACAAACGGTTGAGTCCCTTCGGCAAGACCTCGAGCAAGGCGAGGCTCGTCCGGGCGCGGGCCTCGGTCGCGAACCCGGGGGCCGCGTAGGCGACCGATTTCGCCTGGGCCGCGATCGCCTCCGCGACGGCCGCATTGCCGTGGCCGAGGTTGGTCGCGATCAGTTGCGAGGAGAAGTCAATGTATTCCTTGCCGGCCGAGTCCCAGAAGCGGGAGCCCTGCGCCCGGGCGATCACGAGCGGGTCCCAACCTCCCTGGCGACGCCAAGTGACGTAGTTCGTCTCCCGGACCACTTTCCGGATCTCGTCACCGTCCATCGGACCAACCTCCGGGGTACGCCCCCCAGGCCAGAACGGCGAGTCCCCGTCGGCTTAAGACGGCCCCGCCCGCGCCGGCTCTGCGTCGGGGAGACCGAAGAGTCGTCGAGCGTTTCCGCCGAGGATCGCGGCCCGGTCGCGTTCGGGGAGGTCGAGGGAGGTGACGAGCTGCAGGGCCACTTTGAGGTCGAGGAGGGGCCAGTCCGAGCCGTACAGTATACGTTCCACCGAGCCCACCATGAGGATTCCCTCGAGCAGCCGTCGCCGGCAGAGTTCCACCATACGGTCGAACAACGGATGCGAGGGGTGCGCCAGGAGGCCCGAGGTGTCCGCGTAGACGTTCCGGTTCTTGTAGACGACCTCCGCCGCCTCATCGACCCAAGGGTTTCCGAAGTGGCAGAGAACGATCGGCACGTCCCGGAATCGAACGGCGACTTCGTCCACCTCGACCGGACGGGCATACTTGACGAGCCCTTGCGGGTCCATTGTGTCGCCCGTATGGATGAGGATGGGGAGTTTCCGCCGATGGGCGTATTCGTAGACGGGGTCCAGTCGGCGGTCGTGGGGATAGAAGGGTCGGTACCCCGGGAAGAGCTTGATTCCCGCGAGCTCCGGCGTTCCGTCCCACAGAGCGATCTGCTCGGCGACGACCTCTGGCCCCTCCGTCGGGTCGACAGTTGACACGAGACGAAGGCGTCCCGCGCTGTCGGCAACGAGTCCTCGTGCCTCGAGCAGACCCTCCCGGACCGTCGGAGCGTCGTTGACCTGGATGAGAATTCCCCGGTCGATTCCCGCGGCGTCCATCTCGTGAAGGAGACCCTTCACCGTGAAATCGAGGTCCGCGCGGTAACCGGTCGACCGGATATCGGGCCACCATCGGCTCAAGTGAAGGTGCGTGTCGACCCGCCATGGGACTTTGGTCATTTGGAGCTCGTTCTGGGGGAAGGGAGATGCCCCTTAGGCATGTCGGCCTATCCGGTCCTCGCGCCGGGATTCGACTGCGAGGATTGCTCTGTAAGGAACAATCTCTGATCACAGGGTCTTGAGCGAGTCTTCATTAGATAGTCCTCCGAACTCGTTCAATTTGGGGTCCCATGGCCGGCCGAGACGCAGCCTTTGGGGTAGTGGTCCTGGGGGCGATCGGGACGTTACTGATCTTCGTCTTCGGAGTCGTCGTCCTCGCCCTTGCGGCATCGGTCTCCGCGCCAATCCAGTTCACGACCGACGTCGTCACTGTGGGGGCGGTCAGCATCCTCCTTGCGATTCTGTCGGCGATCTTTCTGTTCCTTTACTGGGATTCGGTCGACACGGGAGACCAAGCTGCATGGGGAGTCCTCCTTGCCCTCATGGGGGCTTTCTCGCTCTGGGTAGGGGGCGGGTTTTTCGTCGGATTCCTCCTTACCTTCACCGCGGGCATAGTGGCCGTCATCCTGGCGAATTTGCCCGACGCGCCATCGTCGTCGATCTACCCCTCCGTACCCACCAGCCCGAGGGATCGGACGACGGCCGACCGTCACGGTGAGGAAGGCCTCGTGACGCCGACGGAACCCAAACCGTCCGCGCCGAACGCGATGTGGATGCCGGCGGGGGGGATATTGGTCTGGTTGTGCCTGAAGTGCGATCATCAGAATCCTATCAACACCCAGGTGTGCGAGAACTGTGGCGTCCACCGAAAGATCCCGACCTGAGTCGACTTTGGTGCCGAGACGGTCTACCAGACTCCGCCCACCGAACGACCGTCGCCGATTCGATGACTCCCGTAATCGTGTCTCGTCATGGCCATCGGCCGAGTATTGATATGGGTACGAATGCCTCCGGGGAGAGGATAAGACCGTGACCGCGAAAGCCGACTGGCTGAGCTTTTCCGACGCCCCGCGGATCCTTGCCCCGCCTCCCGGTCCTCGCTCGCGAGAGCTCCTCGCGGAACAGGCCCGATTGGAAACGGACGCGATCGGGTATCCGCACTACTTCCCCATCGCTCCGAAGGTCGCGCAAGGGGCCACCATCGAAGACGTGGACGGGAATCGGTTCATCGACTGGGTGGGAGGGATCTGCGTCCTCAATCTCGGACACCGCCACCCTCGTCTCGTCGCGGCGCTCGAAGCCCAATCGAAGGAGATCTGGCACGCGCTTGAGCTGCCGACCGAGGCGCGTATCCACTTCCTCCGAGAGCTCGAAAGCGTTCTTCCCGGGCACCTTCGGGGCCATTCTCGGATCTTCCTCTCCGTCACCGGCGGGGATGCCGTGGAGACGGCCGTCAACATCGCCGATCACGCCCAAGGGAAGCGCGGAACGGTCGCGTTCTCGGGCGCCTACCACGGCGTCCACGGGGGCGTGGTCAGTCTCACCAGCGGGCGTCGATACCATTCCACGTCTTCGTTCGGGGGCGGCACCGTTGTCCGGGTTCCCTATCCGGACCCGTACCGGCCGGTCCTCGGGGCGGACGAGGGCTCGGCGGGCACCATCTCGTACCTCGAGCACCTCGTGAACGACCCGTATTCGGGAATCGATTCTATTTCCTCGATCCTCGTGGAGCCCATCCTGGGGGAGGGGGGCTACGTCGTCCCTCCGGACGATTTCCTTCCCTCCCTGCGTGAGTTCTGCGACCGGCACAGCATCCTCCTCATCGTGGATGAGATCCAGACGGGCCTGGGGCGGACGGGGAAGATGTGGGCGGTGGAACACTCGAAGGTGACCCCCGACATCCTGTGCATCGCGAAGACCATCGGCGGCGGGATCCCGCTCGCGGTCGTCGCGTACCGCTCGGACCTCGTCAAGGAGCTTCCGAGAGGCTTCCATCTGGGAACGTTCCGGGCCAACGCGCTCGCTCTCGCGGTCGGGGCCGAGACAATCCGGGTCCTGAAGGACACGCACCTCGTCGACCACACCCGGACTCGGGGCGAACATCTCCTGTCCCAGTTTCACTCCCTCGCGGACCGCCATCCGGCGATCGGAAATGTTCGCGGCAAGGGGTTCATGATCGGGGTCGAGTTCGTACACGACCGGGCTTCCCGGTTACCGTGGGGCGACCGCGCGAAAGCGATGCGCTCCGCGCTCCTCGCCCGAGGGGTCCTGATGCATACCTCGGGCGCCTGGGACCAAGTGCTTCGGTTCATGTCTCCGCTCATCATCGAGGACGAGCTGCTTGACCGGGGCCTCGCGGCGTTCGAGGATGCCCTCGAGAGCTTCGACCCCACCCCCCAGCGACCGACGGCGACTTCCTCCCATGTTCCGCACCTCGCGGCCCCGTCCACCTACCTGCATCCGCCCCCAGAGCACGCGATTCCGACGCCCGTGGTTCCGGACTTCCCGGGACGGAATCTCGAGGACGAGGACAGCGACTGAGACTCAGGGCGAGGCAAAGTTGACCGAGATCAGCTTCACCTCGGTCATCTCCTGCATCGCGTAGCGCAGTCCCTCCCGGCCGAGACCGCTCTCCTTCACGCCCCCGAACGGGAGCGCGTCCCAGCGAAGGTTGGTCGGGTCGTTGAGGTGGACCCCGCCCGCGCGGATCCGCTTCGCGAGGGTGAACCCGCGGGCGAGGTCGCGGGTGTAGACGGCGGCTTGCAGACCGTAGGGGGTAGAGTTCGCGATGCGAACCGCGTCGTCGAGGTCGTGGAACCGTATCACCGGAGCAATCGGTCCGAACGGCTC